>NZ_JBSWTB010000001.1:375000-1022500 GCF_056158305.1 Alteromonas sp. AWM4_230 | reverse complement strand
ATTAACGCAACCTGATGCTGCTGACAGCATAGTGCAGACATTGTCTCAGGAACATCCAAACAAGATTGTCGATATAATGACAAGTGCGTTAAACGCTGTACCTTTTGTTGGTGAATATGTAGTAGATGCACTTTTGGCAGTGTTTCCTAACGAAGCGGAAACAGTGGTCGAAACAGCAGTACGAGAATCAGCGCAGCAGCGTGAACAAGTGATGCGTATTTTGAACACCGCTCAACATGCTGGTGTGTCTGATGATAAGTTAAAAGAATATGCTATGTCGGCGGGTCTAAGTGAAGACGACGTAAATAGTGCGCTAAACAATTAGTCTTCCAGTTCATAAACAGTGCTTAACTGAAACGGCGTATTGAGTAAATCAATACGCCGTTTTCGTTTATGGCTTTGTAGTAACTTCATTTGGAATAAGTTTTGTCGTAAATAGAAGTAAGCCGTACTTATAGCCTTTTTAGCTCGTACACATCCCTATATTGCAATTACAATGGTTGGGTTTTACAAAGTTAGTTATCGAAAGAATGCAGCATTGCCGCTTCTTTATATAGCATAAGCTCGGATTTTAATAAGTCGGCCTTGGCTTTGATCTCTTTGATCTTTGCTTTAATCTCGTTTTGCGCTCGCGCATTTAATACGAACATATCACTGTCACCTGCATCGAATCGCGTTTTCTCTACCTTCGACAAAGTTTTCGCTAACGCAGCATTTTCACTTTGAAGCGACACAATATCCTTTGCTTGCAACCAATAAATAAGAGCTTGTTCGAATCGTTGAACGATAGCTTGCTGCGTTGATGTTAGCTTGTGTGCAAGCTCTCGTTGCTTTGACTGAAGTTGAGCGCGCTCTGCCTTCGCCTTTCTGTTGCCTAGCGGATAAGAAAACGATAAGCCCACTTTGGTTTCTTTGCCTTCCAATGTTTCAGAGCCTGCCCCCACATCTCTGGCGATAGAGGCTGTAAGGTCAAGCTTGGGGAGTAGCGCGTTGTCAGCTAGTGCAACTTTATTTTCTACCACCTGCTGTTCTAACTTCATTACGTCTAATTCTGGGTGACTTCGAAGCGCATTGCGAAGCGTAACCAACTGGCTGTTGCCAATCCAAAAGGGCCAGCTTAAATCGGTAGGTGGCTGGTCACTGTTAATTGCCAACATGTCACCCGTTGGTGAGCGCCAGTAAAAAGACAGCATTTGCGCGTGCGTATCTCGCTTTTGCTTAAGTTCGGCCAAAGTTAAACGCTGTTGAAGTAAGTTGGCTTTAAACTCGGTAAGCACAATACTGGCTAAGTCGCCCTTCTCTACCCGAGTAACCAAGGCTTTTTCACGTTCAGACGCCGTATTAAGTAACTCGGTGACGGCTTGAATTTGTAACGCACTCTCGTACCACGCAATGTATTCACTTACACCTTTATAGACAAAGTCGTTTATAAGGCTCGTCGCTAGTGCTTGCCATTGCGAGGTAGCCAGCCCTGCGTTGCGCAATTCAGTTCTGCGTTTATCTATCTCACGATTTTGCAAAAGCGACATGGCGACGCCTAAACTGGCCTCACCGGCAGAAAGCGTATCGTAATACCCTTCATAGCTAGGAAAGTCACCTGCGGCAATTCGATACTCACCAAATACAGACGCGTTAAAGTCTTCAATTGGGTTGGTGAAACGCTGAGTGAGGTTAGTCCCATCGTAATAACCTGACACTCGGCTTTTGGTTTTCTGTTCAATAAAGGGGTCGAAGCTGCTCCTTGCAATCTCAAGTTCAGCGGCAGCTTGATAGTTTCCTTCGTTAATCGCCTGCACATAAGGATGATAGTTCACCATGCTATCAACTAACGCTTCTATGGTTGGTGCCTGCCTACCCTGTTGAGTTTGCACTTGACTTGTATTTTGTATCTGCGCGAATGAACCAGGTACACTTCCACCTATATATGTAGCTAATGCAATAGCAGTAAAAAACAATCTGCGCATTACCATATCGAAGCCCCTGAACCTTTTGCTCCACCTGTTGATGACTGCTGTGTAGGTAATGGCGGGAAGTTATTTAACTGTCTCCACATTTCATAACCTAATCGTACTTCCTCTAGCAGCACCCATGCTTTTACACGGCTACCTAAACGGGCCGAACTTTCTGCTGGCCATGGAACGTCGGACTCGTCGGGTCTGATCCAAACATTAAAGTCGCCCGTGGCGTTTGCCACTGGCTCAACATATACTACTTCACCACCGAAGGTTCCTATTGCACTTCCCGGCCACCCGCTAAACTGGAAAACAGGCCAACCTTCAAACTGCAATCGCGCTTTTGCACCAGGCTTTACCAATGGTGCGTCTAAACCTCTTACCGTTACCCGCACACTACGCTTGGCATCGGCAGGAATAAACTGACCCAAGATATCGCCAGATTTCACAAAAGTAGACACACCACCCGACAGTAAACGCACCACGGTACCATCTACCGGTGCAAACTTGGTTTGGGTAGATTGACGAGAGAGCGTCATACTTACTTCGTTTATTTCAGATACAGACGCTGCGGCTTTTGCTCTTAGCTCCTGTACTTTGATTTCGGCTTGCTCAACTTCTTTACGAGACACCAAGCCTTGTTCCTGCAGTGACTTTTGGCGCGCCAAGTTATTTTCGGCATTTCTCACCGCCGTTTCGTTAGCTTGGTTTTTAAGATTTGCAGCAGAAAGTTGAGATTGAAGCTTTTCAAGACGCTGAGCATCAATATCAATAAGCGTAACAATAGGCTCGCCCGCTTTAACTTGCTGACCTTCTCTCACATGCCATTTTTTGACCTGTCCATCGACAAGAGCGTTAATAGGCTGGGTTCTGTCTTTAGGGTCGAGCGAGTCAACCATACCCGTTCCATAGGCGGTTTGGATCCATGGAGTAAAGTACAGTATTAATCCAGCAGCTAGTACCAAGAAAATGATCACGCCTGTGATGACGCGGTGGAGCTTGGGCACTCTCAAAGAGGGCAATGATGTAATGTTGTCTAAAAAGCGACGTTCTGCGTTATTCACTTACTCACCCTCCTTATCATTTCTCTGTAAGTTATTACTTTGTCCATTATTAGCATTAGTACTTTCATGCTCACCACTGACTGGCGATTCGCTAGCGCTATATGTGTTCAACATAGCCGTGGCATTATCGTGTAGATGAAGCACACCCTCGAAGCAATCCGGTATTGGCATATTGGTAAAGTACATTACGGTGAAATCGTACTTGCTTAAGCGTCTTAGTAATCTTGCTCTTAAGTCGACAGGTATGGCATCAAAGTGCTGGTTCAACACAAGCAGCTTAGGTTTTCCTACGATAGCAGCAGCCAGCTTAAGCAGTAAGAACTCTAGCGGCTGTAAAGGCGCACCTAATACCGACACTTTGGTCTGCAGACCTTCCGGTAAGCTATCGACAACCTTCGTCATTTCAACTTCTTCAAGGGCGGCGCGAATATCGGCAATGCTCGCGTCGGGATGAGCCAGTTTCAAGTATCGCTCGATAGACACTTCAATAATTAACGAGCGATCTAAAATAGTTACCGCCTGCCTTAACTCATGGGTGTCATAATCGTTTAGGCTAAATTCACCTAATAATATATCGCCTGACTTCACGCGGTCATATTGCTTTACTAGCCCCAACAGTTGCTTTTGAACCCAGCTCTTGTCAGTAGTCACGAAATACTTAGTACCTGGCTCGAACACAACGTTTAAATGGCAGGTATCATTTCCATGTTTAAGCTCTACATTGTTAAACACCAACTTAGACGATGTAGGGATGTGCTCTGAGGCATTTAGCTCTTCCTGGGGCATAGCTAAAGCACCACCCAACTTTTCGGCTGCACCGTAGAGTTCATAATAAAGCTTTAAGTACTGAGTAAAGCGAGATAAGCCAAAGAATACGGCAGACATCACCAATTCAGCAGCAACGAGCTGACCAATAGACAGTTCACCTTGTACAACAAGCACGCCACCAATGCCAAGTAGCGAAGCACTTGCCACCGCATACATTAATAGGAACATTACCACTTGCGCGAAAGTGTAATTGAAGTGGCTTTTGTGCTTTTTCACATAGTTACTGATATAGCCTTCGGTACTGCGACCGGCATATTCCACGTGATCCGCCGATTTGAAAAACTCGTGTGCGATGGCAATGTCGTGCAACCACTTAGCGGAATCATACTTAGCGTGAGAAAGTTCGATGGCCGTGCGTTTAGCGCCCCGCCCCCAAATTTTCCATACGGCATACATCGTAAGTAAAAGCACTACGTTAAAGGCAAAAAGTGCGGGATGGTAAAATGAAACTAACGTAAAACCCACCAGCATTTGTAGTACTAGAGCAAAGCCGTCGATCATCAGCGAAGGCATGTTCTTTTGAAACGTCATAATATCGAAGTAGCGCTGCGTAATACTTACGTTCTGACGACCTTCGAAAAAGCTATGCGGGGCAAGAATAGTCTTAAGCCCTAAATCTGCGGTAAGGCGTGCATACACCTTGCGCTCGTAAAACTCCATTACGCGCATACGAAGTGCGCTGAATACACCTGATATAAACAAGGTAAGAAACAAAATAACAGCGAGGATGATAACCGCACGTGTTGAGCCGATATTGGCAATACTGTTAATTAGCGTTTGTACAGCAATAGGTACTGCTAGTGTCATCAAACTAATTGCAACGCCATAAGCGATTGCTACCCAAAAAAAGCCAGCCTCTGGTTTTAATAACGAAAACAGAGTTTTTCGCGTTTTACGTAAGTTTATTGTTTTAGCCATAGTTATGTCTTCAATATACCGCTAGCTCAGAAAAGTTAGTTATGCGTTGTTATAAATAGCATATGCAACAACACTTATAGTGTATTGCAATGGTTAATAAGATTATATCTGTTATATTCTTAATACTTCATCGAAAATAATTGTGTTTATGAATAATGGGGTCAGAGTACATTTCTCTACCCGTTTAACAGGCTGCTAAAGTATGCATCACCTTAACTACCACCATCTCTATTATTTTTATCTGGTTGCCCGCGAAGGTAGCATTGCCAAAGCAGCTAAGTTACTCCACGTTACCCCTCAAACAGTAAGCGGGCAACTGAGCACGTTTGAAAGTCAGCTTGGTTATTCACTATTTGACAGAATAAACAAGCGGCTGTACCTAAACGCACGGGGTAAAGTAAGTTATCAGTATGCCAGCGAAATATTTCATAAGGGTAACCAACTGGCTGAAATACTTAACAATAGCGATGAAGTAAATACGAAGGAATTCGTAATAGGTATTACAAATGGTATTCCAAAAGTGCTTTTTTATGATTTTGTGCACGACACCATGCGCAAGTTCTCGCAAGTAAAGTACGTAGTTAAAGAAGATAGCTTTGACGGTTTATTAAAAGAGCTGGCCATAAATGCCATCGACTTTATTGTTGCAGACAGAGGCATAGCGCCCGGTACGCAAATTAGCGCTAACAGCTACTTCTTAGGGGAAAGCTCTTTAAGCTTTTTTGCTAAGTCGCCCCTAAATGAAGGGCTACAGTTTCCAGATTGTTTAAACCAAATGCCGTTACTTATTCAAGGTAACACGTCGGGCATACGCCAAGCACTTACAAGCTGGCTTGAAACCGAACAGCTTTACCCCAAAATTGTAGCTGAATTCGATGATACTGCACTGCTGAAGTTATTCGGCAGCGAGGACTTTGGCGTATTCTGTGCCCCTTCAGCTATATCAAAACACGTAGAAGAACAATATGGCGTGCATTGTATAGGTAACGCCAATACCCTTAACGAAAGATACTACGCCATTACCGGTAAAAGCCGTGCCGACTACACAATTAGTGAGGCGATAGTGGCAGCGGCACGCGAAATTTTAGTGTGAGACCGAGTTTTGGGGTCAGAGTCAAGACTCTGACCCCAATGCTTCATATAGTCGCGTTTTAAACTGTTCTGAGCCAAGTGCCTTACCTATTTGACTGTATGTTCGAATACGCTCTATATCTTTATTTGAAAGTTCGTCATGAAAAAGTGCGCTGTAAGACTTTTGCCGCGCTTCAGGATCTGCGCCTAATGATGTGTATATTGGGTGCTCAGTGCATAATGAGGTGTGAACCCCACGTGCATTGCGATGATAGCTTGACCACTTATAATTAGCTGGGTGTTTCGCCAGGCCTGCTCTTACTGGATTGAGCTCTATGTAGCGTGACACCGTCATTAGGTATTTCTCTGAATCCACTATACAGGAACGAAAACGCCCTTCCCATAAGGTCCCGGTACGCTCATATTTTGCATTAAATCTCCTTACATACATTCGACCGATTGACTGCATCATTGCACTCACCCCCCTATTATCTTTTTGAGGTGTGCAAAGTAAATGAACGTGATTTGTCATCAATACCCAGGCATGTATGTGTATATTAAACTTCTTCGCGTAAACATTGAGCCATTTTACGTAAGCAATAAAGTCCGTTTCACTTAGAAAGCAATTAGAACGATTATTGCCGCGTTGAATAACATGTACAGGGAAACCTGCTGGGGAAATCCTTCTCCTTCTTGCCATACTCTCGCTCCGATTAGTCGTTATTATTTATCGATGATAAGTGGACTTTTGCGGAGTACAATCCTGTACCTTGAAAATCAGGCTCAAAGTTCAGCAACGAAGTTTTTGGAATCAGTGAAGCACTTTGGGGGTCAGAGTCATGACTCTGACCCCATGCTTACTGCATGTTACGCTGCAACGCCATCATCTATATTTTGTGAATAGAAACTTAGCGTAAGTATTTTTTCTAGTATGTAGCGTAGCGCATCGTTTATAGGCATAAGCTTATCGCCTAACTCGTAATCCAGTTGCGCCAGCCTTTGTCTACCTTCAGCTATCATTGGTGGTTTGCTACTCGATATAGACATGGTAGACATGGGGTCAGAGTCGTGACTCTGACCCCATGCCGGCTGTATAGAAATTAGCGCGGCCGCATATTTTTCAGGTACGGCTTGCTTTATTGGTTTGCATACCGAAAGCGTTGCTTCGCCTGATTTAGTTTTATAGCCTGCAGCGCCGAACATACGGCAAATTCCGGGGCGGTATTCGTAAATCCCGCAATAACCTTCTGTACCGTCTAAACTCAAGCGTTGATATTGCTTGCATGCAAAACCGCTATAGCTTTGAAGCTCATCGAATACTTGTTCGGCTTGACCACTATCAAACAGATGCAGTGCATATGGCAGCATTTCTAAAGGCGACACTTCAATGTCGGGTTTATTGCAACATGCGCCGCATTTCTCAACACAGTTTAATGACTGACTTGATTGATATGCGCTGAATTCTTGAGAAAGAGATTGGTAAACATCCATCACTTGGCTGGAAAGCTCACGCAGCCTATTCATAACGACTCCGCTAATAAAAGCAAACTAAACGAAACGAAGTTCACGCTGCGGTATATGGTAGGTAGCATGAACTCACTTTACTGCTTGTAAGCTTTGATAACTTATAAGCAGTTAGCAGTGGGGTCAGAGTCACGACTCTGACCCCACAATTTAAAGCATGCTTCTTCCCCGCCAAGTGTGATTAAGCTTAAGGCTTAATGGCAGGGGTTGAATTGGCGCGGATTTTATTTCGAATTTTGAGGTTTGGGAAGTTTTTTGTGAGAAAAATATGTAATGATTCGAACTGCACCAAAGCAGCCTTTATTCGTTTAAATATCGAAATAACTTAGTATACTGAGCCAAGAATACATATACCAAAAAATCAAGGAACGCTAATGAAGCCAGTCATTTTAGCGGGTGGTACGGGAAGCCGCTTGTGGCCAAAATCTCGCGCGGCTCTACCCAAACAGTTTCTGTCACTTACATCTGACAAAACTATGATTCAAGACACTGTGCTACGACTTGATGGAATAGAGTCTCTACCGCCTTCTATTATCTGTAACGAGGAACATCGCTTTCTAGTTGCTGAGCAGATGCGCCAAATCAGTGTCGATAACAGCGATATACTGTTAGAGCCTGTAGGAAGAAATACAGCGCCAGCTATCGCACTGGCAGCATTTCAAGCTATGGAAGGTGGCGACGACCCCGTCCTTTTGGTATTGGCAGCTGATCACTTGATTCAAGATAGCGATACATTTCAGTCGAAGATAAAGGAAGCCCAGGCTTTAGCTGAACAAGGTAAGTTAGTGACATTCGGCATTGTTCCTACCCAACCTCATACGGGCTACGGATATATAAAAGCTGGGGATAAACTAAATATTGGCTTCGATGTAAGTGAATTTGTTGAAAAACCTGATATGCCTTCCGCAACCGAATACGTTAACTCAGGGGAATACTTCTGGAATAGCGGTATGTTCATGTTTAAGGCTAGTGCCTTCTTAAAAGCGCTTGAAGCCCACGCCCCCGAGATTTACGAAACCTGTAAAAAAGCAATTGAGAAAACCGAAAAAGATCTCGACTTTGTGCGTATAGATGAAGAAACCTTTGCTTCATGCCCTAGCGACTCTATTGACTACGCGGTGATGGAAAAAACAACAGAAGCTGCAATGGTAACATTAGATGCGGGATGGTCAGACGTAGGTAGTTGGTCATCCTTGTGGGAAACAGGTGACAAAGATGAAAACGGCAATGTAACTACTGGCGATACGCTATTAGAAGGTACCAAAAACAGCTACGTAAATGCAGAACATAGTTTAGTGGCAGTTATTGGCTTGGAAGATGTTGTGGTTGTTGAAACCAAAGACGCTGTTATGGTGGCAAATAAGAAAGATGCCGAACATATCAAAACAGTGGTAAACAAACTGAAAGCTGAAAAACGCCCCGAGTTTGAATTCCACCGCGAAGTGTTTAGGCCTTGGGGAAGTTACGATTCAATCGACAATGGCGGACGATTTAAAGTTAAACGCATAACCGTGAAGCCAGGCGAAAAGCTATCTGTACAAATGCATCACCATAGAGCTGAACACTGGGTGGTAGTTTCTGGCACTGCTAATGTGACCATTGGTGATGAAACGCAAATGCTAACAGAAAACGAGTCGATCTACATTCCTATTGGTGCGGTTCACGCCTTGGGAAACCCAGGAAAGATTCCACTAGAACTAATCGAAGTACAGTCAGGCGCTTATCTTGGGGAAGACGACATTGTTCGTTTTTCTGATAGGTATGGGCGATCTGATAAATGATCGTGGCTTGATATGAGCTTGCTGAAACTAAAAGGCCAGGTTTGTATCCTGGCCTTTTGGCAATCGTGGGGTCAGAGTCCTGACTCTGCCCCCACAGTTTAGGGTTAGTCGGCGTTGAACAAGTCGCGGCTGTATACTTTATCTAGTACGTCTTCAATATCGCCTGTTACACGGTTTGCTACGATTACGTCAGAGATTTTCTTAAACTCTTCTAAGTCGTTTACTACGCGTGAATTAAAGAAATCTGCTTCTTTAAGTACTGGTTCGTAAACTACAACTTCAATACCTTTCGCTTTAATACGCTTCATGATGCCTTGGATAGCACTTGCGCGGAAGTTATCAGAACCAGATTTCATGATAAGGCGATAGATGCCTACAATTTTTGGCCCGCGGCTTACTATTGAATCAGCAATAAAATCTTTACGGGTGCGGTTAGCATCTACAATGGCCTGAATCATGTTATTCGGCACTTCACTGTAGTTAGCCAGTAACTGCTTAGTATCTTTTGGTAAGCAGTAACCACCGTAACCAAAGCTAGGGTTGTTGTAGTGATTACCGATACGCGGGTCTAAACCGACACCTTCAATGATTTGCTTAGTATCAAGACCATTACGTTCTGCATAGCTATCTAATTCGTTAAAGTAAGCGACGCGCATTGCTAAGTAAGTGTTAGCAAAGAGCTTGATAGCTTCTGCTTCGGTGCTGTCGGTAAACAACACGTTAATATCTTCCTTAATTGCGCCTTGCTGAAGTAATTTAGCAAAGACTTCTGCACGCTCACTACGCTCGCCTACTATAATACGGCTAGGATAAAGGTTATCGTAAAGCGCTTTGCCTTCACGCAAGAACTCTGGCGAAAAGATAATATTGTCAGAACCAAAACGGGCTTTTGCGTCTTTGGTAAATCCTACCGGCACGGTCGATTTTACAATCATCACGGCATTAGGGTTAATTTCCATTACCGTTTTGATAACCGCCTCTACACTACCTGTATTGAAGTAGTTAGTTTGCGGGTCGTAATCTGTTGGTGTTGCTATTACAACATAGTCAGCATCTTTATAAGCAACTTGCGCGTCTAATGTAGCTTCTAGGTTAAGCTCTTTTGTTGCTAAATACTCAGAGATTTCTTTGTCTTCAATTGGAGACTTTTTATTGTTCAGCATCTCGACTTTTTCTGGGACTAGGTCGACCGCCTTCACTTCATTGTGTTGTGCTAACAACACTGCGTTCGATAAGCCTACGTACCCGGTACCAGCTACTGCTATTTTGTATTTGCTCATTGTTGATTCCATTTTTCTAACAAGTTCCAACTTTCAAATTATTTTAAAGCTATTTCTAACTAGAAAACTCTTCTTTCGATTTGATGGAAAAGTTCTCACGCATAAGTGTAAGGTTTGGGCTATACGCGGGGTCATGCTGTATATACTTGCCCCACTGTTTTTTTAAAAATTCTAGTTCGCGATTAAATCTTGCTGCTTTTTCCGGCGCGTGGTCTAACCCTCTACTCACCGATTCATGATGATAGAGTTCGGCCTCAGCGCAGTAAACATTTCGTACACCGGTCTCTCTGACTCGCAGGCAAAAGTCTACGTCATTGAAGGCGACGGTTAGATCTTTTTCATTCAATCCGTTAACTTCTACAAACAATGATTTCTTCACTAACAAACAAGCCGCCGTAATTGCAGAATAATTCTGCGTTGCAATTAAACGCTTCATATACCCAGGGTGATACCTCGGGAAATATTTATGTGCATGACCTGCACCACCACCGTACCCGAGTACAACACCAGCATGCTGTATTCTGCCATCAGAGTACAACAGTTTAGCCCCAACGCATCCAATATCGTCCCGTGCCGCATGCCCTACCATGCTTGATAGCCAATGAGGGTTTATTACTTCAATATCATTATTGATAAGCCCTATTATCGAACTAGTTTTACAAGCATGTTGTACGCCAAAATTGTTAATTGCTGAATAATTGAATTCTCCGGGATAACGAAGAACACGAATTTTGGAGTGCTTCTCTAACTTAGCAAAATAGTCGAGACTTTCTTTTTCATCAGATCCATTATCGATGAGTAATATTTCATAATTTTGATAAACGGTTTTTTCTAATATTGACTCTATACAAGCTTTAACAAGCGCCTTGCCATTTTTGGTAGGAATAATAAGAGAGACTAAAGGCTCAGATTCAACAGGCCATTGAATAGTATTTACAGCGAGCTCTTCGTTATAAGACGGCGTTGCAGAAGTAAAGGATTCTACAACCGTTCTTATATCTGCCAGAGCCTCAAGCGTAATCTTTTTATTAGGTGAGCGATGAATAAGTGTATAAGGTATATGTTCGACTGATGAGTGCGGTAGCTTTATCCATAGTTCTGAAACGATACCTGCAATTGTCGAAGATCTTACCCCATTCCGTTTCACCAAAGCCGCTTTACACATTACGCCCGTAAACACATAACCTGTAGAGAACTGTAAGTCCGGATTCCAATCTGGCAAAAAATGAGGGGAGACTCTTCGAGCCTTGGCGTCAATCTTATCGGTATCACAGTAAACAATATCGCCGCCATTGTCGCATTTTAGAAACGTTTCAAAAGACTCTTTAGTTATCGTATCTCCGCTATTTAAAAGTAGAAGCCTCGTCGATTCAGGTAAATCATTTACCGCTTCAGAAATGGTCGAGGCACACCGAACCGATTCGCCAACACTATTTTCACGCACCACACAGATGCGTTCATGTTTTACACCTGCTTGGTTAAGCGAGTCTAATGTTAAAGATAGACTTTTTGCCCCAAAGATAACAACCTGTATTTTGAAGTCGCTTTTATCAACAGGAGCTAGGCTTTGAAAATATTGCGCCTGTTGTTTGAGATAAGCACTGTACAAAGCCATACGTTTTTTTTCAGAAGGGAAACCATAAAACAACCCCGAACGCTGTAAAGAGCGGCTGTAAAACTCGGTAAGTTTATGGTTGCTTTTCAGCTTGTTTCTAACCGCCTTTGGTACTAAACCAACAGCGCCTTTAACGGTTAACATGACCAATTTCTTCATACAGCTAACTCAATCCCTAACAGCGATATCTAACAACACTAAAAAACAAAAAAGCCGCAATTTTGCGGCTTTTCTATCATATCACGATTTATAGTGATAGGTATTAGCTTCCAGTACCTAAACGCTCACCTTGGTAACTACCATCAAGAACCGCTTTCCACCAACCTTCGTTCGCTAAATACCACTCAACAGTTTTACGAATACCGCTTTCAAACGTTTCTTGCGGCTTCCATCCAAGCTCGCGCTCAATTTTGCTAGCATCAATTGCATAACGCATATCGTGCCCTGGGCGGTCTTGAACGTAAGTAATCTGCTCAGCGTATTTGCTATCTTTTGGCTTAACTTCATCCAAAATTGAACAGATAGTTTGCACTACTTCAATATTCTGCTTTTCGTTGTGGCCACCAATGTTGTAGGTTTCACCGATTTCACCATTAAGCGCAACCACTACCAATGCGCGGGCATGGTCTTCCACATACAACCAATCACGTATTTGGTTACCTTTGCCATATACAGGCAGCGGCTTACCAGCTAGTGCATTTAGAATAACTAATGGAATAAGCTTTTCTGGGAAGTGGTAAGGGCCGTAATTGTTAGAGCAGTTAGTTACAAGCGTTGGCAACTTGTATGTGCGAAGCCACGAACGCACTAGCTGATCAGAGCTTGCTTTACTTGCTGAATAAGGTGAACTTGGTGCATACGGAGTAGTTTCCGTAAACAGTGGAAGCTCCGTTCCTGGCTCAACTTCATCTGGGTGAGGAAGGTCGCCGTATACTTCGTCAGTAGAAATATGATGGAACTTAAACCCTGCTTTTTTATCGCCTTCAAGTGCTGACCAATACGCTCTTGCTTGCTCAAGCAAAGTGTATGTGCCTACAACGTTGGTTTGAATAAACTCACCTGGCCCGTCAATTGAACGGTCTACGTGAGACTCTGCCGCAAGGTGCATAATAATATCTGGCTGGTGCGTATTGAAAACACGCTTTACTTCTTCAGCATCACAAATATCAACTTGTTCAAAGCTATAGCGGTCGCTGCTTGAAACCGAAGTTAATGACTCTAAGTTACCCGCGTAGGTCAGCTTATCTAAATTAACCACTGTATGGTCAGTGTCGTTTATAAGATGGCGAACTACCGCAGAGCCAATAAAGCCCGCGCCACCTGTTACTAAAATCGTTTTACTCATTTTCTTTTTACCAAAAATAATTCTGTTCTTGCCATTTAGGCTTTCAATTCATCTAGCATGCTAGCTAACTGCTGACGCCAGTGAGTAGGCTTGCACGAAGCAAATGCTTCACGCGCAGTTTGTTTATCAAGCACACTATAGTGAGGACGTTTTGCAGGTGTTGGGTACTGACTTGACGGAATAGGTAAAACCGGAATAGCCTTATTAAGTAAACCTTTATCAATACCAAGTTCTTGTATAGCTAAAGCAAAATCGTACCAGCTTGCCACACCTTCATCGGTCCAGTGGTAAACACCGGCTGTTTTATCTTCAGCGGCAGAAACACAAGCTTCAGCTAGACCTTTGGCCCACGTAGGGGTACCTATTTGATCATCTATTACAGCTAACTGAGGTTTATCAGCCATCAAGCGCAGCATGGTTTTCACAAAGTTATTGCCATGCAACGAGTAAACCCAAGCAGTACGAATTAGACAGCTAGCATCAGGCAGTATTTCAAGCAGCGCTTTTTCGCCTTCAGCTTTTGACTTACCGTAAGCACCTTGCGGCTCGATAGGATCATCCGTTAAATAAGGTGAACCTTTGTGGCCGTTAAATACATAGTCGGTAGACACATGCACCATGAAGGCGCTGTTATCTTTGCAGAAGTTTGCTAAGTTCTTCACAGCAAGCGTATTAATAGCCTTGCACGCGTCGGTATCTTCTTCCGCTTTATCTACCGCAGTATATGCCGATGCATTTATTAAAACATCCGCTTTTAAAGGCATTAGTTTCTCATCAATATCAGAAGAGCTAGTAATATCAATATCATCGCGCCCTAAAAACGTGACTTGGTGATCGCTATTATCTAGTTCACGAGAAAGCTCAAATGCCAGCTGCCCAGACTTACCTATTATTACAATATTCATTTATCGCTAGTACCCAATGACAATTAAAATGTAGGTGCGTCTACAAATGCCACCCCAGCTTCATCTTTCCCTGAAAGTGAAGGTTTCTCTCCATTCACCAAAGGCCAGTCGATATTTAACGTAGGGTCGTCATACTTCACTGATACCTCAGATTCTGGGTGATAATAGTCTGTGCACTTGTACACGAACTCAGCCGATTCGCTGGTTACATAAAAACCATGAGCAAAGCCCGCTGGAACCCAAAGCTGACGCTTATTTTCTGCAGATAATGTAACGCCAACCCACTTTCCATAAGTAGGTGAGTCTTTACGCATATCAACTGCTACATCGTAAACCTCGCCGCTAACTACGCGTACTAATTTACCTTGGGTTTGCTCCATCTGATAATGAAGGCCACGAAGAATACCTTGGCTAGATTTCGAGTGGTTATCCTGAACAAATTCTACATCCGCGCACTCTTTCTTAAACCAGTCAGTACGAAAGGTTTCTAAGAAAAAACCGCGCTCGTCACCAAATACTTTGGGTTCGATGATTTTTACGTCAGGGATGTCTGTTTTAATTACTTGCATTTAATTTCCGTACAAACTGGCGATTTACTTAAGAAGAAAGGTGGCTACACCACCCTTTTTAACTAAAATAAGCCTAAACCTTTACTCTATCGTTAATTACTTTAAGCAGGTAGTCACCATATCCACTTTTCTTAAGTGGTGTTGCTAACCTTTCAAGTTGCTCAGCGTTTATATAACCCATTCTATAAGCGACTTCTTCTGGGCAACAAACCTTTAAGCCCTGCCGTTTTTCTATAGCCGCAACGAAGTTTGCCGCATCAAGAAGTGAATCTAACGTGCCAGTATCGAGCCAAGCAGAGCCTCGACCCATTAACTCCACTTTCAAACTGCCATCTTGAAGATATAAGTTGTTCAAGTCAGTAATTTCAAGTTCACCACGGGGTGATGGCTTTACTTCTTTAGCAAAGTCCACTACGCGGTTGTCGTAGTAGTAAAGGCCGGTTACTGCATAATTTGATTTAGGAACAGCTGGCTTTTCTTCAATAGAAAGAGCGTTCCAATTATCGTCAAACTCTACTACACCATAGCGTTCTGGGTCGTTAACGTGATAGCCAAAAACTGTAGCCCCATGTTCTTGCTTAAATGCATTCTGTAAAGACAATTTTAAGTCGTGACCGTAATAAATGTTATCGCCTAATACAAGTGAACAACTGTCGTTGCCGATAAACTCTTCGCCAATCAGAAATGCTTGAGCTAAACCGTCCGGTGAAGGCTGCACTGCATACTGAATGTTTATACCTAAGGACGAGCCGTCACCTATTAAGTCTATAAATCGTTGCTGCTCTTCAGGGGTGGTTATGATGAGGATATCTTGAATACCCGACATCATAAGAGTTGTAAGAGGGTAGTAAATCATCGGCTTGTCGTATACTGGCATTAACTGTTTACTGACTACTTTAGTTAATGGATGCAGACGTGTGCCAGATCCGCCAGCTAATATTATTCCTTTTCTCATCAATTCTCCAAAATCAATCGGTGTAAACGTCACATTTCAATGATACCATACCTTAGGGAGATGAGCATTTTAAATAGCAAAAATTGCTTTAGAGAGCTTTCTTTCGAAACACTCAAAGTAAAAAAGTCTAACAAAAAGCAGCGAGGGATGAGGTTGGATTATTTGATTCTGGGAGCTACTGGTTTTATCGGTAGCTTTATTTGTAAGGATATCGAAGAACAAGGCAAAATTTGGATAGGGACGTCTAGAGTTAAAAGTGGTAAAAACATTGTAAACATAGACCTTTCCGACCCTCTATCGGTGGGTCATTTACTACAGTATTACACTGAGAACACCACAATTATCAACGCTTCAGGGTCAAATAAACCTCAGGACTTTGAAGCTTCTTTCTCTACTGCGTTTAAAGATAACTATTCGATTATCGAAAATCTAGCAAATGCTGTGACAATCAAAAAGCCAAAACGTGTTATCCACTTATCTTCTGCGGGAACGGTGTACGGAGAAAGCAACTCCTTAAGACCTTTTAAAGAGGATGATATCTTAAAACCGATAGGTTGGTATGGTAGAGCTAAAATGATTGAAGAACTCATACTTCAATCTAGACTCGATATTCTGGGTGTACCTCTAATAATAGGAAGAGTAACGAACCCTTTCGGAAACTCCCACCACCCCTCCCATGGCTTTATTGATGTTCTTTTAGATAAAATGAAAGCAGGCTCTACTTTCAGTGCATATTTCGATATAAATGCTAGCCGTGACTTCATACATGTAAAAGATCTCGCCTCGATTATATTGATGATTTCGAATTCAAACTTTAGTGGAGTTGTAAATATTGGAAGCGGTTCCTCTACTTCTCTGAATAGAATTTTAGAGTGCGTACTTAAATTTAAAGAAAATCACAGTAAAATAATTGTAAAGGAGAAGTATTCTTCTGATGTTATTAGTAGCTGCGTTGATGTTACAAAAATGAATAATATTATTGGAAATTACTTCTTCACAACCCCAGACAAATATATAAACGATTTTTTGAGAAAAATCTATGAACAATGAATATAAAGAAATCATAATAAATAGTGGTCTAGACTTTTCAAATTACAAAAGTCATTACAAAACTGATGATAGCGTCTCTGATTATCTAAGTAATTGGGAGAAGAGAGTTTTATATATCCCTAATAAGTTTGACTCTGAGTATTACTTAAATAGTTATGAAGATGTTTTAAATTCAGGTTTCAATCCTTTAATTCACTATATTCTCTTTGGTGAAAATGAAGGAAGAATCGCTATTGAAAGCTCAGAGAGTGCGGCAGATGACTTTTTGAGTTTCATGTTAAACATATCAAAAAACATTGGCGATAAAGTAGAAATTCAAACTTTAAGAACATTAAAATTAAATGGTGAGACTTATTTATCACCTTTTATAAATATAGAGTATATTGAAAAAAAGATTGAAGAAAAGCAGTTATCTTCCCACTCCAATAATGTAGTTCATTATGCGTATCTTTTAAACAAAAAAGAAGACGCTATCCCATATTCTCAGCTTGTAGAATCATTTAGCAAACTATACGATTTATCATTTAATGAATCTTTAGAGAAGATTGTAACGATTTTCAAATTTTTAGACCTTCGAACAGAAAGAGACATTCAGATATTTTTGGCTATGGACTTTATATCTAAAGCAGATATTTCTCTTATAAAGTCAACTGATTCCTTAGAGGATTTTTGTTTTGAATCAAAGGCTATTTATTTCATAACATCTTATTATTCTAAAGTTTCAAAAGTTTCGTTTAGTAACAGTATTGAAGCTTTCAAACACTGGAGAGAAAACTCTCTTCATTTACCAACCCCCTTGTTTGATATTGAAGTATATAAGTCCAACAATAAGGATTTAGTTGGAGATGATATTGCTTTATTTGAACACTTTTTACTGCATGGACAATACGAAGGTAGAATACACAACAATCTTTTATCTTTTGTTAGTAGTCCAGTAAAGTTCCCTATTAAAAACACAAAAAATGCTTTATTAAATTGTAAAGACGAGTTTTTGTCTCAATCAGTTAAACTTTTTTTGAAGAATAACTTTGGAAAAAGTAATCCGACTTTTGAAGAATGGTACGCCATTTTCGAAATATTAGGGGAAATCAGAGCTTTCAACGGAAAAGATACGCAAATTCCGCTTTTTTTAGCGATGTTCGATATAGATGAACTAAAATATCAGACTAAAGAAAGAGACTTTCTAACTTGTATAAAGAATTGGAAAACCTCTAATTTTCATTATGACTTTTCACCTTTTTTCGCGTCGGACTTTGTGAAAAAGCAAATACCGGATAGCTCAGAGCTTAATACCATTGAAACTTTCAATTTATGGTTTAAATTGAGAGATAGGATTGAGAGCTCCCCTTTATTTGATTCGAATTACTATTTAGAGAGCAACTTTGATCTGAGAACGTTTAATAAGCCCCTTATCGAACATTTTATCTATCATGGCATTTTTGAAAATCGCTCACCATCCATTTTCCTTAATCTTGCATGGATTGCCTTTTTCTATGGGACAAGTAATGAAAGAAACGCCGCAGCTTTTTTCTTCAAAAGTGAATATAGCGGTTGTAATATAAAGTCAGCACCTCAAATAGCTTCGCTATTCAATTCTGAATTCGCTAGGCTTAATGATTTTGCATTGAATGCCCTATCAACTGAAACTTTATTTACAGATAAAGATGAGTTAGCGAAACAGATTACTTTGGCCTCTATGATTGAGCCCATGATTAAAGCAAATAATCCTAGTTTGCCCATCACATTCATGCCTTTCAATGTCGACAACTTCCCCTATTTACGCGAACTGCCAAAAATTATCGGGAGTGCTGATATCTTAATTTTCAGAGACTCAATTAACTTTGGTGGAGCTGATGCAGTCCTATCTTCTTTAGTACATAGTTTAAAGGAGATATATGCGGGAAAAGTTATAAAGATAATATCACTTTCTCGAGTATCGCTTGAAGCATTACAAATCCACAATATCGACAGAGATATAGTTTTTGACCTTCAGTCACTGGTTTTTGATCATTGTCACCCTAAAAATCAATCCTTGATAGCGTGCGATGTGGTCTATGACATTTTAATAGGGAGTGAATGTACTCAAGTATTTAACGTAAATTGTGGAGTACTATGGGAAGTTAAAACGCTATACTATCGGCAACTAAGAAACAATTTGAAATTTTATGCATATCTATTTTGTGACGATCGAGATGCGTATGGAAATGTAGATGGTTACCCCTCTAGGTATCTACTCAACACTCTAGGCTTGACAGATTTTTATTTAGTTGACAGCGAGTCCCTTAAAAAAGAAATTGGGGTTCGAACAAACAACGCAGAAAGCGTCCAGAATAAGATAGTTCACATTCAAACCCCTTGCGCGTTAACAGAACTAGAACTGATAGATTACAGGTTAAATAATTATCCTACTAAGAACATCGTTTGGGCAGGTAGATTTGATCACCAGAAAAGACCAGATTTATTAATCTCCATCGCTAAATTAATGCCTGATTTCACCTTCTACGTTTGGGGCAAGCCTGTTCTTAACCAAAAGGCATACAACTTTTCAGAGTGTAAAAACATCAAACTCATGGGTCTATTCAATGATATTTCAGAAGTCAGGTCTGTGGAGCCTTTACTTTTCTTATATACGTCCGAATGGGACGGGGTACCTACGATACTAATTAAGGTAATGGAAGAAGGACTTCCAATTGTAGCAAGCAATGCAGGTGGAGTGTCTGAGTTAATACCTAGCTCCCACATTGTAAATAATATTAATGATGCACAAGAATACAAAGATAAAATACTCAGCGCAGCTACATTTAACGAAGGTAAACTAGAAGCGATGTATAAAGACGCTTTACTAAGTAGAACATATTTGGCCTACAAGGAGAAGCTATGTAAAGCCCTAAAAGGAGTTGAGGAATGAATTCAAGCCTAACAATAATAATAAACGCCCATAAAGAGGGTGCTTTGCTATATCCAACGGTTAAGAGCGCTGTAGACTCTTTGAATAGCTTGCTTTCTAACGTACATGTAGAAGCGAATGTTTTATTTTATTTAGATAATCCCGACGAGGAAACATTAGAAGTAGTTCATGGCATAACTAAAAATTTATCCATTTCTAATTGTGTAGAGATTGCTTCTAATGGAGACCCTGGCGCTTCAAGGATGGATGCAGTCAGAAAAACTGACTCTGATTACATTGCATTTCTAGATGGAGATGATCTTTGGTCTGAGAATTGGCTAACATTGTGTTACGAGTTTCTTATTGAAAAAAGTTTTCCTCAAAATATTATTTTACATCCAGAATACAATTATATATTTGGGAGGGAAAGCTTGTTCGTGAGGCAAGGGACTTGTCGAAACAAACCGTTATCAAAAGAAGAGCTCGGTTTTTTCAGAAGTGCTAACTACTGGGACGCACTTTGTTTGACTTCAAGAGCTCTATTGTTACAAAACCCTATCCCTCGTAATGACAAGAAAAACGGATATGCACATGAAGACTATTTATGGAATTGTCGAACTTCTCTTTCTGATATAGAGCATTTAAACATCCCAAAAACTATTCACTTCAAAAGACGAAGAATTAGTTCAGTATCGTCCTTAGCAAATTCAAATTTTGAGCGTGTTGAGCCAACGCAACTCAGTAGATACTCTTATTACTTGAACTAGTGAGCAAAAAAAATGAACCAAAATTACATAAATTTCACATCGCAAACTTCTGCTACCGACTCTATGCTTAGAATTTTTTGTAGCTTGACGGGAGTTGAGTTCAATACGACTAAAGAATACGTTGGCAGTTTCTATCTACGAGGTGCTTTAGATGAGTTAGCATCAGACACAATACCTAATACCTATAAGTTACTGCAATTTAACGTACCTACGAAACTAAACAAAGAACAAGATCTTTCAAAGTTCAAATTTTTAATTAACTTTAGAGATCCTAGAGACCGAATATGTAATAAGTTTCATTGGAGTCTAATTCACCCAACTCCTGGTCTCACTGAGGAAGAAAGAGTAGCAAAAATAAGAAAGGTAGAGGAAAAAGGTATTGACCAATGGGTTTTGCAAAATTTAGATGCTAATTATTTTGATAATTTTTGGTATTTATTTTCTAAAATCAATGAGAAAGACTTCAAAGTTTTAACTTACGCTCGCCTTTGCTTAGACTTTGATTCGTTTATAGAAATGTCAGCTAAATTTCTTGAAGTGGAGCTTAATGATTCGATATGGAAATCTCTTGAAAAAGAACGAATTGAGAACCTAGACAATAATAAAGACTGGATAGGTAATGCTTGGAAAGGCTCGGATATATTTCCAGGAAGATACAAAAAAGAGTTGAAGCCAGAAACGATAGAAAGAATTAACGAACACTACAGGGATACGCTTGAGAAAATGGCGAAGTTTGACCCTGACTATTCACATCTTTATTTAGAGGGCCTTTAATTGGAAAACACAACCAAAAACCTAACAATTTTAGACTGTACGCTACGCGACGGTGGATATTACAATCAATGGGACTTTCCTAGCCACATCGTTTCCGCCTACTTAAAGGCAGTTGCACTTGCTGGTATTGATTATGTAGAACTTGGACTACGCAATTTCCCTAAGCCAGGTTTTTTAGGAGCTTTTGCATACACTACAGAGAGCTTTTTAAATACTTTAGCTCTTCCAGAGGGGCCAACTTACGGAGTAATGGTTGACGCAAAAACTATATTAAATGCTGGCGTTTCAATAGAGAGCGCGATTAATTCACTTTTCGTTCCCCGCTCTGAAAGTAAAATTGGACTTGTAAGAGTTGCAGCGCACTTTCACGAAGTGGAAGAGTCAGGCCAAATAGTAAAGGTGCTCAAAGAACTTGGATATGTTGTAGGCTTTAATCTTATGCAGGCGGGCGGCAAGTCAAATGAACTTATACGCGAAAAAGCTCGAATTGCGAAAAGCTGGGGGACAAATCTAGATGTCTTATACTTTGCTGACTCATTAGGTAACATGGACGAACAAGAGGTTACCAGAATAATTCAAGCCATTCGTTTTGAGTGGAATGGGCCAATGGGTATTCATACTCACGACAACATGAATAAGGGTTTAGATAACTCTTGTACAGCTTTAGCTAATGGTGTCGATTGGTTAGATGCTACAGTTACTGGTATGGGCCGAGGTGCGGGTAATACACAAACCGAACGTTTGTTAACTACATTCACTAACAAATATGATGCAAAGCCCATCTATGACCTAGTAATACGATATTTCGAAAAGATGCAAGCCGATTTTGGTTGGGGTTCGAACTTATTATATTTCTTAGGTGCGAAAAATGATGTACACCCAACTTATATCCAAAACTTGTTATCAAACGAACAATACGGAACTGAAGAGATCATCGCTGCTATAAATTATTTAAGCTCTTTAGAAAGCAGTGCTTCTTACGATGGCTCGATACTAGATACCGCGGTAAGATTCAAAACATCTGGAAACAACACGTCTGGCACAAATGCTCTAGTCGGTTTATTTGAAGGTAAGGAGGTTTTAGTTATTACTAGCGCGGAATCTACTACCAAATATAAAACTGCCGTAGAAACATATATCAAATTAAATAAGCCTATAGTGATATCAGTAAATATCAATGAATCAATTGATAAAACACTGATTGACTATTACGTGATTTCACACAACGTTAAATTCTTAACTGATGCAGCTAAATACCGAAGTCTCAACAAGCCAGTAATATTGCCTAAACATAGGTTCAGTGAAGATGAAGCTGTGGAACTAGAGAAAATGACCTACATAGATTATGGGTTTGAAAACACAGCAGATGAACTCTCGATTCAAGATACATATGTGAGTTCAAAGCTAGATTATACAAGTACATATTTATTGGGAATATTGGCTATATCGAAACCTTTAGGAGTTAAGTTAGTAGGCTTTGATGGCTACCCTGCGCAAGACACGCGACAGTTAGATATGATTACTCTCTTTACTCAGTTTAACGCGTTACCAGAGAAAGTAGAACTTACAGCACTAACGCCGACGTCCTACCCAATCAACAAAGGTTCAGTGTATGCTGTCCATTCATAACTATGATGTTTATATTTTTGATTGTGATGGTGTAGTTTTAGACTCTAACAAGTTAAAAATTTCAGCAATGTTCAACGCACTTAGTGCGTTGAACGTTGATGAGTCATCCATTAAACATTGCATCGACTATTTTAAAAATAATTTTGGTAAATCTCGGTATCATCACATCGAGTATTTTACCAACTTTATCTTGTCATTTGATGATCACGAAAAAAAAGTAGTTTTTGAACAGAAGCTTTTATCGTTGTTCTCGAGTCAATGTAGAGTGCTATATTTTGACGCGCCCATAACGCCTGGATTTTTGGACTTCATCGATAACCTTAACGGTCGAAAATATATTGCTAGCGGTTCAGCAGAAGATGAACTTGTAGATGTATTTGAAAAGCGCAATTTAAGTAAGTTTTTTATAAAAATCACAGGCTCTCCAACAGAGAAATCTACGAATATTCGGAATATTTTAAATATAGAAAATACTAAAAACGCTGTAATGGTTGGTGACGCACTATCTGACTTAAATGCGGCAATAGATAATGATATCGACTTTATTGCATATATCCCGTTTTCAAATGTGCCTCATGAGCTAAAAAAAAGAACTTTAGAAAGTCAATTTACTGTGTTTGAAAAATGGGGGGATATTATATGATTACTGCATTTTTACCCTGCAGAAAGGGTAGCCAAAGAATTCCTGATAAGAATACTAAAAGCTTCGCAGGCATTGATGGCGGTCTACTTAAGATTAAGTTACTTCAGCTTCTTAAATGCGATGATATAGATAAGATTATTGTATCTTCGAATGACATTAGAGTTCTAGATATTGCTGGTGATATGAATCATTCTAAAATCACTTTAGATCATAGACCTGACAGTTTAGGAAGTAGCTCAACAACTACTGATGAACTAATTTCTTACTGCTCTCAACTAATCAAAGAGGGAGATATACTTTGGACACACGTTACATCTCCATTTATAAATGAGAAAGACTATGAGCAACTAATTCAAAAATACTATGGGGCTCTTGCAAATGGTTTTGACTCATTGATGACCGTACTCAAACTGCAAGGGTTTATATGGGATGAAAACGGCCCGCTATCATATGATAGAAAGCATTTAAAGTGGCCTATGACACAGAATATACAGCCTCTGTTTGAAATTGATAGCGGTGTGTTTATTTCTTCTGCTGAAAATTATAAAGCGCATTCTGATCGCATAGGTAGAAATCCTTTGTTAGTAGAGCAAGAAAAATTAAAATCAATTGACATAGATTGGCCGCAAGATTTTCACCTTGCAGAGCTCTTATGGAAAATTAATCACTAACTGCATTTTGAGACATCTTAGGTGTAATAGCTCAAACTTGATCTAACCGTTACCCGATATTCAAGGTTCCGCTGTCAGATTAGATTTGAGCTAGATTCTTCTCAGCCTAAGTCTGTTTCCCATAGACTAATGTTTCTAATGGCGCTCTGCCACAGCAAATTTTACCCTAATGAGTCCTTTCATTGTTGTAGTAATCCATCCACACGTCCAGATCTTTTTGAAGTAAATCGACCAGACTTTACTAGGCAGTTTTTCGTTTGAAATTCATCTAGCTTTTCATAAGCCAGTGGCGGTATATTATTCGCTTAACTTTACACAGAATGGGCCTTTAGAGCGTTCTGCTAAGCCATTTTACTGTGCTTAAGCTTATACATTGACAATCTTACAAAATCGAAACAAATTCTGTCGTTTTCCCCATGCTTTTTGCCATCAGAGTAACAGGGTTTGCTAAAACTGGGATTCTAAAACTGAACACGCGAGATTGCCTAAATTTTTGATTAGTTCTGTTGAGAAAGTCCACAACATCTGGCCTGTTTTCTTTCAATTCAACGGGCAACTCGGTCTGAGCAGATGTCACAAACAAATCACATATTTCATCATTAAAGGCTATCCAACCATTTATGTACGGATTCTTATTATCTACGTATCCTGTAATAGGCACTTCTAAATGAACTAAAGCAGGAAAACTGTCCGCATTATGCATTTTTATTTCTAGTTTTCGTCCATTACCTTGCAATCTATTTTTTAGAAGTTTTGCAGGTACTCCACCTATTATAGAAAATTCAGGGAAAGACTTTGTAACCACCGCGCCAGCGGCGACTACACTATTTGCGCCTATCGTCACACCATCAACGATACTGGCGCCAGCACCTATCCAAGTGCCGTTTCCGATAACAATACCCTCTGATGTAATGGGCTGGTCTTTTATATAGCGGTCAACTCTATCGTAGCCATGATTAAAACCAAATATTTGAACGCCACTAGCAATTCTAACAGCGTCTCCAATATTTACATTCCCTATAATGTTAGCCATTGGATTAACCGTAATATCGCTCCCGAAAACTAAATTCCCTCTTAATGTTACTTGTGAACCAATTCGAACATTATTTGCTAGCGTCGCTTTGTGAGTAAAAAAGTTGCAGTCTGGAGCGATGTAACAGTTTCTCCCAAAAGAAGCATTTGCGTTACGGCTAAGTACTCCTCTAATCGCCTCTTGCTCGCTTGAATCAGAAACATTGGCTTCCCATATTTCTATTGCGTCCTTTCTATATTTCCAACTTGCATCATCGAGGTTATGCATTCCTAAATTCCTACTTTCGAAGCTATAGCTTTAAGCTTTCTTACCACTTGGCTCCACAGGCTTTTCTGTAGCTTAGCGCTTTCAGCGTCTTTTAAATAACATTGCTTTATAACGTGCAGCTTCTCTTTATCGAATTCGTCTTTGGCCTGTTTCTCTATCGATTTAATCAAAGACTGAACTAAAGAGGCGTCGCGTTCCAATATAAATTGAATAACATGCACAATGTGGGAATCATAAAGGTCTTGGTGATAGTAATCACCGCGCTTACTGCTATCTATGTAATCAAAAAGTGCTTCAACGTTAGCAATTGGGGCCAGCCTATTAAGCACATCAATCTTTTTCTTACTCTGCTCTTGATATCTGGTATAAGCTTTAAACGGGATAACCGTATAGTGTTTGATGCCTTTGTCATAAGCCTGAAGTTGTGAGTCTAGCTCACGATCTAAACCGTCTAACTGAAACCTGTTCATCCAACGTTTGAATTCCAAACATTCAAAACTGTAAGAGCGATTAATATACTGATTATCACCAGATGTAGCGTACCCTTCATCGATATCAAGAACGCTTAAAAAATCGGCAACTATACCATTTTGAAAAAAATCACCTACACCGTACCCTCTTAAATGAAACTCTTCACTTCCATACGTCTTTATATAGTTCATGAGTCGGTCTAAGTAACTCGCCGGCAAAGACTCTTTTAAAGCAATAGGTTTAGTTTGCTTATTTCTTTTTACTGACTGATTGTAAATTGATTCTAAAAATTCATATTCAGGCCTAATATAAGCGACAATTTCTACCTTAACGCCTTTGGAAGCCTCAATAATTTGTGGCAAAGCTGAAAAGAAAAACTCTGAGCTTAGTAATAACCGACTAAAATTTCCTTTTTTGAAATTATCTAGAAGCGACTGATATTTTGTGTTGTTGAATTTAGTAACGCCAGATTCATTGCACTTATCTAAAAAAAGGTCTTTATTGCCAGAACTAACACCATTTTTATCTACTCTGTGTTCAGGATATAAAACGCCATGCTTTGCTAATATCTTTTTATTAGCATTGAACCAGTTTTGTAATACAGAAGTTCCTGTTTTTGGCGGACCAATGTGCAAAATTACATGTTTTTTCATATACAGCTTGTTTAACTAATAACCTGGCAAGAAACAAAATCAAACTTTTTCAAGCTTGCTCTCATGTCGAAGCTGTAAAAAGTGCGATCAAAGTCAATGTAAGACTTTACTTCACCAAAAGCAGGAGTTGTAGGAAGACTTGAGAAAGATTGTGCTGGAATGTAGGCGTCAAAGCCTAGCTCTACACCAGCTACATTAAGAAGCTGGTTTACGTCATCTCGCTTATAGCGGGATTTTATCTCTGCTGTGTAAGTTTGGCCGTTCACTTCAACAAGAAGGTTTTGAACGGGTCGACTATGCCTTAAGATACCCCACCCCCGAAAAAGAATATCTTCTCCCTGGCGTGTAATTGTATCTATCGACCCCCTAAACTCTGGTAGCACGTTATTGAATAGAGAAAGGTCATTTTGCACTCCAAGTTTCTCTCTTGAGCTATTCACTTCTTCTTCATAAGGCCAGCTTATGTTCAACTCGTCAAACTTACCCGATAAAGATGAAGAAAACACGTGATTTAGCTTAACTTGGCGAGATACGAATTCCTCCTCATCTTCAAAAAAGAATCGTGTTAAATGAAATCCCTTCCCTTTGTAATTCTTTAAATATTCGAGATCAAAGCTTTCCACACGTCCAGTTAACTTCTCTTTTGCATGGCTTTTAGCAATCTCGAAAGGCTTATTGTGAAAGTGAATGTGGACTAAGTTTGTACGCAATTCTTCCTGCGACGTTGTCACTTTTCCCCAGTGAAAACCCTGGTCTAAGCTTTCGATATTACCTTTTCGAAAGTAACATTTTCTATATGGCTGTTTGTTGAACCACGATTTAGATATAGAAGAGTTGTAGTATTGACCATCAATCATAAGTACATCGTCGCACGTACTTAATGGTTTTAAGCTGTGTTCTAGCGCCAAGCGATCACAACTGATCACCCCTTCTTTATCTACACACGCTAAAAATTCATCGCAATCAATAAGCATATAGAAGTCGAATTCGCCCTTCTTATCAAGCTCTTTGATATGGTCTGAAAATATTCTTCCCCGATTTTCATAGTCTGCTTTAGATGAAAACTGAGACAGTACATTAATTCCATTACTTTGCGCGTTTTGTAACTTATGTAGCGTCCGTTCGCTTGTACTTCCGTTATCATAGATGAAAAGATTTCTATGGCCGACAAGATAAGAGTGATAAGCAATCCACTTATCTAACAGCTCATCTTCGTTCTTTTGCATCATTAAGATTGCGACATTCATTTTATTTGATACATCCATTCAGTTATTCACCAAAGTAAGGGTAGCGGCCAAAGTTTCCAATGATACTGCCCCACTTTTGTATGTGGTCTTCTCTATCGAAATCTGGTGCCTTAAAGCCTGCGATAGCCCATTTGTCTAATGGGTTTAAAATATGAACGTTTTGAAGGCCAAAGTCCCCGCAAATTTGAGCATCAGAGCGCACATTATCCCCTACATGAATGAAGCTTTTCCCTAGCTTTGCAACCTGATCTTTAACGTATGTCCACATTGTTCCGGCATCTTTACGCTTACGCAACTCGGAGCTCACCAGAAGTGTATAGGGTACTGAAATACCGATTTTTCTTAACATTTTAGAAATTTGATCTTTTGTGTAGTAGATGTCAGTTACAAACCAAATATCTCTTCCCATTGCACTTAATTCATGCACAATTTTTACCATTTCATCTTTGGGTAGTGACATCTCGAGATCAAAATAAAACTCTCTCTCAGCCCATTCTTTTGCTACTTCTGGGTCGATGCTTGACGTTTTTGCTAATTGCTCATATGCCTCGAAGATATTTACATCGCCCTCGAAATTTCTGGCTTTTCTGCACGCTAATTCCGCATCGTTTCTTTTCTTAATAAAATCTTCTGGGGAATCAAAGAACCTTTCCGCAGCTAGCTCTTTTCCTAACTTGAACTTTGCATAATCTGGGGCTGTAAATTCGCGTCGCAGTACCGTGTCAAAGACATCAAAAGATACGATTTCGAAATTTTGAATGTCGGCTAAAAGTGACTCCGACGCTTTGAAATAACTTGAAGATATATAGGACTTATCGAGCGTAAACTTGCCTTGTGGTGGATAGTAGAAAAACTGTTTGTATCCCTGTTTCTCGGCTAACAGACCTAAAGTTCGCTCTAGGGCATGCAACCAACTCCCATCATTCGGCAACGGCTCTTCAGGAAAGTCTTCGTAAACGTATTGTTTGTCTAATAATGGGGCAATCGCTTTTGGCCTTGCCCAGAACATTCCACCAACGGGATAATTAACAAAGTTCTCGGAAATATCTAATTGCCATTCGTTTACAAAAGAGTTTGCATAAGGCTTATTACAAGTCCAGTGGTTAACCCATGCAGGCATCATCCAAAATGAGGAAGGATAGTACATTCCCAATTCTTGATTACCATCGAATAACCTGAGAACTGATTTCACTACATGTTTGTCTTTAAGTAAAAAGTTATTCAGATAGTCAAACCATTGCGTTTGTTCTCTACCGCTATACAGAGATTTTTTCGAGTGCAAATGACACATTAAGTCGTAGTCTAATAACTCTTTGCTGAAGTTAACTAAAAATGGGCCAAAGTTTCGGCCCCTGTTTTCGCAAATAGCCGTTTTTACTTGATTAACGTTCCCAAGCTTGATGAACTTATCCTGAGATTCTGTTTCTATTTCACGTGAAGCTGCTGTTACAAATATATCCACATTCGTGGGAAAGCTTTTGATGGTATTAGCAAACTTTTCTACAAAATCGGGATAGAAGATATGAAGCACAATGGCAATTTTCTGCTTACGCCACGTCGCCGACTCTTTGGCTAATAATTCCGTTGAGGGTAGCCAACGATTTATTACTCCAGACGAAGCGCGGCCTTCGTAACGCCCGTGATATAAGTAATGAATTAAAGGACTAACACCGTTTAAGTAAATATCTACGTTACTTCGAAGGTAGAATTCAGTATCGAATCTCGCAGAAGGATTTACATTTGAAGATTTAGACTTTTCTAAATAATCAGAAAATGCTGCTAGCTCATGTGGGAATTGCCCGTAGTGCTCTTGATACCACTGGTAATCAAAATAGCCCTCTGACTTTGCTGTTTTAAATGCCTTTGCAATCTTAGGGTTAGATGTCATTTCTAACGATTGCTGCGCACGTCTTACAATTTTTCTAACGTTATCTTTCATATTTACAGCCCAAAGAAAGTAAGTGGGTTCAGGTTGCCTTGTCCCGATATCGCATCATCAAGAACAAATAATGGCCAACTCGCACGAGGCAACAAGTTTCTCTGAGTAACGTATGCGGAAAATATCTCTTCAACTTCATCCGTCGAATAAACTGTACCTGATTTGATGCAATTCTTCAGACAAGCGAGTGCGCCTTTCTGAACAATTTCAAGATCTGAAAAGTGCTCCTGAGTATATGTGCGCTTTCCATAACAGAAATGAAAATCTTCGGTATTTAAGTCTTTTAAAATATCGATAAATTGTCCATTCGGAGCGGTGAGTAATGCCTCTAAGAACATTGATCTATCGAGCATTAAATACCCACCGCCCATTTTGACACTAGTTTTAAAAACATGGTCAATATTTGCGATGTTGTCACCAACTTTCTCGTCACCTGAGGTAGTCGTTATCATGTAAATACCAAAAGTGTCTTTACTAACAAGTAGGGTAAGCAGCTTTTGGATAGTTCCAGAATAACCGACATCAAGCAGAACAGGAGTAACCTCAGGAGCAACAAAGCCAATTGAGTTCAGATACTCGAGGTAAACTGCCCTTACTGGTGCTACCAACTCACTGATTTGAGATTGCTTTGTTTTTAAGAATTGACAAACTCGTTCATAGTCATCTGGCAAAACAATAGTTTCTTTCGCTTGTTCTTCGTCTAAAAGGTTTGAAATCTGCTCTCTTGAAAAAGCGAATCGAGCATGTAGAAAGTCAGCTAGCGAGCCTTCAAAACTATGCTTAACACTGTATTGCCACGATGATTCAATATCTGACAATATTCTGAATAAAAACGTGCGCGATACGTTTAGGTATGACGATGGATATGCATCACTATTAACTAAATCGAAAGCTTTTTCAAAAGCATATCCCTCTCTAGCTAGATGAAAAACCTTTATGCTTTTGTTGTTAGACAAAAAAGATAATTTGTTTGATACTTCAATGATATAAGAGGCTAAAACAGGGCCTAAAAAGTTATACCCGAACTCTTCCAAAGACTTATTTTTTAACATGTTAATTCAACTATTCCACGTTGATACCGTTGTACGACCTTTAAAATCGTTGCACTGCTTTAAACGGCGATGGTATATCCACTATCAAAACTCACTTCTTCACCCATTATGTAATTAACATCACAATTTTGTAATTTACATATTTCACCTTGAAGCAATGGGAGACCAGTCATCCTCTCATAAGGGTTTAGCAGCACAGTCATTTTCTTAATACTGTTTGTAAAAAGACTTAAGTGCAATGCAGTTCCTTTTTCTCCAACCACTTCGCTAGCATTTTGGAAAAGTGCTATTTTTTCGCGAAAAGTAAGTAGTTCGGGATGTATAATCTCAAAACCTAATGACTCGTAGTGTGCTTCTACTTCCGCAGCATTGATCAAGACCCGGTGAGAACCTGATTTTTCCCACTTCCTTCTAGATAGATACAGTTTTCTGTTGGGTTTACTGGAAACCACTGGTTTTCTTAGATTACCGTATACTTCGTTTACAATAGGATGCAACTGCTGACCATAGCGAACAGAAGTAGGGACAATAAGCTCTCTGCAGAAATACGCATCAAGATTTTCAGTGAGACCTAATGCTTTTTCCTTATCCAAACCTATTATTTCGAATGCCTCAAGTATATCTGGAATTGCTTCGCCATTTAAAACACTGGATTTTACGATTGGCAATGCGTTGGGATAGTACTTTTTGATAAGGGAAAACATAGGAATGAGGTCAACCAACCAATGCCCAAAAATCCTGTCACCAGGTTGGGTAAGTAGAGCTGCAGTTTCTTTGACCTCAGTGATTCTGAGAGGTCGTGTGCGCCACTGAGTGGGAGACAAGTTCCTAATAGCTGCTGAACTTTGTTTTATTCCTTCTTCACTTTTTAGGTAGGTGTACGGTAAGAAGGGTGACTGAATCCTTTCCCTAGACTCAGTCAATAGACAACCATTACCAAACACATAAACGTTGTTAAGTTTAATTAAACCTACTGAAGGCAAGCTTTCTCGAAAATCTTCAGACAGAGCACTAAGGCGCTTATCGTTAAATTCAGGCTTTTCGGAATATACACCCTCTGCGGATAAAACAGATAACTCAGAAATTTCTCTGTTTTTTTCTATGTCAATTGTAAATGCCAACTTATATCCCTTTCGCCATTGACTGAGTCACAAAGGTGGCAATAATACATTAAATTTCGATCCTATGCACAGCTCTCCAGAGCTCGATGCCTATACAGATATAATGTTTAACTTCACTGGATTAAATTAGGTGATATGAAGAACTCGTTTTTATTGAATTGCAGGATATCTATATTTTAAGTGAAAGCTTTATAGCTAATCTAATTATTAAGACTGGGTTTTAGCTTACAACCTCATTCAACAACCCCAATACCTGCTCATCGCTAGACTGAGCTTGGGCCCGAACAGAAATACTCGCTTGCTCTACGATTTGCGCCTGTGTGTATTTAGCAGTTTCTTCTGCAAAATCAGTATCGAGGATTTGAGAACGCGCTGCCATTAAACCTTCATGCATACGGTCATTGAGTTTTAGGGCCGACTCCAATTGATTCATTTTTGCGCCGTAGAACGCACGACTCTCGCTAACATACTCTAAGGCATTATCAATTTGCTGTAGCGCTATTTCTGCATTTTCAAAAGTTAGTACGTCGCTTTCAACCATATTTAGATCAGATAAACCCACTGGCGTTTTAGTTAGGTTTATGAAGTCTGTGCCATCGCTTAGCGAGTTAGTAGCGGTGAGATTCACAGGACCCGCTTCAAAGCTGTTTCCACCGCTCCCTGCAGCACCCAACGTATCCCAATCTACGGTAGCATCAAAAACCCCTTGCCCCACTACGGAAATAATGAGCGGCTCGCTAGTGTTATCAATGGTTAAACTTTCTGTTGTAACGCCTGGGTGTTGGTCGCCAGAAAAAGTAAATGTTGTTCCGTTAATCGTACCAGAACCACTTGTGATCAGTGAACTACCATCGTAGCTTGCTGTGGGTGCATACCCTTCTTCAGGTAAGAATAGAAAACGTTTGATGTCACTCGTTGAGTTTACGTTATTACTACTCCAGACATTATCAGACAGTGGTGTGCCAACTAGATGCCTACCGCTTGTTGTGAATACCTGCAAATCATCGTCTGCAGTAAAGCTATCAATATCTATGGATATATTTGTTGAACCTTCGGGAATGTACGCTACAGAACGTAAACCACTGCTCAATCGAGTTGTATTACCCTTTACAAAGGTATCGCCTATTGAAGGTACGTTATCTGACAATAAGTCGTTATCACCAAGCAAAGGCAATCGGTTAAATGCTTCGGTATTGTAGGCAATGCCATTGAGTGCGTTTTTTAACTTTTGGAATTCTCTATCTAGTGCGCGCCTATCTGAATCAGTATTAATGCCATTTTGTGACTGCATGGCTAGTTGCCGCATACGCTGCAATATATCGGCAGATTCTTGCAGCCCGCCTTCCGCTATTTGTGCATAGCTAATGCCGTCGTTTAAGTTACGGCGAAGTTGATTTTTTGCAATTGACTCTGACATTAAACGGTTGGAAATTTGTAAGCCTGCACTGTCATCTGCAGCTTTATTTATTCTTAGCCCTGAACTTAGCCGTTCATACGCTGTAGACAGCGTTTTACTTAACACAGGATTTGAAGATAGCGACTGCGTAAATGATGAAACGGTTAACATAAACTTCCTTGCTATGAATAACAGAAGTAACCAAGTGCCAAAAACCTAACAGAGAACGGCCCTTTCAATGCATGGACTAAAAACTTACCTATTTCTTTTAGCAAGCAACAAGCCAAAGTGATTATTACGGTGTGACAAAATACTTCGTAAGCTTGATGAGCAATTGTGAGATAAAAAACAATAATGGGGTCAGAGTTGCAACTCTGACCCCATTGTTCTTTGGGTACAAAAAAAGGGGCCTGAGTTTTCACTCAGGCCCCTTTTTCTAATCGAGTATTAATTACTCTTCAGTTGCTTCTACTGCTTCTTCTTCAGCTTCTACAACTGGACGGTCAACTAGCTCAACATATGCCATTGGGGCATTGTCGCCAGCACGGAAACCGCATTTAAGAATGCGAGTGTAACCGCCTGGACGAGCTTCGTAACGAGGACCAAGCTCGTTGAATAGTTTACCTACAACCTCTTTGTCACCAGTGCGGGCGAAAGCTAGACGGCGGTTTGCAACGCTGTCTTCTTTAGCCATAGTGATTAGAGGCTCGATTACGCGACGTAATTCTTTCGCTTTTGGTAACGTAGTTTTGATCACTTCGTGCTTGACCAAAGAACCGGCCATGTTTTTGAACATAGCTTGACGATGGCTGCTGTTGCGATTCAACTGACGACCACTCTTACGATGGCGCATAGTTTTATCCTTCTCTACAAATCAGTTTGATAAAAACCTGATTAATCTTTTTCAGCGATGCTCTCTGGCGGCCAGTTTTCTAGGCGCATACCTAGAGAAAGACCACGAGATGCTAGAACATCTTTGATTTCAGTTAGCGATTTCTTACCAAGGTTTGGCGTTTTAAGTAGCTCAACCTCAGTGCGCTGTACCAGGTCACCAATGTACTGGATAGCTTCTGCTTTCAAACAGTTTGCAGAACGTACTGTTAACTCTAGGTCATCTACTGGGCGAAGCAGAATCGGATCGAATTCTGGCTTCTCTTCTTTCGCTTCTGGCTCAGATACATCACGTAGGTCTACGAATGCATCTAGCTGTTCAGCTAAGATAGTAGCAGAACGGCGGATCGCTTCTTCAGGATCCAAAGTACCGTTCGTCTCCATGTCGATGATTAGTTTGTCTAGGTCTGTGCGTTGTTCAACACGTGCAGACTCTACACTGTAAGCAATACGTTCAACTGGGCTGTATGAAGCGTCAACTAACAAACGACCAATTGGACGATCATCTTCTTCAGAGGAGCGACGGGTAGAAGCTGGTACATAACCACGGCCCATTTCTACTTTAATGCGCATGCTGATTTCAGCTTCGCCAGTTAAAGTACAAATAACATGCTCAGGGTTTGCAATTTCTACGTCGCCATCATGCTGAATATCACCAGCAACAACAGGGCCAGCGCCAGATTTCACTAGAGTTAGGGTTGCCTCAGTTTTACCTTCAAGGCGAACCGCTAAACCTTTAAGGTTTAGCAAAATCTCAATTACGTCTTCCTGAACACCTTCTTTGGTGCTGTACTCGTGAAGAACGCCGTCAATTTCTACCTCGGTAACTGCACATCCTGGCATAGATGACAGTAAAATACGACGTAGGGCGTTACCTAGAGTGTGGCCAAAGCCGCGCTCTAGTGGTTCCAAAGTTACTTTGGCACGAGTAGGAGAAACGTTTTCGATCTCAACTAATCTCGGTTTTAGGAATTCAGTCACAGAACCCACAATGCTTCCTCTTTAGTTAGCTTTACTTAGAGTAAAGTTCGACGATCAACTGTTCGTTAATTTCCGCAGACAGGTCAGTTCTTTCAGGAACGCGCTTGAAAGTGCCTTCCATTTTGCTGCTGTCTACTTCAATCCAGGTTGGCTTCTCACGTTGGTCAGCCAGTTCCAAAGCAGCTACGATACGCGCTTGCTTTTTAGCCTTTTCACGAACAGAAACCACGTCTTCGGCAGAAACGTTAAACGATGGGATGTTCACAACTTGACCATTCACCATGATCGCCTTGTGGCTAACTAGCTGACGTGCTTCAGCACGAGTGCTAGCGAAACCCATACGGTAAACTACGTTATCAAGACGCTGTTCTAAAAGCTGTAGCAAGTTTTCACCTGTGTTGCCTTTTAGACGTGCAGCTTCTTTATAGTAGTTGCGGAATTGTTTTTCCAGAACGCCGTACATACGACGAACTTTTTGTTTTTCACGCAGCTGAACACCGTAGTCAGACAGACGGCCACGACGGGCACCGTGCTGACCAGGCGCTGTATCGATTTTACATTTAGAATCGATTGCGCGAACGCCGCTTTTTAGGAACAGGTCAGTTCCTTCGCGACGGCTAAGTTTGAGTTTAGGACCCAAATATCTTGCCATGATCTTTCTCCAACTGTCCGTCGATTAAACGCGACGTTTTTTCGGTGGACGACAACCGTTGTGAGGAATAGGGGTCACATCGGTAATGTTTGTGATCTTATAACCTGTAGCGTTAAGAGCACGGATCGCAGACTCACGGCCTGGACCTGGACCTTTAACGAATACTTCAAGGTTCTTAAGACCGTATTCTTGTGCAGCAACACCTGCACGCTCAGCAGCTACCTGTGCAGCAAATGGGGTAGATTTACGTGAACCACGGAAACCAGAACCACCAGATGTCGCCCATGCTAGTGCATTGCCTGAACGGTCTGTAATAGTCACAATTGTGTTGTTGAAAGACGCATGGATATGAGCCATTCCGTCTGCAACCTGACGTTTAGCGCGCTTACGCGTGCTACGAGCTGGTGCTTTAGCCATAACTTACTCCCCGTTTACTTCTTAATTGGCTTACGAGGACCTTTACGGGTACGCGCATTAGTTTTAGTGCGCTGACCACGTAGAGGCAAGCTACGACGGTGGCGAATACCACGGAAGCAACCCAGGTCCATCAAACGTTTGATGCTCATAGAGACTTCACGGCGTAGATCACCTTCAACGGTGAATTTAGCCACTTCGTCACGAAGCTTATCAATAGTAGCTTCGTCTAGCTCTTTGATTTTTGTATTTTCTGCAACACCAGCACCCGCACAAATGCTTTTCGCACGTGTGGGACCAACGCCATAGATCGCTTGGATAGCGATTACAGCATGCTTGTGCTCAGGAATGTTAATGCCAGCGATACGGGCCATTAACAGCACTCCTCTTGTTTATTTGTCGACGACCTAAAAAGCCCGATAGGATACTTACCCGTCGACTAAATTGCAAATTAAGGTTCAAAATACTTTTAAACAAAACTAGCAGAACCTGACAAGTATAATTCAGGTTCTGCTCACTTAGTCTTGCAAATATTCTGTTCCGCTTTGATTAGCCCTGACGCTGCTTATGCTTTGGGTCAGAACTGCAAATTACACGCACAACACCGTTGCGCTTGATAACTTTACAGTTACGGCAAATCTTTTTTACTGATGCACGAACTTTCATTACATCTTTCCCCTTTCTATCAATATTAAGGGGCTAACTTATCGGCCGTAGCCTTTAAGGTTAGCTTTCTTCAGCACAGACTCATATTGACTAGACATCAAATGTGTCTGTACTTGTGCCATAAAGTCCATGATAACCACTACAATAATTAGAAGCGACGTACCACCGAAGTAGAACGGAACATTCCAAGCGATTAGCATGAATTCAGGCACTAAACAAATAAAGGTTATGTACAGTGCGCCAGCCAGTGTAAGGCGAGTCATTACCTTGTCAATGTATCGTGACGTTTGCTCACCCGGGCGGATGCCTGGGATGAATGCGCCAGACTTCTTCAAGTTATCTGCTGTATCACGCGGGTTGAATACCAACGCCGTGTAGAAGAAGCAGAAGAAGATAATCGCAGCTGCGTATAACATCACGTACAGCGGTTGACCAGGAGATAGCATAAGCGCTACATCTTGCAACCACGCTGTTGATTCATTCTGTCCGAACCATCCTGCGATGGTACCCGGGAACAGAATAATGCTAGAAGCAAAGATTGGTGGAATTACACCAGCAATGTTGACTTTTAGCGGTAAATGGGTGCTTTGCGCAGCAAAAACCTGACGGCCTTGCTGACGTTTTGCGTAGTTTACCACAATTCTGCGCTGTCCGCGCTCTACAAATACAACTAGGTATGTAAGAGCTATAACAATTGCGCCAATCAACAGTAGGAACAACAAGTTAATGTCGCCCTGCCTTGCTTGTTCCGCAGTCTGACCTATCGCTGTTGGCAGACCGGCAACAATACCAGCAAAAATCAATATAGAGATACCGTTACCAATACCTCGTTCGGTAATTTGCTCACCTAACCACATAAGGAACATAGTTCCTGTGACTAGACTCACCACTGCCGTAAAGTAGAATCCGAAGCCAGGGTTTATCACCAATCCATTAATCAGGTTAGGCAAACCAGTCGAAATTCCAATAGATTGGAAGATAGCCAATACAAGCGTTAGATAACGCGTGTACTGACTAATTTTACGACGGCCTGCTTCGCCTTCTTTTTTAAGCTCCACCATCGGTGGGTGAACCACCGAGAGCAACTGCATGATAATGGATGCAGTAATGTATGGCATAATGCCCAAAGCCAGAACGGATGCACGCTCAAGCGCACCACCAGAGAACATGTTAAACATTTCTACAATGGTGCCTTTTTGTTGCTCGAACAAGTCAGCAAGTACCGCTGGATCGATGCCAGGGATAGGAACATAAGAACCTAGTCTGAATACAACAATCGCACCAAGTACGAACAACAATCTTGCCTTAAGCTCACTCAAGCCGCTTTTAGCGCCTGAATCCAATCCTGGTTTAGCCATCTAGCTTATTCCTCTACTTTACCGCCAGCAGCTTCAATCGCTTCTTTAGCGCCTTTAGTAACCTTTAACCCGCTTACTGTAACAGCGCGTGAAACTTCACCGCTCTTTACAACTTTAACGAACTGGATTTCTTTCTTAACAAGTCCAGCTGCTTTTAAAGTCTCAAGAGACGCAGTATCACCATCAACCTTCGCGATTTCAGCAAGAGTTACTTGATCAGTAACAAAGCTCTTGCGTGAAGTGAAACCGAACTTAGGAAGACGACGCTGGATAGGCATCTGACCACCTTCGAATCCTGGCTTAACACGGCCACCTGAACGGCTTTTTTGACCTTTGTGACCTACGCCACCTGTTTTACCAAGACCTGAGCCGATACCACGACCAGAACGCTTACCAGTAGGCTTTGAACCTTCGGCTGGAGAAATTGTATTTAAACGCATGTCTTACTCCTCCACTATCTCAACCATGTAATGTACACGGTTGATCATGCCACGAACGGCTGGGGTATCTTCCAGTTCACGAACATGGTTGATTTTACGAAGGCCTAAACCTTTAAGCGTAGCTTTGTGCTTTGGCAAGCGGCCAATTGCACTTTTAGTTTGCTTTACTTTAATCGTTGCCATGTCTGATTACCCCAAAATTTCTTCTACAGACAATCCACGCTTCGCAGCAACTTTCGCCGGGCTATTCATTTCTGTTAGCGCGTTGATTGTTGCACGTACAACGTTGATTGGGTTTGTAGAGCCGTAACATTTTGAAAGTACGTTTTGTACACCAGCTACTTCAAGTACTGCACGCATCGCACCACCGGCAATAATACCGGTACCTTCAGATGCTGGCTGCATGTAAACTTTAGAGCCAGAGTGACGACCTTTAATCGGGTGCTGTAACGTGTGACCGTTAAGGTCTACGTCAACCATGTTGCGACGTGCCTTTTCCATTGCTTTTTGGATTGCAGCAGGTACTTCACGTGCCTTACCGTAACCAAAACCAACGCGACCGTTACCGTCACCCACTACTGTCAATGCAGTGAAACTAAAGATACGACCACCTTTAACCACTTTAGAAACGCGGTTTACAGCGATCAATTTCTCTAGAAATTCACCATTTTGAACGTCTTGTTTAGCCATTATAAACTCCTAGAACTGAAGACCAGCTTCGCGAGCTGCATCAGCTAATGCTTTAACGCGACCGTGGTATTGGAAACCACTACGATCGAAAGCCACTGTTTTAATGCCTTTCTCAAGCGCGCGCTCTGCGATTGCTTTACCGACTACCGTCGCTGCTTCAGCGTTACCTGTAGACTTAAGATCTTTCGCAAGATCTTTCTCAACAGTTGAAGCCGCTGCCAACACTTCAGAACCGCAAGGAGCGATTAACTGAGCGTAGATGTGGCGAGGTGTACGGTTAACTACCAAGCGATGCGCGGCCAGTTCACGAATTTTTGCTCGTGCGCGAGTAGCGCGACGAATGCGAGCTGTTTTCTTATCCATCGTATCACCCACCTACTTTTTCTTAGCTTCTTTACGACGTACGTGTTCGTCAGCGTAACGTACACCTTTACCTTTGTAAGGCTCTGGTGGACGGTAACCACGAATGTTCGCCGCAACCTGACCAACCACCTGCTTATCGGCGCCTTTAACGACGATTTCAGTTTGGCTAGGAGTTTCAACCGTAATGCCTTCAGGCATTTCGTATACTACAGGGTGAGAGAAACCTAGTGTAAGGTTTAGCTTGGCACCTTGTGCTTGTGCACGGTAACCAACACCTAACAATGTAAGTTTTTTCTCGAAACCTTCTGAAACACCTTGAACCATTGCGTTTAGGATAGAGCGAGCAGTACCTGCTTGTGCCCAGCTGTCAGCGAAACCTTCACGTGGAAGTGCTTTAAGTTGGTTCTCTTCCTGTGCAACTTCTACAGCGTCGTTGAAAACGCGGGTCAAAGTGCCTTTACTACCTTTAACAGTAACTTCTTGACCAGAGATAGAAACTTCTACACCTGATACAACGTCTACTGGGGCTTTTGCTATACGTGACATTTCAACTCCTCCGTTATGCTACATAACCGATGATCTCACCGCCCATGCCAGCGTTACGCGCTGCACGGTCAGTCATCACACCTTTAGAAGTCGACACGATAGCTACGCCTAAACCACCCATAACTTTTGGAAGCTCATCTTTTTTCTTATAGATGCGCAGACCAGGACGGCTTACACGTTCGATAGTGTCAATTACTTGCTTGCCTTCGAAGTACTTAAGCGTAACTTCTAAAACAGGCTTAACGTCACCAGAAGCAGCGAAGTCAGTGATATAACCTTCAGCTTTCAATACTTCACAGATTGCAACGCGAAGTTTTGAAGAAGGCATAGTCACAGAAACTTTCTGTGCCATCTGGCCGTTACGGATGCGGGTAAACATATCCGCGATAGGATCTTGCATGCTCATTATCAGCTACTCCTTACCAGCTGGCTTTCTTAAGGCCAGGGACTTCACCGCGCATCGCTGCTTCGCGAAGCTTAATACGGCTAAGACCGAATTTGCGTAGGTAACCATGTGGACGACCAGTTACACGGCAACGGTTACGTTGACGTGAAGAACTAGAGTCACGTGGCAGTTGTTGTAGCTTCAGAACAGCGTCCCAACGCTCTTCTTCAGAAACGTTAACATCGCTGATAATCGCTTTAAGTGCGGCGCGCTTCTCAGCATACTTAGCCACTAGCTTAGTACGCTTCGCTTCGCGTGCCTTCATTGATTCTTTTGCCATAACCCTACACCCCTACTTTTTGAATGGGAAGTTAAACGCGTCCAGCAGAGCACGTGCTTCGTCATTAGTATTCGCACTGGTAGTGATAGTAATATCCATACCGCGAACCTTATCCACTTTATCGAAATCGATTTCAGGGAAAATGATTTGCTCACGCACGCCCATGCTGTAGTTACCACGTCCGTCGAATGATTTAGGATTCAAACCACGGAAATCGCGAACACGTGGAATAGCGATTGAAATCAAACGCTCTAGGAATTCCCACATACGCTCGCCGCGTAGGGTTACTTTACAGCCAATCGGATAACCTTCACGGATTTTAAAACCCGCTACTGATTTTCTAGCAACTGTAACAACAGGCTTCTGACCGGCGATAGCCGTCATGTCAGCTTGAGCATTCTCAAGTACCTTTTTGTCAGCAACTGCTTCACCTAAACCCATGTTTAGAGTGATTTTTTCAATCCGAGGGACTTGCATGACGCTTTTGTATCCGAACTGCTTAGCAAGTTCAGCTACTACTGTTTCTTTATAGAAATCATGCAGTTTCGCCATCGTACTCTCCAATATAATTAAACAAGTTCGCCGTTAGACTTGAAGAAACGTACTTTCTTCTCATCTTCGAAACGGAAACCAACGCGATCTGCTTTGCCCGTTGCCGGGTTAACAATCGCAACATTAGAAACGTGAATAGAAGCTTCTTTTTCAACGATGCCACCAGCTACGCCCAGTTGTGGGTTTGGCTTAGTGTGCTTCTTGACAAGATTAACGCCTTCTACAATTACACGGTTATCAGCAATAAGCACTTTAAGGACTTTGCCTTGTTTGCCTTTGTCTTTACCCGCTAATACGACTACTTCATCATCACGACGAATTTTATTAGCCATTATCGTGACTCCTTATAGTACCTCTGGGGCCAATGAGATGATTTTCATGAAGTTTTCACTTCTCAACTCACGGGTAACCGGGCCAAAGATACGCGTACCAATTGGTTGCTTGTTAGCATTAAGCATAACAGCCGCGTTACCGTCAAAACGAATGGTAGAACCATCTGCACGACGAACGCCTTTTCTAGTACGCACCACCACTGCATTCAGTACGTCACCTTTTTTAACTTTACCGCGAGGAATTGCTTCCTTAACAGTAACTTTGATGATGTCACCGATACCTGCATAACGGCGATGCGAGCCACCAAGAACCTTAATACACTGAACCCTGCGAGCGCCGCTGTTGTCTGCAACGTCCAGGTTAGTTTGCATTTGGATCATGTTAGTGCTCCGCTCTTAAATTAAGACTCTCCCGAGTCGTTAGTGCTGCTAAAAACAACTGGATATCGTTGCTTTTATGTACATACCCCCATAAAAAGGGCGCGAAATAATAACAGAAAACTTTAGGAAGTGATAGCGGTAAATTGAATTATTTTTAAACTATGTGAGCAATAAAAAAGCCCCGACTAAAAGTCGGGGCCGATAACCACGTCATAGGTTATCAAGCAGGATCTTTTAACGCCGAAACAGTGTTTACAAACTGCTTACTCATATGTCGAAAAACGCATTCTTTCAAGCGACTTACACCAACAGGTTTTGATATGAAGTCATCCATGCCAGATTTCAAGCATTTTTCTTTTTCTCCTGTCGAAACATTTGCCGTTAAGGCGATTATAGGAACTTCGGCGGTCTGTTGATTTATTAGCCTAATTTGTTTGGTTGCCTCTAAGCCGTCCATAACGGGCATATGGCAGTCCATAAATATTAGCGCATATGGTGACTTTTCAGCCATTGAACGCTTAACCTTTTCTAGGGCATCCTCACCGTTTACCGCTAAATCACTAACAAGACCTATCTCTTTCAACTGCTCTTTGATAACAAGCTGGTTTATCTCGTTATCTTCTACGACAAGCGCTTTAAACGCCCTCAGCTCTTCTTTACTTGGTATGTAAGTATCGTTCTGAGTAACTATTTTACTTGCAATAGCGCCTGCATTTGCATCATCTAACGTGAGCGTAACGGTAAAGCGAGCGCCAATACCCAACTCACTACTCACTTCAATTTTTCCGTTATAGTGTTCTACTATTCGTTTAACGATTGACAAGCCTAAACCTGTTCCACCAAAAAGTTTTTGTGTAGAACTGTCTGCTTGCATGAACGGCGTGAAGATTATTTTCTGCTGCTGAGCGCTGATACCAATACCTGTGTCAGTCACAATTAATTTAACCCGATAGCGCCCTTTACCGTAACGCACACACCTTGTCTCAACGGTTACTTCACCTTCTTTGGTAAACTTAAAAGCGTTGTTTACCAGGTTGATCAGTGCCTGCCCTAACCGCAACTTATCAGCAATAAAAGTTTGGCCTTTGAGCGCTGATGTATTTACGCTAAACGTTATCCCTTTTTCCTGTGCAAGACTTGTGAACATGGGTATCTGTTCTTCAATCGTTTCTTCAAAGTTAGTAGGCCCGTCTTCAAAGACTAGTTCCCCTTCGTCAATTTTTGAAAAGTCCAAGATGTCGTTCACAATGTTGAGGAGGGAATCTGCGCTTTGCGCAGCAAGGGAGGCTAATTCCATTTGTTTCGAATTTAATGGCGACGCCATTAGCGCTTCTAGCATCCCCTGAACGCCATGAATTGGCGTACGTATTTCCTGGCTCACATTAGCCAAAAATTCACCTCTCGCTTTGAGGGCGTTCTGCGCCAAGTCGCTTTTATGCTGTAGAACAGCCTTGTCTATCTGCATTTGCGTAATATCGACGGTAGCACCTACTACTCTTACGCACCTGCCGTTGTCCATTATGGGATGGGCTCTGCTTTCAATCCAACGCTTTTCACCTGCATCGGTTCGAATCTCTACTTTGTATAAGAAATCTTCCCCTGTTTGCATTGTTTGCTTAAATTTTTCAGCGTATTTTTTACGATGCTCCTCATCGACGATAAATTTCAGTATATCCTCGGCTACCATCACGCGATCACTGTGAACATGAAGCATGCGCTTTAGTGCACCCGACCAGATTATCGAGCCGCTTTCTACATCTAGTTCCCATGTTCCAACCCCAGCCAAATTTGTTACTTGTTTTAACAGGGAGTTTCGCTCCTCAAACATGACCTTTTGGGCATTCAGATTACTCATAGACTGCTGCCGTTCAAGTTCATTGCCAATCCAAGTGGCAAGCAGTAATAAGTAATCCGTTTCTAGTTCATTAAACGGTTCATTTCTTGAAGACAGCGAGGAAAAGTTTACCGTACCGTAGAACTCACCGAATACGCGAATAGGAGAAGCGAGGTAACTTTTTAGCGTGTATTTATCGAAACAAGGATGTGAAGCACCAGGTTGCACATCAATATTATGGTAGGCAATGACCGTGTCGGCCCTTGCAGCATCAGCACAATACGTATCGCAAAGGGAAAATTCAGCGCCTTTTGGTATGTCACCGTTGGGAGTGACAACGCTTAGCACGCTATACCGCTCTCCCTGAATATTACTTACGATCCCTGTTTCTAAACGAAGCGCTTCTGTACCGATACGCAACAAACTTTCTAACTTTTCATCTAATGACATAGCCTTATCATCAGATATAACTTGAAGATCTCGAATAATACTCATGAGGATTTTAGCCCTCCCAGACTGCAAATAAAAAAGGCCAATGTACTAACATTGACCTTTTAAACTTATGGGATATTTCACAAGATGAAAGTTTTCCGCATTATCAATTAGTATAATAAATAGACTAACTAATTAATAAAGCACGTTTATTTCATATCCTGTTGCGGTATCTGCTGGCTCTACAGTTACGATGTAGTTTTCCTCTTCAGTAAAACCATACAGAGACGTTCTATCTAGAAGCACTTGCTCTTCATTATCGTCCTCGTAAACCGCAATTACTTCGTAATAATCTGACGGCAGCACTTCGCTGGTGCTTTCAGCAAACTCCAGGTTCTGTATATCGTATTCTGCGGTATCAATGGTTTCATCGTTTCTTACTAAGTAAAAATCCACATCATCGAAGTCGCTGACTAAGTTGATAAAGTTAACGGTCTTGTCATATGCCTGCGGCAAACCACTTTCAACAAAGGTTGCTGCACCTAGTTGGTTGTTAGTGTTGTAGATAAGGATAGCTTTACTCTCACCTTGGTTAAGGGTGATTAGCTTATTGCTAAGCGATGTAACTGTACCTGATGGGTCAGTAACGGTTACGCGATAATCGCCATAGCGTATAGCACTAAATTCTGACATCTCACCCGCTGCTAGCGTAAAGCTTACGTCTTCTTCGTCTGTATTACCGCCAAAGGTAACATTTAGCTCGGCATCTAGATTGGTAGAGTTGTATATACGATACTGCGAATCAGCTTCAACGTCGGTCAACGCTGTTACTGTTGAAGAGTTTAATACCGTGTCGACCACAAGCCCTTCTTGAATAGCGCCGCTTACATCACGAAGGGTCATTAAATACTCAGTTTCGTAAACGAAATCTATCGTTTGCGATTCGAATACCACCTCATCGCTACCTGGCTCGGTAAGGTAAATTGTATATTCATCTTCATCAAAGTATTCGCTGTCGTCATCAGCATCCCAATAGTCAAACTCTATCATGTCACCAGTGGTCACGGTGCCAAGAAAATTAGCCGCTTCAAACGGATCGCCCGATTCACTCATGTAGAAATCATATGATGAATCATCTACGGCCACAGAGAGCGCAAACAAACGGAAATGGTCTTCTAGTGTTTCGCGCTCATAGGAATAGGTTGTGAAAGTCGGGTTGCTAAAATCACCACTCATCACAACAATGGTTTTATAGCCATTTTTTAAATCTACGGTAATTTCGTCAATGTAAACTTCTTGGTCATCTGAGTCAGTACGAATGAACTCAATTTCGTATTCGCCGTCATCCATCGAGTACATTGAGGTAGCATCACCAAATTGAGCTGAACCAAAGCTATCTCCATCAACCTCTCGCATTTCAACATTCGCGCCATTAGGTGATGCGTTATAAAACTGTATGTAAGCATAAGAGTAATCTGAGCTACTACTGTCTGAGCCACCACATGCGGTAAGCCCTAGTAGCGCTACAAGCCCCATTGCCGCTGCACGGAACCAAGTTCCCCTTAGCAAAGAGTGAGAGGTCAATTGCATAAATTGAATGTCCTTTGAAGTTGTTCTTTATTGGTTTAAGACTGCGTTAACGCAAGCAGGCACACGTAAAAAGTGCTTATATTGGCTCGCACAATACAGCGATATGGCTATCTGAGAAGGTCTTAGTTCAGAGCTTTACGCTATCTTTGCAAAGCTTACTTTTCTTTGTATAACTTGACAGTTCGCAACCAGCAGCAACTTTTTGCAGAAGCTCTCTCGACGGGGGATGTATTGATAAAATGCTGGTAGAAAAGAAACAAAAAAGCCTGCAAATGCAGGCTTTGAAAGTATCGTTTGTTTACTGCGTTAGTTATTCATACGAGTATGAAAGCGTCACACCGCTATATGATGAGTATGCGCGGATACCTATGTGCCAAGTACCCGATGCTGGCGCATCAAATGTACATACTTCGCTATTACCGTTTTGATAAGGGCGACAATCGTAGCTGTTCGTTTCTGGCTGTGAGCCAAACTTCACATAAAGGTCAGCATCACCTGAGCCACCAGAGGTACGAATGGTCATTTGCGATACACCTTCTGGGATAGTCCAAGTGTAGCGATCCCAGTTTCTGCGAGTGCCTGAAAGGCCTGTTAATTGACCTGATACTGGCTCTACGCCTGGCTCAGAGCCGCCACCACCACCCGTGCCGCTTCCATCACAGCCATTGGTGTTCAAGTAGTTATACGCATCAGCTAACTGCATCAAACCATAGCCATAAAAGTTGTCGCGTCCAGCACTGCCTTTGTCTTCGGCTGTTGCATTTAGCGCATTACGTATTTGATTGTTTGAACACTGCGGGAAGTAGCTCCACACCAATGCAGCACCACCTGCCACGTGTGGCGTAGCCATTGATGTGCCGCTTAAAGACGCGTAGGTATTAGTTGGGTAAGTAGATTGCACGGCACTTCCTGGCGCAGCAATTTCAACTTGGTCGTTATACTGGCTGTAGCTTGCGCGGTTTTCGTTTGAGTCTACCGCTGCAACCGACATTACTGCATCGTAAGAAGCAGGATAAGACTTTGCACTGTTACCATCGTTACCCGCAGCCGCTACCAATAACATTCCAGCATCAGTAAAGCTCTGCATAGCATTTCGTTCGGTAGTAGATGAACTGCCGCCACCTAAGCTCATGTTAACTACGTTTGAGCCCGCATCTTGACACTGAGTAATCGCATCAATTAGGTCAGACGCATAAGTCCATTGGCCATTATCGTTAAAGATTTTAACGATATGCATATCCACGCCAGGGTAAACACCAACAACACCTTCATTGTTATCATAGGCCGCAATGGTTCCCGCTACGTGAGTACCGTGACCGTTACCGTCGTTATACCAGTTACCAACAGCACTGTTGTTAGCTTGACCTGTAACGCCATCATTGGTTCCAGGCAGATCTGGGTGACCTAGGTTATAACCCGTATCGATAATACATACCTTGCGAGCTGTAGTATCTGACTGACCAAACTGATTTGCTTGTACCATGGTGTAGCCGTAAGGGGTAGTTTGCGCCATAGGCTTACGGCGAACATCTACTTCAATACTTTCTACATTAGGGTTTTTACGAAGCTTGTTTAGCGCAGACTTACTCATAGTAGCCGCCACCATTTTATGCTTCTTAAGCTCTTTCTTAATTGAACCTCCGGCTTTTCTAACTTCGGATTTAGCTGAAGCAATGCTGAAAGGCTTCTTGTTTTTCAGTTTAGTCTTAACCTTTGACTTGGCTTTGCTGCTGGTAAGCGTATCACTTGAACTGGCTACCTCTACCGTTTCACTTATCATTTCGTCTTTAAACTTAATGATGTAGCGTTCTTGGTCTACTGTAACAAGGCGGTCAACAGTTAGCCTTTTGCCTAGCGCTTGTTTAAGGGTTTGCGGTTTTTCTTTGACTTTTACCAGACCTTCGCCTGCTGCCATTGCAGAATTAGTCATTAAACCAAATGATACAGCTAGTGCAGCTGCTGTTAGACATGTGTGTTTCTTATTTAATTTTGAGTTCAAAACTTATTTCCTGTTGTATCTGTCTTATTAACTTCAGCACTGTTTTAACCCGTGCTTTTGAAGCTATTTGTTATTAAATGACATACAGGTATAACCATTACCTCATACGAAAAGCTCATCCATGACAACCGACGCAACAGCGTTGCAACGACCTACCCGTTTGTCAGGTTAATAGCTAACCAGCGATAAGCAGGTTAGCTACAGAGCTCATATTAGGCGGCTAATCAAAGAGTTGAGTATGTTGCCTTAACCCTGGTGAGTATTTTTTATACCTTTAAAAATACTAAAAAAAACACCACACTTGATGAAAAGCGCGCCAAATGCGTTCTACGAGCAAATTCATGTTAGGAATAAAATTTCATAATTAACATTTATTTTACAAATTCAAATGTAACAAAATATTAAAACTCTTATTATTTTCACTTAAAAATAAAAAGCGCGTGACACTCTCGGATCACGCGCTTTTTTTAAAGACATTATTAAGTTGGCTGTATTATGCCTGCGAATGCAGGCTACGAGCCTTTACAAACCGCGCTGTCGTACGATTTCGTATAAACAAACGCCAGTTGCTACCGACACGTTCAAACTTGTTACGCTACCAGCCATGGGTAACTTAACCAATTCGTCACAGGTTTCTTTTGTTAGTCGACGCATACCTTTGCCTTCTGCACCCATCACTAGTGCAGTAGGGCCTTTCAGGTCAACATCATAAAGAGTTTTGTCGGTTTCACCGGCTGTGCCAACAATCCAAAGGCCTTTGTCTTGAAGGTGCTTCAAGGTTCTAGCAAGGTTTGTAATTTGGATTAGCGGCATAACTTCAGCCGCACCACAGGCCACTTTTCGCACTGTGCCGTTTAAACTTGCCGACTTGTCTTTAGGTACAACCACAGCGTGTACGCCCGCCCCATCAGCTGTACGTAGGCATGCCCCTAGGTTATGAGGGTCGGTAATACCATCTAACACTAAAATTAGCGGCTGCGACTCTCGCTCAAGTATTTTATCAAGGTCCGCTTCATCCATTACGCGAGCAGGCTTTGCTTTGGCAACAACGCCTTGATGCTGTTCGCCGTTTACTTTCTCGTCTAACGCTTTACGCTGACTAAACTGAACTGAAATTCCGAAACGGCGGGCTTGGTTAACAATGTTGGTCAAGCGTTCATCGTTACGCCCTTTTAAAACCCACACTTCCATTACACGCTCGGGCTCTTTTTCAAGTACCGACTGCATGGCATGTAAACCGTATAACCATTCTTGCTGCGCCATTTAACGCTTACCTCTTTTATTCAATGACAATGTTTTTCCGCTGCTACCGCCTTTTGCGCTGCCGCGACTTGACGATTTTCCACCGCTTCGACTAGACGAGCTTGAGCCGCCTTTACCTTTGCTCCCTTTCTTATCAGAACGGGAGTCTTTACCAGAGCGGGGCTTATTATCAAAGCGAGTAGGTTTGTCTGAAGCCTTTTTAGCTGTCTTCACTTTTACCTTCTTGCCTTTAGTGCTGCGCAGCATAGACTTATCGAGTAATAAATCAATCTTTCTTTCATCAAGGTTAACTGCCGCAACGGTTACTTCAACCGTATCACCAAGTCTAAACTGACGATGGCCCGACTCACCCACTAGCGCTTGTTTAACATCATCATAGTGATAATAGTCATCATCTAATGATGTTATATGTACTAAGCCGTCAATATGGTATTCAGTAAGACGCACAAATAAGCCAAAGTTTGTAACCGAGCTCACTACCCCTTCGAAGGTGTCGCCAACATGGTCGAGCATGAACTCGCATTTAAGCCAGTCGGCCACATCGCGAGTCGCATCATCAGCGCGGCGTTCTGTCATTGAACACTGTTCACCAAGCTGCTCAATTTCTTCAACAGTGTAGTTTTTAGCACCGCTTACCGCTTTTTTACCCTGCTGTTTAGCAATAATACCTTTCAGCGCACGGTGTACCACTAAATCAGGGTAACGACGGATAGGTGATGTAAAGTGGGCGTAAGCTTCTAGTGCCAAACCAAAGTGCCCTACGTTTTCGCCATCGTAAACCGCTTGCTTCATTGAGCGTAGCAGCATGGTTTGAATAAGCTCTTCGTCTACTCGACCGCGGGTTTTAAGCACTACATCGGTAAACGCGGCTGGCTCAGCATCTTCTACAATGGCATGAGGGATACCAATTTCACTTAAGTAGCTGGTAAAAGCAGTAAGTCTGTCGGCGTCTGGCTTATCGTGTACACGATATAGCGCTGGCGCTTCATGCTTTTCTAACATCAACGCCGCACTTACGTTCGCCATAATCATGCATTCTTCAATAAGCTTATGCGCATCGTTACGCACTAAAGGCACGATATTTTCAATTTTGCGCTGGGCGTTGAATACAAACTTCACTTCCTGGGTTTCAAACTCAATAGCACCACGCTTGGCACGGGCTTTTTTGAGCGCGCGGTACAAGTCGTGAAGATTACGTAAATGAGGTACATGAGGCTCGTAACGCTGATGAAGTTCTTTGTCGCCCTGCAGAATATTCCACACTTTAGTGTAGGTTAAACGGGCGTGTGAGTTCATGACCGCTTCGTAAAACTGGAATTCTTCTAGTTTGCCATTTGCACTGATAGTCATTTCACACACCATACAAAGGCGGTCTACTTCAGGGTTTAGTGAACACAAACCGTTAGACAATACCTCTGGAAGCATAGGAATTACTTGGTCAGGGAAATAGACCGAGTTACCGCGCTGCTGCGCTTCATCATCAAGGGCAGAGCCTGTTCTTACATAATGACTTACATCGGCTATGGCTACCCATAGTTGCCAGCCACCATCGTCTAGCGGTTCGCAGTATACTGCATCGTCAAAGTCGCGGGCGTCTTCACCATCTATGGTAACAAGGGGAAGCTGGCGCAAGTCGATGCGACCTTCTTTGGCTTCATCTGGCACTTGGTCGGTAAGCTTTTCCACCTGCTTGGTTACGCCGTTTGGCCATTGGTGTGGAATATCGAACGTCCGAAGGGCCATTTCAATTTCCATTCCCGGCGCCATATGCTCGCCAAGTACTTCAACAATTTTTCCCACAGGGTTCATTTTACGGCGTGGACGCTGAGTAAGCTCTACCACTACTACCTGCCCCATGCGGGCGCCGTTAGTGCTTTCTGGTGGAATGACAATTTCATGCTGCAAACGGCTGTCGTCTGGCACTACCATGCCAAAGCCTTGCTCAACAAAATAACGACCAACAATAGGTTCGCTGCGCGGCTCAATGACTTGCGTCACAAAGGCTTCTTTTCTGCCGCGACGGTCGGTACCGCTAATACGCGCTTCTACCACGTCATCGTGAAGGAACAAATTCATTTGCCCAGCACTTATAAATAAGTCACCGCTTTTGTCTTCAGGACGCAAGAAGCCGTAACCATCTCGGTGACCGATAATTCTGCCTTTTATGAGTTCATCACGGTTTTGAAGTATGTACTTTTTCTGCTTAGTGAATTGCACCTGCCCTTCGCGCTCCATGGCACGTAGTCGGCGCTGAATACCAATTCGCGCTTCTTCATCGAACGCGTTCACCAAATTACAGATATCAAGAAACGACAACGGCTTGTCGTGTTCTTTTAATAAACTCATTAAATATTCGCGGCTGGCTACCGGATTTTCGTACTTTTCTTTCTCGCGCTGATAATGCGGATCATCACTCATGTATTTTTAAATTACCTTTAATTACTTTGTTCAAAACGTCTTCGATGGTGGCCTTTCTCTTAAAAGCGCTATGGAAAACATTGAATATGTTTTTTAGACACACAAACCAATTTTGGTTCATGTGGTTATTTGCTGCACAGTATAACAGTATTTGCACTAAAAGATTGTGCGTTATTCGGGCCCACAGGATTTGGAAAATTACTTCGCGAGGATCGCAGATAGCGCCGCTGTCAAAAGTAGCCCATTTTAGTGTAGGTGCTGAAAAAAAGTTTGGTAAGTCCGGCTTATCCAAGTATCACGGCGATGAGCCCGATAGCTGAAATAACAGTTAATAAATAGATTGTAAGCTGGGTTTATTATTTGCTGTCCTATATAAGTCGTAAGCGACTTGGTAATGCATCCATGCCTGAGCACTTATCCCACTTACGGCTTCAAGCTTACGTGCGAATTCAATAGTCAAACTTGAATGGCCGTTGACGAATCGCGATAAATGTTTGCATGAGACTTCTAAACATTGCGCAATCTCTGATTGCTTCAAGGGTGACTTCGACATGCACCTGCGTTTGAATACTTCACCTGGATGAGGTCTTTTAAGATGTTCGGGCCTTGAACCTCGCTCTCCGGTATCAATTAATGCTTTGCCCCGGTCATCTTGATATTCAATACCTATGTGCATGCTTTGTTTCATGGATTGTACTCTCTGTAATCAAGGCTGAAACAGTCACCATCGTTAAAATAGCAAGTTACCGCGCCACAAGGTTCTACATTATTCACCGTGATAGTCACATACCAAAGGGCGCTTCCTTCAGGGCTTACTGCTCCGATATCTAGCAAATCTGATACATGTGAGGCAGCATCTAAATCGAACAACGCGTTCCAGACTTCATGACGATATGCTAACGGCAGCCATTCATCGTAATCAGAGAGCCACATTGAAAGTAGCTTTTGATGTAGAAAGCTTACAATTGCCATCCAACTACCCATAAGATTACCACAGAGGTAATTTCACTTCAAAAAGGCGTTCATATGTTAACCAGAATCTAAAACGTAAACTTCGATCTAACGTACTGTTATTGATTCAACTAAGCCTGACATCTCTATGTCACAAACACTCAGTATAAAAATGGGTTTTTGTTGCATGAGCGTTCAACAAAACAATGACATCACCAGTTACCTTACAAACTTATAAAGAGCAGGCATATGGATAGAAGAACGTTTATAAAGCTGTCGTCATTCGCAGGTGCGAGCGTGGCAGTGTCTACAGGGCTAGCGGGCTGCACAGTGAGCAATTCAGCAAATAGCCAACCGCAAACTAACGCTACCTTTACCCATGGTGTGGCTAGTGGCGACCCGTTAAAAGACGCCGTTATTATCTGGACGCGCGCCGTCCCGACAACAGATTCAGGCTCGGGTTTAGCCAAAGCCGATATTTTATGGGAAATGGCAAGCGATGCTGATTTTGCCAACGTGGTAAGTAGCGGTATTGTTGAAGCGAAAGCAACACATGACTTTACCGTAAAGGTAGACGTGGCAGGTCTTAGTCCTGCTAACCGTTATTTTTACCGGTTTAAAAGCGCCAACAATACAAGCCCAGTGGGTGAAACCCGTACGCTTCCTGAAACCGATGTATCAAACGTCACGTTCGGCATATTTTCTTGTTCTAACTACCCCGCTGGCTTTTTCACGCCTTATATGGAAGCAGCTAAAAACGACAACATCGATTATGTATTACACCTTGGTGACTACATTTATGAGTACGATGGCAAAGGTTATGCGACAGAGCATGCAAAAGAGATTGGCCGAACCTATGCGCCTGATAACGATACCGAGCTTTATACGCTAACCGACTATCGCAATCGCTATGCGCTGTATCGCACGGATGAAGGCTTGCTGTCGTTGCATCAAAACAAGCCATTTATTGTTGTGTGGGATGACCATGAAATCACTAACGACACCTATAAAGACGGGGCGGAAAATCATCAAGCCGATGAAGGCGACTTTTATGAACGTCGTGCTGCGGCCGTTCAAGCTTATTATGAGTGGTTACCTATACGCCCGCCGTTTGGTACTGAGCGTTTAGAGATTTATCGCCAGTTTACCTTTGGTAAGCTTCTTGATTTGTACATGCTCGACACCCGCGTGCTTGCTCGCGACAAACAGCTTGAGTACGGCAACTACCGTGATGCTGAAACAAAAGCATTCGACCAAGCCCGTTTTATGAAAGACATCGGCAACCCCAACCGCGGTTTACTTGGTGAAACCCAGCGCAATTGGCTGCACTCTTCTATGCAGCAGAGCCAAGCTAAATGGCAGGTGTTAGGGCAGCAGCTATTGATAGGCCGCATGCTCTTCCCAGTATCTGTTTTTAATGGGGTTGAACGAAAAGATATTCCTGCTCATGTACATAGGCTCGCGAATATCAAACGCAAACAAAAGCAAGGTGGCGCACTTAGCGAACAAGAGCTTGCGCTTATCAATACGGTAATGCCCTACAACTTAGACGCATGGGATGGATACCCTGTTGAACGTGAACAGGTTCTGATGCAGCTAAAATCCATCGGCAAACCCGTTATTGCCCTTGCAGGTGATACTCATAATGCATGGCACAATAAGTTAACCCTGAAAGATGGCACAGAAGTAGGCGTTGAGCTTGCTACACCAGGCGTGACATCACCCGGTATGGAACATTATTTAAGTATGGATGATGAAAAGGCAGAAACCCTTGCCGACGATCTTCCGCTTCTTATTGATGATTTACAGTACTGTAATCTTCACCAGCGCGGCTTTATGACATTGACCGTTAGCGAGGATAACGCTAAAGCGACCTGGCACTATGTGGATGCGATTTTGACCAAGGCAGGAAAAGTGGTTAATACGCATAGCTATGAAATAAACGCGTAGTAAATAGAATTTGTTTAGATTAAGGCGCTTAACCCAGTTAAGCGCCTCTATTTTTAGGTATTCCTAAAACTCGTAGTAAACGCGCACACCAGCAATGCGTGGCATGCCGCGTACGAAGGTAGGAATGCCCAAGCCGCCACCCGTGTTACCTGCATCAATTAAGAACTCTTTATCAAACAGGTTGTTTACGTAAAATTCGTAGGCAAACTTGCTGTTGTCTTGAAGCAGTTTCACCGAAACATCGGTAAGTGAATAAGTGTCTTGAGAAAGACCAGGGTAATTACTGCTTTCAAAGAACACTTCAGATTGGAAGCTGGTTAGCCAGTTAACGTCAATGTCGAAGTTATTCATGTTGAATACTTTGTTGATGTTGATGGCACCGCTGACCTCTGGCGCAAGGCGGAATTTGTTACCGCCGTACTGGAACTCAGAACCATCAGCAGTACTGTCAGCAAATTCAGCGTCAAGGAAACCTAGGCTTGCTGTTAACGTGAGTGTTTCGCTGTAGTTATAGGTCGCCATGCCTTCAATGCCCGACATGGTCGAATCGCCTACCGTTACAGTAATAGACTGCAAGGTTTCCGCATCGGTAAAGCTTTGCTGATAGTCGCTGTATTCGTAGGTAAAAATGGCGCCCGAGAACAGGAAGTTGGCGCTTTGATACTTAACACCCAAATCGTAGCTATCTACAATTTCAGCTTTTGTCACGTTAACGCCACCCGCGTTTGCATCCACAACCGGTGAACGACGACCTTTGGCGTAGTTCGCATACAAGTTCCAGTTGTTGTTCACGTCATAGCTTACCGCGAAGCGTGGCAGAGTATCGTCAAAGTCGCGCTCGGCATCAAAAGTAAATGCACCATCTGCAGTGGTAAAGGTATTGCGGGTATAACGGGTTTCATTAATGTAGCGTACACCAGCCGTTACGTTAATATTGTCGGTAACAAAATACGACACTTCAGCAACATAAGATGCAATGTCTAACTCAGCTTCAAAGATAAACGGCCCTTGTGTCAATATAGACGGCAGCGCAGGGTTAGAAATAGGCGAACCATCTGCATTAAATAGCTGCGACACCAACATAGCACGTAGCGTTTCAATGTCTTCTAACGATGCGTCGGTAGCGATATTTTGGTTAAGTGGAATGTTCGAGGTGGACTCAAGCTGTGCTTTTACCGCATCGAAGGTACCACGTATAAATGGGTCTACCATCACATAGTAAGGCAAAATCGATTCATCTTGAGTAATAGACGCGCCAACAAACGCTGCAAGCTTGTCACCTGAGTCATACACCAAACGCATTGACGCACCTTGAAGTGTGGCATCGTTATCGAAATAAGCATCTTGAATACGCAGTGCAGAACCGTCTGCATCAAAACCTTCGCTTACTTCTACATCTTTATAGTAGGCATCGGCGTGTAGGCTAAGCATTTGGTTGAAATCGTAGTTTACAGTTAAGTCGTAGGCTTGAAGCGTACGCTCAATACCTAACTCACTGCCCAAGCTGAACTCAGCATCGGTAAAAGGGCTAGTATCTCCATCATTTGGTGCAATAGAACCTGACTTGAAAGCAATGCCCGGCTGGTCATTATACTCCATGGCCGCACGAGCAATAATTTCTAGCTTCTCATAGCTTGCAAGCCAAGTTGCGCGAAGTGCTTGCACCGACACCCCCTGAAGATCTTCGCTATTGCACGGTACTTCTTCACCTAAATGATTATACATGTTGGCATTACCGTAGTATGAATCAGCGCTACAGGCATTGTTTTCTACAATGCCGTCCATTTCTCGGTAAAGTCCGGCAATTCGGAAACTGTGGTTGTCGTTGATAGGCTGGTTGTACATAAACTCAACTTCTTGACCTTGCTCTGAGTTATAGCCAACCTGCACTTTACCTTCCTGTTCCAAGGTAGGAAGATTAGAGTGAATGCTTACCGCGCCGTTGGCTGCAGCCACACCAAATAGGGTCGGCTGCGGGCCTTTTAAAACCTCTACGCGGGCAATATCGTAAAGCGCCACACTGGCTACGGTTTTTTTACTGATATCAAAGCCATCTTGGTATACCGATATACGAGGCGTTGCCGCCACTGACGAAACATCATCGGTGACACCGCGAATATTAAAAGATGGTAGGCTTACGGCTTGTTCCTGAATTTGAACGTTTGGCAATATTCGAGAAAGCTCGTCAAGCTCCATAATGTTGGTGCGCTCTAAGAACTCACTGCCGATTACATCCATAGTAACAGGCACATCCATTACGGACTGCTCACGCATTTGGGCAGTTACTGTAATCTCTTCTATATAGTCAGTTTCGTTTTCTGTGTCGGGCGCTACTTCTTGTGCAATTGCTGCGCTTGATAGAGCAAACGCAATCGTTGTAGCAAGTAAAGAGCGTGAATAAACGGATCTAGGGTACAGAGGACGCATCAAATCATTCCTTTCGTGTGCTTAGTGGGTGTTTTATGTGTTTTTATAAGCAGTTCACCGGTAGATTGGCGACATTGCCTACTTTTTAGAATTATCGAAGCACAAGAATGTAGAACGCTTTTGCGAAGGTTCGATGAAGCATAGGTGACAAGTCAAAGGCACTTTTGTGACAGATATATACCATTCGAAAAATCTAAGCCGCGATAAATGGCTATTGCAATATGCCCCTTTGAATCATAGAGCAAACTAAGTACACTCATTCCACGTAGGACAGAATTAACGTTTAACTAAAAAGCGAAATGGAGACTGCAATGAAAAAATTAATGATGGCTACGGCTATTGGCGCTGCGACCCTATTAAGTGCTTGTAGTGCAGAGCATGGCACTACGCAGTGTACTACTGCACCTGAAGCTGAATGGCAAAACCAAGATGCGTTTCAGGCTCAGCTGTTAGCGCAAGGTTATAAAATTAACGAGTTTAAAGTAACAGGTGGTAACTGCTACGAAATCTACGGCTTCGACAAAGAAGAAAATAAAGTAGAAATTTACTTCAACCCAGTTGATGGCAGCATTGTTAAGAAAGAAATGCACTAGGTGTGTTTTAGCAAACGGCTCATAGCTCGTTTGCTTTGAGACTTGATAAAAACGCTGCAAACTATTGCAGCGTTTTTGTTTTACCTTAAGAAAGTGATGTAATGTACAGACCTAAAGATACGCCTTCGGATATTTATATTTGGGATTGGGTAGTGCGCCTGTGCCACTGGGGCCTTGTCGCTACCTTTGTGACCAACTATTTTATTGTGGAGCCAGGTCGCCTTTATCACGAAATAGCTGGTTACACAGCGGTAGCGCTTATATCCATACGGGTTAGTTGGGGCTTTTTATCAACCAAATTCGAAGCTAGTAAAAAGGTTGCCACTGAATACGCAAGCTTTTCTAACGTGTCATTGCATCAACAAGCCTTCGCTGAACATATACAACACGTAAAACAAAAGAAAGTTCCCACTCATCATGGCCATAACCCTTTCGGCTGGCTAATGATAATGGCCGTTATCACGCTACTGCTGGGCTTGGGTATTACCGGTTTTATGATGGAAGAAATAGATGCCATGTTCGGTAATAGTACGCTGGAATGGATACACAGCATTATCGCCGATGTGCTTTACGCATGTGTGCTAGTGCATGTTGCTGCAGTGTTTGCTGTGCAATATATGGGAAATATTCAGTTAGTTCGCCCTATACTCACAGGCTGGCGAAGGCGTTAAGCCCCTTTTCGCGTGAAAATGCACTGAAGCCATAAATGCACAAAGGCTATCGCTATTGCAGAAGCCAGCTCATGCTAACTGCTAGCTTTTTCCTGTTGCTCGGATTGCCTGCTGCCCGTTGTGTTTAAATCTACTCTCGTAATCAATTAGGCGTTTGATACCAATTAGGTACTAATGTCATTTAGCTATCTAAAGGACGCTTTGCTTCACGCACAGCTTTCGGATGCATTAATTTTTCTAAGCGAGCGAGGTAAGACGATATTTGCTGATGCTGTTTTTTATCGTTGGTCACAGAGTTATAAAGCCAGTGGTAGGCATCTTCATAATCGTAAGGGCTGCCGTGACCGTCTAAAAACAACTCGACCAAACGAATCTGCGCTTTTAGGTTTTTAAGTGCCGCGGCTTCTCGTAAGTACACCACCGCGCGTGCTTTATCCTGCTGTACCAGCGTGCCCTTTGCATAGTAACGTCCAAGCTGCTCAAGTGCCGCTGGCAAACCTTGATTCGCTGCGTCTTCCATATAACCAATTCCACGAGCGGGTTCAGCATCTACGCATACCCCCCACGCCAGCATATCGCCCCATAAAAATTGGTAGGCTGGAATTTTTAGCACATCGGCGCGAGCTTCGATGTCTTGAACAAGCTGACATCTGTCTTCTACCACTTTATCTAGGTGAGTATTCGCGTTAATCATGTCGATGAGCGCGTCTTGACTGTAAAGCTGAACTGCACGCAGTTCTTCTATCGTCTCACCTTCAAGCGCATGAGCAGAAAACCCCGCTACGGAGGCACAGATTAATAAAGCGGTAGATATAATTCGTTTCATAGCTAAGCAATAAATGTTGATAACGCAAACTTAGTTTAGTTATCGACCTATTATAGATTAACTTAACCAAGAGACGCTTTTCTTTACGTAAATAATCGCGAGCGGCCAAAGCCTATTTCACTTTGGCCTATCTGCTAAAAGATATAGCAAAAAACGTTTAGGCTAATGACTACTTTTTCGCGGGCACATGGCGGATTGGATATGACGGGCGTGGTCGGCTAAATCAATACCTAAATCAGTTAGGTAACCACCGTCTGGCTGGGTAATTAAGCCTTTCGAGTACAGCCTGGATGCTGCGTTCACCATGCTTTGACTGGCATCGTGATGAATTTTCAGCCCCTGAAGTAGACTGTCTGCAGGAAACTTCAGTAGCAAATTTAACTCGTCTAGCATGTCCTGATCGAATGAACTCATGTAACCACCTTAGGCAAAAAAAGGGTTATTAGGGTTTTAATGCACGCGCATTACTGCGGCGTGTTATCGCAAAGCACTAAAATAGAAGGGCTAAGTAAGAATACGCACGCCGTGCGCTATTGGCCCGTAATTGTTAAATTTCATAACATATTGCTATATCACACTTAAATGGCGCCACTGTAAAGGTTAATTTGTCTGTAGAACGTTTAATGTTGGTTTCACACCGCTTACTGATCGGACTTTGCACTAAAATGGTATATTCTTGCCATAAATAACGTGTGTGGATACGCCAAACAGATGAAGTACAAAGATTTACGCGACTTTATTCGCCAGCTTGAAGCAAAAGGCGAGTTAGTGCGCATTAGCCAGCCCATTGATACCGACCTTGAAATGACAGAAATTGCCGATAGGACTTTGCGTGCTGGCGGCCCTGCGCTGTTGTTTGAAAACCCTAAAAACCACGATATGCCGGTACTGGCAAATTTATTTGGTACGCCAGAGCGCGTAGCGATGGGCATGGGGCAAGACTCTGTGGAAGCGCTACGCGAAGTGGGCAAACTGCTGGCGTACCTAAAAGAACCAGAACCGCCCAAGGGGCTTAAAGATCTTTGGGAAAAGTTGCCTGTGTTTAAGCAGGTGCTGAACATGCCCGCTAAAGTGCTAAAAAAAGCACCTTGTCAGGAGGTGGTACTTACTGGTGACGATGTAGACTTATCAAAAATTCCGGTTCAGCGCTGTTGGCCGGGTGACGCTGCACCCTTGGTAACCTGGGGTTTGAGTGTTACTAAAGGACCACACAAAAAGCGCCAGAATTTGGGGATTTACCGTCAGCAAGTTATTGGCAAAAACAAACTCATTATGCGCTGGCTATCACACCGTGGTGGTGCGCTAGATTTTCGTGAGTGGTGTCAAACTCATCCAGGTGAACCCTACCCTGTATCTGTTGCGCTCGGTGCAGATCCCGCCACTATTTTGGGCGCGGTTACTCCTGTACCAGATACCCTTTCAGAATATGCTTTTGCAGGCCTACTGCGCGGTGATAAAACCGAAGTGGTTAAATCTATCAGTAATGATTTGCAAGTTCCTGCTAGCGCTGAGATTGTACTTGAAGGCTATATTGCTCAGGATGAAACTGCGCCTGAAGGCCCTTATGGCGATCACACTGGGTATTACAACGAAGTCGACGACTTCCCTGTGTTTACCGTTACCCATATTACGCACCGTAAAGATCCTATTTATCATTCAACCTATACAGGGCGCCCGCCCGATGAACCAGCCATTTTAGGTGTTGCGCTAAACGAAGTGTTTGTACCAATTTTGCAAAAGCAGTTCCCTGAAATTGTTGATTTCTATTTGCCACCGGAAGGCTGCTCTTATCGAATGGCGGTGGTAACGATGAAGAAACAGTACCCAGGCCACGCTAAGCGTGTGATGATGGGCGTGTGGTCTTTTCTAAGACAGTTCATGTACACGAAATTTGTGATAGTGTGCGATGACGACGTTAACGCGCGCGACTGGAATGATGTTATCTGGGCTATCACTACCCGTATGGACCCAGCCCGCGACACGGTGATGATAGAAAATACGCCTATCGATTACTTGGACTTTGCGTCCCCGGTATCAGGGCTAGGTTCGAAAATGGGCATGGACGCCACAAATAAAATGCCCGGCGAGACCGACCGTGAATGGGGCGTGCCCATTGTGATGGACGAAGACGTTAAAAAACGCGTTGATGATATTTGGGACAGTCTTGGTATTATGTAGCGACTCGATGTAGCGCTATTAACGATTATTAAAGCATGCGCTTGTCTTAAAGCGCATAAAAAGGCGACACGCTAAGCAAGAAGGTTTAAAGAAAATACATGTCAGAGATTAAGTGCAAGGTTGCAAGCATCACGCCTTTAACCGAAGTGGTACAAAAAGTTGAATTAACGCCAGAAAGCCCTGTTGAATTTAAGGCGGGTCAGTACGCTATGGTGGTAATGGGCGAAAAAGATATGCGCCCATTTTCTATTGCTAATGCCGCCTTCGATAATAGCCGCATTGAATTACACATTGGTGCAGAGCCTGGCAACAGTTACGCTGGTGAAGTGCTAGAGCGCATGCGTGCAGATGGCGAAATTACTGTAAACGTAGGTAATGGTAATGCCTTTTTGCAAAGCAATGGCTTGCCTATGGTGCTAATTGCTGGTGGTACTGGCTTCTCGTATACCTACTCAATTCTGCAAGAGCATCTTAATAGCGGTGACAAAACACCACTTACCCTTTATTGGGGTGGAAAACACGCGGCTGATTTGTATTTAGCTGACAAGCTAACTGAACTCGCTGAAACTAACGATCACTTCACTTTTGTGCCGGTAGTAGAGTTTGCATGTGACGAGTGGAAAGGCAGAACGGGCTGGGTACACCATGCGGTTATGGCAGACCACGTCGACTTTTCAAACGTTCAGGTTTACGTTGCAGGTCGTTTTGAGATGGCTAAAGTGGTGCGCGATGACTTTACACAGCGCGGCTTAAAAGTTGAAAACCTATTTGGCGACGCATTTGCGTTTATTTAAGCACTAGCGTAAACCTCATATTGTGAAAGCCGGCGAATGCCGGTTTTTTCGTTCTTTGTTACAGATCGTTTTTTATACTCAGCGCCTTACTCCGCTTTTCAATCGCAATGACTTGCGATGACCAACCATTAAACAGGTTTACTCCAATTGTAGACAAGCCACGTATTAGTTATGGTGAAAAGATAATTACTGGAGAAAACAATGATAAAAAACCTATCCACACTCGCTAACATAAGCGCCATAATAAGAACAAATAGTCTGCTGGCCTCAGCCATATTGCTAAGTAGCACTGCATCTTTCGCTGCTCACGCACAAAGCGAACAGCAGCAAGCACTTTACGATATTGCTAAAAATGTCTCTGCCGAAAACATTGAAAAAGACATTACCAAGTTGGTGAACTTTGGTACACGCCATACTCTCTCTGAAACCGAGTCTGATACCCGCGGTATAGGCGCTGCGCGTCGCTGGATTAAATCTGAATTTGATAAAATTTCAGCTGAGTGCGGTGGTTGCTTAGAAGTGTACTACCAATCAGAAGTGATTAGTGGTGAGAAACGTATTCCAGACCCAGTGGAAGTGGTCAGCGTAATTGCGATTCAGCGTGGTACCACCGATCCAGGCCGTTACGTCATCATGTCAGGCGACATCGATTCACGAGTGTCTGATGTGATGGATTTCACCTCTGACTCACCAGGGGCAAACGACAACGCCTCTGGTGTTGCCGGTACCCTTGAAGCTGCGCGAGTACTATCCAAATACAAGTTTAACGGCAGTATCGTGTATGCTGCTTTATCTGGCGAAGAGCAAGGGCTTTTCGGCGGGCGTATTATGGCAAACCAAGCCAAGAAAGACGGTTGGCGAATTAAAGCTGTGCTCAATAATGACATGATAGGTAATATCGAAGGGGTTAACGGTGTGATTAATAACACCACCGCTCGCTTGTTTGCCGAAGGTACACGCGTAACCGAAACGGAAAAAGAAGCGCGTATGCGACGATTCACTGGGGGTGAAGTAGACTCGCCAAGCCGAAACCTTGCCCGCTATATCGATAAAATCGCCGATAAATACATTGAAAATTTAGACACTATGGTGATTTATCGCCTAGACCGCTTTGGTCGTGGTGGCCACCATCGCCCGTTCAATGATTTGGGCTACCCGGGTATTCGTATTATGGAAACTAACGAAAACTACACCCGCCAGCACCAAGACCTTCGCGTAGAAGACGGTATTGCCTATGGCGATACCTTAGATGGCGTTAACTTTGACTACGCCGCTAAGCTTACCGGTTTAAACGCTGTTTCTCTTGCAGCAATGGCGTGGGCGCCTAACCCACCTGCAAACGTAGAAATTGCCGGTGCAGTTCAGCCTTCAACCTTTTTAAAATGGGATGCACTAGATGCAAAACAAAACCCGCAGCTTAAAGGTTACAAAGTATATTGGCGTCATACTGATGCACCGCAATGGGAATACAGTAAATTTGTGGGTAACGTTACCGAAGCCATGCTTGAGAACGTGGTTATCGACAACTACTTTTTTGGCGTTGCCAGCGTGAACAAGGACGGTGTTGAAAGCGTTGTCGTTTATCCAGGTCCTGCGGGAAGCTTTGGAGAATAAGCGTTTAAATTGAGCGTTTATATTACGCGTACTTACACGCATTCAATTACGCCCTCAATTACGCACCCAATCAAATTCGTGGCGTTAAGCTGGTAATGAAACTGGCTTATCGTCACGAATGACTTTACTCAACAAAAGCCTGCCTAGACGTTAGCATGACACACAATTAATTGATGCCGCTTACATTTTGTTAATTTAAACCAATGCGGGTTTATTGGAATTAAGTGACTAACTACATTACAGTGTAATAAATGCATGACGGCAGTTCGGAGTTCACCTTTGGTAAGATTCAGCGCGTTTTCGCTCTCTTTTTTCACTCGACGCCTTTCCCTGTTAGGTATAAGCCTAGCACTTTGTTTAGTTAACATTTCTCCTTTAAAAGCTGCCACAACGACTTTGGGTGCCGCTACCTTTGAAACTTATATAAGCGATGATGGTGAGCCTGCTCGAATTAATGCTTTGCTTGAAAAGGTGTTTGAAAAGGCGGAGTTGGATATTCAACTTCGGGTTATGCGACAAGCTTTTTTAGGTAGTTCCGTACTAACTGGGAAGCTAAACGGTGAATTTGCCTATATCAACTTGGGTGAAGACAGCAGCAATTATTTTCTATCCGACATTTACTTACCTGTTTATCTTTACGCAGTAAGTAAGAAGGCAAACGTAGAAGACATAAAACTTTTTCCACACTTAAAAGGTAATCGCGTCGCCATAGAAAACCGCTTTGCAAATACACCCTCGTTCAGACTACTTAAAGATATAAAGTGGTCGCGCAACCCCACAACGTTTGATGCCTTTCGCCAACTTGCCGATGATAGAGCACCTTACTTAATTACCACTCAGCTTCTCGCACAAGAACTAAATATACTGCTTGCCAACGATAACGAAGAAACTTTGCACTTTTCAGCAAAGCCTTTAGCCAAAACGGGGTTTCAAATAGCTATCAGTAAAAATGTTGCCAGTGCTGAAAGCATTATTGCGAAATTTAACCAAGCCTTATCGGAGTTACAGAATAACGGTGAACTTAATCAGCCTCTTGCATTGGCATGGCTAACGAAAGATGTGAATGGAGATGGCGTAGCCGACTATATTGGGCATAGCAGCATAACTACCGCCTCTGACCTACTTAATACGGCCTATTCCCTTGACGGGAAACCGACTTCTGAAAACAGCGTGTTTTATATTAACGGTGAAGGGTATGCATCGTTAGAAGATGCTCGCGCTGCGCTTCCCTCTAAAGAAAATACATTACCTCGCGATTCACTACTAGATAAAACCACGTACCAACTACTGCTTCGCCGCTGGTAGATAAATTTTGAAAGCCTAACAGATCCTAACTCGCTGTTGGGCATCAACGGAGCCTGATTTAAGACTCTATATTCAGGTTGTAGTCAATACAATGCCACGCAGTAGGCACTTATCCGCGCGCTGAAGGCTGACTAGACTTACAGGCGCGGTTTTCAGCTATTAGAGTGACGTTTCTGGCATATACATTTCCAAAATAGTCAGCAACTCTTCTCCGTCAACGGGTTTAGATACATAATTATTAAAGCCTGCTTTAAGGGCTTTAACGCGGTCTGATGTATAGGCGTATGCGGTAAGTGCCACAGCGTTGAGCTTCGCAATCTCGGGGATTTCGCTAGCTCTTATTTTTAACACTAGACCTAACCCATCCATTTCCGGCATGCCAATATCCGACAGTAATAGATCGAAAGCTTCGGGCATATCGTTTAGCTCTTTCCATGCGAGCAGCCCGTTTTTAACTACGTTGACGCGGGCACCGTTAGACTCTAAAAACAGCTTTATAAAGTCACGGGCGTCTTGCTCGTCTTCTGCTACCAAGATTCGTAAACCGCTTAAACGCAAAGACTCGGTTAAATCACTGATTTCGCTATTCTTGGTTTCGATAATGTCATCGTGCAAACTAAGAGGAGCAATAGGCAAAGATACAAAGAAAGTAGTCCCGGAATTTAGTCCATCGCTTTCGGCGCGAATTTCCCCGCCGTGCATTTCAACTAGGCTCTTTACAATAGATAAACCCAGCCCCAAGCCAAGTTTGTTATGAGAGTCTTTACCTTGGTAAAAGCGTTCAAAAACCCGGGCTATCTGATCTTGGGTCATTCCTTTACCGTTGTCTTTTACACGAAACAAGTAGTTAGAATGTTCCCTTCGCCCCCGCACATGTACGGTTCCACCTTTTGCTGTAAATTTAAGAGCGTTACTGAGCAGATTATTTATCACCTGCTTAATACGCAAATTATCACCCAGAATTTGAGTATGCTCATCTTCGCAATTGATCGACAAATGGATATTTTTACTGGCAAAGCCCGCTTCAAATGATTTAGCCACCTCAGAAATAGATGAAGCAATATTAAGTGAATGCGTGCTGAGCTTCATGGTGCCGGAGATAATGCGCGATAAATCTAAGATATCGTTAATTAACGCGGCCTGTGTAGACGCAGCGCGTTTGATAACGCCTAATGCATCGGACATTCTATCGACATTCGTCACATCCATCAGTGCTAAGTCCGTCCAACCTACAATAGAATTAAGGGGCGAACGAAGTTCATGGGAAATACTCGCCAAAAACTGATCTTTAGCTTTATCTAACTCTTCTAATTTACTAATTTGCTTATCGAGCGACGCTTTTAAGCTTAGCGCGTAAGGTATAAATAGGTGATCAAAACCTTCTATTATAAGCTGATCATCCTCGCTCCACTCTACCGACTCATCAGCAACACTTTGTAAGTACATATCAAAGGAATTACGAGGCGTTAGTACCTTACCAATATCTTTGTTTGCGGCCTCGCGGCCCGCCCATCGTATAGTTTTGTCTTTTTGCTCTCTAAACCAAACCGTGTAGTAACCAAGCTTGGCGGATACACAGGAAATATACATGCCGCGAATGCCATTAAGGTCACATTGTTCCGACACTTCTTCCGCCAACTTGCTAATAGCAATTGACTCTTCAGAGTTTGGAATGACGAATTTGTCAAGAAGGCGAGTTAATGTTTGTTCAGAGGGCGTTTTTCCTACTAAATACTTATCTACAGGGGTAATAACCGCCATACCACATGCATTGGCAACATCCAAAAGGCCTTTTTCTTTTTGGGTTATCGCCTCAAGCGGGTTAGCAAAGCCAGTAAGCTGGTGAATAATAGTGTTTAGCTTACGTTGGCGAATTTGAAACTGCTCTTTCTTTTCATGCAAGGCTTTAGTATGTAGCTGCCACGCATAGAGATGACCGAGGGATTCGCATACCAAACGCTTTTTTTGGTCGATATATTTAGGCTCGTTATTGTGACAAGCAAGTAACCCCCAAAGTTTACCTTCAAACACAAGGGACACTGAAAACGATGAACGTATACCCATGTTTTTAAGATAAGTAATATGAACCGGCGACACTGAACGAACCATAGACATGGATAAATCCAGTGGCGGTCGCTCTGCTTCTTGCACTGTTGGCTTTAAAGCAATAGGGTTTTGTTCTACGTCAAATACGCAACGTACGCGATTTTTTAAGTACAGAGCTCGGGCTTGGCTAGGAATATCAGATGCCGGAAATTTCAAACCTTTGAAAGAGCGTGAAGCTGGTAATTTTGCTTCGCCAATTACTTCTCCGCTATAGGTTTTATCGAATTGATAAACCATCACCGAATCAAACCCTATGTAGCGCTTAAATACGCCCGCAATGGCGTCTGCGACATCACCGATAGACTCGCACCCATCCACATCAGGAAGCAACGTGCGAATATCTACGTCCATCGGTACCCATTGTTGGGCAGCTTCATAGCTAAGCTGCGGGGTAGGCTCTAATTCAATAACAAGTAAACCGTTTGAATCGAACGCGACACCGCTCCCCTCTTTTTCCCAGTTGTCTAAATGAAGCGCGTTGTCGGCAAATTTCCATTGATACGCTCGGCGAGTGTTTCCGCCTTTTACGCTTTGATAAATACTTTGAAAAGTGGGGGCATCTTCGGAAGGGGTATCTATGAGCTCAGTGATGAGAGTTTCACCCGCAATGATACTGACTTTAAATAGCTCATTAATGTTTTCACTGAACACCTGAATTTTTTTAGTTTCAGGGTCTACCGCTATAACGTAACCAAAGCTTTGAACACTTTCGATTAGGTGGATAGCTTCATCTTCGCAGTTCTGAAGCGTCTTTATCTTTTTATCTGTAACGTGCTGCATTGCCTTGGCCGAGAAATTTTGAAAGCGAACTTTCATGAGGGTTTTAATTACACAACCACGATAACAACTTATTGCAACCAAAGCATGCAATATCGTTGAAACTTTCCTAATTAACTTTTATTAAATTATCAATAAAATTTAGCTTACAAAGCACTTTATTGTTGCCTTTTTTGATCCTACACAATAAACTTTCAATAATTTCTGAAACTTCTGGAAAATAAGAATGAAAATGACGCCTTTAATTACATCTGCAGTCATGCACTTCGGCGAAATGGGAAGCCGCTGGGGTTTTAATCGTACAGTAGGGCAAATTCTTGCGCTTATTGTATTAAACGAAGAGCCCATTTCTGCACAAGAGGTTGCCGATGCGCTCAATATCTCGAGAGGCAATACCAGTATGGGTTTAAAAGAGCTTCAATCATGGCGCCTAGTAAAACAACATCACGTTCCCGGCGAGAGAAAAGAATTCTTTATTCCCGCTGGCGATATCTGGACATTAGCAAACCGGGTTTTTGAAGAGCGTAGAAAGCGTGAAATAGATCCCACCATGAGCCTGCTTCGGGATCTGCTGCTCGATGCACCTGCTAATGAAAAGGAGGCGAACGCTCAGCATAAACTGAACGAAATTCATGATTTACTCGAATCAATTACTGCATGGTCTGAAGAGCTTCAAAATCTTGGACCTGAAAAGCTAAACACGTTGATGAAGTTAGGTTCTGGCGTGGGCCGTATGCTTGAGCTTAAGGACAAGCTGCTTCCGGGGAAAAACAGCGTTAACTAAGGGGGCTCTCTGTGGATGCATTCTTGCTGTCTCGATTACAATTTGCGTTAAATATTAGTTTCCATATTTTATTTCCAACCATCACCATGGCGATGGGCTGGTTTCTATTCTATTTTAAACTGCGTTCTAACATTTCAGGTCACCCTGTGTGGATGCGCATGTATCGTTTTTGGGTACGTGTATTTGCCCTAAGCTTTGCATTAGGCGTGGTTAGCGGCGTCACAATGTCATTTCAGTTTGGCACTAATTGGCCTGGATTCATGGAGAAAGTGGGTAACGTAGCAGGCCCTCTTTTAGGTTACGAAGTCCTTACCGCATTCTTTTTAGAAGCCACATTCCTGGGTATCATGCTATTCGGTATACGCCGTGTTCCTAACTGGCTGCATACAGCATCCACCCTTATAGTCGCTCTCGGCACCACAACATCTGCATTTTGGATATTAGCGCTTAATAGCTGGATGCAAACTCCACAAGGTTTTGAAGTAGTTGATGGGGTGGTTTATGCCACAAACTGGAAAGAAATTATTTTCAACCCATCTTTCCCTTATCGCTTTGCTCATATGATGTTAGCGTCCGGATTGACAGCTAGTTTCTTAATAGCGGGGCTTTCGGCATACCGCATGCTTAAAGGCGACGACAAGCTTGCGCCTAAGCTCGCGCTTAAAACTGCCACCTATACGGCGGCAGTGTTAATTCCGCTGCAAATTTTTGCTGGCGACATGCATGGTTTAAATACCCTTGAACATCAGCCGCAGAAAGTAGCGGCGATGGAAGGGCTTTGGGAAACCACTGAAGGCGCACCTTTGTTGCTTTTTGCAATTCCTGACGAAGAAAGCAAAGAGAATCATTTTGAAATTCCTATTCCCTACGGTGCAAGTTTAATTCTTACCCATGAGCTCAAAGGAGAGATAGAAGGGCTTAATGAGTTTGAGGGAGAGCACCCACCTGTAGCCCCTGTTTTCTTCGGCTTCAGAGTCATGGTAGGTATGGGTATGCTAATGCTGGCTGTTTCATGGCTTGGTAGTCTTTACCTTATTCGCAAGAAAGAATTTCCTGTATGGCTGAAACGTACGTTTGCAGGTATGGCATTTAGCGGCTGGATAGCAACGTTAGCTGGCTGGTACGTTACAGAAATAGGTCGACAGCCTTATTTGGTGAGTGGCGTCTTAAGAACCGCTGATGCTGTTACCCAATTGCCACCGGCCAATATTGCTCTGTCGTTCACGCTTTACCTCGTCATTTACACGGTGCTCTTAATCGCATACATGGGAACGCTTATGTTGATGTGTAGAAAAGCAGTGGAAATCGAGGAAATAACGACGGAAGAGCGCGAAGTAGCGAAGGCTAAGATGCAACCCTCTGAACCTGACCCAAGCACGGTATAAGGAGAGCAAACATGTTTGAAAATGTATCAGCAGAAATGCTTGGAAACATCTACGTCGGCTTACTTGGTTTATCTGTATTACTGTACGCTATTTTAGATGGCTATGACTTAGGTGTTGGCGTATTAATACCGCCAAGAAAAGAGGCTTTTCGCGACGATATGATAGCCTCTATTGGGCCTTACTGGGATGCCAATGAAACCTGGCTTGTGCTTGCCATAGGCTTACTGCTCATTGCTTTTCCTGAAGCCCATAGCGAGTTTCTGCAAACTCTGTACTTACCTGCAACTTTCATGTTGTTAGGGCTTATTTTGCGCGGTGTGGCATTCGATTTTCGCGCCAAGGTTGTGCAGGTGAAAAAGCGTAAGTGGGATTTAGTATTTAAATACGGTTCGCTTTTAACTACGCTCGCGCAAGGATACATGTTAGGTATTTACGTGACAGGGCTTCGCACTGATATTTGGGCTCAAGGCTTTGCTCTACTTGCGGCATTTGGAGTAACAGCGGCCTATGCATTTATTGGCTCATGCTGGTTAATACTCAAAGGCGAAGGAGAGCTTCAAGAAAAAGCATATTATTGGGCACGCCGAGGGTTGGTTGTACTGGCTGTGGGAATTACTGCAGTAAGTATCGCTAATTTAACCCTACACGATGATGTGCGAGACTTATGGCTGTCTGCACCTTGGGGCTATGTGCTTTTTGCTATACCCGTAGCATGTTTTGCGCTTTTAGCATTGTGTGGGGTATTGCTTAAAAAGCTGCCTGACGCTCAAGGTAAAGGCGAATGGCTTCCGTTCTTTATAGCCTTGCTTGTATTTTTACTTTGCTTTACCGCATTTGGCATTAGTTACTACCCGTTTATTATACCTGGGCAGATGACGGTGATGGATGCGCTCAGTGACGCTAACTCCCTGCGCTTCTTGCTAGTCGGTGTAGTTATTGTTGTGCCAATCATTCTGGCTTATACGGCCATGGTGTATAAGATTTTCTCCGGTAAATCAGAGAAGCTTTCTTACTACTAGTATTTATTATTGGGATCCCAGCAGATCCTAATTACTCAAAACAATAGTGAACATCACTGATAGTCAGTGGTGTTCACTTTCTATTCAGCGCTATAATTGGCGCTTATACGTTGTGAGTTTATTCTGTTTCCAACTACTTTCTGGCCTGTGGCGTTTTCGGCGACGACTATAACCTGCTCGGAAACTCGATCTGAAAACCTGCGATCAAAATATGATCCTTTCCCTCGAACAATGTATACCAATGAATAGAGGATGCTCAGTTCTACTGAGTCTATCCTTATTATGTGAACGAGATATCTAAATTGTTTAATGACAATTATTTTGTTGACATCAAACTGTAATATTACTATATTTTATTTGGGGCAATTTTTACTAGAAGGAGCCAATACTATGGAAAATGTATTCCATTCGTTCTCACGGTTCTTCAAACGCGCGCACCCCTATACAGTCGCTCATTACATCGGCCGTAAAAATGCGCAGCGTATCTTAGGATGTAAAATTAAAAAGAAATCCAAGATATTTGCCGACCAGCACGTTGAAGACCAAAATCATTAATTTATATGGGGCCCGTCAAACCGGCCCATTTTTTTGGCGTATTAAATGTGGTTTAAAGGGACTGAGGTTGTGTACTTAATCTGTTCCATGGCAAAGCTAGAGGTAACGTCTGAAAACTCTATACCGTTAACCAATCGTTTATAAAAGTGGTCGAAGCAATCCATATCGGTGACGAGGACTTTCAGCAAGTAATCGTACTCCCCTGACATACGATAACATTCAACAACTTCATCAAATGACGCGGCGTGCTTGGCGAAACTTGCTAGCCATTTTCCATCGTGCTTTCCTGCTTTCACTTGAACGAAAACCGTCATTGCAAGGCCTAGCTGCTTTGCTTGCAACAGCGCCACTCGTTTAGAAATTATGCCCTTCTCTTCTAGCTTTTGAATGCGTCGCCAGCAGGGAGTGACCGTTAGCCCGACTTGCTCGGCGATTTCTGCAACAGGCGTATCAGCATTATTCTGAAGCATGGCCAAAATGGCTTTATCTATTGCGTCTATAACGCTCATTTTTTCATTAGCCATAGCAAAACCTAGCCCTTCTCCCCAACACTTTCAGTTGTATATTTGTTTTGTTACTCATACTTTAATTAAAGCCACCAAGGCTTTGAAAAATCGACGTTTTCAGTGGCAATTTCATACTGATAGGGAGGTTTAAATAAATCCCAAAACGCTTCGCGTAGGTCTTCATCCACTATGTCAAGCTTACCCGCATCACGATAGCGAGAGAGGAGTTTGTTGTAACCATCGATAGGCATTTGCGGGTTAGACTGTCGAAAAACAACACGACCACCAAACTCTTCGAACATGGTTTTTTCAGCTTGGAATTGCATTACCTGCTTAACCGCTATTTCTTCGATAGGTTTAGATGAAGTTTCGCTAGATACCTGACTCTTAAACTTATCGATAAACTTATTTACTAGCGCTTGATCAAGAGCAATACCTCTTTCCTTAGCGTAATCCTCTAACACTAGTTCGAAAATCTTGTTAGACGCGTTTACACGTGTGACATATTCGAGCACTTCGGCGTAGGAATCTTTCGCCTGGTCCTTCATGCTTTGACGCTTTTCTTCACTGGGCATTACGTCTACTGCTCGAATTTCGGTACTGAGCACTGTTGCCAAAACATTCTCGCCAACGACTAGTCCATCTGCTTGGGCAGCATAAGTAGAGTTTGAACAAAGAAGAAGTAGTAAAGCAGCCAGTGTGGTCCGAATAATTGATGTGATGCGCATAAAGCACTCCCTGAAAGCGTATTCATCGTTATATCGAGTAAAGCATTAAACACCATGACTACGCAATACTGTGGCGTACTGATATTAGGAATATGCTGCGAGCATCAAAATTATTGGGGTGAACGAGTGCTTATGTGATCTGGTGCGGTGTAAACAAGAAACGGTAACGATAGTTACGCTGAAGACTGGCAATTGAAGAAAAGCGCTATTCGTTAAAAGTGAGTTATACCAAAAGCGTTATAGACTAAAAATGTTATGCACTAAAACCCTAGTCAAGCATTTAGCGTGAGCGTGGGAAATGCAGACAATAGAAAGAAAAACGGCGGTCAAATGACCGCCGTTTTTGAATTCTTAGATAGCTTGCACGTTAGCAGCTTGAAGACCTTTTTGACCTTCTTCAACTTCAAATTCTACTCGCTGACCTTCTGGAAGCGTTTTGTAACCGTCAGAGATGATCGCACGGAAATGAACGAAAACGTCCTTGCCGCCGTTATCTTGAGTTAGGAAACCGTAACCTTTATCAGCGTTGAACCACTTAACTGTGCCTGTAACTTTAGACATGTCGTATAGACCTCAAATATCGTATTAAATTGCGCATAAGCGCGTGTAACAAAGTTCTTTAGAGTCTTTAAATTGGCGGAGTATTGGGTCTTACTTACGAATGGACAAACAACTTACAACAAATTACCGGGTAACTCGAGTGGTTTAACATATAGCAAATAATACAAAATCGCGTCTATTTAAAGACTTTGGCTTAGAGCCGTATCCACTATAACACTCTTCGGGACGATTACTATACAAATTAATTAATTAACTACGGATTTCATAAATATTTCACCGCAGCGTAACAAAAATCACAGCCCTTTTCGCCACGCTAAATACCAACAAATTGCGCCGATTACTCCCGTACTTGCAGGGAAATACCAAGATAAGTCATAAATTGGCAATATTGCTGACATCAGTACAAAGGTTGCACCTACTAGGCTTAAGTGAGTGGTCTGAGTTGTTTTCTTCTGCTCTTGAATCAGTGCCAAATGTGCCCTCTGCTGTTGCAATGGCAAGCGCTTCATTTGCTGTAAACTGTCGTAAAGCAGGTCTGGCATTTCAGGGAGTTTTTCAGACCAGAAAGGCAAGTTGTCTTTTACTTTCCCCATCATAGCCGTAAAACCAATTTGTTCCTTCATCCAGTTTTCGAGGAACGGCTTGGCGGTTTTCCATAAATCGAGCTGGGGGTAAAGCTGACGACCTAAACCTTCGATATACAGCAAGGTTTTTTGCAGTAACACCAATTGCGGCTGTACCACCATATTGAAACGTCGTGCCGTGTTAAATAGCTGTAGCAGTACGTTACCAAAGGATATTTCTGCCAAAGGCTTTTGAAATATCGGTTCGCATACTGTGCGAATGGCCATTTCGAACTCATCAATGTTGGTATCTTGCGGCACCCAACCTGAGTCGGCGTGAAGTTGCGCCACTTTGCGATAGTCGCGGTTGAAAAAGGCGATAAAGTTTTCGGCCAAATAGCGCTTATCTTCGCGATTAAGCGTACCAACAATGCCAAAATCGATGGCGATGTATTTGGGGTTTTCAGGATGTTCCGTAGATACAAAAATGTTGCCCGGATGCATATCAGCATGGAAAAAGCTATCCCGGAATACTTGGGTAAAGAAAACTTCAACCCCGCGCTCTGCTAACTTTTTCATGTTGGTGTTTTGGGTTAACAAAGCATCGATATTGGAAATAGGTAAGCCGTAAATACGCTCCATAACCAATACATTACTGCGACAGTAGTCGCTGTAAATCTTAGGTACGTATAAGGCGTCTGAGCCCTCAAAATTACGTCCTAGCTGGATACCGTTAGCTGACTCACGGAGCAGATCAAGCTCATCTACAATGGTTTTGCGGTATTCCACTACCACTTCTACAGGGCGTAAACGCTTGCCGTCTGGCAACCAACGCTGTAGGACATTTGCTAGGCTAAATAAAAGCTCCATATCCGCCACTATGGTATCGCGAATATCCGGCCTTAATACCTTTACTACAACATCTTCGTTATTGTGCTTTAACTTTGCTGCGTGAACTTGCGCAATAGAGGCCGACGCGAGTGGCGCGGTTTCAAATTCGCTAAACAACTCATTTAAATTAGACAGCCCTAGCGCCTGCTTGATGATGTCTTGCGCAGCGTCTGACGAGAAAGGTGGTACTTTGTCTTGTAAGCGGGCAAGCTCATTAGCAATAGCTGGGGGAAGCAGGTCGCGGCGTGTAGAAAGCATTTGACCAAACTTGATAAAGACTGGACCAAGGTTTTGCAATGCAAGAGTAATGCGCTCCCCAGGAGATTTCCCTTTATGCTTATTGCGCACCCAAAAAATGGCATGGCGCATAATTCGCGCGTACCAGGGTAACCACTTCGCTGGAATAAGTTCATCTAAACCGTGTTCCAACAATACCTTGTTAATTCGGTATAACCTAACAATACGCATTTATGAGCCTGTTTCTCTCAATCTTACTTAAATTTTTCTTCTAAACGGCGCAGTCGCGCATCGGCACTTTCTGCCCTGTCGCGAAGCGCATTCACTTCATCACTAAAGTGCATTACCGCAAGCTTATGTGCAGCTAGCTGTTTTTCTTCTACTACGGCATTGCCGAAGACTTTCGCCATAGACGCTAGCGCCGTCATCGATTTTTCATGCACTATTTTTACCGTTTTCACGGTTTGGTGTGCGATAACGTCATTGGTCTTTTGAGCAATCAACTCTTCAACGTCGATGTCGAGCTGCTGGAACAAAGCGCTGACTTGCTGGGCAACGTTCAGCTCCCCTTCTAAAAAGAGTGCTTTTTGTTGAATAAGGCGGGTCAGCTGGCTGGTTTCTTTTAACTCAGGCAAGGTCTGTAGCGACGTTTTAATACAACAGTCTTTCGGCCCAAGGGACGCGACGGCGTCTTCAAACGAGCCTTGCTCGCTGAGTACGTCCACTCGGTCAGAAAAAGACAAGGTTATACCGTAAGGCAGCGGCGAAATAAACGCGGTAAGTCTCGCACCGTTAAGGACTTTTAATCTTTTCTCGCTGTCTTCATCTAAAGACAGCAGTTTGTTTAGAGCCGATTCAACCGTAGCGGTAACAAGCGCTGAAGTAGGCATTAAAACTTGTAGCCTCTATGCAGAGCCACAATACCGCCGGTTAGATTCTGGTAATCACATTGTTCAAAGCCAGCCTGTTCAAACATGCCTTTTAATGTTTCTTGATCAGGGTGCATGCGAATACTTTCAGCAAGATATTGGTAGCTTTCTGCATCATTCGCCACCAGCTGCCCCATTTTCGGCAAGATGTGGAAAGAATACATGTCGTAAAGCTTACTTAGCTGCTCTGACGTAGGCTTAGAAAACTCTAAAACCAGTAAGCGACCACCGGGTTTTAACACACGAAAAATAGAATTTAGCGCGTTTTGCTTTTCCGTCACATTTCGAAGACCAAATGCCATGGTCACCACATCGAAATGGTTGTCAGGAAACGGCAGCGCTTCTGCGTCGGCTTGTACATAATCAATATTGCTAACCAAACCCCGATCGCGCAATTTATCACGCCCCACCTTAAGCATAGACAAGTTAATATCAGCTAAGGTTACGCGTCCTGTAGGGCCCACCAAACGCGAAAACTTAGCTGTTAAATCGCCAGTACCACCTGCAATATCCAGTACTTTATTACCCGCACGCACACCGCTGCAGTCAATGGTAAATCGCTTCCATAAACGATGTACTCCCATTGACATAAAGTCGTTCATTACGTCGTACTTCGCAGCAACAGAGTCAAAAACATTAGCAACCAAAGAGGCTTTCTGCCCTTTATCTACCTGCTTAAAACCGAAGTGTGTCGTATGCTCGTTAGCATTGTCGATTGCAGAGTCTGCTTGCGTAGCGGGAGTTTGATTGTCGCTCATGACAGTCCTGTAATTTGAATATTGTTATTAATGCCGAAGTGTATAGGATTGTGTGCTGAAGCAAAAGCTTTATGCCTGTCTGCCTTAGCTTGAAAAGCAAACCGTTAGCTTGCTCTTTGCGTGAACCTGCGAGGCACATACCTGTTTACTAAAAACATTAGGAGGCTCTAAACAACGCTAACCTGTATTAAGCGGTAAGATTATTCGTGCCCCAGCTAAATGCCACAATGGCACTGATTTCTTGCAGCGAACGGCCACTTTCTTTATGCCATTGGGCAAATGCTGAATTTGCTGCAGACAGCGACTTTTTCGATGTTAACCCGCCATCTATAATGTCGTTTTTGCGCAAGTAATCTTCAACGTCACGAGAGAACAAGAACGTATCAATACCCAATGCGCGGAGCATGTAGGGGCCTGTATTGCCACCTAATCGCGCGCCGCGCTTTTTCAAAAATGCCCATAGTTCAGTGATGTTGTCTTTATCAAAGCTGGCGACAAACTTGCCAAAGCTACCGTGCTCCATAGCCACGTTTTTAATCATCATGGCGTTATCTCGCACAGTCATCACTTTTTTATAGTTGCGAACAATGCGCTTATCCGACGCTTTTTGTTCTAGCATTTCATCTGGCATCAGCAACACTTTATCCACGTTGAAACCGAAAAATACGGTTTCAAAATCTGGCCATTTTTGCTCGATGACTCGCCATACAAAGCCAGATTTAAAAACTTGCTTAGTCATTGCCGCTAAAAAGCGATCATCACTAATGGCTTCAATTTGCGCTTTAGAAAGCGGGGCTTGAAGCATTGCCTCAAGCCCCCTTTCACCGCCTTTGCGCTCGCACGCACGGCGGTAGATAGATTGGAAAGACTCTAACTTCGACTCTTTCATGTATGCCTAGCCCTTTATACCGCTATGACGAAGCAAAGCGTCAACCTTCGGCTCGCGCCCTCTAAAGGCAACAAACAAATCCATAGGAGGCTTGCTGCCGCCCATTTCTAAAATGTTTTCTAAGAACGCTTTGCCCGTATCGCGATTGAAGATGCCATCTTCTTCAAATTTACTGTAGGCATCTGCAGAAAGGACTTCAGCCCACTTATAGCTGTAATAGCCCGCTGCATATCCACCTGCAAAAATGTGTCCAAAACCATTTTGGAAGCGATTGAACGATGGCGGAATAACTACGGCAACTTCTTCGCGCACTTTGTCCAAGGTACCCTGCACGTCTACTTCACTGCCCTTTTCACTGTGCAGTAAGAAATCAAATAGACTGAATTCAAGTTGACGAACCATCTGCATAGCAGATTGATAATCACGAGCCGCAAGCATGCGGTCGAGCAAATCAGCTGGAAGCGGCTCTCCGGTCTCATAATGACCAGAAATAAAATTAAGGGCGTCTTCTTCCCAACACCAGTTCTCTAAGAACTGACTTGGTAGTTCAACAGCATCCCATGGCACACCGTTAATGCCAGATACGCCAGCCACGCTCATTTTTGTAAGCATGTGATGGATTCCATGACCAAACTCATGGAAAAGGGTGACGACTTCATCGTGCGTAAACAGCGCAGGCTTATCGCCGACAGGGGCATTGAAGTTACAGGTCAGATACGCAACCGGCAGCTGTAGCTCACCGTCTATCATTTCACGTCGTACTCGGCATTCATCCATCCATGCCCCGCCACGTTTTTTAGCACGGGCGTAAAGATCTAAGTAAAAGCTACCACGCAATGCGTCGGCATCGTCGGTTATAGTGAAATAACGTACATCTTTATGCCAGGTGTCGATGCCTGGCTGCTCAATAATCTTCAAACCATATAAGCGATGCACTACTTCAAAAAGACCTGATAGCACTTTGTCTTCAGGGAAATAAGGGCGCAGCATTTCATCAGAAATAGTGTACTTTTCTTGCTTCAACTTTTCGCTGTAATACGGTAAATCCCATGCTGCTAATTCGGTAACACCATGTTTGTCTTTGGCGTACGTTCTTACTTCTTCAAGCTCTTTTTCCGCCTGAGGTTTAGACTTAGCCGCCAAGTCGCGTAAGAAACCTATTACTTGATCGGTAGAGTCTGCCATCTTGGTAGCCAGTGAACGCTCCGCATAGCTAGCGAACCCTAACAATTCAGCCAGCTCTGTGCGCAGCGTTAAGGTCTCTTTAATAATGTCGGTGTTATCCCACTTACCAGCATTTGGCCCTTGGTCAGATGCTTTGGTTGAATAAGCTCGATACATTTCTTCGCGAAGTTCACGATTATCCGCGTAAAGCATAACGGGTAAATAAGACGGAATATCCAGGGTGAATAACCATCCCTGTAAGTCTTTTTGGTGCGCAGCTTGCGCTGCCGCTTCTAAAGCTGACTCTGGCATACCTGCAAGCTCAGATTCATCGGTAACGTGTTTGGTCCAGCCCATGGTGGCGTCCATCACATTGTTTGAGAAGGTTGACGATAACTCACTAAGCTTTGCCTGAATTTCTGCAAAACGTTTCTTTTGTTGTGCAGGCAAGGCAACACCTGAGAGCGTAAAGTCGCGTACCGCGTTCTCAATGACTTTCTGTTGTTCTTCGCTCAGGGTTTCAAACTCGTCAGACGCTTTTAGTGAAGCATAAGCATTATAAAGGCCCTCGTGCTGACCTACCCAAGTCCCATATTCAGATAAAAGCGGCAAACACGCATCATGCGCCTCTCGCAACTCATCGCTGCTTACTACACTGTTCATATGAGACACAGGGGAGAACATTTTGCTTAAGCGGTCGTCTACCTCTTCAAGGCGTAATACTAAATTCTTGTAAGAGTAATCATTCGACGCTACCACTTCTTCTATTTCACTTTTACAAGCTTCAATGGCTTTTTCGATAGCTGGCTTTATAGAGGCAGGCTCAATAGCAGAAAAAATTGGTAGGCCGTCTACCATCTCGATTGCTGGGGTTGTCATAATCTTTTTCACTCTTAACACGTTGATAGAATAATGATGGGGTTTCGTTGACTAAAAGCAAGCCATTGTTTAAGCCGCGGTTGACCTATCTTGAAGTTACTTCTAGTTTGAAAGTAAGGATCACGAAGATTTGTTGAGGTTAGTGTGCTTGAAGCGTTCCTCAAATAAATATAAATAAGGTGGTTAGCAACTTGTGACCTCACGAAGCACTTGTCACAAATGTCACATTTCATCCTTTTGTCTACTTTGTCTCCTTGTGATACAGCAGCTATAATTCTGTGTAATAAATCTACAAGGCTTAGATATGAAAACCTTAACCTCTGGCGAAATAGCGTCGTATTGCGATGTGAACCTTCGCACTGTAATTCGATGGATTGAAAGCGGGAAGCTTAAAGGCTTTAAGCTTCCTGGGCGTGGTAACAATCGTATTCTTGTTGAGGACTTCATAGAATTTCTTGAACGCCACGACATGCCTATTCCTGACGCACTCAAAGGCATTGCTTCGCCATCTGTTCTAATTGTTGATGACGAGATGCCGGTAGCGAAATCAATACAGCGTGTGGCTCGTCGTGCAGGGTTCGATTCATACATTGCGACTGGCGGGTTCCAAGCAGGGATCATGTTAAGTCAGTACGAACCTAAAGTGATGACCCTCGACCTGAGTATGCCAGGCATGGATGGCTACAGTGTTATTGAATTCACTCGAGAGCAAAACAAGCACAAAGATTTAAAAATTATTGTTATCTCTGCCCTAGACGATATCAGTCTTGAGCGTGCGCTAGAAATAGGCGCTGATGCCACGCTTCAAAAGCCTTTCTCAAACCATGATTTAACGAATGTCTTAGAACAATTCATGTCGATGTAATTTTGATGAGAGGGTGTGCACTATGTCGCGGCTAGCAATGATCATTATAACAGCTCTATGTCTTACTGTTGTTACGCTCTCTTCTAACGCAAAAACGCTAACTTTCGCCGTCGTTCCACAGCAGTCAGCCAAAACTTTGGCTGAACGGTGGCAACCGCTTATTGATTACGTGAGTAATTATACTGGGCTTGCAATCGAGTTTAAGACAACTAAAGATATTCCCACTTTCGAAGCAAACTTGACTGCTGGGCTTTACGACATTGCCTACATGAACCCCTATCACTTTGTAGTTTTTAACGAATCTGCAGGCTATCGTTCTCTTGCTAGACAACGTGACAAAAAAATTCGCGGATTAATCGTGGTTCATCAAGACAGTACTATTCAATCAATTGATGATCTAAATGGTGCCGAAATAGCCTTCCCAGCGCCCGCGGCGTTTGCGGCCACTATTATTACCAGCGCCCACCTGCGCAATAACAATGTTGCATTCATTCCGCGTTATGTAAATTCGCACGATTCAGTGTACTTGTCGGTTCAGCGCGATTTCTTTAAAGCAGGTGGAGGCATTCATCGAACGCTAAACATCTCACCCGAGGCAGTGAAAAGTGATTTACGAGTGCTTTGGGAAAGCAAAGGTTACACGCCACACGCTATAGCCACCCACCCCAAAATGGCGTTAGCAGATAGACAAGCTATTCTTAATGCATTGATTGCATTATCTAATGACAGTAGTAAGTCATCAATTCTTCGCAAAATTGGGTTGAGTGAATTTGTTGAATCTAACGACAGCGATTGGAATGACGTTAGAGAGCTGGGTATTGCATCGCTTTCTAGACCACACCTATGAGAAACGAGCAGATGAAGCTGTCGTTACGATTTAAAACAATAACCGGCATTGCTAGCATCGCAGCGCTCTTGCTGCTGGTGCTAATTGTGACCGTGTTCCAATTATTAAACGATCTGGTTGACAGCAACATCAAAAAGTCTGCGGACACCACTGTTGCGCTTTTCGTTTCTACAACAAAAAATGCTTTTTTAAGTTATGACTTAGCTTCTCTTGACGCAGATGTATCTGAAATTCTCACTAACCCGAATATTGCCTACGTGAAGGTAAAAGATAAACTTGGCAATGTGTTTGTAGAGAAAGGCAGTGAGGACGCGCTTAGCCGCCCTTTTGAAGCAGACTTGTCGGTGTCAGCAGCTGACGATGGGGTATACGATACCCGCGCACCAATCATGGTCAACGACACTGTTTACGGCTATGTAGAAATTGGATTAAACATCGCTTCTGTAACTGAGTCGGTCTCAAGAGTGAGAAACTGGACCGTAACGCTCGCTTTGATGGAGTTCGTTCTAGTTGGCTTGTGCTCATATTTACTTGGTTCGTTTTTAATGTCTCAGCTTCAGCAGCTTTTGCAGGGTGCTAAACACCTTGGCGAGGCAGTTAAGTACAATAATTACAGAGAAGTGTTTGTTCCAGTTAGAGGCAAAGATGAGTTAAGCGAGCTTGCTGAAGCATTTAATCAACTTGTAGAGCGGTTAAAAGAGGAACACGAACAACGTCAGCGTGCGCAGGATGAGCTTAAAGAGTTAAACACGCTTCTTGAAGAAAAAGTGCAAGACAGAACGTCTCTACTCAATCAAAAAAATTACCAGCTAGAAGAAACAAACAAAGACTTAAAAGAAGCCCAAGTTCAACTTCTTCAGGCAGAAAAGATGGCATCAGTAGGCCAGCTTGCCGCTGGCGTTGCCCATGAAATTAATAACCCCGTCGGTTTTGTAAGCAGTAATATTTCAACACTTAGTGAATACGTTGCTACTTATCAAATGATCTTTTCTCAAATTCAAGTTGTTATAGGCGAGAAAGATGAAAACAAACGGGCAGCATCACTGATTGAACTAGAGAAATTGCTAGATAAACAAGATATGGCCTTTATAAACGAAGACATTTCAGATTTACTGAGTGACTCTCGCGAAGGCTTGCTGCGCGTGGCTGAAATAGTTAAAGGGCTTAAATTGTTTTCACGGGTTGATAGCGATCAAATGCAAAAACACAATATTAATGATTGTGTACGTACTACTTTGGCGATGGTTAACAATCAACTGAAATATATCTGTACGGTAGAAACCCATTTAGGAAGGATCCCGGATGTAGAAATGAACGTTGGTAAAATATCTCAAGTTATTACCAACCTGCTCATTAACGCCGGACAAGCTATAGAAGCCACCGGCAAAAACGGAAAGATAATTATCACAACGTGCACGGTTGGCGAGTTTGTAGAATTGCGGGTAGAGGATTCAGGCTGCGGTATTCCGCCTAGTCACCTTGATAAACTGTTTAATCCTTTCTTCACGACCAAGCCAGAAGGGCAAGGGACGGGGTTAGGTCTTTCAATTTCATTTGGTATCGCGCAAGAACACGGTGGGTCATTATCTGCCACCAGCACGGAAGGAGACGGCAGTACCTTTACGCTAGCGCTCCCTATCAACCCCGTATCCAAAGACTTACAAAGTAATGGTAACGCTGATAATGCATAAAGTAATAGTGTTAAAACATGCCATTGCGTGTGATAGTTGTTACGTCGCGTATAAGGATAATTTTTATGACAGAGCCTACTGAACAAGCTACAACCTATACCGTCCTATTTGTCGACGACGAACCTAATATTCTTCGTGCAATTAAACGTGCGCTCTTCACTATGGATATTACACTGCTGCTTGCTGATAGCGGTGCTAAGGCACTGGAGTTGATGAGCAACAACGAAGTCCACGTTGTGATCTCAGATATGAAGATGCCTCAAATGTCTGGCGCTGAGCTTCTTGAACAGGTGGCTATTAATTATCCCGATACATTTAGAGTAGTACTTACCGGCTATGCTGATATCGAATCCACGATTAAAGCAGTCAACCAGGGAAAAATTCATCGCTACCTTCAAAAGCCATGGGATAACGAAGAATTAAAAGCAGTAGTTGAGGAAGGGTTAGAGCGAGTTAAATTAAAAGCTGAAAATACGCGTCTTCAAAAACTTACACGCCTTCAGAATAGAAAGCTCAGAGATGTGAATGCATCGCTAGAACAAGTGGTCCAAAAGCGTACTCGTCAAATTAAAGCTGCACTTAACAAAATTGAAAAGCACAATATTGCCATGGAGCAAGTGCTGTTCAACGTGATTAGCATTAACCCGAACATTAACGGGAAATTTGCCATTGAGGTAAGTGAGCTGTCTTCAAAGCTTGCGCGTATTGCACGTTTGGAGAAAGACGAAATAAAACAAGTTCGCTACGCAGGTCTCATATGTGAGCTTGGGCTATTAGGGCTTGAAACCGAAGATTTTAAAGCGCCGTTTTCAAAGCTTAAATATCAGCAGCAACAAAATTATTTATCGCAAACCAAACAGGCTGCACTGATCCTTGCGCCGGCTCACGAACTGCATCAAGTTTCAGATATTATCGAGTTTCAATTCGAGCACTACAATGGCTCTGGTTTGTATAACAAAGTTGCTAAAGAAATTCCCGCAGGGGCGCGTATTTTAGCAATAGCCCGAGACTACTGGCGTTTAGTTACAGGCAGAATGAGTGGTGTTGAAATGAGCCCCCGCGATGCCAAATTAGAAATGAAAAAGCACCGAAATACCCGCTATGATGGCGAGTTTTTGGACCTTTTACTCGAAGCAGAAGATGTGACTACGTCAAAGCTACTTTCGACATCATTGAAGGCTTCACAGCTTAAAGCAGGCATGGTCCTCGCCCAAAATTTGTATAACGATAGTCACATCCTTATCCTTCCTGAAGGTCATATTTTTAGTGATGCCACCATTCAAAAACTCGTGCAATTTGAAGAAGAGCGTGGAAAAGCGTTCAGTATTCAAATAGAACCAGAAGAGCTTTCTGCTACTATAAGTGAGTAAGTTCTGAAGGCATTGAGCTTAAATGGGGCTGGCGCAACATAAATTAAGGCGGGTTGCGCCACGCCCTTTTATTTAGTCTGCATTGTCCCCATTGACTAACTAATTGAAACACTATTAGGCAAACCTCGGTCTTTTAATTAATCTTATAAACAGAACCGTTTAAAAATGATTTGCTGTGCGAACGTGTTTAAGCGTTTATGCTTGTGTTCACGATCGTAAAACCGATAAAGAAGGCTTTTTGAATGACACATTTTGATTATATTTGTATTGGCGGTGGCAGCGGTGGTATCGCATCTGCAAACCGTGCAGCTAAACACGGAAAGAAAGCCGCCATCATTGAAGCGAAAGATATTGGCGGCACTTGCGTAAACGTAGGCTGCGTACCTAAAAAAGCCATGTGGTACGGAGCCCAAATTGCTGAAGCTGTTCACCGCTACGCGCCTGAATACGGGTTCGATTTGTCGGTAAATCACTTTAGTTGGGACAGCCTTATTGCCAGCCGCCAAGCCTACATTGAGCGTATCCATGCCTCTTATGACCGCGTACTTACTGCAAACGATGTAACACTTATTCGCGGTTTCGCAAAATTCATCGATAACAATACAGTAGAAGTAAACGGCGAAAAGTATACGGCTGACCATATTACGATTGCTGTAGGCGGTCACCCAGTAATTCCGGATATTGAAGGCGCCGAGTACGGCATTGATTCTGATGGTTTCTTTGCATTAAAAGAGCAGCCTAAGCGTGCTGTTGTGGTTGGTGCTGGATACATTGGCGTCGAGTTAGCTGGCGTACTTCATGCCCTTGGCACAGAATCGCACCTAGTGGTTCGAAAACACGCACCGCTTAGAAATTTTGATCCCATCATTCATGAGACCTTGGTGGATATGATCCACGCTGAAGGCTGCAAACTGCATGACCATGCCAGCGTAGAGAAAGTAGAAAAAGCTGACGATGGCGAATTATCAGTACATTTAACCAATGGTGAAGTGCTTAAAGCTGACTGCTTAATTTGGGCAATTGGCCGTAAGCCGTCTACCGACAAAATTGATATAGAAAATACTGATGTTGAGTTAAGTGATGACGGTACGGTCAAAGTAGATAAGTACCAAAACACCACTGCCAAAAACGTGTACGCAGTAGGTGATATTACCGGTGAGGCAGAGCTTACTCCAGTAGCAATTAAAGCGGGTCGCTTACTTAGCGAACGCTTATTCAATGGGCAAAAAGACGCTCACATGGATTACTCGCTTATTCCAACCGTGGTCTTTAGTCACCCACCTATTGGCACTATTGGCCTAACAGAGCCAGAAGCTATTGAAGAATACGGCGAGGACAATATTAAAGTGTACAGCTCTAGCTTTGCGTCTATGTACACGGCGGTAACCCGCCATCGTCAAATGACCAAGATGAAGTTAGTGTGTGCAGGTAAAGATGAAAAAGTAGTAGGTCTACACGGTATTGGTCACGGCATGGATGAAATTCTGCAGGGTTTTGCTGTTGCCATAAAAATGGGCGCGACTAAAGCTGACTTTGATGCCTGTGTGGCCATTCACCCTACCAGCGGTGAAGAGTTTGTTACTATGACCTAGGAATACGCGCTTAAATGAGTGTTTTCTCACAAAAAGCGGCATTTACTAGCAAGTAAATGCCGCTTTTTTATGTACTTAGCTTACTTTTTCTAATTCAACGGGTACGCCATTGAGTGCCGCATTGCCAGACAGTTCGTCTACCTGCAAATCGTCTGTAAGAATGTTGGTGTTCACACCAGGATGCTGACTTGCCACAGACAGTTTAATACCTTTTTTATTGTGCCCCCATCCATGCGGGATGGACACCACACCTGGCATAATTGCATCTGTGATTTCAGCCTCTATAGTTAGCTGGCCCACTCGCGATTTCACGCATACTTCATCACCGTCGGCAATGCCGTATTTGACGCCGTCATCAGGGTGAAGCTGGAGAGTACAGCGGTTGTTGCCTTTCACCATACGGAGGCTGTTGTGCAACCAAGAATTATTGGTTTTAATATGCCGGCGCCCTATTAACACCAGCGGACGGGAAGGAGAATTTTCTCCCTTCTCAAAGAAATGCGTATTTACCCTACCCAAGTCAGCCATAAAGTAATCAAAGTCCAAGTGGATCTTCTTATCTTCGTGAAACAAGGCATGAGGCAAAGACGGCTGTAGCGGCCCTAAGTCAATCCCGTGTGGGTGTGCTTTAAGCGTGTCAATTGACAACCCACCTACCGGAATAGCAGTTGAACTTTCGCTTAAGTTAGCATCGGTGGCTTCTTTTTTACTTGCAGCTCGACCATAAAGACCTGCTTGCAACAAATCGTCGACCACACCTTTAGGCTGCTTGCCCCAAAGCGCGGCATAGTGATCCGTATTTTTCCCATTTAGCGCATCGAGCCTTTCTGCCAAAGACAAGTATATTTGCCAGTCGGTAAGCTGGTCTTCGTCAATGTCCACCACCGCTTCCGAGTACTTAGCGAAATTTCGCACGGCGAAGTTATGAAAAACAATGTCGTAGTGGTCGCGTTCTAGCGCGGTTACCGGAGGAAGGATCACATCTGCATGTCGGGAGGTTTCGGTAACGTAAAAATCCACCGCAACCATAAAATCGAGTTGAGAAAATGCTTTATCAAGCTGTTCTGCATTTGGCGTAGTGACCACTGGATTACCTGCACCAATTACCATGGCCTTAATTTGTCCTTCTCCCGGGGTTAAGATTTCCTCGGCTAAACACGCCACCGGATACTCACCAGCAAATGACGGAAGCCCTCTTACGCGAGAGGTAAATCCACCCATACTGCCCCTACCTGAAACTGGCAGTACGTCAGCGGCCGGCTGGGTGAACATCATGCCACCGCGCTTATCTAGGTTTCCGGTGAGCATGTTAAACAGCATGATAAGGTATTGGGTTAACGTGCCAAAGGCTTGTACGCTAGCCCCCATCCTGCCATAGCAAACTGCAGACTCGGCATTGCAGAAATCCAAAACAAGCTGAGTGATTTGTGAAGCTGTAATACCGGTAAGCTCGCTCACCTTTTGTGGTGAATAATCGCGAACGTAATTTTCGACCGCTTTTATATCCTCGGCATAAGGTAAAATTTCATCCGCCTTGTATAACTGCTTTTCAAACAATACATGCAGCATAGCTAGCAGTAACAGCGCGTCACTGCCTGGACGAATAAAGTGATGTTCACAGCTAATATCGGCAGTTTCGCTGCGTTTAGGGTCGATAACGACGACCTTCCCCCCACGTTTTTGAATGCCCTTTAAACGCTTTTTCACGTTTGGTACGGTCATAATGCTGCCATTTGAGGCCAGTGGGTTTCCGCCGATGATCATAAAGTGCTGCGTGTGATCAATGTCAGGAATGGGAATTTGGGAGATATGACCAAAAAGTCGTCGACTAACAATATGATGTGGCAACTGGTCAACGGAGGTAGCGGAGTAGCGGTTGTGCGACTTGAGGGCACGATAGAAATACGGTCCGAATAATATTGAGCCCATATTGTGCGCATTAGGATTTCCTAAATACACACCTACCGCATTATTACCGTGGGTCTGTTGAATGCGGTGCAAGTTATTAGCAACTAGGTCGAAGGCTTCATCCCACGAAATCTCTTCCCAGGTGCAGTCTTCCCAGGCGCTGTCTCCTCCTTCAAGTCTTACCCTTTTTACAGGGCGCTTTAAACGGTCAGGATCATCATATAAGTCTTTGAGCGCACTGGCTTTCGGGCAAATATGACCTTGGCTAAAGGGGTTATTTTTATCCCCTTTTATTGACAATATTTGACGGCCTTTCGTCGCTACTTCAATGCCACACATTGCTTCACAAAGCGTACAAGTAGAATAATGCAATTGTTGTTCAGCGTCGCTCACGATTATATCCACACATTTCGTTGTTAATAGCTTGTTACGAAATTAGCGACTATTGCTGTAATAGACAAGCATCACTGAAAGTGATGGTGCATTCGTTGAACGTTAATTTTATACCCACAATCGCATTAGCTAAATGAATCTATCCTACTTTGCAGTAAGATTAACCTTAGTTTTACAATTCAAGAGTACGTATCTTCATGTTAAGTCATGTACTCTGATGTAGACAGAAAATAAATTACAAGCGGTTGGAAACACAATTATGATAACGACAAAGAAAAGTTTACTGGCCATCACGCTAGTAAGCGCCCTGGGCTTGGGCGTTGCACCTACTTTATACGCCCAAAACGACAGTGAAAAAACAGAATCCGAAGTCGAAAAGTGGGAAGTCAGCAACCCACCTTATGCATTAAACGAAGTCACTATCAGAACAAACGAAACCACCTGGTCTAGCTTAGACGTTGCACCAAACGGCGAGTTTATGGTTTTTGACATGCTGGGCGACTTGTACAAAGTGAGCATGAGTGGTGGCGATGCGACCCCGCTGACCCAAGACTTCGCATGGAATATTCACCCTTCAATTTCTCCAGACGGTAAACAGATCGCATTTATCTCGGATAAAGATGGGTTAAGCAACGTATGGGTTATGGACATTGACGGCAGTAACCTTCGTCAGGTAACCAAAGAGAAAAGCAATCTTATCCACTCTCCTAAATGGAGCCCAGACGGCGAATACCTAGTGGTAACCAAAGGCATCATGTCTAGCCGTAGTATTCCTGCGGGCGAGATTTGGATGTATCACAAGTCAGGTGGTGACGGCCTACAAATTAAAGCTCGTAACAGCGGGAAGCGCGACCAACAAAACATTGCTGACCCTGTATTCTCTCATGACGGCAAGTATATTTACTTTACCGAAAATACCGTTCCTGGCGCTCGTTTTGAATATAACCGCGACCCGTTAGAAGGCATTTTTGCTATCACTCGCTACGACCGCGAAACCGGCGAAGAGAGCCGCTATATTAGCGGTACGGGCGGCGCTGTGGTTCCTACGCCTTCACCTGACGGTAAATACATCGCTTTTGTGCGTCGCGTTAAAGATAGAACTGCGCTTTTCATTAAGGACATCAAGACAGGTGTAGAAACACCACTGACGTTAGAACTAGAGCGAGATATGCAGGAAGGCTTTGGTTCGGAAGGTTACTTTGCCTACTTTGACTGGATGCCAGACAGCAGCGAAATCGTATATTGGACGGGCGGTAAGTTCCACACTATCAACGTGAAAGATAAAACCACCAGCACCATGGACGTGACCGTTGAAGGCACGGTGAAATTTGCCGATGCGTTACGCTTTGACGTAGATGTCGCACCTGATGAATTTGACGTTCGCATGATCCGCTGGTCTCAAATGTCGCCCAACGGTAAATCCGTACTCTTCCAAGCGTTAGGTAAACTTTATGTGCGCGATGTTAAATCTGGCAAAATTAAGCGTTTAACGAAACAAAACGACCATGACGAATACTATCCGCGCTTTTCAAACGACGGAAAGTCGATTGTTTATACGACATGGAATGACCAAGACCTAGGCACCGTTCGCGTGGTTTCTGCTCGTGGCGGGAAAGGAAAGGTTATTACCCAGCAGCCAGGTCACTACATTGAGCCGTCGTTCTCTGCCGATGGCGAGAAAGTCGTCTTCCGCAAGTTTACGGGCGGCTACTTACTAGACCCCAAATACTCGGTTGAGCCTGGAATTTACGTAGCAGACCTTGAAGAAGACACCGTAGAAAAAGTCTCTGAAGGCGGCTACAACGCGCATTTCGCGGGTAACGACGACCGAGTGTATTTCACCGAATCAGCGGGTGGCGAAGCTTACTACGAAACCCAGCTTTCAAGCGTTAATCTTAAGGGTAACGACAAGCGAACTCACCTTTACGGTGCCGATAAGGTAAGTGAGTACAAACTTTCACACGATAAGAAATGGGTTGCGTTTGTTTACCAGTTCAAAACGTATGTGGCGCCGTTTGTCGAAAATGGAAAGCGCATCACCATAGGCCCGAACATGACCTCACTGCCGGTAACGCAGCTTTCAAGCCGTGCAGGTGAATACTTAACGTGGTCGCCTGACAATAAAACCCTTAGCTGGTTTAACGGCCCTACGCTATTTAGCCGTTCACTTGATGAAGCCTTTGCCTTTGTTGATGGCGCTGCGGAAACCTTGCCTGAGCCGGTAGCTGAAGGTATGAACTTGTCGTTTACCACTAAAGCTGACAAGCCTTCTGGCTACAAAGCCTTGGTTGGCGGTAAAGTGGTAACCATGCGCGATGCCGACAACACCCAAGAGGTGATTGAAGATGGCGTTGTGCTGATTAAAGACAACCGCATTGAAGCAGTGGGTAAACGTGGCGATGTGACCATTCCTGATGATGCAATGCAAATAGACACAACGGGTAAAACCATTATCCCAGGGCTTGTTGATGCGCACGCTCACGGCTCGCAGGGCCGCAATGAGATTATTCCTCAGCAAAACTGGAGTCAGTACTCGAATGTGTCATTCGGTGTTACGACCATTCATGACCCTTCAAACGACACGACAGAAATTTTTGCTGCGGCAGAATTACAGCGTAAAGGCGATATTGTTGCGCCACGTATCTACTCCACCGGCACGATTTTATACGGTGCAGAAGGACTAGGTTACAAAGCGATTATCAATAATTATGAAGATGCCTATTTCCACGTAGAGCGCTTGAAAGAAGCCGGTGCTATTTCAGTGAAAAGCTACAACCAGCCCCGTCGCGATCAGCGCCAGCAAGTGCTGTGGGCAGCAAAAAATCAAGAGATGATGGTTGTGCCTGAAGGGGGCGGTAAGCTTCAACAGAATCTGACCATGCTGGTAGATGGTCATACGGGTCTTGAGCACAGCATTCCTGTGGAAAAAGGCTACAGCGACGTCACTCAACTATGGAAAGCCACAGAGTTTGGCTATACGCCGACCTTTGTTGTGTCGTACGGCGGCATGATGGGTGAAGAGTACTGGTACGACAAAACTGAAGTGTGGAAGAACCCGCGTCTTCTTCGCTATACCCCGTCAACCATTCTAGATAGACGCGCTATTCGAAGACCTACTGCACCGGAAAATCAGTACAACCATCAAAACGTAGCAAGCTACGCCAAAGAGCTTCGAGATAATGGGGTCAGTGTACATATTGGCGCTCACGGCCAGCGCGAAGGCTTAGCTGCGCACTGGGAGCTGTGGATCATGGAACAAGGCGGCTTCACGCCTTGGGAAGCGCTACGCGGTGGTACTATTGATGGCGCGAAACACCTAGGTATGGGCAAAGATCTTGGCAGTATCGAAAAAGGTAAGCTTGCTGACCTAGTTGTGATTGATGGCGATGTGCTTAGCGACATTAGAAAGAGTGAATTCGTAGAATACACTGTACTAAATGGACGCGTATACGAGTCGGCCACCATGAACGAAGTAGGCAGTAAGAAAAAACGTAAACCGTTCTTCTTTGAACAAGACAATGCGACCTTTATGCCGCAACAAACGGCTGATGAAGTGGAAGCGAAAGCGCACCACTATCATTGGGAGCATTAGTAAATGAACCGCTAAACAAAAGAGGCTTCACATAATGTGAAGCCTCTTTTTACTTTCCGTTAGTTAAATTTACTTGCTACCGGTTACGCCCATACTGTTCGTGTGACGACACCCAGTCTGACGAACTAATGGCTGACGCTAGCGATATCTCACCGGCCAGCACAACCGACGCCACGATTTCTGCAAATTTATACACGCGATCTCGCCCGTAGCAGTCTAACAGTTCCAAGCACTCTCGCTGGGTACCAATACCAGTACCACCGCCATAGGTAGCCACAATAAGCGATGGTATGGTGATAGACACATATAAGTCGCCATCGTCGGTAAGTTCGGAATACATCATGGCCGCTGACGATTCAGATACGTTGGCTACGTCTTGCCCTGTTGCTATAAACATAGCGGTAATACCGTTTGGCGAATGAAGACCGGTGTTATTCACACCAGATAAGAAAGACCCTACTCCAGCCACACGGCCGTGATAATCGATTTGCTTCGGGTCAACACGCATTACTTCTAACAAATGCTCTCGTTTAATAGTGGCTTCAGCTGTCACCCGTTTACCACGGGTACGCATAATGTTTATTTGAGAGGCTTTTTTGTCGGTAGCAAAGTTAGATTCAAGATAGAAGTTCTCTATTCCCTCGTAATGGTCGAGTATCCACCCACAAGCCGCAAAAGTTGCTCGCCCCACCATGTTCTGACCTGCAGCATCACCGGTTTTAAAGTTAAACCGTAAAAACGCAAATTTGTTAGACAGAAAGTGATCGATATAGGTTAGCTTAGCCACGCTTGAGGTCGCTTCAGCTTCTTCTTTAATCTTTTCGAAGTTTGCTTTAATCCATTTAACGAAATCTCTGGCACCTCGCGCATTTTCAAAGATAAATACCGGCGCGCGCTGCATGGCATCATCAACTACTGTTGCCGTTACGCCACCACTCATGTTAAGTAGCTTCATACCGCGGTTGTACGACGCTACCAATGTGCCTTCAGTAGTCGCTAGTGGTACTACAAAATCACCTTGAGCGTGTTCGCCGTTTATAGTCAACGGCCCAGCAATACCGATAGGAACCTGCGCCACGCCAATGAAATGCTCGATATTGCCTTTAAGCGCTTGCGGGTCGATTGAGTACTTACCTACGTGGTCAATTTTCTTGCCTGTAGCGCTTTCAAAATATTCTTGGCGTGTTTTTATAATGCTTTCGCCATAGTCGTCCATATCGTCACGGGGAATAAAAGCACTGCGTTGACCTGGCGCCGTAATATTATCTTCTACTTCAAATTTAAGCTTTCCAAAAGGTGATGCCGAAAAGCAAATACCCAATTTTCGTTTTTCAGGGCAAGGTGCTTCATCAATATCCAAGTGCACGGTAATAGTTTGACGCAATCCAAACGGCTCGCCGTCCGACTTATTTAATGCATTTACAGAAATGCAGGAGTCAGGCGTGAGTTGTAGTGAAATTTTGTCTTCGGGAATCTTTTCTCCATCTAGCGATATCCACTTTACTTCCTTGATTGTCGCGTCTTTTAATCTGTTTTTTAGCGAAAAAGATAAGCCTTTATTTGTCTTAGTAAGGCTTGCTCGCGTGTAAAGTTGCTTCAAAAGTATGCTGGGTACAAACATGTGGCGTCCTTCTACGTATTCTTACCGTATTATTTTCATATTTCTTTGTTTTTTATAGCACATTCTTTATACACTTCTATGACTTCTTTATATTTCTTCGCCTTTTCTTGCGCAATATCAACTTTCAAATTTAGGCCAAGCGCTTTCAAAAATGCGCCAAGCCCAATGAGGCTGCATGCTACAGAAAAATAGACCTTAAGCACCATTCATCAAGTTCTCACTCCGCCTAAAGTAAACACCGTCACCGCAGTAACGTTGACCACAAGGTATCTGGTAGTAACAAAACGGAGGCGTCACGGATTACGATGCCAAGGATTAACCGCCGATATGGAAGCGGCAGCCAGATACTCTTTATGTGCAAACTAGCACTTAGAAAAAGGGTTGCTTTAACAGGACCCCAAGCGCAAGTAGCCAATTATATAGGGATGAAGATGAGAACAGGGTTGTTTAGAAAAGAAGTTATTGATGAGCAATCAAATGCCGTTGAGGGGAGCTTTTTAATGACCCCTAAACCAGCCTATTCAGCAATAGCAGGGCTGCTTGTCGTGTGGATTGTGGCGGTTGCTGCTTACCTGAACATGGAAAGCTATGCGCGAAAAGCTTCGGTAACTGGATGGCTAGAACCCAGCCATGGTGTTTTCAAGCTTTATTCAGACGCAAGGCGAGGAAAAGTGCTCGACGTTATAGTCAGTGAAGGTCAATTAGTCGAAAAGGGCGCACCGCTAATAAAAATCAGCTACAGCAGCGAGGATGCATTAGGCCATAGAGTCAGTACCCAGTTACTTGCCGAACTAGAATCGAAACAAAACCGAACTCACCAAAGTATTAAGCGCCTGCGCACTTTGCACCTAGCCCAGCAGCAGCGCTTGGAAGAGCAGCTTTCCCAGGCTAAACATACCTCAGAAACGTTGAAAGACATTATTGCTCTAACCCAATCACAGTGGCTTCTAGCATCTAAACAATGGGAAAAAGCACAAACCTTACTTAAGCAGGGACATATTAGCCGTGCCGACGTTGAAACCCATTCGCTTAATCGCTTAAATGCAGAGCAGAAACTAGCTTTAGCAAAAAAGGATTGGAATAGCGAGCAAGCCAACATAGCAGCAATAAATCATGAACTCGCAACCTTGCCTGAGCAACAAGCCAACGAGCTGGCAAATATAGAGAATACTTATAGCGATCTCACCCAACAAATTGTGAGTCACAAAAGTAATGCTGAAGAGATAATTTATGCACCTCGCAGCGGCGTGATATCAGGCCTTCATGTAAAGACGGGATATACCGTTGACAGCGCTCGCCCTCTACTCACTCTACTCCCTCAAAATGCTGACATTCAAGCGCGAATCGCAGTACCCGTGCGCTCAGCAGGATTTTTACAAGAAGGCCAAACCCTACACATACGATATGACGCCTTCCCTTATCAAAAGTTTGGTGTGCAGTTTGGCGAGATAGTTAATATTTCTTCGTCGCTTGTTTTACCGGGAGAACTTGCCGATGCACCTATTTCAATTAGCGAGCCAGCCTACTTGGTTACTGCCACCTTAGATACAAACGAAGTATTGGCTTACGGCAGCAGTATTTCATTGAAAGCAGGCATGACATTTTCGGCAGATGTTCAATTAAGTCAACGCACGCTTATGGAATGGTTAATGGAACCGCTTTATAGCATTAAAGGGAAGCTGTAATCATGATGAGTTTAACACACCCTCTTTCGGCACAACTGTTTCATACAACAAGCAGGGTACCGGTTATTCTGCAAAGCGAAGCGGCTGAATGCGGACTTGCTTGTATGGCAATGATTGCACAGTACTACTCCGATAAGCGCGACCTTAATACTTTGCGTCAAAGCATATCCGTGTCATTACGAGGAACGACCTTAAAAGACGTAATGCGAATTGCCAGTGACCTGGGCTTTCAAACCCGAGCGGTAAAGATAGAAATGGAGCATCTTGCGCAGTTATCTTGCCCAGCCATTTTGCATTGGGATATGAACCACTTTGTTGTTTTGACAAAAGTGAGAGGGAAGCATATTTTCGTTCATGACCCCGCCCTAGGTAAAAGAAAGCTCAATTTTGAAGAAGCCTCAAAGTACGTTACGGGGATTGCGCTTGAGGTCTCACCAAGTGACACATTTAGCCCCAAAAAGTCTGCGCCTCAACTTGGGCTTACTCAGTTTTTCTCCCGCGCCATTGGCTTTAAACGTAACCTACTAACCCTTTTCGCCTTATCAGTAGTGCTGCAGATTTTTGCCCTTGCTGCACCCTACTACATGCAAACAGTGGTAGACGATGTATTAATCTACAACAACGAAGCTTTGCTCAAAGCTCTCGCTATTGGTTTTGCTCTATTATTAGTTATAGAAACCTTTACAAGCGGTATAAGAAAGTTCGTTATCTTGTCCGTTTCATCCCGCCTACAGCTACAGATGTCTGCATCTGTATTTAAACATCTTTTAGCCCTTCCCTTAGACTATTTTGATAAACGCCATATTGGTGATGTGGTATCCCGCTTTGGTTCACTGGCTAGCATTCGAGAGTTTCTAACCACTGGGGTCGTTACCGCGATGCTAGATGGAATAATGGCAATCGTTACCTTGGCCGTGATGAGTTTATATTCCTTCAAGCTTACTTTAGTGGTCGTGGTGATAATGCTTATCTATCTGGCCATTCGTCTGGGACTTCTACCATTCATTAAAAGGCATACCACTGAGCGCATTGCCCTGGCCGCTACTGAACAGAGCCACTTTATGGAAAGTGTGCGGGCAATTTTACCTATTCGCGTGTATGGGCAAGAGATACAACGCCATGGCCTATGGCAGAACAAGCTAGTTGCAACGCTTAACAAAGACATCACCTTAGGGAAATTTAACATAGGTAGCACACTGGCAAACCAATTTCTATTTGGCGTTGAAAACCTAGTCGTTGTTTATATTGGCGCGAACCTTGTCATGCAAGGTACCCTTTCAATAGGCATGTTACTGGCCTTTATGGCATATAAGACAAGGTTTGTAGGCGCTATCGACGGTATAGTTAATAAGCTTATTGAGCTTAATATGCTAGGCGTTCATTTCAACCGTTTAAGCGATATTTTACTTACACCAGTAGAGCAAAAAACTAAAGTTCAGCCGCTATATAACACTGATCGTTCGCTCGGCGTACAGCATACACATACGCCTAATTGTCCGGCTTTTACCTCAAACTCTCCCCTGTCCAACGAGCCCAAAGCTGACTCGCTGGAAAGGAGCACATTCGACGGTAGCGCTTTAACAGATGCTACCGCGCTTAGGGTGAAGTCACTTAGCTACCGCTATGGGGAAAATAGTGAGTGGGTATTTAAAAACCTAACACTTTCAGTAAAAACCGGTGAAATCGTAGCCATTACAGGTGGCAGCGGCTGTGGGAAAAGCACTTTGCTTAAGTGCTTAATGGGCCTTTATCCAGCTTCACAAGGCAGCATAGAGCACCCTAGTACTGTAAATCCTGTCATCGCTTCTGTGCTTCAAGAGGACGCCTGCTTAAGCGGCACTATAGGCCAAAATATCTGTTGTTTTGAAGAAGCCCCGAACCTCAAGAAGATGGTTTATGTAGCACAACTAGCCTGTATCCATCACGACATTATGCACATGCCTATGCAATATCATTCGCTAGTAGGCGATATGGGTAGCAGTTTGAGCGGTGGGCAAAAGCAGCGCCTGCTTTTAGCAAGAGCACTATATCAAGAGCCTGACATTTTGTTCTTAGACGAAGCGAGCAGCCATCTAGATATGGCCAATGAAGCTCAGATAAATCATCACCTCAAATCCCTGAATATGACCCGAATTATTGTGGCTCACCGCCCCCAATCTATCGCCATGGCAGACAAAGTTTATCGCCTAGAACAAGGCACATTACAACCATGCTCTCCCTCTGAAGTAACAGGAAGCGCAACATCTGGTAAACACGGAGAAACCCTATGAAAAACCATGAAGTAAGAGAACCCGCAGTTTTGATGACAGCTGCTGAGCGCATGCAAATAGATGCAAGTGGCATAACCGCTCGTGGCGCCGTTATTCCCATGGACTGTTTGTCGAAACGTGAGCTACAGGTAGTACACAAAATAATGGAAGGCCGCTCTAACAAAGTGATCGCCTCGGAGCTATTTATCAGCGAGCGAACCGTTAAGTTTCACTGCGCCAACATTTATAAAAAACTCAATATCAGTAGCCGTTCAGCACTTATCGCCTGCTGCTTTCGAACCCTTTACCGAGAAGTGGTTTCGCTTTAAGCGATTTCACTTCTTCACTCAACACGCCACTACAAGGAGCGTACTTTATGAAACACCATCAACTAAATCACAACCAACCAAATCTAAACCCACCAGCAAGCACCGAGCCCGTTGCTTTAGCGGAAGCGCAACTGTTTGAAGTATCCGGCGGTCTACGCGTTCGTTTAAGCGATACCTCACCGGTAGTTGGCCCTGCCCCCAAAGAACCGGTTATATCACCATGGCTATTGGTGAAGGCGGCGGCAAACTACCAGATATTTTGTCATAGCTTTAACCCCCTTAGCGTCAGCATATGGATAGCCAACGTTTACGAACTGTCCATATGTTGCGCTTTTTAAAAACAATACTCTTCACCCATAACCCGCTAGCAAGGAGCGCGAATGCACGTTGCACTTTTAGGAAGTGAGCAAGACCCACAAATTCAACACGTAGCGAAGGCGCTTAGTCAAACAGCTACCCCTTTTTATATCGCTAATACGCAACAGTTCGGTTCAGCTTGGAGTATTAGCTATGACCCTGATTTTGACGACGGATTAGTCCATTTCAATTCACCGACACTATGTGACCAACCCAGAGTGACTTTTTCGAACACCAAAGCGGCCTACTGGCATGAATACTTGCCGAGAGCTTCGTTGACAGCATCAGGTGAGAATAATCGACCCAATCACGCTGTGAATAATCAGATTAAGACAGAAGAGCTTAACAATAAGCCACCTAAACTGTTAGCTGATGCAACTTGGACCGAGCAAGAACGGGCGAGTACATTACTATGTTGGTTCAGCTATAGCGACATCAAATGGGTGAATTCTATTGACGCAGTGAGAAGCCACCAATGTAAGCCTTATCAATCACGGGTTGCAGGCAAGTTGGGTGCACACATACCCTACACCTTCGTAGGCAATGCCCCCGAAGTCGCCTCTCAGTTTTGCAACAACATGCGTGATGTTGTTTATAAGCCCGTGCGCGGCGGTCGCACGGTACAATTTGTAAATAAACAACCTAATATGCGCCCGCTCCTAAATACACTTTTAAATCAGCGCCCTGTGACCTTCCAAAAATACATTGCCGGCGAAAATGTACGTAGCTATGTACTAGGGGATGATGTGCTAAGCGTACAAATCGACTCAAGCGAACTGGATTATAGAAACGACGACAATGCCAGCGTATCTATGACTATTATCCCAAAAGAGATTCAGCGTCTGGCCATTAAAATTTGCCGAGCATTAGACATGCATTGGTGCGCAATCGACTGGCGCAGATGTGCGAAGGGAAAGTACTTTTTTCTAGAGGCAAATCCCAGCCCCTACTTTTTAAAAGTAGAAAATGATACCGGTCTAGATATAACAGATAAATTGGTGACACTGCTTTTTAAATATTAGCGTTAGATTATTTTTAAGTGCCTAACGCTTTCCGGTTAGGTCAGGCTATAAAAGTCAAAGAGCTTAGGTGGGAGTACATTATGCACTTCGTCTATACATTAGTAGCCGAAATATTTTATGACCTAATGCAGCAAGGTAATGCATTTGCATTACCTTTAATGCCGTACTAAAATTTGGAGTAACCTAGTTTATATATTTTAGAGGTTGTTATGACACGCGCTGCTTTAGAAACTGAATCAACACTTACTGAACGATTCCAAACTACAGTACCTAGTTCTGTTCGTCAGGCATTACGTTTAAGTAAAAAAGACAAAATTAAGTATGCCATTCAAGCTGACGGTAGCGTAGTTATATCGCGTGCAGAAACACAACAAAACGACCCTGTAATTGGCGAGTTTTTGACGTTTATAGCTCGTGATATCCAGGCTCACCCAGAGAAGCTAGAACCGTTATCTACGAGCATGCGTGAGAGCGTTAGTGAATTGATTCAAGGTGTCGAAGTTGACCTAGACGCTCCTTTATTGGATGAGGATGAGTAAGTTTGCAAAAAGCGATACCAATGGTCGTAAACGGTTGGACACTTTATGCTCATCCATTATTTAAAGAGCAGTATCTCAGTCTTAAAGGGGAGGTTGAAACTCTACGGGAAAAAGATCCGCAAAATTACAAAAAGAAAAATGTTACTAAGCGTTTAGCGGCTATCCAAAGACTGGCCTTTGAACTCATCCCCCATGATCCTACTCACGCAAGTTTCCGCCAAGGAAATACATTGGGCGATGACAATAAGCACTGGTTTAGAGCAAAGTTTTTTCAACAGTATAGACTGTTTTTTCGATTCCACCTTGAGTCAAAGGTTATTGTATATGCATGGGTAAATGACGAGAAAAACAAACGAGCTTATGGAAGTAAAACAGATGCTTATAAAGTTTTTGAAAAGATGGTGAAGTCTGGTCACCCACCAAAAGAATGGGCGGATCTTTTAAAAGCAGCCAAAGATGAATTACTCCCTCTTTAAACCGCCTGCTTATTTTCCTTTAGCTAAGAAGCTCATAGTTATTTATAGGTTAGAAATATATAGGCACGCGGGCATTCCCCACCGATGGCACTCTTCAATATAAAATTTCTGATTTACAAATTGTCGACTTGGTTAGCCAAAAAATTATGAAGCCTCCCCTTTAATTGGATAAACCAACTACAGGAAGAGGCCTCTATTTAGCATTTATTTAAAGGATGAAACGCGACAGGTCTTCGTTATCTACCAAGGTTTCTAGGTGGCTATTAACGTAGTCTGCATCAATCACGAACGACTCACCACTTTTCTCTGAAGCATCAAACGAGATATCTTCCATAAGGCGCTCAAGCACTGTATGCAAGCGACGCGCGCCAATATTTTCAGTGCGCTCATTCACCTGCCACGCTGCCTCGGCTATACGCTGAATGCCAGAATCGTCGAAACTGATATCAACTCCTTCCGTTTTCATTAACGCAACATACTGCTGAGTTAATGATGCGTTTGGCTCGGTAAGAATACGTTTAAAGTCGCCCACTTTCAGCGCAGCAAGCTCAACACGAATTGGTAGTCGACCCTGAAGCTCTGGGATAAGATCCGACGGCTTGCTCATTTGGAATGCACCTGAAGCAATAAACAAGATATGGTCGGTTTTAACCATGCCGTGTTTTGTCGACACCGTAGAACCTTCTACAAGTGGAAGCAGGTCACGCTGCACGCCTTCTCGAGAGACATCGCCTGACGTATTGCCTTCACGCTTACAAATTTTGTCGATTTCGTCTACGAACACAATACCGTGCTGCTCTACTGACTCGATGGCTTTTTCTTTCAAATCTTCTTGATTTACAAGGCGTGCTGCCTCTTCTTCAATAAGCAGTTTGAACGCTTCTTTAATTTTCAGCTTCTTCTTTTTCTTTTGCGAACCCGACAAGTTTTGGAACATGCCTTGAAGCTGATTAGTCATTTCTTCCATACCAGGAGGCGCCATGATTTCTACGCCCATCTGTGGAAGTGCTACGTCAATTTCAATTTCTTTGTCGTCTAAATCGCCCTGACGTAGCTTCTTGCGAAATGCTTGGCGTGTGCCGCGATCTTCAACGTCTTCTTTGTTGCCCCACGCATCTTCTGGAGGAGGAAGTAAAACATCTAAAATGCGCTCTTCCGCTGCTTCTTCCGCGCGGAATTTCACTTTCTTCATTTCGTTTTCTTTCGTCATTTTTACCGCAATGTCGGCAAGATCACGAATGATGGTCTCAACTTCTTTACCCACATAGCCCACTTCGGTGAACTTTGTCGCCTCAACTTTAATGAAAGGTGCGTTAGCAAGCTTTGCTAAACGGCGAGCAATTTCAGTTTTACCCACCCCCGTTGGACCAATCATCAAAATATTTTTTGGGGTAACTTCTTGGCGCAGCTCAGGCTCAAGCTGCATACGACGCCAGCGGTTTCTAAGTGCAATAGATACAGCGCGCTTGGCATCTTGTTGACCGATAATGTGTCGGTCTAACTCGTGAACAATTTCTCTTGGTGTCATCTCAGACATGAATAAACCCTTTTCTAACAATACTTGTTGTACTTGCTACGCAAACGAGCGACAACAAGCCAATAACAGCGTTCGCTATTACTTAGTAATCTAGTACATCAACCGTTTGGCTATGGTTAGTGAATACGCAAATATCACCGGCAATGGTCAGCGATTTTTCAGCAATTTCTTTTGCGCTTAGCTCGGTATTAGCTAAAAGTGCGGTAGCAGCCGCTTGTGCGTAGTTACCGCCAGAACCAATAGCGATAAGATCTTGCTCTGGCTGCACTACATCCCCGTTACCGGTAATGATAAATGACGCGGTTTCGTCGGCTACAGCAAGCAGGGCTTCAAGTTTGCGTAACGCCCTGTCGGTCCGCCAGTCTTTGGCAAGTTCAACCGCCGCCTTGGTTAAATGACCTTGATGCGCTTCAAGCTTAGCTTCAAAACGCTCAAATAGCGTAAATGCGTCGGCCGTGCCGCCCGCAAAGCCCGCTAGAATTTTGTCGTGGTACAAACGGCGCACCTTGCGCGCATTCCCTTTCATTACGGTGTTGCCCAGTGATACCTGTCCGTCACCGGCCATTACCACTTGATTCCCACGTCGTACAGATACAATCGTTGTCACGTTAATTCCCCGTTTAGCTGGGCGCTGCTGCGTTTTTCATCTAACAAAGGCAGCAGCGTTCAAATTCAATAACAATTAAGTGGGGGAAGGCATTTTAATTTCAAGGGTAAGACAAAAGAATGTGCCCTCAGAGGTGCTTGCTATATGGGCTTAGCGAAATCGATAGCCTTCAATGTCAAAACCTAAGCCACTTTCATAACCTTTTACATACACCCACCCTTTGTTCGGTAAGCGTTTGTGCTCGCTTTCCCCTAAGCATAAGCGCCCATCGGACAAAGTCCCGCTCTCTTTTAGCAAAAGGGGATGTCGACAGCGCTTAGAGCCACTTCCTTTTTCATAAGCAAATTTTCGTTCTATCTCTTGTTTGTCGGACGCTAAATGAATTGTGTAGGGCAATGCCACATCAACAAAACTAAAACATAAGAAAAAGGCTAATAGCGGCATACCAAATAACGTCATTTTCCCACGCAAATCTTTAGTCACAAACTGTGCGTGTCGCTTATCAACGAAAATAGTGAGGTAATAAAAGGCGCTATAAACAACAGTGAGAAGAGCAATGGCCCAATTCGAATTGTCTAGCCAAGCATTGATCACGATAAAATTGGTGAAAACCGTTACAAACAAAGCGCCGATAAGTACCAAAAAGGTAATGTTCGATATGCGTGTGATCAGGTGTAGTTCAGACCATTTGGGTCGAGAAATGTGATCGTCTTGAAGGGCGCTATCCGCATCATCATCAAATGGCAGCGTAGCTCGCCTAGAATCGAGCTCGTTCTTCGCTGCCTGATAGCGCTCTGGAAAGGCCTGCTTATCGATATTTTCCAGAACGTCTTCAAGCTCTTCTATGCTATAAGCGGCGTAATCTGGTTGTTCGGTGATGGCAAAACCCATTGATACTTCCTTGTAAATACATACTTCCGCTACGCGCTATGCAGCGCATTAAGTGTCACCTACAATGAACTGCTACAAATTCCAGTACCAAATTTGGCATGTGGCAATGTTCACTTTACGCAGACTATGCTTGGCTTTTTCCGCATCGCGCTTAGATTCATATGGGCCAAGAATAACGCGGAACCAATCGCCATTGCTGCCGGTGCTGTGTCTGATAAGAGCTTCTAAACCCTGAAATGCAATTTTAGCTTTCATCTCTTCAGCTTGGGCGCGGGTTCTAAATGAGGCGCACTGCATAAGATAGCGTTTGTCAGACTTTTCCTGCTCTCTTACTTCAACTTCTACTTCATACCCTGGCAGGGTCTTAATGTACTCCCACTCTTCTTCAGGCAGCTCAGGTAAAGACTCTTCTGTCGGGGCAACAGGTCGTGAAGCTTGAGTATCTACGTCGTCTTCTACATTGTCTTTTATCGACCATAAAAATACACCGAAGCCAATCACTAAAGCGAAAATGCCTATAAGACGCACGATAGGAAGCTTCCCAGAAACTGGGGCGTTAGCTTGTGCGTTTGATCGCGTATTTGTGGCCGGCTTTCTGCCTTTACCAGCGGGCTTCTTTTTTTGAGGGGAGCGTCCACGAGAGACATAATCGCGTTGAGCCATAGTCGGCAATATTCCTACTTGTTATCGTTGTTTGTATGCGTAAGAAAACGTCATATACCAAGTCTATTAGAAGGGCTGGTGTTTCAGCCTCTTCAATCTTGTTAAAATTTTAACGTATTGCTACCCAACAAGCTAACTGAAATCGGTAGGATCGATATCTATCGACCACCTTACCTTCATAGCCTGTGGTAACGCCTGTAAAAATGGCAGCGCCAAACGCAGCGCGTTATGAAGCGGCGCACGCTTTTCATGGCTGCATACCAGCATAAACCGAAACCGGCCTTGCCGCTTTTCAATTAAACAAGGAAACGGTCCGTTTATATCAATGGCGTGTTGTTGATTAAACACCTGCTTACTTTCCTGTAGGAAGCGATAAGCCAAACTGCTATCGGTAGCCTCTGCGCGAATAACAAACTGGCTAATAAAAGGGGGTAACCCTGCTGCCTTACGCTCCATTAAAGCGTGTCGCGCGAAATGCCCATAGCCATTGTGCACTAAATCTTGTAGCAAAGGGTGATGAGGATTGTGGGTTTGAAGCCACATTTCACCAGGTTTGCTGGCGCGTCCGGCTCTTCCAGCAAGCTGAGTAACAAGCTGAGCGAGCTTTTCTGGCGCTCTAAAATCGGCACTAAAAAGGGCACCATCACAATCTAGCACAGCAACTAATGTTACATGAGGGAAATGGTGACCTTTTGACAGTATCTGTGTACCTACCAGCAGCTGGTACTCTTGGCGATTAATAGCATCAAGGGTTTGGTGAAGCTTGTCTTTACCCCGCACAGTATCGCTGTCTATTCTTACCTGTTTAACGCCGGGAAATAAGCTTGCTAGCCCTTGCTCCACTTGCTCGGTCCCCGTACCTGCCGTAACTAATTCATTGTGATGGCAAGCCTCGCAGTTTGAAGGCATTGAACGCATACCGCCGCAGTGATGACACTGTAAACGGTTTTGCGCTTTATGTACGGTATAAGGTCGGTCACAGCGCTTACACATTACGGTCTCACCACAGTGATGGCACAGCAGCGCTGGCGCATAACCTCTTCGATTTACAAACACCAAAACTTGATTCCCCGCACTAATATGCTGGCGCATTATCGTTAGCAGGCCTTGTGAAATGCCGTAATGAATAGGTTGGTCGCGCGCGTCCAACACATGCTGATGGGTGCTTTTCGCACCTCCCGCTCGCTTGGTTAATTGCAAATGGGCATAGCGACCGCTTAACGCATTATTAAGTGTTTCAAGCGCGGGCGTGGCGCTGCCAAGTAAAAGAGGAATCTTATGCTGCTTGGCACGCATGGCAGCTAAATCACGAGCGTTGTAGCGCAGCCCATCCTGCTGCTTAAACGACTCGTCGTGCTCTTCATCCACAATCAACATGCCGGGGTTATGCAGCGGCGTGAAAATAGCCGAACGAGTACCAATGATAATGCCGAGTTCACCGGCTTTTGCACGCTGCCAAACATGTAAACGTTCTTTATCAGAAATCTGAGAATGCAAAACGCCCACCGCAATGCCAAAGCGCTTCTCAAAACGAGACACCGTCTGAGGTGTAAGCCCAATTTCTGGCACCAAGATTAGCACCTGTTTACCTTCACGCAGTAAGGGTTCAATGGCCTGAAGATAGACTTCCGTTTTACCGCTACCGGTAACCCCTTCAAGCAAACTTACCGCGAAGCTGCCTTGCTGACGATTAAGCGCAGCAATGGCAACTGACTGTTCAGTGTCTGGAATTGGCTTTTCAGAAAGCGATAACGAGGAAAGCCAACTGCCTGGCTTAAATTCAGGTGCGACTTCTTCTATACTGGCCAGTGACTTATCGACCAACGCTTTGACCGCAGGTGCACCATACTGTTTTCGTGCTTGCGACGCTAATAACGCTCCGCCAGCCAGTGCAGCAAAGCAAGCTTGTTGCTTAGGCGCCCGCGATAACGTGTCTGCAGCCGTTTGCATACCTTCTTCGGTAAGCATTAACATGTCTTGTGGTGTGGGCGCGGCCGACTCGCCCTTGCGTAATAAAACAGGCAACATGGCGTGCAGTACTTCACCCGGCGCATGGTGATAATACTGCCACAGCCACTGTGCCATTTTCAGCAACACATCATCTATAATGGGGCTATCGTCAAGTACCGACTCGATAGCTTTTAACTTGTCGACGTTGTCAATTTCACTTTCAGGTTTTTGGAGGGTTTCAACGACCACACCCACCAGTTTGCGGGGGCCAAAAGGCACAACCGCTCTTACACCCGCACTGAGTGCGTTGTCGTGGGTATATGTGAAAAGTTGGCGCAGTGGCACTGGCACGGCAACTTGGATAAAGGCCATTGCGAACGTTCTACCTTACTTGATGGCTGTTACAGCGCGTAATGCGCTTACTAAGCTTCTTATATTGAAACTAATAATACTGAAGCTACTTGCAGACCCATATATTACAGCAGTTTGCGCTGCTAACAGTTAGCTACACATTTTGCTATAGCGCACAATTTTACTATTGACGCTAATGGGCCTAGCCTTGAAAGACAAATATTTAAACATACTTTACGTTAAAGCATAAAAGGAATGTTTTTTGTTTAGCTCTCTTGGGTAGCCTTCTTGCCAAGCTGCTTTGTTTAACAATTGGGCAAAAACCACTTGATCATGCCACATCCATCCTATATTATGCGCCGCTCTTTTTGCGATGGGTTGTTCTTTGAACGACTTATCATTTGAACTAAGTAACGTATGGTGTGCGACTTCGGGTTGTATAGCGATACGGCCTTATTATTTGAGGTAACCCAATGAAACAAGATATCCACCCTAAATACGAAGAAATCACAGCTACTTGCTCATGTGGTAACGTAATGAAGATTCGTTCTACGCTTGGTAAAGATATTAACCTAGACGTATGTTCTTCATGTCACCCATTCTACACTGGTAAGCAACGTAACGTTGATACTGGTGGTCGTGTTGATCGCTTCAAGAAGCGTTTCGGTGCATTGGGCAAAAAGTAAGCCTGATATCGAGTTCGAAAAAAGCGCCTTCATGGCGCTTTTTTATTGTCCAGAGATAACTATTCACGTTAGTAAACTAACATTGAATAGCTTCCACTTATGCAAGCGCCTCTAATCAAAGCTAATTGATCATATCAATATCGCTTACACTTGAGATCAAAACACTCATTATAATTAATGAAGTTTTTCGACTCCTGACAAGTGTTTATCCCAGTCCCCTCTACTTTGTTTTTCACACGCTTCCTCACTGTCGAAATAAATTCCAGCTGGAATAGACTTTATCGATTCTAGGGCTATATTCACCTGGTTTATGAAGTCCATATCCCAACCGTTAATCAATGCTTGCTGCTTCTCTTGCTCCGTATTAAATACGGCAATAACTTTCGGCGCTTTCCAAGGTCCTAAATGCGTAAGCCATACGAATCCATTATCGTCAGATTTTACGTTTTCACACACATCTGTTAGCACTGCGATTAGTTTTTTCTCTGTCATATTCTTTGTCTTCAAAACGAGTTTGAGAGGCCATTTATCGTATTTTATCAGAAAAACAATAGTGAAAATAAAGAGGTCTATCTTTGTGAAATATTATCCAATACTGTTTTTTCGAATATAAATCGATAAGCATCTTAGCCATCTTAGCACCCGCGCCTATAATACACCTTCAAAATGAAATGAGACTTCAAAATAGATTTTATGAATGACAATTATAGACTTATTTTACTGGTCTAATTAGTATGCCTACCCTACATTGGTAATTGAGAATTCTGATCAGATATGTACACAGTGATTGGCTGTGTTAGAGTTGCGATCGGCACCTTGATAGTGAGCATTAATTTTATGAATAATGCTTAACTGCTAAGGCTTGTGGCGCTTTTGGATATAAATTCAGGTCTAAATGTTAGACCTATATCAACAGCGATATGTTAGGGAAATCAGGAAGAGTTAACGCTAGGTCTGCAGTTTCCAACGTACCACACTAGTGCTAACAACTATTTATAATAACTTTTGTCATTAGTTAGTTGTAACGCGCTTATGTTTATCTATCTATAACTACAACGATAATAAAATAGCTACAGAGCGTGAACAAAAATACCGATGAACCCTACATCTAAGGATACCTTTTTACATGTCAGATTTTAGACAACGCGCACTCGACTATCACGCCAAACCCACACCTGGAAAAATTCGCGTAGAGCTATCTAAGCCAGCCGATAGCGTCGACGACCTTGCTCTTGCCTACAGCCCGGGCGTTGCCGAGCCGGTGAGAGAAATCGCCGAGGATGCAGATAACGCTTACAAGTATACGGGCAAAGGTAACTTGGTCGCTGTTATCAGTAACGGAACTGCGATTTTAGGCTTAGGTAATTTAGGCCCATTAGCTTCAAAGCCAGTAATGGAAGGTAAAGCTCTTCTGTTTAAACGCTTTGCTGGTCTAGATGCCATTGATATTGAAGTAAAGCATCGTACGACCGAAGAGTTCATTAATACTGTAGCCAATATTGCTGATACGTTTGGTGGTATTAACCTAGAAGATATCAAAGCGCCGGAGTGCTTTGAAATTGAGCAAGAACTCATTAAGCGCTGTAAAATCCCAGTATTCCATGATGATCAACACGGTACCGCTATTGTAACCGCCGCAGGTATGCTTAACGCTTTAGAAATTCAGGGCAAAAATATAGAGAACGCTAAAATTGTTTGCATGGGTGCCGGAGCAGCAGCGGTTGCCTGTATGGAGCTACTGATTAAGTGTGGTGCCCAGCGTGAGCGTATCTACATGTTAGATAGAAAAGGCGTTATCCACACTCGTCGTGAAGATTTAACTGAGCACAAGAAGCTGTTTGCTAACAATACTGATAAGCGCACCCTTGAAGATGTAATGGAAGGCGCAGATATCTTTGTTGGCGTATCAGGCCCTGATGTTTTACCGCCAGAAGCGCTTTCTTTGATGGCTGAAAACCCAATTGTATTTGCATGTTCTAACCCAGATCCTGAGATAAAGCCTGAACTTGCTCACGAAGTGCGTAAAGACCTGATTATGGCTACTGGCCGCTCAGACTATCCTAATCAGGTAAACAATGTGCTGTGCTTTCCGTTTATTTTCCGCGGTGCTTTAGATGTTCGCGCTACAGCCATTAATGATGAGATGAAAGTAGCGGCAGTAGAAGCTCTTCGTGCTATTACGAAAGAACCTGTACCACAGGAAGTATTGGCAGCGAGTAAAAGCGATAGTCTGACATTTGGTAAGGAGTATATTATTCCTAAACCTATGGACCCACGTCTGTGCGAGCGTATAGCTACCGCCGTATCTAAGGCGGCTATTGAGTCTGGTGTTGCACGAGTACCTGAAAGCCCAGAAGAATAAAGTTCTGGCGCACAAGGCTTAAAATGTTTGGGTTAACGCTCAACCAATATTTGCTAAAAAGTGCGCTTAAAGAATACAAGTACATAAAAAACGGCGCTGTGTTGTAGGCTATCAACTAGCAAAGCCTTACAACACAGCGCCGTTTCTCTTTAATGCTAGATATCAGTCGTCTTCAGACACATCATTTTCGAAGCTTGGATCAATGCCCATTTCTTCCATAATGCGCCTAGCTTCAGCCGGCACGCGATTAGGATTGTCTTTACGCAGGTCATCGTCGTTAGGCAAAGGTTGCCCGGTAAACGCGTGTAAAAAAGCTTCGCACAACAGTTCCGAATTAGTGGCGTGACGCAAATTATTGATTTGGCGGCGGGTACGCTCATCAGTAAGTGCTTTAAGCACGTTAATAGGTATAGAGACAGTGACTTTCTTTACCTGTTCGCTCTTTTTCCCATGCTCTGCGTAGGGGTGAATATATTTACCGTTCCATTCCGCCATTGTACTAACTCGGTCTACTCTTTTTATATTATGAAGAGAAATTCTAAACAAGTTCACGAAAAGGTCAATTGAGCAGTGTAAACTTCTTGACGTCTAGACATATATTCTTTAATTTAGACGTCTAAACGTCTATAAGATAACATTTTTGAGAGTATAAACCATGGTTTCTTACGCACAAGGTATCGATGCATTAAACCAGTCCCTGTCGGAACTGCGTGATATTGATGTATCTTTTGAATTCTTTCCGCCTAAAACGGAAGCCATGGAGCAAACCCTGTGGAAGTCGGTTGAGCGCCTAGCACCGTTAAAGCCCAGCTACATGTCAGTTACTTACGGCGCCAATAGCGGTGAGCGTGACAGAACCCACGATGTGGTAAAACGGATTCAACAGCAAACTGGTGTGGCGGCAGTTCCTCACTTAACCTGTGTTGACGCTAGTCGCGATGAGCTTACACAAATTGCAAAAGACTACTGGGATTCTGGTATTCGCCGTATTGTCGCCCTACGTGGCGACCTGCCCAAAGGGGTAGACAAAACAGAGATGTATGCCTCTGACTTAGTTGCCTTACTAAAAGACGTTGCCGATTTTGACATTTCAGTTGCCGCCTACCCGGAAAAACACCCTGAAGCGCCAAATGCGCAGTTCGACTTGCTAAACCTTAAACGCAAAGCAGAAGCTGGCGCTTCCGAAGCGATAACCCAGTTTTTTTTCGACACCAGTGTTTACCTGCGATTTAGAGACCGTGCAGCCGCCGCAGGTGTAGACTTAGACATAGTTCCAGGCATTTTACCTGTGACTAACTACCAAACGTTAGTAAGATTTGCTGGCTTTACAGACGTGCACGTTCCGGGCTGGTTACATAAAATGTTCGACGGTCTTGATGCAGATGATCAAGCCACTCGTAACCTAATAGGCGCTAACATTGCCATGGACCAAGTGAAAGTTCTTGCAAAAGAAGGGGTGAAGCACTTCCACTTTTATACCTTAAATCGCAGTGAGTTAAGCTATGCTATCTGCCACATGCTAGGTGTACGCTCCGGCGACTGATTTCGTATAGCGTTAACAAAGTTATACAGTTAGATGACTAAAGGCGCATTCATGCGCCTTTGTTGTATAAAGATTGCATTAACCTTTTGCCACTGACGCCTACGCCAGTTACCATTTGCTGCAATATGAATTGAACTATTGATACCGTAAGGTCTCCCATCAAAAGATCACGCTGTTTATCTGCCAGAGGGTATCGCCAGGAGAAGTCGAGTGGATTTAGACAAGGTTAAAACCTTATATAACAATGTTACCCCTCAACTAAGAGAGCTCTTCAGCATCTTTATAAAGCGCTGTAGAGAAGACAATATTACTATTTCTGCTGGGCACTTGGCTTATGTAACTTTGTTATCTTTAGTACCCTTTATTATGGTGACCTTTACCATAATGTCGGCCTTTCCTGCCTTCGCTTCAGTAAGAAGTAAACTTGAGCATTTTGTTTTCAGCAACTTTGTACCTACCGCCAGCGATGTGGTGCATAAATACATGACCGATTTTGTTGGCAACGCCTCGCAAATGAGCGCTATTGGTATTTTGTCACTGCTGGTCGTAGCGCTAATGCTCATATCAAACGTAGATAAAACCCTGAATAGAATTTGGCGCACGCAAAGTGACAGACCCATAGTGTACACTTTTGCTATCTATTGGATGGTGATCACTTTAGGGCCTATGCTTATTGGCTCTAGCGTAGTAGTAAGTTCCTATTTAACTGGCCTTGCTGCTTTTACCGAAGAGTACACGCCTGGATTGGGAACCTTCTTACTCAGCCTTGTGCCAAGCGGTGCTGCCATGCTCGCATTCACTATTTTGTACATGGTAGTGCCAAATAGAAGAGTGTTTGCCCGCCATGCATTCATAGGCGCAATTGTTGCCACCATAGCTTTTGAAATTACTAAATCGGGCTTTGCATTGTATGTAACGAACTTTCCTTCATACGAGTTAATTTATGGCGCGCTTGCGGTGGTACCTATTCTGTTTTTATGGGTGTATTTGTCGTGGATAATTGTGCTGTTCGGTGCAGAATTCACGTGCAGTTTAGGCGAGGCTTTTGAAAACCGTAAAGCAGAGAACGAGCCGCGTAAAGTTCCAAAGGATTAGTGTACCTAAATATGGTCGGGCGTAACTATGATTAACCTTACGCCTCGGCTTTCAAAAAAATGCATAAAACGAAAGAAGGGAGCTACAAGCTCCCTTCTTTATAATTAATGCCTAACTAACGGCTAGTTTTTCATCGAAGATATAAAAGCGTCAGACTCAGCGATAGCTGAATTCATTTGTCTGATAAGCTGAGCAACATTGTTTTCAATAGTAGAAAGTTCGCCCTGCAGTGCGCCAATGGCGCTGGCATTTAAGTTGTGCTTCAGGTACAACACATTATCTTGAAGTGCACTTAACACTGGCGGCATTTTGCTTTCTGCTTTGCGCATTGCTGTCATTAATGAAGAGTAGCGACGCTTGGTTTCGCGAAGCTTCGCCGCGCTATCCCGTTTCAACGACGCATTCTCATACTTTTCAAGCTCTTCTGCCCACTCATCAAATAAAGCTTCAGCAACGCTTTCCACTTTATCGATGCGTGAACTCACTTCTTCTGAAGCAGCAACGCTGTCTTCGTACTGACCATTTAAGCGATTGTAAACGTCTTCTAGCTCTCCACCATCGAACTCAACAGCAGCACTGAATGCTTCTAACGCAGAGTTAAACTGCTCTTGTGCGTCTTCCTGTGATTCTTTTGCGTTTTCAACGCGGTCAACTAAGATATCGCGCTTTTCGACGCCGACCTTTTCCCATGCTGCGTAATATGCAGACTGGCACCCGCTAAGGGCAAGCATAGCAACAAATGCTGATGCAATTAACTTCATGCGGTTACTCCACCTCTAAAACGTGCTGCGCTTATAATACAAATCAAATGCAAAAGGGCGCCTAAAGGCCAAAAGACAATGGCTAGTACCACAGTTGCAGCTAAGGCATAACATACGCCTACTGTGATGAAAAAGAACAATGCACCTAAAATTCTTCCTTGTACCAGATGACCTAACCCAGGAATAAAGAAGTTACAAATTGCGGCGATTACGTTACCGCCCGATCCTTGACCTGCCATATAAACATCCTCGCATTTATGACTATAATATGATTAGCTAGCACGTAATGACACTTGTTCTATAGTATAGACTTAACGTTTATTACTTAATTTAAAAGCAAAAACGGCGTTGAAGCAGTCAGCACGCAAACGTTTGTATAACAATAAACTAAACTAAAACAGGCACTCACACAACGCGCAGAAACAAAATGAAACGACTTTACCCCGATGTTACCTACTATGAAAACGGATTTATCGAAGTGGGAAGTGGGCATTCGCTTTACTTCGAGCAAAGTGGCAATCCAAACGGTATCCCCGTGCTTTTTATTCACGGCGGGCCTGGCGCAGGCTTACCCCCTAACTACAAATGCTTTTTTGATAGCAACAAGTATCGCATTATAGGTTATGAGCAACGTGGTTGCGGCCGCTCTACCCCACTCGCCGATACATTAAACAACGACACTTGGTCTAACGTTGAAGATATAGAAGCACTACGAACTCACCTTTCTATACCAAAATTTTTACTATTCGGCGGCTCATGGGGCTCTACGCTCGCCTTACTTTATGCGCTCAAGTATACCCCGCGAGTAACAGGTCTCATTCTTCGCGGCGTATTTTTAGCCCGGCAAGAAGACAGAGATTGGTTTTTATCGCCAAATGGATGCGCTGCTCAGTTATTTCCTGAGTACTACCGCAAATTCACCAAGGATGTGCCTACACCGGTGACCTCAAGCGCAGTCTGCAGTTTTTATAGCGCTATGGTACGCTCTAGCAATGATGTACTGCGTCACGCAGCCTTAAAGCGCTGGTATCAGTGGGAAGAGCGACTGTCGCGCATTACTTTACCCCCCGGCGTAGGTGATTCCACTGACAATTACCCCATGCAACTGGTCACTTGCCTTGCAACGTTGGAGTGCCACTTCCTTTCTAACAAATGCTTTTTAGATGAAAACTACATTCTTGAAAACATTGACAAAATAAGTCATATTCCGGGCACTATTGTTCATGGTCGCTACGATATGATTTGTAAAACCGAAGCCGCTGAAGCACTTCACAAGGCATGGCCTCAGAGCCAGTTACAAATCATCCCAGATGCGGGGCACAGCACATCCGAACCCAGTATAGGTTATGCCCTTTGCCGCGCTACTCGCGACATGTCACGTTTTATTCAGGAGTCATCTAAGTGATAGGACTTATCCAACGGGTATCAGAAGCTAATGTAACTGTAGATGGTAACGTTATTGGTGAGATTGGCAAAGGCATGTTGGTGCTGTTAGGTGTTGAAAAGGAAGACAGCGAAGCGCAAATAGAGAAGCTTGCGAATAAACTCTGTCGGTATCGCATGTTTAGCGACGAAGATGGCAAAATGAATTTAAATATTGAGCAAGTCGATGGCGAAATACTGGTGGTATCTCAGTTCACGCTTGTTGCAGATACTCAAAAAGGAAATCGTCCAGGCTTCTCTCGCGGAGCATCCCCAGAGCATGGCCAAGCTATCTATGAACAATTTGTGCAGGCCCTTAAAAATAAAGGCATGAAAGTAGCCACAGGCGAGTTCGGCGCAGACATGCAGGTTGGCCTTATTAATGACGGGCCTGTTACTTTTCAGTTTAGTGTCTAAGAGCTCAAAGGGGCGCGTCTCGCTGCACTAGGCGGCTAAAGCTTTCTTTTTCCAGCTATGCGAAAGCAATTCGGGCATTCCTTGCTGTTTAGTCCGTAACTATTGGGCCCTTCGATTTACTGGTGACTGTGTACTTCTTCGGCATTCCTAGTCTGCTTACATAATTAAACTTGTACCTCATGGGTTCTTACGTTTAAATACTCCTTCATTCATTTAAGAAGGTCGGTTTATTGTGTACAAGGTAGTTACGCCTAAAAGCGACGCCGAATTTGAAGCCTATTTTCATTTTCGATGGGAGCACTTGCGCCAACCATGGAATTTCCCTCCTGGCTCTGAAAAAGACGAATATGAACAGGTCGCCGAGCATCGGATTATTACCAACCGTAAGAACGAAATTGTAGCCTGTGGCCGTGTTCATTTGAACACTGCTGAGGAAGCACAAATTCGACATATCGCAGTACACCAAGACCATCAACGTAAAGGCTTAGGTCAGATGATAATGGCAGCGCTGGAAAACGTTGCCAAAGACTTGGGTGCTGAGCGCGCAGTGACAAATAGCCGCGAAATATCTATCGACTTTTTTAGTGCCTGCGGTTTTGAGATTGAGCGTGAAGCCCCTAATGAACTAGGCATGCTTAAACGCCAGCAAATGGTTAAGAAATTCACCGAAAACAATTCCTTAATACTACACCCTAAATGGTGTAAATCGCTGCAGGAAACATGGTCAGAGACCATACCTATTACTGAGCACATGGGTATAAAACTATACCAGTATACTGGGCGTACTCTGGAAACCCGCGCCTCACTGAATAAAAATATTAATATTCACGGCACCATGTTTGCGGGCAGTATTTTTTCTTTAGCTACACTGACCGGCTGGGGTATGATTTACTTGCAGCTTAAAGAGCGTGGTTTAGACGGTGATATTGTATTGGGCGATGGTGATATCCACTACCATAAACCTATCACTATGAAGCCAAGGGCCATCTGTAATATTGAAACCCTATCGGGTAAGTTCAAGCCCCTTGAAAGCGACAACAAAGCACGTTTTGAATTGAGCGTGGCTATTTTAGACGGCGATACACCGGTAGCGGAATTTGAGGGTGTCTTCTACGTTCTTCCCCCTTCAAAAAACGAAGAAGAGTAGCATTAGGGTTTAACGCCTAGTTGCTTACATGTAATTCCCAACATATCGATACATACATGACAGCTTCAACTGTGAATTGAGAGGTACTCTCCAAATTAAGTTTGAAAAGTGTCAACGCTATTTAGGATGGGTCACTACACATAAAAAAAGCGCCTTTAAGGCGCTTTTTTCAACGTTAAGCTTTTGTATAAGCTATGTTTTGCGTGTACTACGCGACCATAGCAGCTTGAAGTTTTTTCATCGCGTTCTTTTCGATTTGACGAACACGTTCTGCAGATACCTGATACTTATCAGCTAAATCTTGCAGCGTAATCTTGTTGTCTGCTAACCAACGGGTTTCGATAATGTCTTGGCTACGCTCATCTAGCGTTTTAATTGCTGAATACAAACGCTTGCTCGCTGCTGTATCCCAGTCATTGTTAATCACGTCAGTTTCAACATCTGAAGATTTATCTTCTAAATATTGGACTGGTGCGAAATTGCCTGTTTCATCTTCATCCGCAGTTAAGTCGAACGCTTGGTCTTGAGAACTCATACGCGCTTCCATCTGAAGCACCTCTTTTGTACTCACGCCCAATTCGTCCGCCACCGTTTGCACTTCAGCATGGGTAAACCAACCAAGACGCTTTTTCGCCTTACGAAGGTTAAAAAACAGTTTACGCTGCGCTTTAGTTGTCGCAACTTTAACTATTCTCCAGTTTTTAAGTACAAACTCGTGAATTTCTGCTTTGATCCAATGTACCGCGAAAGAAACCAAACGTACGCCCACTGTAGGGTCGAAACGTTTGACGGCTTTCATCAGACCAATGTTACCTTCTTGAATTAAGTCGGCTTGTGGTAAGCCATAGCCTGAGTAAGATTTTGCAATGTGCACTACAAAACGAAGGTGTGACATTACTAGCTTACGAGCGGCTTGTAAGTCTTCGTCTTCGCGAAGGCGCACTGCCAACTCGCGCTCTTCCTCAGCGCTAAGCATATCAATGCTGCTTACAGCTTGGATGTAGCCTTCAATGCTACCGCTGTGTGGCACTGACAGGGCCATAGATTGCAAATTGTTGCTCATTGTTCACCTCATTTATTGCCGCTTCATATTAGCAAAGTAACTGAAGCTGCGCGAGACCTAATTAAGATATGAAGTCTAACCAATATGTAGGTATAGTGACTATTTCTACAATATCAAGACCTAAAATAAGAAAAAAAGTTCAACTTAAGAAAAAACTATCCATTTAGCTCTCTCTCGGTCAAAACCTCTCGCCATTCCATAGGAGCGCTAGCTCTTTTGACTTCATACTCCGCTAACGCCACACCCGTTCAATGACTGGCCTGCACTTAGTGGTAGTTGGGTTGGTCATTTAACCACACCACTATTATACTTTAATTACATAGCAAGAGTTAAAAGCTAATCTCACTGGTATGAATTCTAACGTTTGTGCGCTACCTACATCGGCGCGAACCTAAATATTAACAATCAGCCCCCTTAACGCTTTTCAAACTTTCACAGTACGGCCATACCCTTGTGATATTAGTATTTTAAACCTTGCTTTTCTGTTCGGAAATTGAAAATATTAGATTGTATTAATCGATTTTGCACTACGACCGCTGCATGGCATTTTCCAGACAACAATAATAAAAAACTGGAAGGGAAATACTTAAGGAAGGAGTAAGGCAAGTAAAGCAAAGAGGAACTCGATGTTTGCTTACGTCGCTAGACAACCCATATTTGATGTAAATCGAGAGGTTTACGCTTACGAACTGCTTTTTCGCGTGGGCGAGGAAAATTGCTTTCCGGATATCCCCCCCGATGAGGCCACCTCGAAAATTCTCACCTCTACTCACTTAAGCTTGGGCATTGAAGAAATTACCGGAGACAAAAAAGCGTTCATCAATTTTCATCGAGATACGCTAATGTTTCGCTTTCCCACGTCGTTAGATGCTGACAAAGTTGTAATTGAAATCGTCGAAACCGTAGAGGTGGATGACGCATTAGTTGCGGCGTGTAAACATATTCGAGGATTGGGTTACCCAATTGCCCTAGATGATTACGACATGAAAGGTAAATGGGAAGCCTTCATTCCATTTACCAGTGTGGTAAAAATTGATATCACCGAAATTTCTCACGATAAGATACCCGGCCTGGTAGCGCGTTTTAAATCAAACAACATTAAGCTTGTAGCTGAAAAGATTGAAACCTATGAAGAATTTCATAAATTCAAAGACATGGGCTTTGATTACTTCCAAGGCTATTTCCTAGCTAAGCCAGAAATTGTTAGGCATAGGAAGTTGGGGCCAAGCAGCTTAACTATGATGGAGCTGCTCACCTTAAGCAGCCAACCTAAGCTTAATTTCGATGATGTGAATAAGATTATTGAAAGAGATCCATCGCTTACCTACCTGCTGCTGCGCTTTATCAATAACCCGATGGTAAATAAGCGCCATAAGATAACGTCACTTAAGCACGCGCTAACCTTTATGGGTGAAGTAGAAGTGAAGAAATTTATATCTTTACTTGCTCTTGCCAATTTAAGCGATGGTCAACCCACCGAATTGATGCAGATGGCGCTGGTTCGTGCGAAATTTTGTGAGTTAGTGTTTACCCAACTTGAGACGTCTGACAATCCACTGAAAGGCTTCCTTACTGGGCTATTGTCTTTGCTTGACGCCATGATGGAGCAACGTATTGATGATTTGGTAAGCAAGGTACCAATCAGTGATGATGTTAAGGACGCGCTTTGCGGTACTCCCGGTATGCTGCGTAACTGCTTGACGCTTGTACAATATTTTGAGCGAGCTAAATGGGCTGGTGTTAAACAATTTGCGGCAAAATATGAAATGAAACAAAGCCTATTACACAGCTACTACAATGAAGCAATAAAGTGGGCAAAACACATTCATAACTCAGCATTGAAAGATGACTAACGAGCTCAATAAAAGAATAGGTTTTTAAAATAATCATTGATTTGTTGTTAGATTATACCTACATATCATAGACTAGGGTGTGGGCTTAATTTTTTCTAAGCCCATTTGATACCAATAAAAACCTCGTCAAACCATGTTGCCTCAGGATTAGTTTATGTTTGCGTTCATAGCTCGCCAGCCTATTTTAGACAAAAGCAAAAACGTATTTGCCTATGAACTCTTGTTCAGGGATGGTAAATCAGGCGCATACCCAGAACATAGCGACCAAAAAGCTAAGTATATTTCTGAACATTTTCATCCACTTGGGCTTGACGATATAAGCGGCGAGAAAACATCCTTTATCACTTTCTCATCTGATACCATAATTTCGCGCTTTCCAACTTCGCTCAATCCAGAGTCGGTCGTTGTTGAACTTGCCAACCCTACCGATAACACTAACGGTCTGTATGAAGCGTGCCAACACATCAAACAGCTTGGCTTTAAGCTCGCCATCGACGACCCTATGATGGTAGGCGCAACCCATGATGTCTTCCCTCTTATCGACATAGTAAAAGTAGATGTCACTAAAACTCGCTTTGAAACCATCGAAAAGCACATCCCCCGCTATCATGATGCTAACGTGAAACTTGTTGCTGAGCAGGTCGATACCCAAGATAACTTCTCTACTTGTGTAGACTTAGGCTTTGATTTCTTCCAAGGCTATTTCTTTTCACAGCCTGAAGCGCGCATACTTAAGCAGCTTCCAGCCTCTAAAATGAATATCGTAGATTTGATGGGAGAGAGCTCAAGTACTAGCTTTGATGTTGAGCGCATTACCCAAATTATTGAACGCGACGCCACGCTTAGTTTCTTATTGCTAAAGTTTATTAATAACCCAACCATCAATAAGCGTTACAAAATTACATCGTTGAAGCATGCCCTGAATTACATGGGTGAAGTTGAAATTAAGAAATTTATCGCGTTATTAAGCCTGACTAATTTAGGCGATGAAAAGCCCCTAGAAATCATTCATATGTCGCTTGTACGCGCCAAGTTTTTTGATTTACTGGCCGAGCGCAGGGGCATTAAGAATAACCCGCCCATATCTTTCTTAGTTGGGCTATTTTCGTTACTTGAAGGTTTACTCGACCAGTCTATGACAGACATTGTGAAACAGCTTCCGCTGTCTGAAGAGGTGAACGATGCCTTGTTGGGCAAAAACCTGGAAATGAACAACTACATGACGTTAGTGCGCGCCTTCGAGAGTGCACTTTGGATGAACGTAATCAAGCAAGCAAAGTTGCTGAACATTGACCAAAAGCAATTACACATGCTGTACAACCAAGCTATTACGTGGGGCAACGGTGTACGCAGTGCAATTTCTGCACACTACCCGCGCGCTACTGCTTAATTATTTAGGCTCAATCTCTTTTACGTGACGTTGCACTGATATTAGGGACCCGAGCAAGCCTAATAGTACTGAAAGCCCTAGCATGGTTAGCAATGCTGAACCAGTCAGCCCAGTAATATTAAAATCTTTCTGATACATAGCAGCAAATGTGGTTATGCTGCTATCCATCCACCACAAAATAATAATTACGGCAAACCACGCCATTAATCCGCCTAGTAAGCCATACCAAAAACCTGTGTATAAAAAAGGACGGTGAATAAACGCATCGGTAGCACCCACCAGCTTCATTACTACAATTTCGTCGTATTTGTTGAGTATATTCAGTCGGATAGTGTTACCAATAATAAGCACTACAGCAATAAACAAGAGCAACCCAATTAAAGTAACTAAGTCTCTTGCGATATCAATAATTGCGTACAAGCGCTCTAACCACTCAATATCGAGCTTTCCGATGTCTACCTCGCGCTGCTGGCGCAGCTTGTCTAGCAGCGCTTTAGCTGCAGTGGGTGAAGCATGCTTTTCATTAGGGGTAACTAATACAACATCCGGAAGTGGGTTTTTCTCCAGATACGCGATGGCATCGCCTAATCCAGATAAGTGCTGAAATTCCTTGAGCGCATCATCGGCAGGAATGTAAACCACACTGTCTATTTCAGACCAAGTATTCAGTCTTGCGACCAGCTGTTGTGAGCTTGCAGCATTGATATTAGGCTTGAGAAAAAGAGAAATTTCTGATGCCTGGTCCCAGCCCGCGGTAATTTTCTCTGTGTTTTTTACCATGATATAAAGCGTACTTGGCAACGTTATACTCAAACCCAGTACGCCAATTGTCATTAACGAGGCTAGGGGCTGCCGCCAAAGCTCACCAAGGCTAGACAAGGCTTGTCTCACATGGCTAACAAAGAACATGATAATAGTTTGTACCATGCCTACTTTTGCTGAAGATGCGCCTTGGGCGCGTCCTTTAAATAAAATGCTCACGACCACTCTCCTTCGCCATTACCTGAGCTCGCACCATCTATATCGTCGGTTAAACCATCAGTAATCATTTGTCCGTTTTTAAGAGTGAGCGTACGATAGCGCATACGAGCGATTAACCCTAAGTCGTGAGTTGCTATAAGCACCGATACTCCCGCTTGGTTAAAATCTTCGAACAAGCGGATAATTTCCATTGAAAGTTTGGGGTCGAGGTTACCGGTTGGCTCATCGGCTAGCAGTAAGGGAGGTTTATTTACCACTGCTCGCGCAATACCCACCCGTTGTTGCTCACCACCAGATAACGTAATGGGTAAGCAACGGGCTTTGTCTCTAAGCCCCACCATTTCAAGGGCGGCTTCTACACGCTTGCGAATTTCTTTATGGGTGTACCCTTCAATGACAAGAGGTAACGCCACGTTGTCAAAAACCGATTTATCCATTAACAGCTGGTGACTTTGGAAGATCATGCCGATATCGCGGCGTATATATGCAATATCTCGACGGGTAATAGCGTTAAGGTCGTGGCCATTAATAAGAACGCGCCCTACTGTAGGGCGCTCCATTAGGCTGATAAGTTTAAGTAGCGTACTTTTTCCTGCACCCGAGTGCCCTGTTAAAAAGGCCATTTCACCCGGGGCAATATGAAAATTAACCTTACTAAGCGCACGTTGTCCGCCCGGATAGGTTTTGCTTACCTGCTCAAACTTTATCATTATTTTTCCCTACCGCTTTGCTGGTTTTAGCTTTCAGGTGTGTCCATTTCGCTAAACAACGCATCAATAAATTCTTGTCCGTCGAACTGGCGTAAATCATCGATACTTTCGCCAACACCTATATACCTTATAGGAATTTTAAACTTATCGGCAATAGAGAATATAACACCGCCTTTTGCCGTACCGTCTAATTTGGTAAGGGTAATACCCGTTAAGCCTACGGCTTCGTTAAATAACTTAGCTTGGCTAATAGCGTTTTGCCCAGTTCCAGCGTCTAATGTAAGCATGACTTCGTGAGGCGCGTTCGGGTTAATCTTTTTCATTACACGAACCACTTTCTTAAGCTCTTCCATCAAGTTGTTCTTGTTTTGCAAACGCCCTGCGGTGTCAGCAATAAGAATATCTGTGCCCCGCGATTTGGCCGCTTCTAGCGCATCGTAAAGTACCGAGGCACTGTCCGCGCCTGTGTGCTGTGCGATAACGGGAATGTCATTGCGTTCGCCCCATACTTGAAGCTGTTCAACCGCCGCCGCTCTGAAGGTATCACCCGCAGCAAGCATCACTTTCTTACCTTCTTGCTGGAACTGCTTAGCCAACTTACCAATAGTGGTGGTTTTACCTACACCATTTACGCCAACCATTAGGATAACAAACGGGCCTTCACTTGAATCGTGCGCTTTCATGACTTCAGAAAGAGGCTGATTCACTTGAGACAACATGCCCGACATTTGCTGCTTCATGATCTCCAGCAAGGCTTCCGCGTCTTTAAGATCTTTACGAGACGCACTATCAGTCAAGTGGTCAATAATTTTCTGAGTGGTATCCATGCCCACGTCGGCCACTAAAAGCTGTGTTTCAAGATCCTCGTACAGCTCATCGTCAATGGTTTTGCCTTTAAATAGGCTAACGATGCCGCTGCCCAAATTCTCTTTTGTGCGAGATAGGCTTGCTTTTAAGCGTGCGAATAGCGACTTTTTCTCTTTTGGCTTTTCTTCCGCTTGCGCTTTAGCCTGTGCTTCGGCTTCTGCCTTTACGCGAGCCTCTTCTTCCGCTTGGGCTTTGGCCTGTGCTTCAGCTTCTGCCTTTGCGCGCGCCTCTTCTTCCGCTTGGGCTTTGGCCTGTGCTTCAGCTTCTGCCTGTAGGCGAGCCTCTTCTTCCGCTTGGGCTTTAGCCTGTGCTTCAGCTTCTGCCTTTGTGCGCGCCTCTTCTTCCGCTTGGGCTTTAGCCTGTGCTTCGGCTTCTGCTTTCGCGCGAGCCTCTTCTTCCGCTTGGACTTTCGCCTGTGCTTCAGCTTCCGCCTTTACGCGAGCCTCTTCTTCCGCTTGCGCTTTCGCCTGTGCTTCGGCTTCTGCTTTCGCGCGAGCCTCTTCTTCCGCTTGGACTTTCGCCTGTGCTTCAGCTTCCGCCTTTACGCGAGCCTCTTCTTCCGCTTGGACTTTCGCCTGTGCTTCAGCTTCCGCCTTTACGCGAGCCTCTTCTTCAGCTTGGGCTTTCGCCTGTGCTTCGGCTTCTGCCTTTGCGCGAGCCTCTTCTTCCGCTTGCGCTTTCGCCTGTGCTTCGGCTTCTGCCTTTGCGCGAGCCTCTTCTTCCGCTTGCGCTTTCGCCTGCGCTTCGGCTTCTGCCTTTGCGCGAGCCTCTTCTTCCGCTTGCGCTTTCGTCTGCGCTTCGGCTTCTGCCTTTAAGCGAGCTTCTTCTTCCGCTTGGGCTTTAGCCTGTGCTTCAGCCTCTGCCTTTAAGCGAGCTTCTTCTTCCGCTTGGGCTTTTTGTTTCTCTGCTTTTTTGTTCTTACTGAACCAGCCAAAAAGTTTCGACATCGTTAGGACAAATCCTTATAAATTCTTAGCAATTTCGGCTACACTTGCCGCCTAATGTATGAACGCATGATACCATTGTCAGCCACTATGAAGCGAGTTTCTCGCCCTACTCGGGCACCATCTTCTGCAAAAAAACCTCATTCACCAAAAAATGGAAGAGCCCAACGTGCAAATAGCACGGGTCAAATACGTATTATTGGTGGTCAATGGCGCGGTAGAAAGCTACCTGTATTGAACGCAGAAGGGTTAAGGCCCACTACCGACAGGAATAAAGAGACCTTATTTAACTGGCTAATGCCTTATGTTAACGACGCACGCTGTCTAGATGTATTTGCGGGCTCAGGTGGACTGGGCTTAGAAGCATTATCGCGCTATGCAGCGCATTGCGATTTTATTGAATTAGATAATCAGGCTGCTTCGCAGCTAGAAAGTAACCTTTCTTTACTTAAAGTAAGTTCAGCCAATGTCCATAAAGGTAATGCGCTAAACATCTTGAAGGGGCTCAACGGATCACCCTACGATGTAGTATTCGTTGATCCGCCGTTCGGCAAAGATTTAGTAGCACCTTCGCTTATATCGCTTGCAGAAAATAACCTAGTGCAAAGCGGCAGCGTAGTTTACTTAGAGCATGAGAGTACGCTCACAACACCAACGTTACCTACCCACTGGCAAGTTATTAAGGAAAAACACACCAGCGCACTGCGCTACATGTTAATAGAAGTGAGCTAATAGAACGTACGCTTAGCGTAGCGCAAAGCCGTGAACTTACCTAGAGTGCACGGCCTAGCTACTTTAAAGTTCAAGGCCTATGTTTGAGATACCCGCTTCCAGCGCGAGGGCTTTCATTTCGTCTGCTGCCTTTGCAGGATACTTAGCCTGCTCAACGTAATCGAGCAGTTCGTTTTGTACCTCTACTTCAAATTCCATAAGTGGATGACCTTTCACGGTCTCATCATCAGCTTCTTCGCTTTCTAATAAATAAGCTTCAACGCTACCTTGAGATAGTTTGCTGATTACCACAGCGCCTTGGGGATCGTCACCTGCTATTAGATTAAGTAGGCCAGCTAATCCGATGGCTGCATCAATAGCAGGGTACACGCCATAGTTATCGTGTTCGCTGGTATCCGGGGTGGCAACTTCTACTTTTTCAAGCTGTACCGCAATATTAAATTTACTTTTAGGAGACTTAAGTGTCTCCCAGACCAAGTTTAAGCAGTTGCGTAAGGCATTCGCATCACCACTTTCTGTAAGCTCACAAAACAGCGTGTAGTTAGGCAACATACGTTCAAGTAACGCAGCGCCGAATGCAACGGCTTTCCAGCCTTCCAAGGCGCGAACACGCCCAAAGGTATTAAGTTTTTGCTTTGCCATTTAAAGGGCTCCAGTGGCATGCATGAAATATTTGGTAACGCCATCTAACAACATTTGGATAGCGATCATAACGAGGATCATACCCATTAATCGCTCCATCGCAACTAGGCCACGTTCCCCTAAAATTTTATGAAATACGTTTGAAAATAATAAGATGACAGCGCTAATCGACCAAGAAGCAGCAAGCGCTAGTGACCAATCCACCATTCTATCCGGTGCTTGATTAGCAAGTAGAATTAACGCAGCTAACGTCGATGGACCTGCGATCATAGGAATAGCAAGAGGCACCAAGAAAGGCTCTTCACCCACAGCAAGACCACTTGGGTTGCCAGACGACGGAAATATCATCTTAAGCGCGATAAGAAATAGAATAATGCCACCGGCAATACTTACAGTTTCTTGCTCTACATTTAAAAAATTGAGTACCGACTGACCGCTGAACAGAAATAAGAATAAAATACCAAGCGCAAACAATAGTTCTCGTATAAGAATAAATTGACGTCTTTTAGGTTCAATGGATTTAAGTACCGACATAAAAACCGGCAGATTACCGAGCGGATCCATGATCAAAAAAAGCATAACGGCAGCGGACCAGGTATCCATTTTTTTATTGTCTCCGGTTGAGAGCGTAAGCCCAATTTATAGCGTGAATCGTAAAGTATAACTCAAGATTCATGCAGATAGGTGGTTATGGCGCGCAATGGTAAACCAAGCAGAGTGAGTAAAAAACACCTTTTAACACCCGACTGCTGCACTTTATATCTATCTAACGCCGATTTTTTAAATAAAAAGCACGTGCCTATCATTGGCGAACATTAAAAGAATCGGTAAAAAAGACTCGAAAAATAACAAAAATGGGCTTAACTAAAACAATAGGAAGCAGTATGTAACAGGCGGAGCAACGATGACCTTATCTAGCCTTTGGTTTATGCAATGCGTAGAAAGGCACGCTCAACATAGCTGGATGTTTATTTTTTTGTTCGCCTTTTAGGTAATGTCTTGTACAAAGCGCTTCTGATGTAATGACAAGATCACACAGCCTTGACCAAAGTAGAGGCCTGGTTAAAACCTAACAAAAACAACCACAATAGGAAAAATTGTAATGAGTTTGATGACGGTAAAAGAAGTGGCGGCATTTCTGGGTGTGCAAGAAGTACGCGTAGAGCGTCTAGAGCGCGAAAGCCTTTTAGTATCAAAAGACAAAGATACCGACGGTAACCCACTTTTTGATAGCGGTGACGTTGAACGTTATAAGAAACTAGCTGAACGCTTGGGCGGGATCTAGTTAACGAAAAGGGGCGACACCCTGTGAAGCCCCCCTGTTTTTTTATTTATGCAGTGAAATCTTTCAGCATTCTGGCAATTGAACGAATGCCTTTTGCTGTAGCACCTACCGGCATTTCAGCGGTTGCACCACCGTGATAGGCCGCAGCCAAATCTAAATGCACCCAGCCTTCAGGCTTAACAAAGCGCGATAAGAAGCCCGCAGCGTTTGACGCACCACCGCCACCACCACCTTTCATCGGTCGGCTATTTGCCGTATCAGCAAACGCTGAAGGGCAACGGTCTGCGTGAAAGCCTTCAAGGGGTAATGGCCAAAAGCGTTCATTTTCTGCTTTTGCGGCTTTAAGCATTTGATCACGCGCATTATCATCCAGCGAGAATACGCCATGATAATCAGAGCCCAAGGCAACCACTGCTGCACCGGTTAACGTTGCTGCATCGATAATAAGCGGTGCGCCAGTTTCCGTGGCGGCCATCAAACCATCAGCCAATACTAAACGTCCTTCAGCATCGGTATTAACAACTTCAACGGTTACCCCATTTTTGTAGGTAAGTACATCACCCAACTTATAAGCGTGACCGCTAATTAGGTTTTCTGCACAGCACAAAATAAGCTGAATACGCTTTTCGCTGCCTTGAGAAATAGATAGCCCTAATGCACCTGTAACAGTCGCTGCGCCACCCATGTCACATTTCATGTCTAGCATGCCTTCGCTAGATTTAATGCTGTAACCGCCGCTGTCGAACGTGATACCTTTCCCTACTAGCACGGCATCGACGGGAGCATCTGCGTTGCCTGTAGGATTGTAATCAAGGACCAGCATTGCAGGCGGGCGTTCACTACCACGACCTACGTTATAAATACCTATCCAGCCTTGTTCTTTAAGGTCTTCACCTACTGTCATTGAATAAGAGACTTTGTCTCCACCCAGCGATTTAAGCCACTGCGCAGCACGTGTCGCTAGGGTTTCAGGGCTAAGGTCTTCAGGCGTTTCGTTTACCAGCTGTCGGGTAAATAATAATGCCGCATACTCCTGCTCTAAGGCGGCTTTGTCAGCCGTATCCGCCCATTGGATAGAGGCAGGCTTAAGTGCACGTGTAAAGCTAAGTGCAAAAGCCCACTGTTGCTCTTTATGCCAACTACCCTTAAGCGCAACGGCAGGCAACCCTAGACCATCTAACTTTCTCGCTGCTTGCTGAATTAATCGCTCGTTAAGCTTGTCATCTGGCAGGTGAATAACTGCGCCTGATTCAGTGAAAGAAAGCTTAGCGCTTTCGCCCCATACAGCTTCAGCACTATTGGTTGAAAGGCTTACGGTAAATTCTGCCATCGCATTTTATTCCTTATACATCGTTATATTTTCGATAAGCGCTTTTTGCGCTTGCTCAAATCTTTGTTACTCTCTTTTTCCTGCATACCGCGAACATGTTGTGCGTTCCCTATAAACCCTATGCCATAGCACACGAGTACTGGCAGGGAGCGTCTACGCGGTGAACCTAATTTTCATAAAAAAGGCGATACATGAAGTTTTCACCTTCGTTACTACGTGGCACCTTGATTAAAAGGTACAAGCGGTTTCTTGCCGACGTCGAGCTAGACGACGGTTCAATCGTTACTGCTCATTGTCCAAATACAGGTGCAATGACCGGCTGCGCTGAACCGGGGTACACGGTTTTCTTAAGTGAGTCGACAAACCCAAAGCGAAAGCTTAAGTATACATGGGAACTAGCCCAAACGTTTGATGGTCACTTCATCGGCATTAACACACACAATGCTAATAAGTTGGTGGCAGAAGCACTAGATAACAAGGTGCTAGGTGAATTTTCCGATATCGGCGGTTGGAAAGCAGAAGTAACACCGCCAACTGCCAACAGCCGATTCGACTTCGCGTTAACAAGGGAAAACGCGCAGCGTCAAGAACTTACAGAATACATGGAAGTAAAATCCGTCACTTTAGCGGAAAATAATAAAGGCTACTTTCCCGATGCGGTAACCCAGCGAGGTGCAAAACACTGCTTGGAACTGGCTCGCCTAGCACAAGGCGGTATAAAGACCAGCTTGTTATTCTGCGTGCAACATACCGCTATTGAAAGTGTTCAAGTTGCCAAGCATATTGATCCAACTTATGCCGAAAGCGTACAGATTGCCGCTAATGCAGGCGTAACTGTACTTGCCGCAGGCTGTATAATTGATGAACAAAAAATCCTATTAAATCAATCACTCCCTGTGATTTTATAAAAAATAGGTTGATTTTTTTCATTTCGTCTTCATATTTGCGCCTTGTTTTAGTGGTAGAACGCACTAATGCGTTTGCTGGTAGCCAGTCGTATAAATGATTAAACATCTGGCAAATGTTAGAAACAACACACCAGCATAATAATTACATAGACACGATCGATTGCCTGAAGCTGTCGAGTCTGATATAGATATCGGTCCAATCAGGACAAGATGGATGTCGTAGTGTAGGAGATGTGGCAGATGCCAACAGGAAAAGAAACAAAATCCCTAGGACTATTAGCGCTGGCAGGTTTGCAGCCGTACGAGCCAAAAGCTGACGAAGAGTATATGGGCGAGCCCCAACTTGAGCATTTTCGTCTATTGCTTAAAGCGTGGCGCAATCAACTTCGTGAAGAGGTTGACCGTACGGTAACGCACATGAAGGATGAAGCAGCAAACTTCCCTGATCCTGTAGACCGTGCAGCTCAAGAAGAAGAGTTCAGCCTTGAGTTACGTACACGTGACCGTGAGCGTAAGCTAATAAAGAAAATTGAAAAAACGCTTAAGCGCATTGAAGAAGACGATTTCGGCTTCTGCGATTCTTGTGGTATTGAAATTGGTATCCGTCGCTTAGAAGCACGTCCTACAGCTGATTTGTGTATCGACTGTAAGACCATGGCTGAAATCAAAGAAAAACAACTTCAAGGTTAAGCTAATAACCGCGAGTATGTTGATATAGAAAGCCTCATCCCAAAAAGATGGGGCTTTTTGTTAAACCTTAATTATGCATAACCACTATGTAGGGCGCTTTGCTCCCTCACCCTCCGGCCAATTACATTTCGGTTCACTCGTTACTGCTGTTGCCAGCTACCTAGACGCGAAAAGCCATAACGGCAAGTGGTTGCTTCGCATGGAAGACATCGACGAACCACGCTGCATAGCGGGCGTCGACAAGGACATTCTTACCACGCTAGAAGCCCATGGTTTGTATTGGGATGGCGATGTCATTTACCAAAGTCAGCAACATCCTCGTTATCAAGCGATACTAGATGATTTACTTGCTCAAGAGCGAGCTTATCGTTGTACCTGTACACGTAAGCAAATTAAAGCTATGGGCGGTATCTATAACGGTAATTGCCGAGACAAGTTGTTGAGCATAGATACACAGGACTGTGCACTACGGTTAAAAGTAGATACACCACTTGAAGCTTTTGAAGATGTGCTCATGGGTAAGGTTACGCCTTCTAGTTCAAACGCCAGCTCAAACGCCGAAGATGTAGTACTTAAGCGACGTGACGGTTTGTTTTCTTACAATCTTGTGGTCATTTTGGACGATGTATTTCAGCGAGTTAACTGTGTAATCAGAGGGTACGACCTAATTGATGTAACGCCATTGCAACGCGCGGTGTATAAAACACTTGGTTACACCGCCCCTCAATACGGGCATGTGCCGGTAGCGGCTGTCGCGCCAGGCAGAAAACTCAGTAAACAAAACCGAGCAGCCCCCGTTAACAACAATACAGCGCTAAATAATATTGTGCGTGTGATGGACTTTTTAGGCTTTTCCTTTCCAATTGCATCAGAATTTGATGATATTGATTCAGCGCTTAAAGCGGCTATTTCGATGTGGGATAGGAAAAAAGTAGTGAAAACACCCGAAATTATTGTTCCACAGCATGAATCCACTTATTATAGCGAACCTTTATAGTCTGCGGAGATACCATCATCATTCATCGTGTTTTTAAATCTGTTAAGCGCGCTTTTTCAAAAGAGAGCTCGTCCTCTGACGCTTTGAAGCCAAGGACAATGACCCGTGGAGAACACGGCATTTCTCGTGAAGATGTAAGCGCAAATGCATTGAAAGTAATGTATCGCCTTAATGGAGCTGGCTTCGAATCCTATTTGGTCGGAGGCTGTGTACGCGATATTTTGATGGGTTACGAACCAAAAGACTTCGATGTAGTGACTAATGCTACACCTGAACAGATTAAAGGTTTATTCAGAAACTGCCGCCTTATAGGCAGGCGCTTTCGCTTAGCTCATATTGTTTTTGGTCGAGAAATTATTGAAGTTGCCACATTCCGTGGTCACCACCAAGAGTCCGACGAAGACGAAAATCTGCCTAAGGGCAAAGCTATTGCGAAGCGTGACGCACATGGTCAGCTAGTACGCGATAACGTTTTTGGCTCTATCGAAGAAGATGCTGAGCGCCGTGACTTTACCTTTAATGCCATGTATTACAGTGTGGCTGACTTTACGGTGAAAGACTTTGCAAATGGTCTAGCCGCCATAGAAAAGCGTGAAGTTGAGCTAATTGGCGACCCAGAAACACGCTACCGTGAAGACCCAGTGCGAATGCTACGCGCGGTACGTTTTGCCGTTAAACTTGGCATGAGCATCGAAGAAAAAACCGCGGCACCGATGAAATCTCTGGCGAATCTTCTTCAGAACATACCACCAGCACGTTTGTTTGAAGAAACTCTTAAACTGTTTTTATCGGGTAAGGGGGAAGAAACCTTCTTAATGCTGCACGAATACGGTTTAATTGAGCCTTTATTCCCTCAGCTTACGCCTTTTTTAAAAGATGAAAACAGCCGTGAGATGCAGTTTGTGCGCCGTGTGCTTGCCAATACCGATGAACGCATTAACAACGATCAGCGTGTTACGCCCGCTTTCCTTTATGCGGCACTATTGTGGTATCCGGTTGAAGAGCAGTCACAGCGCTTGCAAAGTGAGTCTGGCTTAAACGCACACGACGCATTTAACATTGCATCAGGCGAAGTTATTGCCCGTCAGACGCAACGCATTATGATACCTAAGCGCTTCTCTACCGTGGTACGTGACATCTGGATTTTACAGCAGCGTCTTCCTAAACGCTTTGGTCGTCGCGCGTTTCAATTGCTTACTCACCCTAAGTTCAGAGCTGGCTATGACTTCTTATTGGCTCGAGGTCAAATAGAAGGCGGCGATCTGCTTGAGCTAGCTCAGTGGTGGACGCACTTCCAGCACGCTGACAATGGTAAACAAAAAGGCATGCTTAACGCACTTCGCAAAAGCGAGGGTGGCGGAAAAGGTGCACCGCGTAAACGCAAGCGTAAACCAGCAGCGAAACGAGGTCCAGATGCATAAAGAGCACGTTTACATTGGCGTAGGTAGCAACCTTGGCAATAGCCAAGAAAAAGCGCAGCGTGCGTTTGATGCCATTAACCAATTAGAAGATACTCGCGTACTTAAAACCTCTTCACTTTATTCCAGTAAGCCGATGGGGCCGCAAGACCAACCTGACTATATTAATGCAGTATGCTTAATAGAAACGTCGCTTAAACCTCACGGACTATTAAAACAACTTCAGCGCATCGAGCTAGAAGAAGGCCGCGAGCGTAAGGGTGAACGCTGGGGCCCGCGCACGCTGGACCTAGATATACTGCTATACGGCAGTGAAACTATCGATACTGCAGATTTGATTATCCCTCACTACGGTATGGCAGAGCGTGAGTTCGTTATGGTCCCCTTGTTTGAAATTGCCCCTAATATGGTAATGCACGACGGTAAGCCTATTTCAGCGTGGGTTGCTAACTGCTCGCTAGACGGACTTAGTCGTCTGCGAGACTTCCAATTAGCAACAAAATCCGTATAGTTCGCCACACGATATCAACAAATATCAATCTGAGACATGTCATGAAGAAAGTAACAGTATCTGGCTTGCTTAAGAAAAAGCAGGCTGGGGAAAAGATCACCTCTTTAACCGCTTACGACGCCAGCTTCGCCAAAATGTTTGATGAACAAGGCGTAGACGCCCTTCTTATCGGCGACTCTTTAGGCATGGTTCTTCAAGGTGAAGACGATACCCTTCCGGTAACTATCGACGATATTGCCTACCACACAAAAAGTGTACGACGTGGTACCGAGCGCGCTTTCGTTTTAGCTGATATGCCATTCATGTCTTACGCTACACCAGAGCAAACCTACACTAATGCAGCAAAGCTAATGGCTGCCGGTGCTAGCATGGTAAAGATGGAAGGCGGAAGCTGGTTATGCGACACCATTAAAGGCTTAAACCTTCGCGGCGTGCCCGTGTGCGGACACCTAGGCTTAACACCGCAGTCAGTTCACGTATTCGGTGGGTTTAAAGTACAAGGTCGTGAAGCAAGCCAAGCGGAAAAGCTGCTTAGTGAAGCAAAAGCATTAGAAGAAGCCGGTATTCAGCTACTGGTACTTGAATGCGTACCTTCATCACTTGGAAAAGCAGTAAGCGAAGCCTTAACCATACCTGTAATAGGCATAGGCGCAGGTAAAGATACCGACGGCCAAATTCTAGTGATGCACGATATGTTTGGTATAAGCGCCAACTACATGCCTAAGTTTTCTAAGAACTATCTTGTAGAAACCGGTGATATGCGTAAAGCAGTATCAAAATACATTGAAGATGTGCAAAGCGGTGCGTTTCCTTCTGCTGAACACAGCTTCGAATAACGGGGTAAAATATGAAGGTGCTTGATAGTATTTCAGCATTGCGCGACACCGTAAATACGTGGCGTCGACATGGTGAAACCGTAGGTTTTGTTCCCACGATGGGCAACCTGCACGACGGTCATCTTAAACTAGTCAAAAAAGCAAAAGCACACAACGACAAAGTGGTGGTAAGCATTTTTGTTAACCCCATGCAGTTTGGTGCGAACGAAGATTTAGACGCCTATCCACGCACTATTGAAGAAGATAAAGCTAAGCTTATCTCTGTGGGCGCAGATGCCGTATTTTTACCAAGTGTTGCTGAGATGTACCCGGCAGGTCTAGACGCGCAAACCTTTGTTGAAGTGCCTGGTATATCAGACTCTCACTGTGGGGCAAGTCGTCCAGGACATTTTCGCGGCGTGGCAACCGTGGTTACTAAACTGTTTAACATGGTACAACCAGACGATGCCTTCTTTGGCGAGAAAGATTTCCAACAACTACAAGTTATTCGCGCTCTAGCGCGCGACTTGTCGATGGCGATAACAGTTCATGGCGTACCTACCGAGCGCGAGGCGTCAGGTCTGGCAATGAGCTCTAGAAATGGGTACCTGACAGAGTCTGAAAAAGCCACAGCAAGCGCTATTTTTGAAGAGATGCAGCGTATTAAAGCGAGCATTGAAAATGGTAATACTCACTTTGCTGAGCTTGAAAATATCATGGTTGCTAACCTTGAAGCGAAAGGCTTTAAGAAGGACTACTGTCAGGTAGTTAACGCCGCCACCTTTGAACCGGCTAGCGATAGCGACAAAGAATTAGTTCTGCTTGTTGCTATGTTTATGGGCAAGACGCGCTTAATTGATAATATGCAAATTACGCGAGATTAAGTGTAATACCAATCCTCGCGGAAAATCTCGAACTACAAAAGAAAACGCCCGATGCATTACTCCTAAACAGAGCCTGCATCGGGCGTTTTTGTTTGTTCGTTCTGAGAAGTTAACTTTTTCGTTAGCGCCTAAAAGACTAACACTTGAAAAGCTAACACCTATAAAGCAACGGTATCTGCTTCGCGAACAAAATCCATTAGCTCTTTCCAAGCCTGTGTCTCTTTCGCAATTAAGTGTTGCTCAGCCAAAATCGCGGCCAAGTCGTTATGGCTCGTTAACGGATTCGCTAACACTACGCGAAACACCGTAATACACTGGGAAGGGTAATCAGGGGCTTCAAGGCGAGTACGAGACACAAATGACTTACCAGCTTCACGCTGCTGCTTTTGAACTGCGACAACGAGCGCGTCAACTTTTTGGTTAATTGCGTTACGCGTTTGGGCGTTAGCGTGCTTTAACTTTTCCTGTACCTCTTCAGGGCACACTCGATAGGTCAATAGCGATAACGTTGGCGTAGTAGTTAATTCAAAGTCACTCGCCTTATCTATCATTTGTGAAAAGTCTTTGGCTTTATCGATGCTGCGATCAATAAGGAGTTCGTAACCTTTGCGACCAAATATATGCAGCGCCGAGTACACCATCATAGCCATACCGTTACGGGAGCCCTCTAGCGTGGTAGCACCTAAATCTTTAGATCCTGCACGCAGAATATACTGTGCATGATGTCTTACCGCGTTGGCATGTTGTGGATCTTTAAAAAGGGCCATGCCTGCACCCATAGGTACGTACATTTGTTTGTGTGCATCAATAGTGACTGAGTCTGCTCGCTCAATACCCTTTAATCGGTCGCGATAGCGCGCAGAAAATAGGGTAGCGCCGCCCCAAGCTGCGTCTACGTGGAACCAGCAGCCGAGCTCTTTTGCCACGTCAGCAAGTTCATCCAGTGGGTCGACGTGACCGGTCTCAGTGGTACCGCCCACGCCAACGATAGCAAGAAGCTTATTCCCTTCCTCTTGATAACGTTTACCAATGCGGAGGGCTTTCGCTGGATCTAGGGTTTGCTTCGGCGCAGCGACCGTTAGTAACTGCTCACGACCTAAGCCTAGTACGTCTACTGCTTTTGATAATGAGTAGTGGCCGCGCTTGCTGCACATCACCCCTAAGTTATTAATATCATAGTGACGATAAGCAGCGGCAAGACCCGCTTTAGCTACGCCTGAAAAGCCTTTTTGCGGGCCGAGTAATTTATTGCGAGCTACCCACAAAGCAGTGATATTGGCGATAGTACCGCCTGAACAGAATGCACCTAATGAGTGTGCTGCACTGTGCAAATGCTCATCATAAAAATCTTGAGGCTGGTCGTACACAAGGTTGTGCATCATACCCAGCACTTGACGTTCAAGCGGTGTGAAAGCTTTAGAGGTCTCTATTTTAACCAGGTTCTGGTTAAGCCCTACCATTAGCTTAGAAAGCGGTAGGTGAAAATAAGGTAGCGCAGAGGTCATGTGACCAATAAAAGTAGGCGAGTAAGTATTTACAGAGTGCGCAACGAGCTTATCAAGTAAGCTTTCAGCATGAGTAGACACAAACTCAGGTGACTCAGGCACTTTAGAGTCTGAAAAATCTTTTTCAATTTCTTCTAACGACGTTTTTTTTGTCACTACATGCTGCGACAAAAAATCTAAGATATTGTCAGATAAATGCTGCTCTATTTGAGCCAGCTTTGAGTCTTTGTGTTCAGGTTTGGTAAAGACCCTAAACAGGTGCTCTAAACTAACTTGCGCTTCACCCACTCAACACACCTCATACTTTAAACAATCACACATTTCGCTCACATTTATTGGGCGAAATAAACAGGCGGTTTTATAGGATACCGGCCTGACACTTACTTTTCCTTCAGCCATTTAGCATGCTTCTTTAACAGCAGCTATTTAACCCCTATACCTCGTTGCTATATAAAAACTAGATATCGGCTAGGCTAATGCGCGTTGACGCGGTCCATTCGTTGCCAAACCTGAAACTTATCACAATACTTTCAGGGTGTGGCACTTTACATCAGATTGCAATGCTCGCCAAGAGGCAGAAACCGCCAATTCACTGTCTTATGTGAAACATTCAGACTAGTTAGTCAATTTTCATGGACATGACGGACACACTATACCTTTAGCTGTCTAGTGATGTGACCTGCAAGGATAAACAATACTTCTTTCAAATTAGTACCGCAAAATTTTGCACTCTCAACTATATTTAATTTATGAATAGTGCGAATGCGCAGTCTGCTATAGCTGTTAAGTACAGGTGTCAGCGACGTATCAGTCACTATTAGATACATTATTGCAAGGAGGTCGGTTTATGCCCATACGCGAAATATCCGAGGATTTCTCCATAGAAGATATTGTCCCCTACTTTCAACCCATCGTTGATTTAAATAGCCAAGGGGTATGGCGATACGAATGCTTGGCGCGCCTGATTACACGAGGGGATAAAACCTTTCTGCCCAGCGAATTTCTTTATCTTATTGAACGAGAGCAACATGTAAATTCACTTGCAGCAAGTATGTTCGTTCAGTGTGCGAGTTACTTTCACGATGTGAATATTCCTTGGAATATTAATATAAGTGCCAAAGATCTATATAACCAAGAGCTTACCAACACACTTATAACCCACTTAGCAAGTTACCCTGCGCCAGAGCGAGTGAGCATTGAAGTCAGCGCATCTACCGCACTGTCTAACCCTAAAAGTTTAACCGCGTTTATAGAAAAAAGTATGCATGCCGGGCTTGGCGTGTTTATCGATAATGTAGGCTCTTGCCCAGGAAATATCCGGGCGTTGATGAACCTGCCAGTTCGAGGCATAAAGCTAGCGGGCGGGCTCATTAAACATTACGATGAACAAGAGGCGGTAAGAGAGTATGTGGACTATTTATTGTCGCTGTGTGAACGACATAGCGTAAGCACGATAGCTGAACACGTTGAAGATGAAGCGCATTTAGAACGCGTAAAACGCTTGCCCATTCGCTATGCTCAGGGCTATGTGTTTAGTCCGCCCATGGCGAATGTGCGAAGTGCCACTGCACGCCATTAACAAGCGAATTATACAAATCCGAATAACAAACGGGGCGAGATTTTCATCTCACCCCACTTTTATCAGCTTTCAGTATTTCTTGCTGCTATAGCAGACTCAGCCTTCTTCGCTACGGCAGTTAAGCTGCCAGCACGATTGACCGCTCCCTCGGTACTTTCGCTCAAACGGCGTCATGTGATTGTCGCCGGTGACTTCAGATAAGTCTGACACCATGCCGTAATGTTTAGCCGCTTGCGCAAATTCCATCAGGTAGATAAGCCAATTGCTTCGCACCACTATGTTAGGGGTGATCGCCATCAAATCCACCATGGCCGCACTGCCGTGCCAACGCTTTTGAACCTGGGTCTTTTTGGGGTACGGGTTAGGGTACAGTAAAAAGTGCTGCGTCACCTTCCAATTAGACTGTTTTACCAAGCGCCAAAAGTCATTTACATCAGCACGGATCACCCGATAGTTATCCTGCTGCGCGCTGTAATGCTCATGCTTATCTACTCGTAAAGCTGACTTATCAATGCCGATAACACGGGCATCGGGGTTAGCTCGTGCTATGTTGGCCGTACTTTCGCCAACACCACAGCAAGAGTCTAGAATAACCTCGCCGTTGAAGCCGTCGCCAGCATAAAGCCACGCACTTACCTCGTCAAAGGCGGCTTGTGTATGCTCGCTAATGGGTCGCTTGTTTTCACTCGCTTGGTACTTTTTTACTAAGTCATCTAACTTATCGTGAATACCCACCTGCGATGTGGTGATTTCTCTAGAGTTACCGCTTGCCATTAGCTACGAATACCTTTACCGGTTTTAAGTAAATAGTACGCTACGCTAAATAGCAACGCGTTGAAGCCCACTAACAAAGTAAGCGATAGTGTCACGTTCACGTCAGATACACCTAAAAAGCCATAGCGAAACCCGTTTACCATGTATACAACAGGGTTCGCTTTGCTCACCCATTGCCAGAATTCAGGCAATAGAGTAAGAGAATAAAACACGCCGCCTAAATAAGTTAACGGCGTTAAAACAAACGTTGGCACCACGCTGATATCATCAAAAGTTTTGGCAAACACCGCATTAATCAGGCCCGCAGTGGCAAACAAGGTAGAAGTAAGTAGTAACGTCAGCGCTATAATGCCTAAATTATGTATTTGTACATCAACGAAAAATAGCGATACCAAGGTAACAATAATGCCAATGAGAATAGCGCGAGCCACGCCTCCGCCAACATAGCCAAGAATAATGACTGAGGTAGGTACCGGCGATACCAGTAGCTCTTCAATATTGCGCTGGAACTTTGCGCTAAAAAATGAAGACGACACATTGGCGTAAGAGTTTGTGATCACCGACATCATAATAAGACCCGGCACAATAAACTCCATGTAGGTAAAGCCCCCCATTTCGCCAATACGGTTACCGATAAGGCTACCGAATATAACGAAATACAGGCTCATAGTGATAGCTGGTGGCACCAGGGTTTGTACCCATATGCGCAAAAAGCGCGTGCATTCTTTAATCCAAATCGTGGTTAGCGCTACATAGTTTTGCTTTAACCAACCCACGTTTTCTTCTGTTTTCATTTGTGTACTTTCAGTTTTCATGTTTTTCACCGTTTCCTGCTGTGGGTTTAGCTAGCTTGTTTCGCTGATTCAACTAAACGCACAAACAATTCTTCAAGGCGATTTGATTTGTTGCGCATGCTCATTACTTGAACGCCCTTTTCACTGAGTTGCATGAAAACTGGGTTTAGTCCTTCGGTCTTCTCTACATCAACTTCAAGGGTGTGGTCGTCAATCAAACGGTGTTCAAAGCCGGTTAGTAGGCCATCTGTTGTCTTTATGCCATCTGGGATTTTGATATCTAACACAAAGGTTTCTACATTAAGCTTAGACAGCAGCGCCTTCATGCTGGTGTTCTCTACAATGGTGCCCTTATTAATAATGGCGATATTGCGGCACAGCATCTCTGCTTCTTCAAGGTAGTGGGTGGTAAGGATAATGGTAATACCCTGACGGTTTATTTCTTCTAAAAAGCCCCACATTGAGCGGCGAATTTCAATATCTACGCCTGCAGTTGGTTCATCTAGAATAAGTAGCTTTGGTTCATGCATTAACGCACGAGCAATCATTAAGCGGCGTTTCATACCACCTGATAACTCGCGGGCGCGGGCATCGCGCTTTTCCCATAGATCCAGTTGAGCAAGGTATTTTTTAGCGCGTTCTTTCGCAACACTACGCGGTACGCCATAGTACCCAGCTTGGTTAAGCACAATTTGCAGTACGGTCTCAAACTGGTTGAAGTTGAACTCTTGTGGTACCAGACCAATGCAGGCTTTAGCTTTTTCTTTTTGCGTGGTGAGATCATAACCAAACACCGAAACGCTGCCGTTAGTTTGATTAACAAGTGAGCTTATAATGCCAATGGTGGTCGATTTTCCTGCCCCATTTGGGCCAAGTAATGCAAAGAAGTCTCCTTCTTGTACTGTAAGGTCGACGCCTTTTAGTGCCTGTACGCCACCTTTGTAGGTTTTGGTTAACCCTTTAATGTCCAACGCTTTCATGATTTGCCCGTAGTGAGAGTGTGACTACTAAGACATACTGACCTTTGATAAAAGCCAAAGGTCAGTACGCCCTAACCAACTTTAGTGAGATGTCGTTATCTGTCGCTAACAATATATAGCCAACGAAGTGTAACCTAGTTCATGCTATTAAATGAATACACTCGCGTTTAGTGGTTGCTTTAAACAGTTAGGAAATGAGTGCGAAAAGACCTTTTTCAACCCTAATAAAAAAGCGCTGCGTACCGTTGGGGGAGCACGCAGCGCAAAGGGTAGCTTTATACCAGTCTGCATGGAAGTTCAGCCTTACCGCTTCCACGGTGCTGTTTGTCACTCTCTTGAGAATAAAAGAGACGTCAACAGCACAGTCTGCTTTAACCACATTGCACTTGCTAAAACAGACTAGGTATAGAAGCCTGTTTTGAAGCGATGCGCACTGTGTTCGACAGACGATATTTATTTAACACGGTACAAATGGCAGAAAAGGCGCCTAATTGTGGAAATGTAATGATGGTTTAATACCAGTCCAGTCAGACAGTACAATAGAACGCTAAGCCAGATAGAAGCTCGCGTTGCAGAATGCTCTATTTATAAAAATTTCGCTCAACGCTTCTCAAATATGGCGCAAATGAGGCAAGTTTGAGGATTTTATGTCGAACTTAGGCAATAGCTTTTGTTCATAGGTATAGTGTGCGTTCTATTAGAATTATAATTGTGGGTTAATGTATGCCAAAGACAATTGCATTAGTGGAAGATGACGCGGCCATTCGCGAAAACTACATTATGGCGCTTAAAGCGCAGGGATATAGCGTAAATGCCTATGAAGACAGACCATCTGCGGCCGAAGCGTTTAACCACACCCTACCCGACTTAGCCATTATCGATATTGGTTTGAAAGATGAAATTGAAGGTGGCTTTATGCTGTGCCAGCAACTGCGAGGCCTTTCTCAAACCCTTCCCATTATCTTTTTTACTGCGCGGGATAACGATGTCGATACTATTAGTGGCCTTAGAATGGGCGCTGATGATTATCTAACTAAAGATATCAGCATGGCCCACCTGCTAGCCCGAATTGCCGCACTGTTTAGACGTACAGATTTGCTTGCTGCTCCCACAGAGCAAAAAGATGAGCTAAAAGTAGGTGACTTAAAAGTAGATGTATCGAGAATGACGGTAAGCTGGCAAAATCAACCTGTTTTACTGACGGTAACAGAATTTTGGATGCTGCACGCACTCATCAAACGGCCAGGTCACGTGAAAAGCCGTCAACAGCTTATGGATGAGTCGAGAATGGTAGTCGACGACACCACCATTACGTCTCACATAAAACGTATGCGCAAGAAATTTGTACAACTTGACGCAAACTTTGATCATATCGATACCGTGTACGGTATGGGGTATCGCTGGCAGCTTTAAAGTGCTTGCATTTAGCGCTGTGTATCACAAATAAGAACAATAGAGGCAACCGGCTATACACATGGGATTTCGCTTTTCTATCCGCCTTCAGCTTATGGTGCTGTCGTTGTTTCTATTCACCATTCCCTACTTGGGCTATAACTACGTGTGGGAGCTTGAACAGTACCTTAGAAATGGTCAAGAGCAAACCATGATAGGTACGGCGCGAGCCGTTGCCACTGCCCTTCACGAACGACCCGCTTTATTTGATAGTCAATCAGCTTATCTTCAAGACGTACGCCCCGGTACAGACCTCTACGCGCCGCCTATTCCTTATCCTATTCAGCTAGATGGCGAACTGAACGACTGGCAGCAAGTTAGCGAATTAATGAGCCAGTATGGCAGTAATGAAGTCATTGAGTATTATAACGGCTTTTCTGGCGAACCTACTAGCCTGTCTTTTATGCATATGGTGGGACGCTACGGACAATTTCTGTATGCCATGTTTGAAGTCAGCGATGACGTGCTGTTATGGCGGCAACCTAATAGCTTAAGCGTAGAAACGGGCGACCATTTACTTATCGGCATGGAAACCCCACAAGGCGAACTAGCAAGATACGTTGTAGCGCCTTATGAAAGTGGCTGGGTAAATGCGTACAAGCTCGCTAGCAACACGACTACAACACGGGCAGTAGAGAACGCCCTTTCAATTCAGGGTCGCTGGCAGGAAACCGCCACCGGCTACAATGTTGAATTGCGCTTTCCGCTGTCTATGACTACAGGCGGCTTAGCATTTTCACTCGTCGATGTTGATGATGAAAATAGCAGGTTGAAGCAATACGCGCTCGGCACGGCAAATACAAAAGAACTCGCTGAGTTGGGAACTGTCATAACACCCTCCCCTGAAATTGAGCGTATTTTGGCAGGCTTGAAATATGCCGATTCACGGGTATGGGTTGTGGATAAGCACAAACGCGTGCTCGCTCGCGCTGGGGATATTCAATCGGCTACAGGCATTAAAGTAGACGAAAAAGAAGCGCCATCTAATGCGTTTTGGCATTGGATAGAAAGTGAGTGGTTACTTCCTCTTTACTACCAAATTCTTACCCGTCCACCTGCCGACTTTATCGATGAGTTAGACGATGCCTATGCACTCGTGGGTCAGGATTTAGGGACAGCCTTAAATGGTCAACCAGACTCACTATGGCGTTTGTCTCCCGATAACAAAGCTATTGTACTTTCTGCTGCTTACCCCATTTTTATTGAAGGCAATGTAATGGGGGCGGTAATTGTAGAACAGACAACCAATGGCATTCGCACATTGCGAAACCGAGCATTAGAGCAGCTTTTCCACGTTATCTTAGCAGTAATGACCATAGGTACATTAGGACTACTGTTATTCGCTACGCGAATTTCAAATCGTATCCGTTCCCTTCGCGATAACACTGAAGCTGTCATTGATGACAATGGTAAAATTATTGGCACATTGCCGGTATCGAATCAACGTGATGAAATTGGCGATTTATCCCGTTCATTTGCCGACGTCCTTTCACGCTTACAGCAATACAACTCTTATCTAGAAAACATGGCCTCTCGTTTGTCTCATGAACTTAGAACGCCTATCGCCGTGGTGAAGTCATCGCTGGATATGCTGTCTCACGTTAATGATGCTGAACAACAAGCGGTATTTGTAGAAAGGGCTCAGTCAGGCGTAAATCGCCTGAGTACCATTTTAAACAGTATGAGTGAGGCAACGCGATTAGAGCAGGCGATTGAGCAGGAAGACCTAGAAACCTTCAATATTGTTAAGGTGATTGACGGATGTGTTCAAGGCTACCAGCACGCATATGCGCAAAGAAAATGGACCTTTATTTCTACTGACAATAGTTTGCTCATTAAAGGGTCTCCTGAACTTATTGCTCAGCTTTTCGATAAAATCGTGTCAAACGCTGTGGACTTCAGCAAAGACAATGATGAAATTATCGTCAAACTGGAAAAGAACGACAAATCGGTGCGGTTGTCGGTGAGTAACCCTGGGCCTTTACTTCCCAAAGGAATGAAGAGTCAGCTTACTCAATCCATGGTCTCGGTAAGAAAAGAAAATGACGTACAAAACGCGACTAACTCTCCTCATTTAGGGCTAGGACTTTATATCGCGAACATGATCGCCACTTTTCATAAAGGGCAGCTTTTGTTGAATGACAGAGAAGATGGCACGGGCGTCATCGTTACCGTTAAGCTGCCGCTTTAATTCTGGTATAAAGCATTTTTGGCAAAGTCACCTGTTATAAATACTCGGAGAGTCTAATAGCAAAACAAACGTCTCTCCTCATTAGACGTCCTTTTTGCTAAGTGGCAAGCTATCTTACAAAAGCAACTGACCGAAATATAAAGAGAATTTGAATTAAGCATTACTTAAGACTCTTTCAAGCATATCAAATGAGAATGTTTATTATTTATATTTACATTTCTTTGCATATTTCATAGACTTCGTCCTCCTTACACACACTCAAGGGAAACAGGATGAAAAACACTAAGTTAACTATGGGCGCACAGACTATTGCCGCTGCACTGGCATTTGGTAGTGGTGCAGTAATGGCGCAGGAAGAAGTAGAAACCTGTAATGGCACTACTTCAGCAGAATGTGAGGCCGTAACTGACGAAGCAATAGAACTGATTAAAATCCACGGCGTACAGCAATCTATCTACCGCTACAATAAATCTGGCGATCCTCGTCGCTTAGCAGACCTTGTTGATACACCACAAACCATTAGCGTTCTTACTCAAGACCAAATTCAAGAAAGCGGAAGAACAGACTTAAAAGACATACTGCAGGCACAGGCAGGCGTAACTTTAGGTACGGGTGAGAATGGTAATGCTTTTGGTGACCGCTATATAATTCGTGGTCATGAAGCACGTAGCGACGTATTCGTTGATGGGCTTCGCGATCCAGGTATGACAACCCGTGAAAGCTTCGCTACCGAACGCGTTGAAATTACCAAAGGTCCTAGCTCTACCTTTGCAGGCCGTGGCTCTTCAGGTGGTGCGGTTAACTCTATCACTAAAAAAGCTTCTACCGCTTATAACTTCGGTCGTGTTGATGCCGCAGTAGGTACCGATGAGCACACACGTTTAACTGTCGATTTAAACAAAACGCTAACTGAAACCAGCGCGGTGCGCTTAAATGGACTTTACTCGTCAGAAGATAAGCCTGGCCGTGAAGGCATTGAACGTGATCGTGAAGGGGTGCAGCTTTCTTATGTGAATCAGCCTACTGACCGTTTGTCATTCACTGGCGACTTGTATTACCTCAATGCAGAAGACATTCCTGACTTAGGTAGCTATTACGACAGGGATGCTGGCTACCCGCTTGAAGATATTCCTGTATATGCACAAGACGAAGACTTCCAAAACTCGGAAGTAACTACATTCACTTTACGTACTGAGTACGATATCAGTGACAACGTGCGTTTTTATAACGCCACCCGTGTAGGTAAAACGGAAAACGAATACATTACCACAGGTATGCGTGGCACAAACCGTGACGCAACCGACCCTACAGCACCAGGTGCTTACACACTATCTTTAAGCAATCACCAAGGTTGGCAGGAAGTTGACTACGTAACTACCCAGTTTAACCTATTCTGGGATACGGCTTTCGCAGGCGTTGATCACCGCTTTGTATTCGGTTTTGAATATACAGATGAGTCGGTAGACAACGGCGTGTTCAATATGGACTACACCAATCCGTCAAACTGTTTAACTAGCGGCCGCCGCGGTGTATCTGAAAGCTATTGCTTGTTAGATGGCGAAGGTAACATGGTTGATAATATCAACTCGCTAATGGGTAAAGCTTATACCCGTGGCGATGCTGATGCCCTATTCGACATTGAAACTTACTCGCTATACGTAATGGACACCTTTGAACTGACCGATAACTTTAATGTTTTCGCTGGTCTTCGCGTAGATAGCTATGACTATAGCAACCAAACCTCTAGCGACCTTTACGAGTTCTCGGATGAACTGTACAACGGTCATTTAGGGCTAGTTTATGATGTGACCGAAAACGGAAACATCTATGCTTCGTATAGCACCGCAACCAACATAAACGGCGGTGAATCAGATCTAGGTGCTAACTGTGGTTATGGCGGTATTTGTGGTACGCCAGAGCAAGCGTCTCAAGCTGATCCAGAGCAGGTTGAAAACATTGAGTTAGGTACTAAGTGGTCACTATTCAATGAAAAGCTTGTAGCAAACGCCGCACTATTCCGCATCACTAAGAGCGACGTACACGAGAGTGTTGGTGATGCTTATTCAACGCTAGGTACATTGAACACAGGTGAAAACCGTGTAGAAGGTATTGAGTTTGGTTTAAGCGGTGATATCACAGATAAGCTTAGCATCCAGGCGTCTGCTGCATTTATGGATTCAGAAATTCTTGAGTCTTACAGCGAAGATAATATCGGCCTTGCGCTAAGCAACTTCGCTGACGAAAGCTTCTACATTCAAATGCGCTATCAGCCTAATGAGAAGTTTGCCTTTGGTGGAGACTACAGCTACCAGTCGGAAATGTATGGCGGTCAACCAGATACCGCAGCGGGCTATAGCGCCGAAACCGGTGAGTACTCTATCGTAGTTCCTGACTATCAAGTGGTTAACCTATTCGCTAACTACTATCACTCAGAGTCACTGACTTTCCGTGTTAACATAGGTAACTTGTTTGACGAAGAATACTGGACAGCAGCCTACCGTTCTGGCGCTTTCATGTATATCGGTGATGGTCGCAACATTACAGGTACCGTTAGCTACGAATTTTAATGCTAGCATGACCTAGGCAGGCGACTGCCTAGGTCTTTTTATATTAAAAACACTCTAAAAAGCACTGAAGACATGATTATTATTGATGACTTATTGACGAAAAGCGATGTTGCGCAGTTTCGTCAGCAGCTTAACGATGTTCCCTATGTTGACGGTAAAAATACGGCGATGGGTATGGCTGCAGGCGTCAAAAATAACGGTCAGGCAGATGCACAGGACAAACGTGTTCAGCAGCTTGCTAACCAATTGCTGAGCAAATTAGGTAACCACCCCAAAGTTATCTCCGCTGCCCTTCCTCAACGTATTTTCCCGCCGTGCTTTAACCGCTACAGCGAATCGCAAACCTATGGCTATCACGTAGACGCCGCCATTATGCGTATTCCGAATACGCCCGATGTCTTACGCAGCGATATGTCGATGACGATTTTTCTTACAGATAAAGATGACTACGAAGGCGGTGAACTTGTTATTCAGACAGGATTTGGCGAGCAAAAAGTTAAATGCGATGCCGGAAGCGCCATACTCTACCCATCTTCAAGTCTACACAAGGTGACGCCTGTCACTAAAGGCGAGCGCATTGCCGCTATCACCTGGCTGCAAAGTATGGTGAGTGACCAGCAAATGCGTGAAACGCTTTTCCAGCTTGACCAAAGCATTCAGTCACTGGTTAACGCAGGCACCGCTGAGCGAGAGCAGCTTGATGGACTTCATCATGTTTACCACAATTTGGTAAGAAAGTTTTCTCAGCTTTAATTGCGATTAAACTCAAGCACAATCTGACACAAGTACTATCGCAAAAGTTTTCTTGGGAGCGGACGAAATAAAAACCTAGTCAACAAGGTCTTATACTAAAGGTGTAACGCAGTTGTATATTACTGGGTTTATTCTATGGTTAATTCAACTGACGCTTTCTTTTTATGCTTTGTGCTGTGGTACTTGAATGAAATATAAAACACTTTTTACCGCCCTTCTTTTTATGGCTTGTTCAAGTATGGCCTTAGGACAAAACGGCGAAACCGCTAGCTTTTCTATCACACTTAATGATAGCGATGGCGAGCCTGTCGATAACGGCGTGTTTCTTTTTGAGCCTCAGTTTGAGCCGGATGCACATCAAATGCCACACCAAAAACCAGCCGTAATGAATCAAATAGATAAACAGTTTGAACCTCACGTGCTTGTGGTAAAAGCGGGTACTGAAGTGACTTTCCCTAATGCGGATAATTTGTTTCACCACGTCTATTCATTTTCTCCCACAAAGCAATTCGAACTAAAGCTTTATAAAGAATTTACCGCAGAGCCTTTGCGCTTTGAAAATGCTGGAATCGTGGATATTGGCTGTAATATTCACGATTGGATGCTGGGGTATATTGTTGTTTCAGATTCTCCTTATTTTGGTAAAACTGATAATGAGGGGCAGTCTTCAATTTCACTTCCTCATGGTGAGTACACCGTCCGTTTTTGGCACCCGCAAGTGGAAGGTGAAAAAGCGCTCCCTGCACAGTCCATTTCTGTGTCTGCCGATACTCAAGTAACATGGGCACTTAATGCAAACATAATTAGGGATGACGGATTCGATTCTGGTTTCGGCGACTATTGATGCGGTTTGTCACTCAATCATTAGCCCTATTGTCGTTAGTTTTCTCTATCGCAAGCTACGCAGAAACAGACTTTTTGTTGCGCGGAACCTGGGCGCTGAAAGAAAACACACAAAGTTTTCAAGACTTTGGCCAAAACCACCAGCGATTCGAAGGTGATGGCTTACACCTTTCTCAAGCCGTTATCTCAACCAACCTGCGTTTGTTTGATGATTGGACATTATCTGGTGTTTTAAACGCTTACAGTGACGGTGAGGAACGACTCAACTTTTCTCAGCTCTATTTAAAATATCGGCCACTTAGCGCCTCATCTATAAAACCAGAAGTAAAAGTAGGTGCATTTTATCCTGCTATTTCAGCTGAAAATACAGACATTGCTTGGCTATCACCTCACTTCCTCACTAACTCAGCCATAAACAGCTGGATAGGTGAAGAACTAAGAACAGGTGGGCTTGAGATGAGTCTTCGGCAAAATGGCAGACAAGTACGAAGCAACTGGTCGTGGAAAGTATTGGGCAGCGTTTTTAAAGGTAACGATAGCACTGGAACACTGCTCTCTTGGCGAGGCTTCGCACTTCATGACAGACAATCGCTTTACAACGATCGGGTTAACTTCCTCCCAATTCCGGGTGTAGTAGATGAAAACAGGCTAGATGCGCCCGCTTGGACCGAACCCTTTAGAGAAATAGACAACCGCTTTGGCTATTACTTCGGAGCGCACGTGGCGTACAAGCGCAGCGCTGAAATGCGCTATTACTATTACGATAATAACGCAGACGCAAATGCAGTCGACCCCGACCGCATCTACGCATGGCATACACGCTTTCATTCGTTAACACTGCGCTATCTACCCCGCCCCGAATTAACGCTGTTTTCTCAACTTCTATATGGCGACACCCTAATGGGAGAAAACATCGTTGATAATGACTTTGCGAGCGCTTATGTTGCCGCTGCCTTAGATTTGAATGCGGTGGGACTAAAAAACTTAACCGCGGCAGCACGCATAGACTGGTATCGCGTGAGTGATAATGACAACACAATGTACGACCCAAATGGTAGTCGAGGTAACGCCTATACAATTAGCGTAAAGTACGACATTACCTCTCGCTTTTCAGTAACGACAGAATGGCAATTAAACTCAGGTGAGCAAGAAAATTTGCGTTTCTTTCGGCCTAGTGAGAATTTCACAGAACACCTCTTTCAAGTGGCGTTAACCGCAACACTCTGAACTATAGCTTTTTAAAGCTCAGTCTGGCGAAATCTAACTTTCGGCAACCTCGATTAAGTCAAATTTCGTCTCACTGTCTCCTTTAACCATAACCTGACATTGCCCCCAGCTTTGTGGGATGTGCCAAACATGAGCTTCGGCTACGGTGAACTTTTCTCGGTGGGAGTCACAGCGAACTTCCACAGTATCAAGTTCGCCTTGTATGTTATTAAAAGCAAACTTGTTTCTCACCAGCGTGTGGAACCAACGTCCGTTATCTTCCATGTCCACAGGTACCTGAAGATTCTTTTCAGACGCAATGAATGTTTCAATCTGATTTATTACGGCGGCAGTTTCTTCGATACGCTTTTGTTGTTCATCCATTTCTTGAAGCCTGCTGTAAGACTTCAAGGCATCTGCAAAATAACCACGCTGGGTGTCTAAAAGGATTTTTCTTTGAAGCACGTAAGCTACGTAGTCGTCATCGAACACCGCATTGTCAAGGCGCTTTTGTCCATTGCTGGCAAGTAAACGCGTTAGGCTTCTCGCTTCTCTTTCGATGTCACCTTTAGCACCTGCAATCTGTGATTCCAAGTTGAGTAACCACGCATTCTCGTATCGGTTTAACGTGTCCCAGCTTAATAACTCTTTGAGAGCTTCGTCTGCCGCCTCTACGTCTCCCGCTTTAAATATTTCATCTACGTTTTTATAAGCTTTAATAAATTTACGAGTGGCGCCCGTTTTTCCGACTAATGCGAAATCCATTTGAACAGCTTGATGACACTGTTGTGTAGGTTCGCCGTCTTTTATTGCAGGCTCGTACTGCCACTTCTTAACCGCTGATAGTGCACTGCGCTTGAAAGAGGGGCTTCCGAAGAAATCTTCTACTACAGGGTCTTTCACTCTGCCTTCTTCATCAATAACATAGCTCAGCCTAACCCAACCTTCACGGCCTTTTCTCGCTGCAGAAGAAGGATATCTAGGGTCAACGCGCTCTAACGGGGTCGCGGGTTTAAATGCACTTATCCGCTCCACTTCATCCGTCTTGGCTTCTGCTAGCGCTTTCTCTTCAACTTCATCGCAGGGAATACTCAACTCTTGTGCGGTTGCGCCAGCCATATAACCAGAAGTGAGTAAAACAGCTACCATAAAGGCGAGCGGTTTTTGCTCAGTCCTATACTTGTACATGGGCAGGAGCAATGGTGGGGCTTCACGTCGTTTAGCTTTTTTCAATATCGCTTTAAACATCACTATCATCCTTAATAACGGTTCAGGCCTTTGTTGCAATATAGGTTATTTTTTCCTCGATGATTTTTCAAGTGACGCATCGGGAACATTTTTAATCATCATCTGCTCCTTACGCTTTGTCATCATCTTCGCTAATCGACGCATACTCACCGTTGTATCTTTTTCGTCTACAATATCTACGCCCAACAAGCGCTCCAACAAATCTTCTAAGGTTAAAACGCCTTCTAAGCCACCGTACTCATCTACTACCAACAACATGTGTACATGCTTATTAATGAAGTGCTCAAAAGTTACCGATAAAGGCATGGTGTTTAATACTGTGACCAAGTCTTTGGCGTATTCAGAAAGCGGCTTATCAGTGTTACCTCTCGCCTGCGCGACCAACAAGTCAGAGCGCATTACGTAGCCAGTAATGTTCTCTGAGTCACTATCTTCAAATACAGGTATACGTGAAAACTCAATATTGGCGTGTTTATGGAAAAACGCTTCCACCGTCATCGACTCTGATACTTTAAATAGCGCCGTTCGGTGGGTAATAGCATCTTTAACTCTAAGCTCGTGCAAGCTTAATAAGCTCTGCAGAAACGCCGCTTCATGATTAGCTAACTGCCCTTCCTGCCCTGACAGTTCAGCCATAGCGTGAAGCTCGCTGCGGCTCAATCCGCGAAGTGGGCTGTCTTCCTTAAACCCTTTAGTCATGAGCTCAGACATTTTAACGAACGGCATAAGCACAATTGAAAGGTATTTGAGAAAGTACGCTGTTACGGGCGCAAGTGTTCGCCAATAAGTAGCGCCAAGTGTCTTTGGAATTATTTCTGAAAAAATTAGAATAAGCAGAGTAAGGACAGCTGAAATAACACCTAAATAGGCGTCGCCGAATACGGCCGCTGCTTGCGCACCTGCGCCGGCAGCCCCCATGGTATGGGCAATGGTGTTCAGCGTTAAAATAGCAGATAGCGGAGTATTAATATTATCGGTTTGTTTACGAAGTAATGCACCGCTGGCTTTGCCGTCTTTTTCCAATACCGAGATATACGCTGACGAAACGCTCAGAATTACAGCCTCTGCGATTGAGCACAAAAAAGAAAAGCCCAGTGCAATGAAGACGTACACAATAAGTAAAAGCATGTAATTATTCCAAGCGTCCCTGTAGGTTTAAACGCGTTTTAATTTAAAGAAGTTGAGCGACTATTATGGATAATAGAGCGGGATATACAAGCGCTCTGTAAATAACATTCGAACGCTTGAATGAGAAGAAGCAACTGCAGCGTTAAACCTAACCACAGCATGCCGAGTGCTGTTCGTGATTATGGCGATATTGCTGAAGCTTTTTCACACCCAGCCTTAACATCAACCCCGCCAGTAAAATTGCACATAAACCATAGATTATTTGAACATCTGCGCCGTGCTCATGAACGTGGCTGGCTGTTTTGATCATCGAAGATAGAGAAAACGAGGACACTAGGTAGTTTAGTGCGTAACCAAAACCTATGCTTGCCGAGATAACGCTGAACAAATAAAGCACAAGTGTTCGCGCCCCCATCTCTTGTTTTATCATGCCCATAGTAGACACGTTAGTGGCAGGGCCTGCCATTAAAAACACAAGCACGGCACCAGGAGATAACCCTGCAGCCAAAAAGCCAACCGCAAGCGGTGTAGACGCGGTAGCGCATATGTACATAGGAATACCAATAAGTGCCATAACAAGCATAGCGACCACACCATCTCCCCACTGGGTAAGAAAGTCGGTGGGCACCCAAGTTTTAATGGCGGCGGCGAGGGCTAAACCAATAAGTAGCCACACCACAATATCTTCTAGCAGCTTGCCACTTGCATAAGACAATACTTTAGCCACCTGAGATGATTTGCGCGGTAGATTATGATCATGCTGGCCAGCACGGTGATCGTGCTGATGGGCAGACTCGCTGTCACAGCATTGGGTCTTACCCTCTGGTTTCTTTGCTATCGCTGGCTCTGCTTTACTGCTGCAACACGATGGTGTGGCTGAAGCAACTACACGTTCATTCTGCAATGTTAATTCATTGCGCTCTGCGAAAAAACGTACCATCAAACCTGCGTAGATTGCACTCACCACCGCTGAAACAGGCCTAACTATAGCGTACAAAGGCCCCAACAATGCGTAAGAAACTGACACACTATCCACCCCCGTCTCCGGTGTAGACACTAGAAAAGATATCGTTGAAGACTTGGATGCGCCGCTTCGGCGCAAACCGAGTGCTGCCGGAATAACGCCACATGAACAAAGTGGTAAAGGCGCGCCGATAATAGCAGCTTTGCTAATAGAGCCAAATGATGCGCTACCCATATGCTTTTCTAAAAAAGATACAGGCACTAGCTCATGCATCACTCCTGCGACCAGTAAACCCAATAGCAGCCATGGCGCTGATTCCATGAATAGCGCTAGAAAGTTTTGCCCTAGTAAAATGATATCTGACACATAGCCTCTCTTGTAACCTTGCCTTAAGCTTCAATGCTCATAGGCATACACTGCTTGCAGACAAAGTCACGTTGTCTTGAACACTATAGATAGTAACAGATATAAGGTGTGACAGAAAATCAACAAAACTGATTAGGTTGATTGTAGAAGCATAAAAATGGCCAGTACAAATGTACTGGCCGAATGTTGACTGTCTCGTGAGTGTGCTTTTTAAACTCAGAGGTCAACCATGAAAAATCGGATAATTGTTCAGTTAATCATTAAGCTGCTTATTCTTGTGTAGCCTTATGTTGCTTCTCTTTTTTAAGCTTAGACACCACAGAGAAAGCTTCGAGCATTACGAGTACTGAAACCACCAGCACTACTGCGTCTAAGAACACCAACAGATAGTTTCCTTCTACGTAGTACTCTTTAAGCTTTATCAGGCCAGCAAAGAAAGCCATGATAAGTACAAACACCATTGGAATGAGCGTATATTTCGCTGGTCGGCCTAATTTAATCAGCATCACCGAGATTACTAACAGGGTTAAACTAGCTAGTATCTGGTTAGTAGAGCCAAACAAAGGCCAAATAATCATACCGCCACTGCCTGACGCACCACCTGCGCCAAATGCGAGTAGCAAACAGCAGCCCACCGCCACAAGCGTCGCTACTACGCCGTTTTTCAGTGCTCCAATAGAATAGATATCGCCCCATTCCTGTATGATGTAGCGCTGTAACCTTACGCCCGAATCCATAGTAGTGCCTGCGAACAGGACAACCATTACCGCAAGGATCGTTGAAGAGAAATCTACTGGCAATCCCCAGCCCTGCTGAATTAAGTTCGCACCACCGGTGATAAATGCACCGACACTTCCAGCGCCTAAGTGGCTATAGACTTCGTGCCATTCTTCAGGTGACGCAGCGAACGCTACACCGCTAACCGCGACAATAGTAATAAGCGCAAGTGAACCTTCGCCCACAGCGCCAAGGTAACCTACGAAGCGTGCGTCTGTTTCTTTATCAAGCTGCTTGGAACTAGTACCTGATGACACTATGCCGTGGAAGCCAGAAACCGCACCACATGCAATAGTAACGAACAGCAATGGAATCAGGCTTGGTGAATCTACCGCCGTTTGCGTGTTAAACGCTGGCGCAGTGATGTCTGGCATAGCAAAGAAGACGGCACCGTAAAGTAAAAATAGGCCCACTAATAGCTGCATGCCGTTGATGAAGTCACGCGGCTGTAGCAACATCCAAACTGGCAGTAGGGAAGCAATAGCGGCGTAAACAAAGAGAATAATGATCCAATTAGCTTTATCGGCTAAACCAAACATGGTTTCCGGTAGACTCAGAGGAATATAACTGCCTGCATATACCGATGCGTAAAGCACGATAATGCCGACAAGACACAAAGGAATAAGGCTGAAGTTACGCTTTAGTAGCTGACCAATAACTAATGCAACGGCAATCGCCATCCACGCAGGGAAAACCGCATTAGGTTGGGAAACAAAGGAATTAGCGATAACCACGCCGAAAACGGCATTAACCATTAAGAGTACAAGGAAGATCACTATCATGAAAAGAGAGCGAGACCGTTTACCTATAACGCTCTCAGAGAGCGCGCCCATGGATTTCCCTTTGTGACGTGCGCTGGCCCACAAGGCGCCCATATCGTGCACACCAGCAAACAAAATTGTTCCAAATACAACCCACAGAACAGCGGGAACCCAGCCCCAATAGACAGCAATAGCTGGACCTACTATGGGCGCTGCACCTGCTACCGAGGTAAAATGGTGACCCCATAACACTACTTTATTGGTGGGTACAAAATCCACTCCATCTTGCATGGTATGGGCTGGTGTTACAAAACTATCATCCAACTTAAAAATGCGGCTCGCAATAAACTTCGAATATACGAACCAACCGAGCAACATTCCGATGATGCCCAGTATAACAATGGCAATAGACTGCATACTGTCGTCCTAATTTTTTATCAATGAGCACCTAGCCGATTGATTTTCTTATTTTCAGTTCAAACATTACACCAATTACCGGTGCCGAAAGGTCATACCTGAATAAGAAAACACCTATTTAAGGTATGCCCAGTGTACTGCTGTGCATATTTAAACATGCGACAAGGCAAGGGCCTGGCACATTAGACTAAAGTCTAACTCAAAGTTTGAGATTTAGCTGTAAGGCTTTTGAGGTTTATTAGCGATGGTTCAGCGGTGAAACAGGAAAGCGTAAGGCAGACATTAATTACTGGTTGTTCTACACATTAGTAAAGGTCGCGGTGATAACGTCCTTCGTCAGCTAACGCATTGTAGGCTTGCGCTTCGAGTATGGATTGCAAAGCCATGTCTACGCCTTGACCCATTCCTTCAAAATGCCCACATACATATACTTGTCCCGTGTCGCCTAAGAAGGATTTGACTTCATCTCGCTGCTCAACGAGGCGCTGTTGAACATAGCCACCGTTTTCAAGTCGGGAGAAAATAACTGACTTTTTAAAAATACAGTCACTATTGTGGAAAGGCGATAGCGTTTTATCTAGCACGTCATCTTGCGTGGGATGACGCTCACCATAAAATATCCAAACTGGCCCAGCGTTCTCAAGCAATGCGCGTTTTGCAAGCTGAGCGCGTACCCCCGCAATGCCGCTACCCGCAGCAATTAATAACAATGGGCACTGAGTACTAGTAATAATTGCGCTGGTATTTTTACGAATGTAGGCCTGTACTGACCGAGATAAAGGTAAAGAACGGGTAAGTAATCCAGAACCTAGCCCAAGTTGGCCGTTGTCTTTAACCAGCTGTCGAACTACAAGCTTTACATCGTGCTCTTGTGGTACCGACGCAATGGTGTAGCTTCGGCTTACGATCGGTGACTGCCCTTGCTGAGGAATGAGTACTTCCAACACGTCACCCGCTTCCCATTGTTCATGTAATTCTTGTGTATAATTTAAATGGTCAACGCTCAAAGACAAGCCGAACAAGCCTGGCGACGCTGGGTTTGAAGGTTTGCTCTCAGAGTGGTTGGCGGGTTCGTTTGAAGTCTCGCCAGAAGCTAGACTTACTTCATTTAATTGAACCCGATTTTTCAGTGTGAAAGCATGGGTGGGATGCTGCTCACCCTGTGGCAATGAACCAAGCAAAGACAAATGCTCACCTTTCCCTGAATCTAATGTCGTTAGCGGAGAAAGCGCACGTGCACCTAGTGCACTGATATTATCGAACAGAGTGACTGCGAATTGGCAAAACGCGGCGTATTGCTTATCGCCTAACCCCACCACTTCAAAAGACAGATGGGACAGGTAGTCAGATTGATTCGACGACGCCTTTTTTAGCGCTTTACTAAAGGCTCTACCCGCATCAGGGGGCTCGCCTTCACCGTAGGTACTCACAACAAAAATGACTTTCGACACACTACTTAACGTGTTGAGTTTTAAAGATGCCATGGACACTACCGACGTTTGCTCTTGCTGTGATAGCGCCGCGGCCTTCGTGCGGGCAATTTTTTCAGCCGTACCGGTTTGACTTGCGTATACGACAAGGGTCTCCTCGCCTGATACCGCATAGTTGTTTTGCTTTTGATGTTTAAAAAATAACACCGCTACCCACAGCATATACAGGCCAATGCTTACTATTGCTATGAGTAGACGGTGTGATTCTGTCATGTGCTTAACTTTTATGCCGTTGTATTGAAATGGCTAGAGACTTAAGAAGCTGTTGCTCTTTTAGTATTCAAAGAACGTTTACCGCCCCTAGCTGCGCTATAACGCACGGTTATTACAGCGGAAGTACTTCAAATGTACCTGAGTAGCTACCGTTACGAGACGTTGCAGGCTTTTTCGCTTTATCGTCTTCATAGCCTATTTCTACAAAGTACATTCCGGCTTGTGGCCATGTAATTTCAATCTGACCATTTTTGTCTGACGTAACTTTAATCGTTTCCTGATCATTTCTATAACGCATACCACCACGCACAACTTCCACCTCGGCGCCAACCGCAGGCTCACCGTCAATAAGTAGCTTGAACGTTGCAGTTTCGGTGGCGAATAAATCATTAGGGTGAGTCACTGGCACTAGCTCTAAACCCACGTTGTCAGGCGTAAACACCTTATTCGATGGCGCACCAAGAGTAACAAACGTCTCTACACGGCGAGAGCTTTGCGTTACACGAAGATCTTTTGCTTTCTTAGGCACGGCTGCTGCGAACTCTTCCGGCTTATATTCTTCACCACGGCCGGGCCACATCTTGCGCTTGCCTTCTTCATCTCGCCAAAAAGCGCGAATACCGTTGCTGGCAGACGTCAGTTTGTATGTACCTTCTTTATTTAATTTCAAATCAAAGGTAGTTCGATACTTACCGCGTGCCATATTTTCTACGTCTACGGCTTCACCTTCTGGCGATTGAACCACTAAGTTACTGGCATTCATTGCGAAGTGGTCAGGGTGAAAAATAGTATTTGAAATAGCAGCATCAAACGTCACGTAAGCTTCTTCACCTGATAGTACGGTAGAGCTTGGAAGTAACCACGCGCGATGCGCACTGGCTGAAAATGACACGGCAAGCGTTGCTGCTAGCGCAATGGCTGAAGCTTTTACTGATAGTTTTTTCATAATGTCCTCTTATTGTTACTCTACTGAGTGAGCGTTGAATTAGCGCCTCAGCAGATTAATCTTCCAGACGCAGTACTACACGCCCAAGTTCTGAATTTCCTTTCACTTCTACCGGTAGTGACGCAGCAGATAGCGGTAATGAAAATGGCAGTGACAGTACTTCTCTTCCGCCTACTTCTCGTGATGCCTCAACGCGAAGCGTGTAATCGCCCTCTGGCAGTTCTGCTAACGCTTTATTTAACTGCGAATCAAGGCTGTAATCACCTGGGCCTTTTGTTGCACTGGTAAGTCCGTCATAAGGCAAATCAAGGCTGCGCCCACCACGACGCCACCATTGGCGTAAATCTTTAAGCCACTCTTTACCTTTGCCTTCACGCATTTCAACGTCGTACCATACTGCGACCTGAGTCGCCTTACGTTTACTGTCTTCAATCCACACTGCTAGATAAGGTTTGTGATATTCAGCCACATCAAGTTGCGGTAAAGCCACGTCAAGCTTGGCTTGGCTAGCCGCGTGAATAGCGCCAGAGGCAAATGTCATACTTAATAAAGTCGATGCGATAACTGCGCCTTTTCGCATTTTCATGTAAACACTCCTTGAAATTGTGTAGGTAAGTGCCACTAGCCTCACGCTAATGCACAAACAGTAAAATAATGACAAACGGGATTAGCACACCGAGCATCGTAATGGGCCAGGTAGACGCGCGCGTTTTCGAGTGGCGCATTAATAATTGCAGCCCAGTTACACTAAAAATAATGCAGGCAACAGCAAAGATATCGATAAACCAGCGCCAGGCATTTCCTGTATTCCGCCCTTTGTGCAGGTCATTGAAATAAGATACCCATCCTCTATCAACGTTTTCATAAGTCACGGTGCCAAGTTCAGCATCTAAGGCAATCCAACTGTCGGCACCGGGTCCAGGCCAAGCGGCATAAAATTCAATACCATCCCACTCTCCCGTCACCGATGAAGGTAGTGAAATGCCCTCTTGCGACTGCATAAACGCGACGAGTTCGCTAGGAATGGCTATTTCACCTGTGTCCAGAGAAACCAACTGTTCAACAACCAACGATGGTACACTTGATTCTGCTGACGTTACGGTTCTGTTGGCTGAAATATCTGCAGCGTGATTTAGCGTAATTCCCGTTATCGAGAATAAAATCATCCCGACCAGACAGACTGCGCCACTCATCCAGTGCCATTGGCGGATGCCGCCTAAAGAAAAACTCATAATTTCGTTGCTAACTCTCTGTATTACTCGGTGATATTGATTTATTTCAACGGGCTAAATAATACAGATATTTCCACCCTTTTCAATGTAAATGAGATTAATTCTCATTATTGTATTTTTTGCTCAACGACCTTTAAGGATTACTTCACTTTTCGCGGAAACGAGGGCCCTCAAAAAAGCCGCGAGCAACAGATAATTACACAGCGCTTCATATTGTGTTCTTGACTAGGTTTTCCAGTGACTGGATGTTGCCAAGCAAATCAGAACGGGATGGGTACGATTTATAAACCTGTCGTAGAAGCGTAAGTGCATCTTGGTACTGACTCTGATCTATGGCAATTTGCGCACGCCCGAGCATGGCGCGTTGTTTAACGTCGGCGAGCGACTCAGCTCGCAGATAGGTCATTTTGGCACGTTCGACGTTATTCTGTTGCCGATAGAGTGAAGCAAGAGACAACAGCGCCTCACCATTGTCAGGGGCGTCAGCAACGGCTTTGGTTAACAGGGAAATTGCCGTTTTACTCTGCCCTTTGCCCATAGCCAACTGAGCTTTAAGTACATTAAGCGTAGCTGCTTGAGAGGTCGTGAGTTTTTTCACATTGTTGTCGGCAGCTTGTGTTAATTTACTTAAATCAGACCATTGCTCGTTGGCCGCTAAGTAAGCCGCTATTTTAGAATAAGCCTCAAAGCCTTCCCCTTCTTTGTCGGTGATGAAAGTCTTCGCGTGGGTAGCCAGTATGGCTGCGGCGCGGCGCGGACTGCCGTCAGATACGTGTAATTTCGCCACTGAAATTAAGTTCGACAGCGAGCGGTCGCCCAAAGAAAGCGCCGTCTCTAAACTGCTCAGTGCCTTGACCATGTCACCCTGCTTTAACGCTATTTGCCCCCGTTGGAGCCAAAGCTGCTGATTGCTTTCATCATCGACCAACATTTCGCTTAATAAGCTTTCGGCCTGTGCAAGTGCATTACTTTCAATAAGCGCGAACAGCAAACCTTGATACCATTGCTTGTTATCAGGTTCGAGCATCAACGCATTTTGATAAGCACTAATGGCAGTGACAGGTTTGCCAAGCTGAACATTGGTATAGGCTAGCTGCCCGAAAAGTTGGGCATCTTGAATACCGAGCTCAACGCTTTTAGTTAAATGAGTGCGTGCTTTGGCTAATTTATCTGTCATTAAATACGCCATGCTCAAACTTCTGTGCGCCGATGGAAGGTTTGGCATAGCGTCTATAACGTCTAACAGCACTTTTTCGGCAAGTGCGTAGCTTTTCTCATTCAATAGCACTTGTCCGTAAAGCTCACGTAAGCGTGGACTAAATTGAGAAATATCCTGCTTCGCAAATGCGCTGGCAACGTTTGAATAATTACCAGCTTGCAAGTCGGCCTGAATAAGCCCAATAAACTTACCTTCTTCGCGGGAAATACGTTCACGATGGTCATCTCTATGGTGATGACGCAGAACAAACTGCCAATCGGGTTCTTCCAATTCCACCGATATTTTTGCACTTACCGGCTTAATAAAAGCCAGCGCGCTCACTATACAGCTGAGGACAGTTACGGCTGTAATTTTCTTTAACATTGTCACAATCAACCTCTAAATTCTTTAGCTTCTATTTCGCTCTGTTACGCCAGACTAGGCCTCAATAACTACAGGCCAAATAAAACGGGCCTTCACCGCTTCATCTTCTTTGTAGGGCGACGTAAATTTGCTGGCTTTAACAAAGCGCATTATTTCCCTATTGAGCTCGTGATGCGGATTCTCGACAATATCCATCAGCTTTACGTTGCCATTTTCATCAATAATGACGTCGAGCTTTACAATCACCTGCTTGACCCCTTGCTTTTTAAGTCGCTTGGGAAAACGTATTTTGACCGGTGTAAGCAAAGTAGGCTTTGAGTCCAGTTCGCTTAGCCCAAAGGCATCTAACTCAATGTCAGGCATATCCCATTGGGTGTCGGTCACTTTGACAGTTGGCATATCGGGCTTTGGCACTTGAATATCCGGCTCAACACTTAAATCAGCCATTGTCATAGCTGCGCCACTGCCCTCTACCTGCATAACGAGTTCAGTTTCTTCTACTACGTTTTGCGTTTTAGGAGGCGGTGGTGGTGGAGGCGTTACCGCAATGTCTAATTTGCGCACTACCATAGTGTCGGGCTGCAGGTTAGACAAAAAGTGTCCTAGCCACATAACGCCAAGTGCACTAACGAGCACCGCACCGCTAAGTAGAGAAGGTTGAAGATTGTATTTCATTGAATTTTGCCTCGTTCGCTATGGCTTCAAAGTGGCGATATTTACCGTGTCGGCACCCGCCAGTTTGGCTTCATCTATGACTTCTACCAGTAATTCAGAGCGAACGGCTTTATCTACCTGAATGACTACTGGGCGCTTTTCTTTCATCAACAATTGCTCAACGGTAGAGCGCACACCGCTCACGCCGATATTGGCACTGTCATACACCACTTCACCGGTTCGGGTAATTGCCAGCATAATGGCCATTTGATCGAGCTTTTTTGCTGATATTGCCTGTGGTTTATCTACCTCTACCCCAGTCTCTTTTACAAACACTGTCGAAACGATAAAGAAAATTAAAAGTATAAAAACCACGTCTAGTAGCGGAGACATATCAATGCCTTGCGCTCGCTGGTTTTCAAGGCGTCGCTGTAATCGACTTGCCATGTTTACGCCTCCCTTGCTACGGCGCGCTTTACCGCACCATTAACAAACATCAACAAAAGCCAGCCAGGAATAGCCAAGGTTAAGCCAAGCTGAGTGGTAAAAAGTGCATCGGCAATGCCACCAGTGACGACTTGACTATCGACACCTAACGACATCATTCCGGTAAAACTCACTTGTAAGCCTGAAATCGTGCCTAATAGCCCCATCAAAGGAAGGGCACTGACCAATACGGCAGGTACCATTTCTCGCTTTTCTAGCTCTTTCTCTCCATCACGAAGCTTTTCATTACCACCACATTGAGCTATCTCTTTGCGCGAAGTAAACAACACAAAGATTTGCTGGTAAGCAAACCATGCCACCAGCAGCATCAACCAACACAGTGCGTTCCCCGCTAGCTGTTCAATCATTAGCTTGCGCTCGTTTGCTGTTGACCATCTCTCTTTTGGTCGGTGTTCTTGCCAACGTCAGGCTCGTCATTGCTAAGTACAAGCGCGAAACTTTCGAGCTCTTCGTAGTAATGTCGTGCTTTGCGAGAGAGTACGGCATTGAGAATTAATGCCGGTATAGCCACAACCAAGCCTAACTCTGTCGTAACCAAGGCTTTAGCGATCCCGCCAGAAATAACTTCAGGATCGCTCGAACCAAACGCCGTCATCATTCTAAAGGTTTCAATCATACCGCTTACCGTACCTAGAAGACCTAGCAAGGGGGCAACGGCAGCGGTTACAGCAATGGTGCCGTTGTATTTTTCTAGCTTTATTTTGTCTTGCTGGAGTGCAGAAAACAGTTCATCGTCGCGTTCAGTTGGCGTGCTTGCACGCTTAGTTATGCCATACAGCTCGCGCTGCATGCCATCAAAGAAGCCCACACCTGAACTGCCCACCATGTTTACCAGAGCTTTGCCTGATGCTACTTGCTTAACCTTCGGTAGGCGCCATAGCTGAATAACTTTAAACAGTGCGATAAGCGTAGCGAGAAGGGCAAACAACACGATAGGGATCACCCACACTCCGCCTTTCACAACATGTTCAATTACCCCTTCTGACGCTTGCTCGCGTGTTGCTGCGCGGCCAAGGGTAGGATCTATTTTAATGCTTCCATTGCCGCTGCTTGCCAAGCTTGCAAGGCTTTCGATATCCGTATCTGAAAACGTGGACGTAGAGGTAAACAGGTCTTGCTTACGCTCTGCCGTACCCGCAACGTTTTGTGCTTGCGCCAGATACCACGTCACCGGGCCAAGAGTAAGCACTTTTGCTTGGGTCACTTCGCCATTCGCCAGTACAACCTTTCCTGCACTGAAGTTAGGGGTTTGTTGATCCGCAAAATCTTTCGCTTTTTCACCCACTTTCTGGACTTTGTCAGACAAGCTCATTTCGCTTAATGACAGACTGTCTACACCGGTTTGAAGCAGAAAACGGCTCAACAAATTTTGTTGGAACTCTTGTTGCTCGCTCCAGCTCGATAGGCGATTTTCTAACTGTGAAAGACTAAGGGTTCTTTCGTCCATTTTACGGCGGGCGACCGTGGTTTCATTGCGCAGTTTCATTACCTGCTGTTCAAGCGCACGCAATTCGTTAGCCAGCGCTACCCGCTCTTTACTAATTTTGCTTTCGGTGCGATCCAGACGCGCTTTCGCGTCTTTAATATTGGCCAGCATGCTATCTTCAGGCGCTGCAACTGCCGGTACACAAACCACAGCTGCACACAAAGCAACACATGCTGTGATGAAAGAGGATTTCAACATTAGATTAAATGGTGTGAGAACGTGAGATAAGCATTTCATTCGCCTTCTCCTTTAGCCAGTGTAAGTGGTAAAGAAACAAAATCAGGTTCATGCTTTTTCTCAAAAATAGCGACGGCAAGGGCCACCGCTTCACTATCGACATTGTCACTAAATTGCCACTGCCACTGCCCATTTTGAACGCGGCCCACTCCCTGATATTGACCATCGGCGTTGGTAAACCACGCATAGCTGCTGCCAACAAAGAACTGCTTAACTAATACATCTTTGTCATCGGGAGCACGCATTACGGTTTCGTTAACCAGAAGCTTGCTATTGAATTGCGCAAGGGATGAAAGTTTTGCAAGGGTAACCTGAAGCTTATTCGACGTGTCGGCGTCAGCCGCTAATTCGGCTTGCTCTTTATCCCACGTCTGGCGAATAATTTCAGGCAGCGACGAGTAAAGGCTGTCTACTTGCCCTATTACTCCAGTCAAAGCACGTTCTACCCCACCCTGTTGTGCTTCAAGCTCACTTTGCTCAGAAAGCAGTGCTTCTCGCTGGGCTTCTACGTCAGTGGTTGCAGCCTTACTTTCACCAATCATACTCTGCAGCTGAGTACGTTCAGCTTTAAGCAGTTGAATACGCTGACGCAATGCAGGCTCTGATTCACGCCACTCGTTTTCTAGCTTTTGCGTCTGGCGCTCAATGCTTATCCACTTTTCAGTGAGTCCATCAATATCGCTGGCTTTTGTTGCTGCCATCACAATACCTGATGAAGGCACTACAAGTGATACCAGTACAAAAGAAAACGCTACGCTTCTTTTAACTTTCATTCAAATCCCTTACATCTCTTAGCTGAATTAATGAGATTGCCGGCACGTCGATATCGCTATCGAGGCCGGCATTTTCAATGTCGTGTTACTGCTTGCTAAGTATTAGAACTGGTAAGTAGCAGACAACAAGAAGCTTCTCTCTGGTTCATTAAAGGTATTCGCTCCTGCGCTAGAAGCTTGTGTACCTTCGCGCTTAATGCTTTCCATAAACAGGTTCTTGACCGACACGTTGAAGCTTAAGTTTTCGTCAAACGCGTAAATGGCGTTGAAATTTGTGATGGTATAGGCTTCGCGATCATCAGCTTCGATAACGGCGCCCGAATTTACGCTAGCCGTTGGGCTTTCTGTTTTACCGTAATGCTGAGCACTAATTACAAGTTCAAGCGCATCAGTGGCTTGCCAGCTTATTAGCGAGTTTACTGTGTAGTCGGGAACGATTGATAATGGCTGGCCAGTAGATTTATCTTCTGATTCAAGCATCACGGTAAAGTTGGTCGACCACTCAATAGCGCTGGTTATAGGGAACAACAAGTTACCTTCAAGGCCAGAAATAACCGCTTCAGGAACGTTAAACCACTGGAATACCTGAACGTTTGCCTCGCCACCTTCCTCGCCAGGTAACACATACTCTGGCGGTACATTACCGGTACCAATTTTGTCTTTGTAGTCGTTGTGGAAGTAAGTAATACCTGCGTTCAAGCCCTCTTCGTTGGTGTAGTTAACACCAATTTCTTTATTTACTGAGGTTTCGTGCTCTAGGTCAGGATTTCCTAAAATGTGACATCCACCGCCCAGGTTAGAGAAGTCAACCGGGCATCCATTACCGCGGGTGTAGTACACGTAGTTAGGGTTTAATTGATAAAGGTTTGGCGCTTTAAAGGCACGACTAATACCACCTTGAACCACAATGTTAGGCGATGCCTGCCATGACGCGTTCAAGCTCGGGCTAAGGTTTGTACCCGCTTTGCTGTGATCATCAAAACGTAGCCCAGGCGTTAACGTAATTGAATCAGTTAGCATGATATTATCTTCAACATACACACCTACAAGCGTGGCGTCGGTTTCAGATGGACGATTTGCCGGGTCAGTCTCTACGCCCGGAATAGTGCCATCATTAACCACGTTCAGAGAGAGCTGGTTGCTCACTGAATCGTCTAGGGTTTCTTTGCGGTACTCCGCACCAAACGTTGCGGTTTGATTGAACCCACCTAATGTTAACGGCACATTCCACTCGGTCTTTGCCGTAATGTTCTCTAATTTAATGGTGGTCATTTCAAGGCTATTTATGCGTCCTTCGCCGCCACCTGCAGAGCCTTCACCTAAACGGCTGTTAGACGTACTTTCGTATTGGATGTAGCTAAACGAATCACCGAAGTCATAGTCACCATTGTGTGTTACACCAAGCGTACGACGGTGCATCACCAGTGTTTCTTCACCTATCAGGTTTTGGGCGTCAGTATCATCCAGCGCATCGTAATCAATGTCGACAAGATTTCCTTCGTCATCAACTGGGAAACTTACACCTTGAAAGGCATTGTCACCAGCGTAGCGGTTACCTTGGCGACTATAGGCCGCTTCAAAATCCCAACGATGAACATCATCTTGGTCAAATCTAACCAATGTTCGCACATCAATGTTTTCAACGCCTTCTCGGCCAGCGCCAACCGCGTAAGCAGTGCCGCGGCTATTTAGTCCGGAATCATCTAAGTTGATTTGCGGATCGTCAGCGTCTTGTTCGTTATAGTTAACAATAGTGCGGTGAGAGAAACGCTCAGATAAAGGCGCACTTGTTACTAGGTTAAAACGACGATTATCTCCTTCGTATTTATTTGAAGAAAGCTCAGTCTGAGCAGTGATAGAAGTAGAAGCTTCATCTGGAGATTTAGTTATGATATTGATGACACCACCAGATGCACCTGAGCCGTATCGAGCAGCGGCAGGACCACGAATAACTTCAATACTCTCAATCGCTTCTGCTGGTACCCAGTTGCTGTCGCCACGAGTGTTTCTCTCGCCTGAGCGGCCCATTTTTACAGAGTTGCGCGACAACACCGGCTTACCGTCAATTAAAATAAGCGTATTTTCTGGACCCATTCCGCGAATGTCTATTTGACGTTTGTTGCCGTACTGTCCGGAGCTTGAGTTACCTGTAAGGTTGATACCCGGCATGGTTCTTACAATTTCAGCGATATCGTTAGTGACAGGACGACGTTTGAAATCTTCTTCAGTGATGATAGACACGCCTTGGGCTTGCTTCAGCTCTTCAGACGCAGATTGCACCACGGTGGTGTCAAGCGTTTCTATCTCTTCGCTTTGCGCCAGCACACCCGCTGACAACATGGGAAACAGAGTTCCTAACAAAATAATGCGCTTACCATTTACAGGCATTTAATAATCCTTAATAAGTTGAGTGTTGGCCAGCCAGTGGCTCGCCATGTCAAAATGTTGTGTCTTGTTGCGCGCGGCTTATCTTAATGACTGGCGATTACGCCAAGCATGAGCAAACCACTTGAAATTTGAGCTAGGACACTTGGTGTGGTTATTGTTATTCCAAAAAAGAATGCCCAAAAGAGAGGCTATCCTTAGAAACGTGCATTCCCTGTCTGTCATCGAGAGTTTTCATTACACTATTTCTATTCTTTTAGCGAGAAGTGACTAACCATGCTCAAACTTTGCAATATACTAATGACAATGATTATCATTTGCAACTTAATTAATATTTAAAGGCTTTTTAATTTCTTTACATAAAACCGACAAATATGCTCAAAACACTGCTAAATAAAATTTTAGAAAACCTCCCAGCACCGCCCTACTACAAGAATCTGGCTTGGGACGACTAACTTCAGAAATCTTGGCTTGTATAGCTTTAAAGCTTGTTAATAAGAATTAGATAGTTGGATTTGTTTAGTTATAAGAGCAAGCTCATATGGCATTCTTTGTCGTTGAATAAAGGTGGCTTGTAGACTCTGAATCGTGGTAATTTTAGCGCGCATACATAGCGTTATGCGCGCTAAGCTGATTAAATAGCAGAGAGAAAAAAGGATTTCATCGACCTGTAAGTGGTCTCCGACTCTGGGGTTTTATAAAAAATCAAATATTCGGCGTGGGATAGCCCTTCAAAGATTTCTATCTGCGCAACACCTCCGCTATCGCGTATTGCACGACTGACTCGTGCGGTGTCGCTTAAAAACATGTCTCGCGTCCCTGTCACCAGTAGAGTTGGTGGGAATGCTTCAAATGATCCGTAAAGTGGCGATATTGCAGGGTCTGTTAGTGCTCTTTTGCCAGCATATAGTTTGGCGGCTGCTTCAAGTGTCCCATCGTAGGTCACCAACACACCGTCTATACTCTCATTTGTAGAAAGGCTGTCGCTGGTTTTGGTAAGGTCGGCCCAAGGCGTGCCTGCATACACTCCTTTGGGTAAAGGACTTTTACTGTTTATAAGAGACTGGACTAGTGAAAGCACTAGACCACCTCCAGCCGATGTCCCTCCCACAAATATATTTCCCTCACCAACTTGGTCGTGTAAAGCATTGTAAACTGCAACTACGTCATTCAGTGCAGCGGGAAAAGGAAACGTTGGTGGCATCCTATAGTCAACGCTATACACCACAATACCTAACCTTTCAGCGACGAGCAGCCCTTCTTCGATGCTCGGCAAACCGCCAAAAAGCACAAACGCTCCACCATGAATATCAAGATAAACCTTGTCTTTAAATTCAGGTGTAATCGTTTTAGGTGTCAACTTGCGCACTACCACATCATTTAATTTAATAAGCTCAACATCCACGTTAAGCTCTTTTTTCATCTTTTTGATTTTTTTCTTTTGCTCGCTATTTCTAGCGTGAACATAGTTTCTCCATTCTTCAATGGTACGAGGCGTACTCGCTATTACTTCTTCTTTGGTGAAGTGGGGAAATGCTGAAATGCTTTCTATCAGCGCCTCACTGGCTGCTTGGGGTAATGGTGGCTTATTATTTTGCATAGGGCTTGTAGTAGCTAATGTAGTAGGAGTAAATAACAACGCAAGTACGTACATCAATAGGTATGTAAATTTCATAATGAATAAACGCCTTACGTAAATGTGTAGCTTTCTATAAGAGTTAATGTACGTGAACAAAGCTGTAATACCAATCCGCGTAAATATAAAGCTTAGTCTGACTTGCGGCTTCAATTGCTAGCATTCGCCTAGACCTAGATGAGCCTTTTCTAGGTAGTCTGAAAAAACTGTACTAAGTACAGGTTATATCTAGATTGCATTTTGCTATGCTAGCTTATAATTTACTCACTACCGTAAAAATGATTACGACTTTTTTGAAAGCGAAGGGATGCTAAATCGCACGCTTTAGCTAATAAGTAAATAACCTTAGGGATGAAGATGAAAAGCTTTTCTATACACAAACTACTGTTCTCACTAGGACTCGCTGTATCTACAGTAACAACCGTTATTGCCGACGATGATAGCCAAACGTCAGTTTGGAAAGTATCCAATGGGGAAGATGCCGTATATGTAGGTGGCACTATCCATATTTTACCTATCTCTGAATTCCCTCTGCCAAGTGAATTTACCGACGTCTATGAGCAGGCAGACACACTAGTATTCGAAGTCAAAATGCCGGATCCCACAGACATTGAAGGCCAACAGAAAATGATGGCAGGGCTCGCCTACGCGGAAGGCAAGTCGCTTAAAGATGATGTGTCAGAAGAAACCTATCAGGCCCTCAATGCTTATTTAGCTAAATTCGGCGCTACTGCTGATCAGTTAGCTCGATTTAAGCCAGGCATGGTTGCATCAATGCTAGTTGCTATGGAAGCACAACGCTCTCAAATGGCTGGGCAAGGGGTAGATGCCTACTTCATGCAGTTAGCAGCACGCGATGGTAAAGCAAGCGAATACTTAGAATCACTAGATTTTCAAATCAACATGCTTGCGAACATGGGCGCGGGTGAAGAAGATCGCCTTATTTCTGAAACGTTAGAAACCTTACCAGAGCTAAAAGACATGCTACAAAGCACTATTAAAGCATGGCGAAACGGTGACACTGATCAAATTGACGAGTTGGTGGTAGACACTTTCAAACGTGAATCTCCCACCTCTTATGATGATGTGTTTACCAAGCGTAATCAAAACTGGCTACCTCAAATTGAAGCTATGTTCGGCGATGAAGACCAAGAGTTTGTTTTAGTGGGTGCGGGGCACCTAGTGGGCGATGACAGTGTTATCGCCTTATTAAAAGCGAAAGGCTACAAAGTCGAGCAAATGTAACCCCCTTCTTGCTACCGACCTAAATATCAAAGCTAGGCATAGTCCTGGCTTTTTTATGCCTATTTCAGAGGTAAATCGCTCTCTAAACCTGACACCGCAGGGGTGCGATGTCGAAGCTCTTACATAAAAACAAGGATGGTTTTATGGCGTATCCCCCTTCCTCCTCTCAAGCTATTGACTATGCCGGTTAAGGAGGGAGTGAAGCCCCATCAAAAACTGATCGCAGCAGGGACGCTGCTGCGAAGCCCTCATGGATGTCTTTACGGCGTATTACTCCCCTCCTCTTCAAGCTTTTTGCTATGCATCAAAAGGAAGTGATTGTTGTGCCCTCTGAAACCCTACACCGCAGGGATGCGGTGTAGGAGCCCCCATGGATGGGTTTACGGCGTGTTTCAGAGGGCACAACAATCACGAACTAAATCGCAGGCATAAAAAAAGCGCACCTAAGTGCGCTTTTTTTGGCTTGTGTTGCTAAGTCTAGATTAGTCTAGGATCTTAGATACAACACCAGCACCTACTGTACGACCACCTTCACGGATTGCGAAACGAAGACCTTCTTCCATCGCGATCGGAGCAATTAGCTCAACTTTAAATTTAAGGTTGTCACCAGGCATTACCATTTCTACGCCTTCTGGAAGCTCTACAGCACCAGTTACGTCAGTTGTACGGAAGTAGAACTGTGGACGGTAGCCTTTGAAGAATGGAGTATGACGGCCACCCTCATCTTTAGACAGTACGTATACTTCTGCTTCGAAGTTAACGTGTGGAGTGATTGAACCAGGCTTAGCTAGTACTTGACCACGTTCAACTTCATCACGCTTAGTACCACGTAGAAGAACACCAACGTTCTCACCTGCACGGCCTTCGTCAAGAAGCTTACGGAACATCTCAACACCAGTACAAGTAGTCTTAGTAGTGTCTTTGATACCTACGATTTCTACTTCTTCACCAACCTTGATGATACCTTGCTCAACACGACCTGTTACAACAGTACCACGGCCTGAGATTGAGAATACGTCTTCGATTGGAAGGATGAACGGCTTGTCGATTGCACGCTCTGGCTCTGGGATGTATGAATCAAGCGCTTCACCAAGCTCGATGATTTTCTTTTCCCACTCTGCGTCGCCTTCAAGCGCTTTAAGAGCTGAACCTTGGATAACTGGTAGGTCATCACCTGGGAATTCGTATTCGTTAAGAAGTTCACGAACTTCCATTTCAACTAGCTCTAGAAGCTCTTCATCATCAACCATGTCACACTTGTTCATGAATACGATGATGTAAGGAATACCAACCTGACGACCAAGTAGGATGTGCTCACGAGTCTGAGGCATAGGGCCATCAGTCGCAGCTACTACTAGGATACCACCGTCCATCTGAGCAGCACCAGTGATCATGTTTTTAACGTAATCAGCGTGTCCTGGGCAGTCTACGTGTGCGTAGTGACGAGTAGGAGTGTCATATTCTACGTGTGAAGTAGAGATGGTGATACCACGAGCTTTCTCTTCAGGCGCGTTATCGATTTGATCGAAAGCCTGAGCAGAACCACCGTAAGTCTTTGAAAGAACTGTAGTGATAGCTGCAGTAAGGGTAGTTTTACCGTGGTCAACGTGGCCGATTGTACCCACGTTTACGTGGGGTTTCGTACGTTCAAACTTTTCTTTTGCCATTTTTCTCGTTTCCTAAGTTAAAAGTCCGACCCACCAATAGACCGGACCGAACCTTCATTTAGATTAAATTCTAGATTCAATAATAGCCTGCGCCACATTGTTAGGCGCCTCAGAATAATTGAAGAACTCCATTGAGTATGAAGCACGACCTTGTGTTTGTGAACGCAAATCAGTTGCGTAGCCAAACATTTCTGAAAGCGGCACTTTTGCACGTATTATTTTAACACCTGCTACGCCATCTTCCATACCTTCGATCATGCCGCGGCGACGGTTAATGTCACCAACTACATCACCCATCCAGTCTTCTGGAGTAGTCACTTCAACTTTCATTGTGGGTTCAAGCAACACCGGATTTGCTTCTGCGGCGCCTTTTTTGAAACCCATAGAGCCGGCGATCTTAAACGCCATTTCAGAAGAGTCAACATCGTGGTAAGAACCATCAAACAAAGTAACCTTTACATCTAGTACTGGGAACCCTGCAAGAACACCACTTCGCATCTGCTCCTGAATTCCTTTATCGACCGCTGGAATGAACTCTTTTGGTACAACACCACCGACGATTTCGTTCACAAATTCGTAGCCTGAACCTTCTTCCTGAGGCTCAATGCGTAACCATACATGACCAAACTGGCCACGACCGCCTGACTGACGAACGAACTTCCCTTCCACTTCAACAGATTTACGAAGGGTTTCGCGATAAGCAACCTGTGGGTTACCTACGTTACATTCAACTTTAAATTCGCGCTTCATGCGGTCGACAATGATGTCAAGGTGAAGTTCACCCATACCTGAGATAATTGTCTGACCCGTCTCGTCATCAGTTTTAACTTTAAACGATGGATCTTCTGCCGCAAGTTTGCCTAAGGCAATACCCATTTTTTCTTGGTCAGCCTGAGATTTAGGCTCTACTGCTATTGAAATAACAGGGTCTGGGAACTCCATACGCTCTAACGTGATAACGTTATTAGGATCGCAAAGCGTATCACCAGTGGTAACATCTTTAAGGCCGATAGCGGCGGCAATGTCACCTGCGCGTACTTCTTTAAGCTCTTCGCGGTCTTTTGCGTGCATTTGCACGATACGCCCGAAGCGCTCACGTTTACCTTTTACTGGGTTATATACAGTATCGCCCGTGTTAACTACACCTGAGTAACAGCGGAAAAAGGTCAACGTACCCACAAATGGGTCTGTTGCTATTTTAAATGCTAGTGCTGAGAAAGGCTCATCGTCGCTTGAATGACGCTCTGCTTCAGTCTCGTCTTTATCGTCAAGCACACCTGTAATGGCTTTAACTTCAGTTGGAGACGGTAGATAGTGAATTACAGAGTCTAGTACTGCCTGAACACCTTTGTTTTTGAAGGCACTGCCACAAGTGGCAAGAACAATTTCGTTGTTCAGTGTACGCGTACGAAGGCCTAAACGGATTTCTTCTTCAGTCAGCTCTTCGCCTTCTAAATACTTATCCATCAGCTCATCAGACGCTTCTGCAGCCGCTTCGATCATCTCGGTACGGTACTGCTCAGCGGTATCAAGATATTCAGCCGGAATGTCTTCATAGGTAAATGTCATACCCATGTCGTCTTCATTCCAGTTGATGGCTTTCATCTTCACAAGGTCGATGACGCCATGGAAATTCTCTTCAGCGCCCATGTTGATTTGAATCGGAACACAGTTTGCGCCTAAACGCTTGCGGATTTGCCCCACAACGCGCTCAAAATCAGCGCCAGCCCGGTCCATTTTATTAACGAACACTAGGCGTGGCACTTCATATTTGTCAGCCTGTCGCCAGACTGTCTCTGATTGAGGTTCTACCCCAGAAGACCCACAGAAAACAACTACTGCACCGTCTAGTACACGTAATGAACGCTCTACTTCAATAGTAAAATCTACGTGTCCAGGGGTGTCGATGATGTTAATTCTGTGCTGATCGAACTGTTGCTCCATACCAGACCAGAAACAAGTCGTTGCAGCAGACGTGATAGTAATACCACGCTCCTGCTCTTGCTCCATCCAGTCCATGGTAGCAGCACCATCGTGCACTTCACCGATTTTGTGAGACAGCCCTGTATAAAACAGGACTCGCTCTGTGGTCGTGGTTTTACCCGCGTCCACGTGAGCCACAATACCAATATTGCGATAACGCTCAATCGAGGTCTTACGAGGCATAAATCTCTCTCAGTTAAATAACGTTGATTACCAACGGTAGTGAGCAAACGCTTTGTTTGCTTCGGCCATACGGTGAACGTCTTCACGTTTCTTAACCGCTGAACCTTTATTGTCTGCTGCGTCTAGCATTTCAGCAGCTAGGCGTTGTGCCATAGACTTTTCGCCACGTTTACGTGCAGCTTCTACCATCCAACGCATACCTAGCGCGTTACGACGAACTGGACGTACTTCAACTGGAACCTGATAAGTTGAACCACCAACACGACGAGACTTAACCTCTACTGTTGGGCGGATGTTATCAAGCGCTTCCTCGAAGATATCTAGGTGTGCTTTGCCGGTTTTTTCAGCAACAATATCAAGCGCACCGTAAACGATTCTTTCAGCGACTGACTTTTTGCCGTCGAGCATTACGACATTCATGAATTTCGCAAGCAGTTGTGAACCAAATTTTGGCTCTGGTAGGATTTTACGTTGACCTACGACTCTTCTTCTTGGCATTTTCTATTCTCCGTATGAATTCAGGGAAAACCCAAAACTCTTAAACTTCAGTTTGGCCTTACTAACGGAGAACCGTTAAGACTTAGGCTTCTTCGCGCCGTACTTAGAACGGGCTTGTCTACGATCGTTTACACCTGCGCAGTCAAGAGTACCGCGAACTGTGTGATAACGAACACCTGGTAGATCTTTAACACGACCACCACGGATAAGTACTACACTGTGCTCTTGTAGGTTGTGACCTTCACCACCGATGTATGAAGAAACTTCAAAACCGTTAGTTAGACGTACACGACATACTTTACGTAGTGCAGAGTTTGGTTTCTTAGGCGTAGTAGTATATACACGAGTACATACACCACGTCTTTGTGGACAAGCTTGTAGAGCAGCTACGTTGCTTTTTTCAACGGGCTTTCTACGCGGCTTGCGCACTAACTGGTTAACTGTTGCCATTAACTAGCTCCTGATTAAAAACTACGAAAACCCAATCACTGCGATTGGGTCCATATTAATGCGATTAATCTATTAATCGCGCTTGTTTGTGAACATTGTGCTCGTCAATATTCACTGAGCGCTGATACGAAAAACCGCGACCGTTTATCGAGCCATTTGATGGCTATCCAAAATCGGGTCGCGGAATATTAAAGATCATCGCTCTGACTGTCAAGGTGTACAAAGCTTAAGCAGTTAATTTATCTGCAATCTGTACAACTTCACTGCCAAATTGTTAGGAGTACGTTAACGTACTCCTATGATCTTGCCTTATTCGGCAGTATCTTCATCTGCACCTGCATTAAGCGCTTCGGTTAGTGCCTGTTCTGCTTCAGCAGCAGAAACTGACATTTCTTCGATTTGCTCTTTGCGACGTTGTGCACGGCGTTCGTGGTAAGCGAAACCGGTACCCGCTGGAATAAGTCGACCAACGATTACGTTTTCTTTCAGACCGCGTAGGTCATCTTCTTTACCTTGAACCGCAGCTTCAGTTAGAACACGTGTTGTTTCTTGGAACGATGCCGCCGAGATAAATGACTCAGTAGACAGTGACGCTTTAGTGATACCAAGCAGCTGTGTTTCGTACTGCGCAGGGATCTTGCCGTGTTTTTCAATTTCACGGTTAGCCACTTTAACGTTCGATACTTCAACCTGTTCGCCTTCAAGGAACTGCGTATCGCCTGGGTGAGTGATAATACACTTACGTAGCATCTGACGAATAACTACTTCGATGTGCTTATCGTTAATCTTAACACCCTGTAGACGGTATACTTCCTGAACTTCGTTCACAATGTAGTTTGCTACTGCTGAGATACCACGTAGACGTAGGATATCGTGTGGAGACTCTGGACCATCGGCGATAACTTCACCTTTTTCCACTTTCTCACCTTCGAACACGTTAAGCTGACGCCACTTAGGAATCATCTCTTCGTATGCGTCACCTTCAGCAGGTGTGATTACAAGACGCTTCTTACCTTTGGTCTCTTTACCGAAGCCGATAGTACCTGAGATTTCTGCAAGGATTGCAGGCTCTTTAGGCTTACGTGCTTCAAATAGGTCCGCAACGCGCGGTAGACCACCGGTGATATCACGAGTCTTCGAGCTTTCTTGAGGAATACGTGCTAGCACGTCACCTTCGTTAGCCACTTTGCCTTCTGACGCTTCAATCGTGGTAAAGCTTGGAAGACGAATTTCCTGAAGACCGAACTCATCGCTCTCAAGAATTAGCTTAGGCTCTTTAGCGTTAACTTTCGCAAGGTCTTTAACAACGATACGGGTTAGACCAGTAAGCTCGTCTTGCTGCATTTCGGTGTTAGAGTCATCAATGTCTGCAAAGCTAATCTTAGCTGCACGTTCAGTGATGATTGGGTGACTATGCGGATCCCAGTTAGCAACAACGTCGCCAGCTGCAATAGATGCACCGTCATCCACGCTAAGTACAGCACCGTAAGGTACTTTATAGCGCTCTTTCTCACGGCCTTGCTCGTCGATAACAGTAAGCTCTGTCGAACGCGAAACAATAACCACTTTACCTTCAGAGTTACGTACGAACTTCGCGTTGTGTAGCTTAAGGCTACCCGCTGTCTTAACTTGTACGCTGTTCTCAGCAGATGCTCTTGATGCCGCACCACCGATGTGGAACGTACGCATGGTAAGCTGTGTACCTGGTTCACCGATTGACTGTGCTGCAATAACACCAACCGATTCACCGCTACCCACCATGTGACCACGTGCAAGGTCACGACCGTAACACTTAGCACAAACACCGAAGTCGTTGTCACAAGTGATTACCGAGCGAACCATGATTTGGTCAACTGAGTTAGCTTCAAGCATGTCTACTAACGCTTCGTCTAGAAGAACATTACGCTCAACTAGTACTTCGTCAGTACCTGGCTTAAGTACGTCTTCTGCTACCACACGACCTAGTACACGCTCGCGTAGCGGCTCAACAACGTCACCACCTTCGATTAGTGGTGTCATTTGAACACCTTCGAATGTGCCACAGTCGTCGTTTGTAATTACCAAGTCTTGTGCAACGTCTACTAGACGACGTGTTAGGTAACCCGAGTTAGCTGTCTTAAGTGCGGTATCCGCTAGACCTTTACGAGCACCGTGAGTTGAGATGAAGTACTGTAGTACGTTCAGACCTTCACGGAAGTTCGCCGTAATTGGGGTTTCGATGATTGAGCCATCTGGCTTAGCCATCAGACCACGCATACCAGCTAGCTGACGAATCTGAGCGGCACTACCACGAGCACCCGAGTCGGCCATCATGTAAACTGAGTTAAATGATGATTGCTCTTCTTCTTCGCCATCGCGGTTAATTACGATGTCAGTCTTAAGGTTATCCATCATGGCCTTAGCAACTTTTTCGTTGGCATTTGACCAGATATCGATAACTTTGTTGTAACGCTCACCCGCGGTAACAAGACCGTTTTGGAACTGTTCCTGAATTTCAATAACTTCTGCTTCCGCCGCGTCGATAATTTCTTTCTTAGCAGCAGGGATAACCATATCGTCGATACCAACAGACGCACCCGCGATCATCGCGTAGTGGAAACCGGTATACATGATTTGGTCAGCAGCAATTACTGTGTCTTTCAGACCTAGCGTACGGTAACAAGCATTCAATAGTTTTGAAATTTGCTTCTTGCCCATCGCTTGGTTGATGATTTCAAATGGCAGACCCTTTGGAAGGATCAATGAGAAAATCGCACGACCAACAGTAGTGTCAGTTAGGGTTACTTTCTCAGTTTTGTTGCCATCTTCATCGATGTCATATTCAGTAATACGTACTTTAACGCGAGAGTGAAGCTCAGCATTACCTGTACGGTACGCTTTTTCTGCTTCATTCGGGCTGGTGAATACCATGCCTTCGCCTAAGCCGTTTACTTTATCACGCGTTAGGTAATAAAGACCTAATACAACGTCCTGTGAAGGTACGATGATTGGCTCACCGTTCGCTGGTGACAGGATGTTGTTCGTTGACATCATAAGTGCACGTGCTTCTAGCTGTGCTTCGATTGTCAACGGTACGTGTACCGCCATTTGGTCACCATCGAAGTCGGCGTTGTAAGCCGCACACACTAGCGGGTGAAGCTGAATCGCTTTACCTTCGATTAGTGTAGGTTCGAATGCTTGGATACCCAAACGGTGAAGTGTAGGTGCACGGTTAAGTAGTACCGGGTGTTCGCGGATAACGTCGTCTAGTACGTCCCAAACCTCTGGTGCTTCGCGCTCTACTAACTTCTTAGCTGCTTTGATTGTTGTTGCAAGACCACGACCTTCAAGCTTACCGTAGATAAACGGCTTGAATAGCTCAAGTGCCATCTTCTTAGGAAGACCACACTGGTGAAGACGTAGCGTAGGACCAACGGTAATTACAGAACGGCCTGAGTAGTCAACACGCTTACCAAGAAGGTTTTGACGGAAACGACCTTGCTTACCTTTAATCATGTCTGCAAGCGACTTAAGTGGACGCTTGTTAGAACCGGTAATCGCACGACCACGACGTCCGTTATCTAGAAGCGCATCTACAGACTCTTGAAGCATACGCTTTTCGTTGCGTACGATAATGTCTGGAGCAGCTAGGTCTAGAAGACGCTTAAGACGGTTGTTACGGTTGATTACACGACGGTATAGGTCGTTAAGGTCAGACGTTGCAAAACGGCCGCCATCTAGTGGTACTAGAGGACGTAAATCTGGTGGAAGTACCGGAAGAACCGTCATGATCATCCACTCTGGCTTGTTGCCAGATTGTTGGAATGACTCAAGCAATTTAAGACGCTTAGTAATCTTCTTACGCTTGGTTTCAGAGTTGATTGAAGGCAGTTCTTCACGCATAGCCGCAACATCTGCGTCTACGTCTAGTACTGTTAGAAGATCGAATACTGCTTCAGCACCCATCTTCGCTTCAAACTCGTCACCGTGCTCTTCAAGTGCATCCAAGTACTCTTCTTCGTTAAGAAGTTGGCTGCGCTCAAGTGTAGTCATACCTGGCTCTGTAACCACGTATGATTCAAAGTAAAGTACACGTTCAATATCACGAAGTGTCATATCAAGCATAAGGCCGATACGAGACGGTAGTGATTTAAGGAACCAAATGTGTGCAACCGGGCTAGCTAGCTCGATGTGACCCATACGCTCACGACGTACTTTAGTCAGTGTAACTTCAACGCCACACTTCTCACAGATAACACCACGGTGCTTAAGGCGCTTGTACTTACCGCAAAGACACTCATAGTCTTTAACCGGACCAAAGATACGCGCACAGAACAGACCGTCACGCTCAGGCTTGAACGTACGGTAGTTAATTGTTTCAGGCTTTTTAACTTCACCGAATGACCATGAACGAATCATGTCAGGTGAAGACAGACCGATTCGAATATTATCGAATTCTTCGGTCTTGTTTTGTTGCTTTAGAAACTTTAATAAGTCTTTCACATTACTCTCCCAGCGGAGTCAGTCTCTAGAACCCGGCGCAAGCGCCGGGCCATCTCATAACATTACGCGGCGATTGCCGTATTACTTTTCTTCAAGCTCGATGTTGATACCCAACGAGCGAATTTCTTTAAGTAGTACGTTGAATGATTCTGGCATGCCAGGTTCCATTCTGTGGTCGCCATCGACGATGTTCTTGTACATCTTGGTACGTCCATTAACGTCATCTGACTTAACAGTAAGCATTTCCTGAAGGGTATATGCTGCACCGTATGCTTCAAGTGCCCACACTTCCATCTCACCGAAGCGCTGACCACCAAACTGTGCTTTACCACCAAGAGGCTGCTGTGTAACAAGGCTGTAAGAACCAGTAGAACGCGCGTGCATCTTGTCGTCTACTAAGTGGTTCAGTTTCAGCATGTACATGTAACCAACCGTAACTGGACGCTCAAATTCGCGACCGGTACGACCGTCGAACAATGAAATCTGACCGCTTTCTGGAATATCAGCAAGCTTCAGCATTTCTTTGATTTCTGATTCACGAGCACCGTCGAATACAGGCGTTGCAATTGGAACACCCTTACGAAGGTTTTCTGCTAAGCGACGCACTTCGTGGTCTGTGAAGTTATCGATGTCAACTTCTTGGTGATTTTCACCAAGCTCGTACACCTTCTTCAAGAACTCACGCAGTTCAGCCAGCTCACGCTGCTCTTTAATCATGCGGTCAATCTTCACACCAAGACCGTGTGCAGCCATACCCAAGTGAGTTTCTAGGATCTGACCGATGTTCATACGAGACGGTACACCTAGTGGGTTAAGAACGATATCTACCGGCGTACCGTTAGCATCGTATGGCATGTCTTCTACAGGCTGGATAGTCGAGATAACACCTTTGTTACCGTGACGTCCGGCCATCTTGTCACCCGGTTGGATGTGACGCTTGACTGCAAGGTAAACCTTAACAATCTTAAGTACGCCAGGCGCTAGGTCATCACCTTGTGTGATCTTACGACGCTTAGTTTCAAACTTCTTATCGAAGTCAGCTTTAATTTCAGCGTGTTGATCAGCGATTTGGTCTAACTCTAGCTGTGCATCTTCGCTGTTAAGTGCAATTTCAAACCACTTTTCACGCGGTAGGCTGTCAAGCTTAGCTTGGTCAACACCAGCACGTAGAAGTGCAGTTTGCGCACGGGCAAAGATACCGTCAGCAAGAATTTCGAACTCATCAGTAAGGTCTTTCTTAACCTGACGTAGCTGCATGTCTTCGATTTCTAACGCGCGCTTGTCTTTCTCTACACCATCACGGGTAAATACTTGAACGTCAATTACCGTACCGTGAACAGAGTTAGGTACACGTAGCGACGTATCTTTAACGTCAGACGCTTTTTCACCGAAGATTGCACGTAGTAGTTTCTCTTCTGGCGTAAGCTGAGTTTCACCTTTAGGTGTTACTTTACCTACTAGGATGTCACCGCCTTTTACTTCCGCACCAATGTAAACAACACCTGATTCATCAAGCTTGCTTAGTGCAGATTCACCCACATTAGGGATATCAGAAGAAATCTCTTCTGGCCCAAGCTTAGTATCACGAGCGATACAGCTAAGCTCTTGAATGTGGATTGTAGTGAAACGGTCTTCCTGTGCTACACGCTCAGAAATAAGGATTGAATCCTCGAAGTTGTAACCATTCCACGGCATGAACGCGATACGCATGTTCTGACCAAGTGCAAGGTCACCTAGGTCAGTTGAAGGACCGTCAGCTAGCACGTCACCAGTAACAATCGGGTCGCCAACGCTACAGGTAGGCTTCTGATTGATACAAGTGTTCTGGTTAGAACGCGTGTATTTAGTCAGGTTGTAGATATCGATACCTGCTTCACCTGGAAGCATTTCATCTTCATCTACCTTAATTACGATACGGCTGGCATCAACATAATCAACCACACCACCGCGCTTAGCAACTACAGTAACACCTGAGTCAACCGCGATAGTTCTTTCCATACCGGTACCAACTAGCGGCTTATCAGCGCGTAGTGTAGGTACTGCCTGACGTTGCATGTTCGCACCCATAAGTGCACGGTTTGCATCATCGTGCTCTAGGAATGGAATAATGCTCGCAGCAATTGAAACGATCTGCTGTGGTGAAACGTCCATGTATTTGATGTCTTCAGTCGGCATCAAAGTAGTTTCACCGCGGTGACGACATGGAATTAGGTCGTCTACCAACTCGCCATTCTCAGTCAGCGCAATGTTAGCCTGAGCGATTGCGAATTGACCTTCTTCAATTGCAGATAAGTAATCGATTTCGTCTGTTACCACACCGTCAACAATGCGACGGAAAGGTGTTTCAAGGAAACCGAAGTCATTGGTTCGCGCGAAGCTCGCCAATGAGTTGATAAGACCGATGTTCGGGCCTTCCGGCGTTTCGATTGGACATAGACGACCATAGTGAGTCGGGTGTACGTCTCGAACCTCGAAGCCTGCACGTTCACGTGTAAGACCACCCGGGCCTAAGGCAGAAATACGACGCTTGTGCGTTACTTCTGATAGCGGGTTGTTTTGGTCCATGAACTGAGAAAGCTGAGATGAACCGAAGAACTCTTTAACAGCAGCCGAGATAGGCTTAGCGTTAATTAGGTCCTGTGGCATTACGTTGTCTAGATCGCCTAAGCTTAGGCGCTCTTTAACTGCACGTTCTACACGTACAAGACCAACGCGGAATTGGTTCTCTGCCATTTCACCAACAGAACGGATACGACGGTTACCTAGGTGATCGATATCATCTACTTCGTCTTTACCGTCACGAATCATTATTAGCTGCTTCATTACAGAAATAATGTCTTCTTTATCTAGCGTGCCTGAACCGATAAGTTCTTCACGACCTAGACGGCGGTTGAACTTCATGCGGCCAACAGAAGATAGGTCGTAACGTTCGTCAGAGAAGAACAAGTTATCGAACAAGGTTTCAGCTGCGTCTTTTGTTGGTGGCTCACCAGGGCGCATCATACGGTAAATTTCAACTAGTGCTTCTAGGCGGTTAGTTGAAGAGTCGATACGTAGCGTATCTGAAATATATGAACCGTGGTCAAGTTCGTTGATGTAAAGCGTTTCGAACTCTTTGATACCCGCTTGGCTTAGCGCCGCAAGGTTCTCAAGGGTAAGTTCTTCGTTCGCACTTACAATAACTTCGCCAGTATCTTCGTTTACGTAAGTAGCTGCGTAAACGCGGCCAATTAGGTAATCAGCTGGAACTTCTAGCTCAGTAAGACCTGCTTTCTCTAGTGCACGAGTATGACGTGCTGAGATACGACGACCAGTTTCAACAACAACGTTACCTTCACCGTCAATGATGTCAAATGCAGCAGTTTCACCACGAAGGCGATCTGGAACCACTTCCATCATCAACTTGTCTTTGTTGATACGTATGCCAACTTTGTCGAAGAAAGTATCAAGGATTTCTTCAGACGTCATTTCAAGTGCGCGCAAGATGATGGTTGCAGGCAATTTACGACGACGGTCAATACGTACAAACAGGTTATCTTTCGGGTCAAACTCGAAGTCTAACCACGAACCACGGTAAGGAATTACACGTGCGTTATAAAGCACTTTACCTGACGAGTGGGTTTTACCTTTGTCGTGATCAAAGAATACACCAGGTGAACGGTGTAGCTGTGACACGATAACACGCTCAGTACCATTGATAACGAACGTACCGTTCTCAGTCATCAATGGGATCTCGCCCATGTACACTTCTTGTTCTTTAATATCTTTTACGGTACCTGGGGCAGCGTCTTTATCGAACAACACTAACCGTAGTTTTACTCTTAACGGAGCAGAGAAAGTTACGCCACGAATTTGACATTCTTTAACGTCGAAAACTGGCTCTCCCAGGCGGTAGCTTACATATTGAAGCTCTGAACTACCTGAGTAGCTTTTAATTGGAAAAACGGAACGAAATGCTGCTTCCAAACCGTATTGAGCTTCCGGATCGGTCTCAATAAACTTTTTGAAAGAATCAAGCTGAATTGAAAGAAGGTATGGAATTTCCAGTACCTGTGGGCGTTTGCCAAAATCCTTACGGATACGTTTCTTTTCGCTATAAGAGTAAACCATGGGTTCCTCAGCCTGCTGATTTATGACCCAACCTGCTGCAAAATGCTTTAAAACGCGTGCTATGGGCTAAAAGCTGCGTTTCAAATGGCGCACTAAGCAACAAACTTCCACAACCCTTTTTCGGGCAGATACACCAGCATACAACAAAATTTAACCAATTATTAGTTAACTTGTTGGATTTTTATGCTTTTTATGGGTATTTCCGAATGGCGCTTTAAGTAGTGTAACCAAGGGTTAGTTTCTACACACTATACAGCGCAAAAAGGCTGGTGGTTCAAAAAACCACCAGCCTTGCCGTCTCAGGCAATAATCTGACTAGGTCAGATTACTTGATTTCTACTTCTGCACCAGCTTCTTCAAGCTCTTTCTTAAGTGCTTCAGCTTCATCTTTGCTTACGCCTTCTTTGATAGCTTTAGGAGCAGACTCAACTACTTCTTTAGCTTCTTTAAGACCTAGGCCAGTCGCGCCGCGAACTGCTTTGATAACTGCAACTTTGTTGCCACCGAATGAAGTCATTACAACGTCGAATTCAGTCTTTTCTTCTGCAGCAGCAGCGTCGCCGCCAGCAGCTGGACCAGCAACAGCAACAGCAGCTGCAGCAGATACGTTGAATTTCTCTTCAGCCGCTTCAATTAGTTCTACCAGTTCCATTACCGGCATTTCAGCGATTGCGTTTAAGATATCTTCTTTAGTTAGAGCCATGTTCTCTAAACTCCTGGGTATAAAATGTTAAAAAAATCAATATGCCAAAAACGCCAATTACTTGGTGTCTTTGACCGCCGCCAATACGCGCACAAACTTGCCAGGAACTTCGTTGATTGTTTGAACGAATTTCCCAACTGGTGCTTTGAAGGTTGCAAGTAGTTTCGCAAGCGCTTCGTCGCGGGTAGGTAGTGCTGCAACTGCGTCCAATTTCTCTGGACCAAGAAGACCGCTACCAATAGATAGTGCTGTAACTTTAAGCTTATCGTTAGTCTTACCGAAGTCTTTGAAAAGACGTGCCGCACCGCCTGGTGCGTCGATAGAGAAACCATAGATAAGCGGGCCAGTTAGGGCGCTGTCTAAGTCTGCAAATTGACTGTCTGCTAGAGCACGCTTTGCAAGAGTGTTACGTACAACCTTAAGGTATACGCCTTGCTCACGAGCTTTAACACGTAGGTCAGTCAGTTCTGCAACTTCCATCCCACGGTATTCAGCAACGGCTACGGATAGAGCGCGAGACGCAACTTCAGAAACTTCTGCTACGATCTCTTTTTTTGCTGCTAAACCTAGTGCCACTGAGTTCACCTCTTTGTATCTGACTTTGTTTACGGTTACCCGCTTACGCCGTCAGGGTTCACAGATTGATACCAACCCTCATGGTTGATACCGCTCTACGGTGTTTGTTACCCCAGAGAGTCTGAGTCAAACCACCGTCTGCGCAGGTTGTTGTATTAAGCAGTGTGTTGACTGTGAAAGTTCTCTTACCTCTTTCACCACACCGCACCTGCGGTCTAGGACGGGAGCTGCTTATTAGCACTGCTAATTGTCACAGCTCCAACCCATAACCTTTAAGAGATTTCGATGAGCGTTAGCTCAGCGAAATTAAAGACCTACAGAAGCCTTATCAAGAGCAACACCAGCACCCATTGTAGTGCTTAGGCTGATCTTCTTGATGTATGTACCTTTAGCAGAAGAAGGCTTAGCTTTCTTCAGTGCTTCAAGTAGCGCTTCAAGGTTTTCTTGAATTTGGTTCGCTTCGAACGCAATCTTACCGATGCTAGCGTGGATGATACCGTTCTTATCGTTACGGTAGCGTACCTGACCAGCTTTAGCGTTCTTAACTGCAGTTGCAACGTCAGGCGTTACAGTGCCAGTTTTAGGGTTAGGCATAAGGCCACGTGGACCTAAGATTTGACCTAGTTGACCAACAACACGCATCGCGTCTGGGCTAGCAACTACTACGTCAAAGTTCATTTCGCCTTTCTTAACTTGCTCAGCTAAGTCATCCATACCAACGATGTCTGCACCAGCTTCTTTCGCTGCTTCAGCATTTGCACCTTGAGTGAATACTGCAACGCGAACGTCTTTACCAGTACCGTTAGGTAGTACAGTTGCACCACGAACGTTTTGGTCAGATTTCTTCGCATCGATACCAAGGTTTACAGATACGTCAACGCTTTCTGCGAACTTAGCAGTTGCTAGTTCTTTTAGAAGCGCTACTGCTTCGTTGATTTCGTACTCTTTAGTAGAGTCAACTTTGTCGCGGATTACGCGAGCGCGTTTAGTTAATTTAGCCATTCGATTAGTCCTCTACGTTCAAGCCCATTGAGCGAGCAGAACCCGCGATAGTGCGTACCGCTGCATCTAGATCAGCTGCAGTAAGGTCTGGCTCTTTAGTTTTAGCAATCTCTTCCAACTGAGCGCGAGTAACTTTACCCACTTTTTCAGTGTTAGGACGGCCAGAACCACTCTTGATGCCCGCTGCTTTCTTAAGCAGGTAAGACGCAGGAGGAGTCTTAGTTTCGAATGTGAAAGAGCGATCTTCGTATACAGTAATTTCTACTGGTACTGGAGCGCCTTTCTCAAGGCTTTCTGTTTTCGCGTTGAAAGCCTTACAGAATTCCATGATGTTTACACCGTGTTGACCTAGTGCAGGACCAACTGGTGGACTTGGGTTAGCAGCGCCAGCTGCAACCTGAAGCTTGATAATACCGCTTACTTTTTTAGCCATTTTACATGCTCTCTTGTTTGGGTCTAACGCCTCGCAAATACAGAGATTATTTGCTCAATCGGCTTCCCGTTTCCGTTTAAAAGGGCGCGCATTATATAAGGTGATTAATTACTATGCAAGGGCTAATTAGAATAAAAAACCATCGAAAGGTCAGTATTTTTAAGCCTACGCCGTTTAACTAGTAATTACCTACAAAAAAGCCCCGTTAAACGGGGCTTTTTTAAATGTGCTTAGCAGAGAAGGCTTAACCTTTTTCTACCTGACCAAATTCTAGGTCTACCGGTGTAGAACGACCGAAGATAAGTACGGATACTTTTACGCGGCTCTTTTCGTAGTCGACTTCTTCTACCACACCGTTGAAGTCTGCAAATGGACCGTCGGTAACACGAATAACTTCGCCTGGCTCGAACAAGGTCTTTGGTCTTGGCTTATCAACGTTTTCTTCAAGACGATTTAAGATAGCATCAGCTTCTTTTTGCGTGATAGGCATAGGACGGTCAGATGTACCACCGATGAAACCCAATACTCGAGGAACGCTTTTCACCAAGTGCCATGACTCTTCGGTCATCGCCATTTCTACCAATACATAACCCGGGTAGAACTTACGCTCAGATTTACGCTTCTGACCCGCACGCATCTCAACAACTTCTTCTGTTGGTACTAGTACCTGACCGAAGTAGTCTTCCATGTTGTGCATTTTGATGTATTCAAGCAGGGTCTTCTTTACACGAGACTCATATTGCGAATAGGCTTGTACTACGTACCATCTTTTCTTTACTGCTTCTTCTTCAGACATACGTTTATGCTCCTATTCCAGTAATAAAGCCAACTACACGAACGATGATGCCGTCTAGTCCCCATAAAATTAGTGCCATGATTAACGTCGCTGCAAGCACGATAAGGGTAGTCTGGTTCGCCTCTTGGCGAGTAGGCCACACAACCTTGCGAACTTCTGTGCGAGACTCTTTAGCAAAGCTCAAGAAGGTGCTACCTTTTTCGGTAGTTGCCGCGATAAAACCAGCTATACCAACTACTACAACAATAGCGATAGCACGGTATAGTACCGAGATCTCACCGTACATTGTATTAGCGGTTACTAAACCGGCAAGTAGTGCAAAAACCACTACCCATTTAAACATGTCCAATGCATTGGACTGATTTTCCGTCTTTTCGCTCATGTTACGATCCTAGCACTACAGCGTCGTTGTTTTACGCACTCATTTAATGCGCAATTTAAAAATTCTTAGTTTAAGTAAATTTGGCAGGGGTGGAGGGACTCGAACCCCCAACCATCGGTTTTGGAGACCGCTGTTCTACCAATTCGAACTACACCCCTGTGGTGTCTAAAAGACAAAATTTACTTACACTGCCCTTGTGAGTTGTGCGTCTTTTCTAAGGAAAGTGCGGTATCGCAAGGGAGGGACGAGTATTATACTTAACCACTTTCAAGATACAAGCGGTTTATCCATCCCTTCTGCGATTGAACACTATTTCGCGAGTTTCCTATTCAACACCAATAAATCCGCCGGTTTGGTGAGCCCAAAGCTTCGCATAAATACCATTTTGAGCGATAAGCTCAGCATGTGTGCCCTGCTCTACGATGTTACCTTTATCTAAAACCAGTAACCTGTCCATTTGTGCAATGGTAGATAGGCGATGTGCAATGGCTAGCACGGTTTTACCTTCCATCACTTTATCCAGACAGGCTTGAATGGCCGCTTCAACTTCTGAATCTAGTGCCGATGTCGCCTCGTCCAGTACCAGTACAGGTGCGTCTTTTAGCAATACACGGGCGATAGCGATACGCTGACGCTGCCCTCCTGAAAGCTTCACACCGCGCTCACCTACATGCGCGTCGTAGCCTGTTCTACCGTAACTATCGGTAAGTGTAAGGATAAAATCGTGCGCCTCGGCTTGCTTAGCCGCCCTTACCATATCTTCTTCTGTCGCATCCGTACGCCCGTATAAAATATTGTCGCGTACAGAGCGATGCATCAACGAGGTATCCTGCGTTACCATACTGATTTTAGCTCGTAGGGTTTCCTGCCCCACTTGGGTAATATCTTGCCCATCAATGATAATTCGGCCACTTTGGGTATCGTAAAAGCGCATTAATAGATTCACTAAAGTCGATTTACCTGCACCAGAGCGCCCCACTAACCCTACTTTTTCACCAGGCTTAATGTCTAAATCTAAATTTTTAAACACATCAATAGGTTTTTCATCGGCCCCAGCATAAGAAAAGTTCACGTTGTCGAAGTTAATCCCGCCGCCATTTACTTTAAGTGCATTGGCCTTAGGCTTATCTTTTACTGCAATTGGCTGCGCTAAGGTATTCATGCCGTCTTGCACAGTACCTAAGTTCTCAAACAAGCCTGATACTTCCCACATTACCCAGTGCGACATACCGTTTAGTCGCAGGCAAAGGCTTATAGCAATAGCAATGTCACCGGGGCTCGCGATGTTTTCCATCCACAAATACACCGACAGCGCACCGATGGTAAAGATAAGAATGGCATTAGCCATTTCCACACAAAATTCCAATACGGTAACCAAACGCATTTGCGGGTAAACCGTTTTAAGAAAACCATCCATGCTTTCTTTTGCGTAATCAGCTTCACGGCGACTATGCGAAAACAGCTTCACTGTGGTGATATTGGTGTAACTATCCACAATACGGCCAGTCATTAATGAGCGCGCGTCGGCTTGCTTTTGAGAGACTTCTTTTAGTTTTGGTACTAGCACCTTCAAGATACCGATATACACAAAAAACCACACGATAAGCGGCATGGCTAAGCGCCAGTCAGTACTGAAGATAAGCACAACCATGGAGATAAAATAAACGCTGATGTACACCAGCAAATCGAGCACTTTAGTTACCGTTTCTCGCACCGATAATGCGGTTTGCATTACCTTGGTGGCCACACGTCCGGCAAATTCATCGTGGAAAAAAGTTAAACTTTGTCCAAGCAAATAGCGGTGCGCCTGCCACCTAATGCGCATGGGATAGTTACCCATCAAGGACTGACGAGAAAACAGCGAGCGAAGCAAAATAAACAAAGGAATAAAAACGAGAACCGTTAAACCCATGCCAATAAGCGTGAACTTTTGGTCTTCTAAAAAGGTTTCACGGCTTTGCTCTGAGAACCAGTCAACCAACTGGCCTAGAAATCCAAACAGCGCTACTTCTAACATGGCCACAATCGCACTAAGCACCGAAACTGTAAGGATGACGCCCCACATGCCTTTGGTGTAGTACTTACAAAATGCAATGATACCTGTTGGTGGTTGAGTAGGCGGTGTATCGGGGAAAGGCTGGGTCAGCTTTTCAAAAAATGAAAACATGTAGAACTCGTTAATTATTCGGTGACAGAGCACGTTTACGTATGCCCAAAATGCTTAGGTCACAATTCTACACGATAACTGAAAGTGTGTTGAACTTTGCGGTACTTTTTTACCGCAAAGCTCACTTAACATTAGTTAATATTTGGACAAGCTAATTGCTAAATGAAGGGCTTAGTGAATAGCTCATCGAACACCTGTCAAAATATGGCTCATTTTCTGCAAAGGTTTACTCTGCAAAGCCTAATTTAGCGAGTATGCCTTCTACTTTTTCAGTGTGTTCAGCCTGCCACTGTTCGAGCGACATAGAACCGTCTTTTTGTGCGCGCTTTTGGGCAATGTCATAGGCAGCTAGCGCCTCATCCTTTGGAATTACTGCAATGCCCTCCTCGTCCGCCACAATAATGTCTCCCGCGTTAACAGTTACACCACCACATGTGATAGGCTCATTTAACGGCGATATGCACTTTTTCGCTCCAGGCTTGGGTATAACGCCTCTGGCAAACACTGGAAATTTGTTGTCACGGGTTTCAGCAAGATCTCGGATAACGCCATCAATCACGAAGCCTTTAATGCCGCGCGACTGAGCGATTGCGCAGACGTTGCCGCCCGCAACGGCAAAGTTATCGTCAGCTTCAACCACAATGATATCACCAGGGCTTGCGCGATATATCGCCGCATGCAGCATAAGATGGTCACCCGGCTCACACTTAACGGTGAATGCTGGACCCGCAATACGAGGCATACCGTACCACAATGGTTTAATCCCGTAGTGCATGAACTGCTCTCTTGGCAGGGCGTCTGCGTACTCGCACGGTGATACGCTTTCAAAAGGAGTTTTATGTAAGTCCATTGCCGTTCCTTGAATATTGTGATGAGGTCAATACAGAACACTATAGCGAACTTAGTCTGCCAAGTTGTTACAAGCTGTGTATTTTCACTATAAACACTTTTTCTATCCCTACCATCATGCTAAAACGTTAGAAAAACCGTGCGTGTTGCGCCCCGATATTCTTGTGGATGCAAAGGTCATTCTTTTGGATGTAAAGGGCCTAACAACGCGCTAAAAACTATAAGCGGCAAGTCCAAACATTGCCCAGTCAGAATGAAAAGGAAAACTCTAAATGTTACGTAGCGTTTTAAGCTTAAGCGTGGCACTGGCCTTAACGGCCTGTAGCCCACAAAATTCATCGACAGAACAACAAAACCAAAGCGCTGCCACTGAAGAAGCTCAGCAGCAGCTTTCTTCAGGCGTCATTAAAGAGAATATGGATCTGTCTGTAGACCCTGGCGATGACTTCTTCCGCTACGTAAACGGTAAGTGGTTTGATAATTTTGAAATACCAGCTGATAAGTCTAGTTACGGTTCTTTCGTTATTCTTCGCGATGAAGCACAAGACCACGTAATGGATATTATTAAGTCTTCTGCCGAAGGTGATTTTAAAGCGGGCAGTGACGAACAAAAAGTGGGTGATTTTTACCGTGCCTATATGGACATGGAAACCCGCAACGAACTTGGTACGACGCCGCTAAAGCCTGAGTTAACTAAGATTGAAGCCATTGAAGACTACACTGACCTTGCTGAGTATTTTGCTTATGCTGCTCGCTATGGCTACGGTACACCGTTTAGCCTAACCCAATACCCAGACCTCAAGTCTCCAAAAGAATATCTGATGTACACGTGGCAAGCCGGTCTTGGACTTCCTGAGCGCGAGTACTATTTTAAAGACGACGAAACATCACAAACCATTCGTGACGCATACGTTAAGCATATTCAAACTATGTTTGAACTTGCGGGTTTCGAAGCACCAAAAGAAAGTGCCGATATGCTTTTCGAGCTTGAGACTAAAATTGCTCAACTGCACATGAAGAAAGAGCAAGCCCGTAACTTTGCCGCAAACTATAACAAGCTTTCGATTGAAGAACTTAAAGCATTGATGCCTAAGTTTAACTGGGATGCCTATCTTGCTGAAGCTGACATTAGCGACATTCCTTCACTAGGCATTTTGCAAAAAGACTACATGCAAAACATTGATGGCGTCATAGCCGAAACCTCGCTAGAAGGCTGGAAGACGTTTCTTAAATGGGGCGTTTTAAACGCTTCAGCTAGTCAATTGAATGCCGAGCTTGATGAAGCAAACTTCAACTTCTACAGTAAAGTGCTTCGCGGCGTAGAAGAGCAGCAGCCTCAATGGCGTCGTGCAGTAAGCCTTTCAAATGCCCATGTAGGCGAGCTTATCGGTAAGGTTTATGTAAAACAGCATTTCCCGCCTGAAGCGAAAGACCGCATGATGGAAATGGTTAACAACCTACTGCTGGCTTACAAAGAAAGTATTGAAAACCTAGACTGGATGACAGACGAAACTCGCGCGCAAGCACTAGATAAGCTATCTAAGTTTACCGTGAAAATTGGTTACCCAGATCAGTGGAGAGACTATTCAGCACTGACGGTTAATGCCGGAGACTTATTCGGAAATCTTAAGCGTTCTTCTGACGTGCTATATGAAGAGATGCTGAAGAAACAAGGCGGCCCAGTGTGGACCCATGAATGGGGCATGACGCCACAAACTGTTAATGCTTACTACAATCCACCGCTGAACGAAATTGTATTCCCTGCGGCCATCCTTCAACCTCCGTTCTTTGATATGAATGCCGAAGACGCGGTTAACTATGGTGGTATTGGCGCAGTAATCGGACACGAGATTGGCCACGGCTTCGATGATTCAGGCTCAACCTTTGACGGTGATGGCGTGCTTAGAAACTGGTGGACCGATAAAGATCGCGGCGAGTTTGAAGCACGCACTGCAAACTTGATTGAACAGTATAACCAGTTTGAGGTGCTGCCTGACTTGCACGTGAACGGTGAATATACCCTAGGTGAAAACATCGGCGACCTTGGCGGCATCAGCATCGCTCTTAAAGCTTACCACCTGTCTCTTGATGGTGAAAAAGCACCTGAACTAGATGGTTTCACTGGCGATCAGCGTGTATTCATTGGTTACGGCCAAGTGTGGGCCAGCAAATACCGTGAAGAAGCCTTGCGCAGTCAAGTACAGACAGACACCCACTCCCCTACGAAGTTCCGCACTAACGGCGCTGTGCGCAACGTACCAGAATTCTACGAAGCCTTTAACGTTACCGAAGACGATGCGTTGTATCTGCCGCCAGAAGAACGCGTGAAAATTTGGTAATTTGCACACACATGCACGCGTAGATAATACGACAGTTAAAGCCCCGTGTTTTGTTCGTCAAACTGGGGCTTTTTTTCGTGTTGAAGTGTATGACTGAGCAGGTTTAAAAAGGCTAAATATGAATGTAAGAACAACTATTGTCTTTATCAGCTTAGCGTTGCTTTACTTGGCGACGCTGCCGCTTACCCCCTATATGGCTCAATTCTTACCCAAAGCTCTACCTATTGGGGTACTGGCAGTTTTCGCCTATACAAAACTTAGCGCCATGCCGCGATACATGGTGTTGACGGCGTTACTTTTTAGTCTTGCCGGAGATGTTAGTCTGGCATTGCCCTTTGCAGAAAGTTTTATATCAGGCCTGTCTTGCTTTTTTCTCGCGCATTTATCTTATGCCGCGTGTTTTGCCAATCTAAATCGCCACAAACCCAAAGCGCTCTCAAGCGATATTATTTCACACAATGTGAAATGGCTAATTAGCCTTACCATTGTTAGTTTTACGGCAGTGATGGCCGGTCATATTCTGCCTGCATCAGGTTCGTTGTTTTACCCTGTAGTGGCATACATTAGCGTAATCACGCTGATGGGCTTAACCGCGGTGTGGTTAGCTCAAACCAAGCTAATCGTAACCGGTGCGTTACTTTTTGTGATATCAGATGCCATTCTCGCTCAGTCGGTTTTCAAAACCCCGCTTCCACTATCTACCTTTTGGGTAATGACAACTTACTATGGTGCCCAATATTGCTTAACCATGGGGCTGGTTAATGCGTTCTCGGGAAAAGAAAAAAATCAGGAAGAGAATGGGAGGGCCTAGTGAGACAGCGAAGTTAAAACTTCTATCGCCAAGTCGACTTTTTCCGCTGGCACAAAAATGTGGTCGTGATAATAAGCGGCCACAACGTTAGCGCTAATTCCTGCCTTACCCAGCGCGGTGGACATAGCTGCCGTCATACCTACCGCCTCTAGACTAGAGTGGACTTCGCAGGTTATACAGCGATAGTAACCTTCAAATTGCAGGTTAGCTTTCTCGGCTGCGGCAACCGGAAGAATAAGCGTGGTGCCCTCGCGTTCCTGAAACATACCCTTAGCTATTGAAATTAACGTTTTGGTTAATCTGTCAGCAGGCAAAGTAGTAAAAACGTAATTTTCACTACTTGCCACAGGATTCAAATTTTTCAGTAACACGCTCAAGTCAGTTTCAGCGATCACACTCAACCTTCCATTGTATAACGTCAACACATATCTATTAAAGCTTTCGGGCTCTAATACGTTTTCCTTTGATCTTTCCTTCTCTAAAGTGCGCCATGGCTTTTTTCACGCTTCGCGTTTTCACTGCGACAAAACTTATGCTGTTTTGCACTTTAATTTTGCCCAAGTCGTCGCCAGGAATGCCTGCATCTTTTGTAAGCGCTCCTACCAAGTCGCCAGGGCGAAGCTTTTCCTTTTTACCCGCGCTTAGTGAAATACAGGTAAATTCTGGCTGGGTAATTTTATTTTTATGAAAACGTAAGCTTTGCGCACCTTTTAGCGAAATATCACTTTCTTGCAATACTTCTATCTTTCGTAAAAAGTGTTCTTCTTCCTCGCTTACTAGCGTTATCGCCATACCTTGAGCGCCCGCACGTGCCGTTCTGCCAATGCGGTGAATGTGGGTTTCCGGCTCTTCGCTTACTGCGTAGTTAATAACACAGGCAATATCATCGATGTCTAATCCACGGGCAGCAACGTCGGTAGCAACAAGCACTTGTAGCGCGTCGCTTGCAAACTGCATAAGCACTGAAGTTCTTTGGTGCTGTTCCATATCCCCCTGAAGCCCTTTAGCGCTGAATCCATCTTCTATAAGCTCTTCAACAACTTCATTTACCTGCGTTTTACGGTTACAGAATACAATGGCGTTTTTAGGCTGATATTCGGTTAATACGGCTTTTAGCGCCTGCATTCTAGTATGAGGCAACACGTTATAGCCTAACTGAGTAATTGCCGGCTTGCTCTCTTGCGCTTCTACTTTACAGGTTACTGGGTCATGCAAGTACTGCTTCGCCACACGCTCAATTTGCTCGGTGAAAGTTGCGGAAAACAATAGTGTTTGCACTTGCGTTGGCGTCTGTCCGAAGATAATGCGTAAATCATCTTCAAAGCCCATATCTAACATGCGGTCGGCTTCATCAAGCACACGCAGCTTTACATTACGTAAATCAATACGGCGCTTTTCCACATGATCCATCACGCGACCAGGAGTACCTACAATAATGTGCGGACTGTGTTTTAACGACTGAATTTGCGGTCCCATGGGTTGCCCGCCACATAAGGTGGTTACTTTAATATTACCGATATTTTTAGCCGCACTACGGCACTGCTGCGCGACTTGGTCGGCAAGCTCACGGGTTGGGCAAAGCATAATAGCTTGTGTAGTAAAATCGTTAACTTCAATGTGCTGCAAGGCTGGGATCACGAAGCATAAGGTTTTACCGCTACCTGTTTGCGCCTGACCAATCACATCTTTTCCCTGAAGCGCTTCGGGAAGCGACTGCGCCTGGATTGGAGAAAGTTGGTGAATGCCTTGAGAGTCTAGTGCTTTAACGATGGCAGGGTTTATATCTAAATGCTTAACTGTTTCAACGGTCATTAATTTGGGTTCCAAAAGTTAACTACACCATGTTCTATATGATGAGTTACGCCATATTCTTGGTTCATCATGCCACCTTTCGAGGAAAGTGAGATGATGGAAAAGTGTCAGTAAAATCGTTTGAATGGGTGTAGAAGAGCGTTTGTGCCCTTATGGAAACGTTCCTCAGGGCACGCGTACAAACTGTATAGAATAAGCTTACGCTTGAAATGCCTTTTCTAATTTCCACTGTAGTGTTTGCCCCGCAAAAAATGGAACCATATCGGTGCCATCGGCTAGGGTTACTTGTTCTGGCACCGTCCAAGACTCTTTCACTAACGTCATTGTAGTTGTATTTCGCGGTAAACCATAAAAATCTGCACCATAATGGCTAGCAAAGCCTTCAAGCTTATCTATTGCACCAAGCTGCTCGAACACTTCAGCATAAAGCTCTATTGCAGACCACGCGCTATAACAACCTGCGCACCCGCAAGCATTCTCTTTTTTATGCTTAGCATGAGGTGCAGAGTCAGTGCCTAAAAAGAACTTCTTATTGCCACTTGCCACCATATCGCGCAGCGCTTTTTGATGGGTATTGCGCTTAAGTACCGGCAGGCAATAGTTGTGAGGTCGTACGCCACCAACCAGTAAATCGTTGCGATTAAGTAATAAGTGCTGAGGCGTGATAGTTGCGCCCACAAATTCGCTCGCGCCCGCTACGAAGCTAGCAGCATCTGCTGTGGTAATGTGTTCAAACACCACTTTCAGCTTAGGAAATGCTTCAACAATGGGACCTAAATGTGTGTCTATGAACACTTTTTCACGGTCAAAAATATCAATGTGATGCTCGGTAACTTCACCATGAATTAGCAAAAGCAAACCTTGCTCTTGCATGGCTTGGAATACCGGATATAAAGCCTGAATACCTTTTACCGCCGCGTCTGAATTAGTCGTCGCGCCTGCTGGATAAAGCTTACATGCGGTTACGCCTGCTTGCTTTGCATCGATAATATCCTGCGGCGTAGTTTGGTTGGTAAGAAATAAAGTCATTAACGGCTCAAAGTTACTGCCTTCAGGTCGCGCAGCCTCAATTCGCCCTTTATATGCCATCGCCATTTCAGCATTAACTACGGGTGGTACTAGGTTCGGCATAACGATAGCGCGTTGGAAACAACGCGCAGTTGCAGGCACTGTTTCAGCCAGCATTTCGTTGTCGCGAAAATGAAGATGCCAATCGTCTGGCGTAGTAATGTTGAGCGTTTGCATGCCTTGTCTCTCTTAATACTTATTCAAACAGAGGGGAATTGCGCGCAATAATAGCACAATTCCCAATTTGCGCGCAGAACAACTCGCTTGATAGCAGCTATGATTTCACTTGGCCGTGCTCTACCCAAATAAGCTTACTAACATCGTACCCAGCCGCGGTCGCTTTTTCTAATAAACGCATGCGAACTTCGTCTGAAATTGAAGGCGTCCGCGCTAATATCCAAAGGTAATCTTTATCCGGGCCTGTTATCAGTGCATATTGATAGCCTTCTTTGTCTAGCTCCATAATGACATAGCTCGCGTAAAACGGGCCAAAGAAGGATACCTTTAAATGTCCTGTGGTTTCGTTCTCTACAAAATACGCTTTGCCTTCGGCTTCATCCCACTTACCTTCTTCTTTTGAATAGCCGCGATTAATCACTTTCACGCCACCATCATCGCGCATACTGTAAGTTGCTGTAACTTCAGTTAACCCTTCTTCGAAGCTATGATCAAAGCGCGCGATCTCGTACCACTCCCCTAAATACCTAGGAAGTTCGAAACCTTTAACTGGCTTTACGTTTTCCGGTACTCCGGTGCAGCCAGCTAACCCAACAAGTAGTGCAATTGCCAATAAAAACCATTTTTTCAACATAAACCCTCTTCTCTTGTGATGAGTTTGTAGCGATGAATATTCACTACGATATTAAAACGCCTACACCAGCAGTTGTGATCTTTATTGCTAATTCACACCATAAATATCCTAAGCGTTAACTGTCGCTAGTTAAAAGACACTCGACTAATCAAGCTTTTATTATTCAACACGTCATACTAGAGTACAGCCCAGTTGATAATAAGAATAAGCGCCAAAGCTTCTATGAGTGCAAAGGCAATTTTGTTCACTCACACCTTTAAAGGGAGAAAACTATATGAATGCACACTTTCCACATGCAAGCCGCCTAATTTATGGATGTATGGGCTTAGGTGGTGGTTGGAATAATGACCCCGTCACTAAAGCCGATGTTACCCAAGCAAGATCAATCATCGACGCTGTACTAGACTTAGATATTAACGTTTTTGACCATGCCGATATTTACACATTCGGTAAAGCAGAAACTGCCTTTGGTGAAGCCCTGAAGCAAGCGCCAGAGCTTAAAGATCAAATGATTATTCAATCTAAATGTGCAATACGCTTTGAGGACGATTTAGGACCAAAGCGCTATGATTTCTCGGCAAATCATATTCACACCTCGGTCGAAGGTATACTTTCTCGTTTAGGTATCGAGCAACTCGATATACTGTTGCTCCACCGCCCCGACCCGCTTATGGAGCTAGAAGAAGTGGCTGGCACCTTACTACTGCTGCAGCAACAGGGAAAGATTAAGCACGTAGGTGTGTCTAATATGCATGGGCACCAAATAAACTACCTTCAATCAGCACTGTCGACACCTATTGTAGCTAACCAACTTGAAATGAGTCTTGGCTTTAGAGACTGGTTAGAAGACGGAATAACCAGCAACAGCGCGGCAAATCGCAATATGGGTTATGCACCAGGAACCCTTGAATACTGCATGATGAATAATGTTCAGCTTCAGGCTTGGGGAAGCTTGGCTCAAGGAAAATATACAGGGGCGAAAACCGAGACTAGTGCAGATGCAGCTACCGCAGATTTAGTGGCACAGCTTGCAAGCGAATATCAAACAACGCCTGAAGCCATTGTTTTAGCATGGCTAATGCGACACCCTGCCAATATCGCGCCTGTGTTAGGCAGCACCAATGTAGAACGTATCAAATCGAGCCACAAAGCGATGGACGTTCATCTTTCTCGCGAACACTGGTACAAGTTGTTTGAAGTCGCTCGTGGCCAAGAAATGCCGTAAGCACTAGTAAGGAAATAGCATGCTAAAAGGCTTTCACCATGTTGCTATTATTTGTAGTGACTATCCCCGTTCAAAAGCGTTTTATACCGAGGTGTTAGGGTTCTCCATCATTGACGAAAATTACAGAGAAGCCAGGGACTCATATAAATGCGACCTTGGCCTGCCTGACGGTAGTCAAATTGAGTTATTTTCGTTTCCAGGGGCACCGCAAAGACCTTCGCGCCCGGAAGCACAAGGGCTTAGACACTTGGCATTTAAAGTAGACAACCTTGATGAAATGATTGATCACTTAACTAACAAGCGTGTGGAATGTGAGCCGGTTAGGACCGACGAATATACCGGTAAGCGCTTTACGTTTTTTCAAGACCCTGACGGGTTACCGCTAGAACTTTACGAATTATAAAAAAATGCCGAACGGCTGAGTGGCTGTTCGGCATTTATCTAACAATAGGTCTGCTAAAATAACCTTATCCTAGTCCAGCATTCTGACTTCTCGTTGCGGGAATGGAATATCAATATTGTGCTGTTGAAGCGCGTTAAAAACGGCTTGATTAAGCGCATAGCGCACTTCGAAATGCCTTGTCGCAGGAGCCCAAACTCGAACTCCAAAATTAATACTGCTGTCACCAAAATTATCGACACCAATAGCAGGTGTTTTTTCTGCACTAACACCGTCAACAGATGCAACTGCATGTCGAATTACTTCAATGACATTATCTACATTACTGGAGTAAGCAACGCCTATCTCGAGTTCTATAAGCATGTTTTCAGCAGAGTTATGCAAGATTTCCCCAACAATTAGCTTATTGGGAATCTGTATGTGCACGTTATCTTCATCAATAAGAATGGTATAAGGCAGCATAACCTGATCAACAACGCCAGCTACGCCACGAACGCGAATAGTATCCCCAACGACAAACGGGCGGGTAATGATTATCGTAAAACCTGCGGCGTAATTTGCCAGCATGCCCTGAATAGCAAGACCGGCACCTAGCCCCACTGCACCAAGTGCCGCTATTAACGGGGTAACGCTTATCCCCACGTTACCAAGCGCGATAATGATGACTATACCAAGTACCACCAGCTTGCATATACCGCCGGTAAATCGGCTAAGCGTGATATCAATCTTCTTGCTCACCATGAGGTTTTCAACCACATGGCCTATTTTATTTGCCACCCACCAGCCAAGTAAGAAAATGATAATGGCACCTACAATTTGGAAACTGTAGGTCACAGCAAATTCAACCAGCGTGTCGTAAAGGGCTTGGGCTTGTTTTAATTCATCCATGGGACGTTATTACAGATTGATAAATGAGGGAATATTGGGAAGCTTAAACAACAACGCTACGAAAAACCAGTGCCGAACATAAGTCCGGCACGTTTAGGTTAACTAACACCGCGAGCGACTAGCCTCGCGGCTATTTTCACTTAGTTAGCGTACTCACTCGCTTCAATTTCTGCTAAACGCTCTTTGGTGGGGTTCTTAACGAAGTTATATACTAAGCCGATAAACAGCAACGCGGCAAAACCCGTGGCGACCATGAAGCCGTATTTTGCATCACCGCCGTTAGCGTCACTTACAAGCCCCATGATAAAAGGGCCAGCCGCTGCGCCAGCAGCAGTAAAGAACAATATAACTCCTGCCACACTACCGTGTTGATGTTTAGGGAAGCAGCTTATTCCCTTTGAATTGAACGTAGGGTAAATGACCGACATGAAAATACCTGTGAGTGGGAACAAATAAAGCGCGAGCTGCTTTCCACCCCATAACCCCAAGCCGAAGCACAGTACTATAGCGCCTGTAAACAACATCAACACCAACGCCCAGTTGAAGCGAGACATCATCCAAATTCCCAAGAAACGGCCTGCGGCACGCAAAATAAAAAATGCGGTTACCGAATAAATAGCCAAAGTTTGAGAAACCCCCTCACTGTAACAGTCGTAGGTCGCTTTAAGCGTAGTTGCGTCGCATACTAGGTAACTAGGCATCCACACGTAGATAGCACTCTCTGCCGCAACATATAAAAATGCGCCAATTGAAAAGCCTAACGCGTAAGGGTTTTTTACCAGTTTTAAGCTTTGCGCAATGGATACTTTATTTTCACCAGAAGACGTGTCACGAGAATAAGCCGGGTATTTGACCAGCAGCGCACCGACAATAAGAACAGTACAAACGCCGCCCGCAATAACGTAAAGCCATTGCCATGCTACTCCTTGATGGATAAGGTAGGCTACAATTAAAGGGCCTATAATCGCGCCAACACCAAAGAAAGCTTCTGCACCATTCATCGTTGCAGTATGTTGTTTTGTTGAAGTTGAAATGTCACCGATAAGGGCCAGCGCACCTGTTTTGAAAATACCAACGGCCACCCCTGACAAGCTCATCAAACTAACAATCAACATAAAGTCATTAGCAATAAGGAAGCTGTAACAAGCTAACCCAAACAATGCTAACCCTATAATAATGGTTGGCTTACGGCCTAACTTATCGGCTAGAAACCCCAGGAACAAACCAGAAAGGGCGATACCCAGCATAGGCAGAGAATGCATTAAACTTGCTTGCGCATTCGTGACGGAAAACGCCACCTTCACTTCTTTGATAATCTCGCCTACTGAATCTGATGTCATCGCAAACATCATAAACATTAGGTAGGTTAACCACCGGATAATTCTGCTACTACGGTCTTGGTTAGGCATAGTCAGTCTCACAACAGCGGCATGACGAAAATTTATATCCGTATGCACGTATAAAAAAACATGTCAGTTTTGACAAACAATAGATGTTTGAAGCACTGACTTATTTCACATATTTAGTAATCAAAAACGACGATGTAATAAATTTGATAACAAATTTAACATCTCATTTGGAAAAATTAACTTAATCGTTTAAGATGAAAGTTAACAGAATTTAAAAAGCCTGTAAACCTGTTAATTAGAATAGGTTCGCTAGCCCTTCAACCGCGTCATACTATGGAGTTTTCTATGAGCTACGCTGCCGATAGCAGTATGTGTTTAGAGCGCATCTTGGCATCTACCGATTTATCTGGACTTACCAAGAAAGATGCAACGACGTTTACCCAGCGATTAAAAGCGCATTTCCCTCGACTTTTTAAACATTATACCTGCGTTTATGGACATCAGTATGACTGCTATTTTCATTTACAAAAACTCATTGAAATATTAAGAGATGGGTTAAAAAGTCGAAAGCCAGCGCTTAAAAAGCTTGATAATGAAAGGCTAAAAGCTCCCTTGTGGTATCGTGACGAGCGACAGGTAGGCATGGCCTGCTATGTAGATTTAATGGGGCCAACGCTAAAAGACTTACACGATAAAATTCCTTATTTTAAAGCGCTAGGTGTAACCTATGTACATTTAATGCCGCTATATGACGCGCCGCAAGGTGACAGTGACGGCGGCTATGCTGTTTCGGACTACCGCAAGGTAAATCCCTCTTTAGGTACTGTGAAAGATTTGGAAAAGCTTTCGTCGGCCCTTCAAAAGGAAGGAATTAACCTGGTGCTAGATTTTGTGTTTAATCACACCTCTGATGAACATGCGTGGGCAAAAGCGGCATTAAATGGCGACAAGCAATATCAAAATTACTACTACTTATTTGATGACAGAACTATTCCCGATCAATATGAACAAACGTTAAGAGAGATTTTTCCTCAAGTTAGAAGAGGCAGCTTTACTTTTAACGAACAGATTGAAAAATGGGTTTGGACGACCTTCAACAGCTTTCAGTGGGATTTAAACTACAGCAACCCTGAAGTTTTTAATGCCATTACCTCTGAAATGCTATTTCTAGCTAACATTGGTAGCGCAGCGTTACGTTTAGACGCACTTGCGTTTATTTGGAAAGAAGTGGGGACCGACTGCGAAAATCAGGAGAAAGCACACGTACTGATTCAAGCGTTCAACTGCTGTTTGCAAATTGTTGCGCCAGCGGTGGTATTTAAGTCAGAAGCTATTGTTCATCCAGATGAGGTGCTGAAGTATATCGATAAAGATGAATGCCAGCTTTCTTATAACCCGTTATTAATGGCATTACTGTGGAACTCTTTAGCTACACGTAAAACGCGCCTGCTTACACACTCTATGAAAAAGAGCTTCGCTATTTCAAACGAGTGTACTTGGGTTAACTACGTACGCTGTCACGACGACATAGGCTGGACGTTCGATGATGCTGTCGCTAATCAATTGGGTATAAACCCCTTCGATCATCGCTATTTCCTCAACCAATTTTATACTGGTCGCTTTGAGGGAAGTTTTGCTAACGGTGTGCCATTTGCAGAAAATCCAAGTAATGGCGATTGTCGTGTATGTGGTTCACTGGCATCGCTGTGCGGCTTAGAAGGCGCACTTAAAAACGGTGACGCACAAGGTATCGACGAAGCCGTTAAACGCATGTTGTTGTTATATGGAGTAACTTTCAGTATCGGCGGCATCCCTTTACTTTATTCCAGCGATGAAATTGGAAAGCTAAACGACTACAGCTACCGCAAAGACGAAAGTAAAAAGCATGACGACAGATGGGTTAATCGCATCGCGGTTAATGAAGAAGATACCGCATTGGCCCTAGGTAAGACAGCACCGTCTAGTGAAGCGGAAGTCGCGAGCCTTCGCGTATTTAAAGGCTTGCAAAAAATGATCGAAACTAGAAAACAGTATTCCGTTTTTGGCCAAGCTCAAACACATATATTAGATGCTGACAATCAACATTGTTTTGTTTTTATGCGCGAGAATGATGCAGGTGAAAAGCTCCTTGTTATCTGTAATTTCAGTGAACATGAGCAACAGCTTCAGCGTTCTCTATTGGCGACAGTCAACTGTACATCGACCACAGACCTGCTGTCAGGTGAAACTGTGACTATGGAAGCTGCACCTTTATTACTCGCCCCCTATCAGCAGCTATGGCTTTTAGCCAACTAACGCGACCTTTCATACATTGTGACCCACTCGTTGTACCCATCGCGGCGGGTGGGTTACCGCCAATAAAATTAATTAGCTTCGAAGCCAACGACTTACGAAATAACCTTAAATTACACAGGCAGTAAAAGAATTACGGACTATACTTTAGTCGTGGATAAGGGTTATCCAAAATCTTTGTGAGATAATCCCGCAAGGCGGCTATTCAGCTTATTTACAGGCTAGTTAACGCGAAAGTAGCGCTTAACCGATGTGTGTGGTTTGTATCTTGCAGATTTTTAGCTTTTTTCTTTAAAAGCTAAAACGTCGAGGTAATACAAATTACTTGTTCACACACTGGTTTTCGACTTACGTCATATGGATATGTAAAACATGGTAACGGATAAAGCTATGCAAAGTGTTAAAGCATTGGAATACATGTGCCCCTATTGCGGCGCAATTAATGATTTTCAACTAAACGCATCTCGAGACATGTACCTCGAACAACATGAGTCTTGTGGTTGTTGTAACAAAGTACTAAGTCTTATTCCCGCCGATGGTATTGGTGGCCGAATTAATCTTATTGTTGACGCTTTAGATAGCGAACACCTTTTCAAGTAAGAAATCAACGCTAGGTATCTACGAAAAAGCCGCTTTAAAAAGCGGCTTTTCTAGTTTATCTAGTGAAGCCTTTCCCGACTTGCTTAACGGAAAAACTCTCGTTTCAATTCGCTGTCTGTTAAGAAACGGCCACCTAACGCTGACGTCTTCGTGTAGGAATTAGTGTCTCGAATCCCTCTTGCTTTCACGCAATAGTGCGTAGCGTTAATACTTACAGCAACATCTTCTGAATTCGTTAATGTTTGCAGTGCAACTAACACCTGCTGCGTTAAACGCTCTTGTACCTGAGGACGTTGAGCAAAGAAGCCTACAAGACGGTTTATTTTTGAAAGACCAATCACCGTATCTTTAGGTATGTAAGATACTGTGGCTGTGCCATCAATGGTTACAAAGTGATGCTCGCAGGTACTTGTTAAGCTAATGTCAGATACCTGAACAGGCTGGTCTATCTGCATTTTGTTTTCAATAGCAGTAATCTTAGGGAACTTGCGGTAATCCAAGCCTCCAAAAATCTCATTGACGTACATTTTGGCAATACGGCTAGGCGTGTCGCACAAGCTGTCATCAGTAAGGTCAAGTCCAAGCGTGTCCATTACGTCACGCATAGCACTTTCAATTCGTTGGCGCTTTTGTTCGTCAGAAAGACCATTAGCCACCATGGGCGTTTCTAAACCCTTGGCTTCTAATGCTTCACGTACACGTTGTGCCGGCTCTGATATAGAGGGGTCTAGTGCATCACGCACAATTACCGCTTCTTTTGCTAACATTGTTTTATCCGTTGTTACTGCTTTTTTTGAACTGATACGCCGTTCAACTCGTAAAAGTTCGGTTATACGACAACATGACTTTTATTTAATGTTGTTGCTACCACACGTGCATTTAGCACGGAATAATAAAACTGTTACCTCTTAGAAAAGAAGGACACTATCTTGAACTCACCTGTACTGATAACAGGCGCCAGCCAACGATTGGGCTTAGCGATGGCCGAAAGTTTACTCGAACAAGGTCATCGCGTTGTTGTGACTTATCGAACGCATCGCTCTAGTATTGCAATGCTTGAAGAAAAAGGTGCAACAGTCTTACAGGCGGATTTTAGCACTGAGGCGGCTATTGATCGAGCAATTGATGAGATTAAGGCAATCAGTAAAACCTATCGAGGGATCATTCACAATGCATCAGATTGGGCTCAAGAGAAAGATAATGGTAATAAGCAACACTTAATGGAACGAATGATGATGATTCATGCGGTTGCTCCCTATCGCATTAATCTAGCATTAGAAGAAGCGCTGTGCGGTTGTGAAGAACAAGCTGACATTATTCACATGACTGATTATGTGCAAGATACCGGCAGTGAAAAGCATATGGCTTACGCGGCGAGTAAAGCTGCGTTGCATAATCTCACTTTGTCTTTTGCAAAAAAGCTGGCTCCAAAGGTGAAAGTGAATAGTATTGCACCGGCTCTACTTATGTTTAATGAAGGTGATGACGAAGCTTATAAACAAAAAGCAGTGAAGAAGTCGCTACTCGAAATAGTACCGGGTGCCCAAGAGGCTGTTAAAGCCATGCGTTATCTATTTGACAGCGACTACGTGACAGGACAAACACTACACCTTAATGGCGGGCGACATTTAAAGTGAAATTATAGCCTTTAAGCTAAGCTTACGTTTTGGTTGGTTTATATTAATCGTCACCGCCAATTAATTTCATCGCCATTAGCCTTGGTCTGGTACTGCGGCATGGCTATAATCCACTCCCTATTTTAAAGCGACTTGGATTTCTACTATGAACGGCAACCGTATTATGGCGCCTGAATGGCACGACATTGATGCTGTTATGTTGGCATGGCCACATGCACAAACCGATTGGGCTCCATGGTTGGAAGAAGCAAGAGCAACCTACCTGAATGTGATTGCAGCAGTGAATCGCAATAACGCGGGTGTCATTTTATTATGCGCGCCAAGTGACGTTGATGATCTTAAGTCCCGTTTACCCGAAAATGCCCGAGTGCTTATTGTTCCTGCATCCTTTAATGATACCTGGATGCGCGACTACAGCTTTATCACGTGTAAAGACAGTGAAGGTAACGGCTCGCCCGTAGAATTTCGTTTCAACGGTTGGGGTAACAAGTTCAACGCTTCAGAAGATAACCTTGTCAATCAGCGTTACCTCGCCGCCATGTGCAATTCTGCACTGCGCAGCAGCCCTATTGTGGCAGAAGGCGGTGCGTTAGAGATTGATGAAAACGGGCACCTATTAAGTACTGCTCAGTGCCTACTAAACCCTGAACGCAACGGAGATATGTCGCTAAGCGCTTACGAAGATACCTTTAAAGATATGCTGGGCTGCAGTAAGGTCACCATATTGCAGCATGGGCATTTAGAAGGCGATGATACAGATGGCCATATTGACACCCTAGTGCGCTTTACCCCGAATAAAGGCTTAGTAATTCAGGCGTGTAACAACCGCCCTAATGATAGTCACTTCGAAGGTTTGAAGGCGTTATGTGACGAGTGCGCCCTTGAATTGCCTGAACATAAACAATTTCATTTACCGCTGCCTCATATTGTAAACGATGAAGGAGATCGCTTGCCGGCATCGTACGCAAATTACTTGATTTGTAATAACGCGATTTTATTGCCTGTGTATGGTGAAAAAGAAGATGCTGAAGCCATCGAGACTGTGCAAAAAGCACACCCCAATCATATTGTTGAACCAATTGATTGTAGTGTACTCGTAAGACAATACGGCAGCTTGCATTGTATTTCTATGCAAGTACCCACAGATACGTTAAAAGATTCGATTATCACCACCTTAAAGAAAGGAGTGTCATTACATGCGCCCAGCTAAGCTAAAAGTGGGTCTGGTACAACAGGCCGTTGCCGATAACGATAAAGCAACGAACTGGAATAAAAGTGCCGAGCAAGTTGCCAAATTAGCGGCTGAAGGTTGCGAGTGTATTTTGCTTCAAGAGCTGCACAGCACCCTGTATTTTTGCCAGCAAGAAGATACTGACGCCTTTGATTTGGCTGAACCAATACCAGGTCCAGCGACAGACTTTTTTGGTGAACTCGCCGAAAAGCACAATATCGTTTTAGTGACGTCGCTTTTTGAAAAACGCGGCTCAGGTTTGTATCACAACACCGCAGTCGTGTTTGACCGCAGTAAAGAAATTGCGGGCAAATACCGTAAAATGCATATTCCTGACGACCCTGGTTTTTACGAAAAGTTTTATTTCACTCCGGGCGATATGGGCTTTACGCCTATAGAAACCAGCGTAGGTAAACTTGGCGTCTTGGTATGTTGGGATCAATGGTACCCAGAAGCAGCTCGCCTGATGGCAATGGCAGGTGCAGACTTGCTGTTCTACCCTACGGCTATCGGCTGGGATTTAACTGACACAGCAGAAGAGCGTAGCCGTCAACATGGTGCATGGGAAACCATTCAGCGCTCTCACGCTGTGGCAAACTCGGTACCGGTTATCGTGGCAAACCGCACTGGCTTTGAAGCGTCACCTGTTGAAGGTGACCCAGGCATTCAGTTTTGGGGACAAAGCTTTGTAGCAGGCCCGCAAGGTGAGATTTTGGCAAAAGCCGAAGCTGATGGTGAAACTACGCTAACAGTAGAGCTTGATATGGAACGTACCGAACAAGTTAAGCGCATTTGGCCTTATTTCCGCGACCGCCGCATAGACGCCTACGACGAACTAACCAAGCGCTGGCGCGATTAATCCAAATAAAGGTAACCCAACCAAAGGGGTCAGAGTCAGCTCTCTGACCCCCTCACTGTTTACTTCGGCTTTTATAAGAAAGGTCAAAGTCCAAATGTCCTGCTGACTCTGACCCCATTTTTACACAAGTTCCTTTTCACCGCCGTTTTTCGCTGAGCGATAAATAGCGTTTAGTAGCGCAATCGATCTACGCCCTTCAAATCCATCCACAAGCGGCTTGGTGCCGTTATCAAGGGCATTTAATACATCTTCGAAGTTTCTCTGATGCCACACGAAATCGATAGCGGATGGATCAGCCGCTCCAGCTCCCGCTTCATTTTCAGAAAGCCCATACTTGCATCTGATCTCTTCGTCTTCCTCACTTTCGTCAGCAAACTCCCAGACTCGAAATTTGTCGTCACTCATAAAAACAGAGCCCTGAGAGCCAGTGATTTGTATCTCTGCCGGATGACCGCTTTTAGACCAGCAAGCTGTTGAACCTTGAATAACGCCTAATGCTCCGTTTTCAAACTCTAGCATCGCAATTCCAACATCCTCCACTTCTATACCATCATGGGCCACCAGCCTGGTTTCTGCTCGCACAGACTTTACATCCCCCATTACATAAAGGAGTAAATCAATTGTATGAATTGACTGGTTCATCAACGCGCCACCGCCATCAAGCTTCCAAGTACCACGCCAGGCACCGCTTTCATAATACTCTTGGGTTCGCCACCATTTAATATAGGCATCTGCCATGGCAATGTTGCCGAAGCGCCCTGCTTCTAAAGCTTGCTTAAGTAACTGTGACGACGCATTAAACCGACGAGGGAAAATGCCCGCTAGTATCACTTTGTTTTCAGCACACACCGCAATCATTTCATCGACTCTGTCAGCTGTAACTTCCAGCGGCTTTTCACAAATGATGTGCTTGCCCGCTTTTGCGGCGGCGGATATAGGCTCTAAATGAAAGCCTGAAGGCGTACATATAGTAATGATGTCAATTTCAGGAGACGTTATAAACGACGTAAAGTCGTCGTAAGGTGTACAGCTATGCTTTTTAGAGAACGCATTTGCTTTATCAATTGAACGTGAATAAATCCCTGTTAGTTCTGCATTGGGAATAGCGTGGATGGCCTGAGCATGAAAATCCGCAATCATTCCTGCGCCGACAATTCCGAATCGATACATTTTCCTGTTCCTTTTTTGTTCAGTTGAAAAAGTATATGGGAACTCAGCGCGCTAAACTAGGCTTAAAACAATGAGGGGGTCAGAGTCCTGACTCTGACCCCCTCACTGTTTACTTAGGCTTTTAGAAGGAAGGTCAATGTCTAAATGTCCCGCTGACTCTGACCCCATTTTTGGTGTGCTATATTTTGAAGACTATGCCGTCACAGAGCATGAAAACCTGACGGGTCGACTTGGGCAGAAGCGTTAGCATTACATCTTCGTCTATGTCTAACCCGCCGGTGAATTGCCCGAAGGCAGGCATCACAAATAGGCTGTTGTTGTTAGTAAAGCATTTACCAGAGTAACGGCGGCGAGAAATAGTGGTGCGCTTTTTAGGGTGATAGTGGCCGATAACTTGCGGTCGCTTTTCGTTGAAATCCGACTCATGCCTGAATACCATATTATCTAGTACCACTTCAAAACGTGGCGTGCCCGGAATGCCTTCAGGTAAATCAGGGTCATGGTTACCTTCAACCCATATCCACTCATTGACGCTATCAACAAGCCTACATAAATGCCGACGGTCATCAAAGGTCATACGAGACATGCTATGCTTGTCATGAAAGCTATCGCCTAGGCTGATTACTCGTTTAGGCTGGTAATCATCAATAATGCTTTCTAAGCGTTTAAGCGTGGCGGTGGAGTCTAAGCTAGGTATGGGGTTCGCATAGCTGCGTAAATAGCTGCCTTTTTCTAAGTGAAGATCAGACACAATCAGCCAGTCGCATGCGGGTAAATATGCCACACCACGCGCGTCTAATAACCACAAGTAGTCTGCATATTTCGTAATAGTGATATGGCGCTGACTGACTTTCTCCGTCAGCCACGCGTCGGTTATTGCCAAATTATCCTCTTTATTTTTCGTTTGCGAGTTTTTAGTACTCCGGTAACGCTGACGTTTATTTAGCGAAATACTATTTAGCTTTCCTGTTCAACGGACTTACTGCAAATGTTTGTTAAGTAAAGCATCTGGCGGACGTATATCGTTAATATGAAAAAGCGGAGTTTGAATATTCTGTTTAACCCCACCCTATTCAACGCTAGCCCCTGAGAGTAATGCCCGAACTTCATCTAACATAGTTTCAGCTTCGGCGTATAAGTTAGCTTGCTCAATAATGGCCTGTGCGCCAGCGCCTTTTACTTGCTCACTGCGCACATCAAGCACTATAGGTATGGCCATGGGAGAGGGCTTTTCCAGATTTACCAATGTCGCTGAATCTACATACCGAATAAGTAAATTAGCGAGTCGCCGTAAGTCGAGAAGCTCACGCTCAGCATCAGCCCGCGCTACTTTAAGTAATATGTGGTCGCGGTCGTGTTCACGCAATGTATCGTAAATAAGGTCGGTAGAAAACGTTACTTGCTTCATGGTTTTTTGACTGGCGTGATAACGCTGTTCGGTCAACCCGCTAACTACCGCTACTTGCCTGAACGAACGCTTTAGCATAGGCGCTTGTAACATCCAATCTTCTAGCTCGTCGCCTAGAATATCAGGCTGAAACAGCTGCTGTAACTGCCCTTGTGTGATGGCGTTCACTGATGCTACCGATAACCCGTAATCAGTCACACTGAAGCTCAGTGGCTTTATGCCCATTTTTTCCATTCGCCGCGTTAACAACATACCTAAGGTTTGGTTCGCTTTGCGACCGTCGAATGTGTAGTACAAGGTGTAGTGCGCCTGCCTAAATGGAAACTGCTCCACCAACACCTTTTCAGGGCTAGGTAACTGAGAAAACGCCTGCTGAAGCTTGAGCCATTCTTGTACCTGTGCGGGCAGTGCTTTCCATGATTTCTGAGTAGCCAGAATTGCCCGAACGCCTTCCGCCAAATAGGTAGATAGCGGCATTTGCCCACCCGCGTAGCTGGGTATTTTAGGCTCTTTGGCTTTTGCTGGCTTGGCGTGAAGCTGCATGTCGCGGATAGCTTCAAAGCGCAGTACTTCTCCACCGAAATAAAAGGTATCTCCGGGCGTTAACTGCTGGGCGAAGTACTCTTCTACCTCGCCAATGATCTTGCCTTGGTTCCCCCTACGAATACGCTTTACCTTTAAACGCCCTGCCTCAACGATTGTGCCTATGTTTTGCCTGTGTCTTTGTATAACTCGCCGATTTGCGGGCGCAAAAGTGCCATCATCGTTTCGTGTTAAACGCTGATATCGTTCATAAGCATTAAGGGCACTGCCTCCGTCTTGGGTAAAGCGCCACAGTTTATCGAAATCGTCTCTATCTAACCCTTGATAAGGCGTGGCGGTAAGTATCTCTTGATACAAGGCATCTGGGCTATCAGCTTTGCTACATAAACAGTTCAAGATGAACTGTGGAATGATATCTAGGGCGCCCGGCTGTGGGCTTTCACCATCAAGCTCACCTTTTTCTATAGCAGTAATGGCCGCTTGGCATTCCAGCGCTTCAAACCGGTTTGCTGGGACAAGTAACGCTTCGCTAGGTTCATCTAACCTGTGGTTCGCTCGCCCTATCCTTTGCAGCAGCCTGCTTACGCCTTTAGGCGCACCTACTTGAATGACTTTGTCGACGTCGCCCCAGTCGATACCTAACTCTAACGCAGAAGTACACACAATTGCCCTTAGCATACCGCTTGCCATCATTGCTTCGGTTTTGCGCCTTTGCTCTTTACTCAAACTGCCGTGATAAAGCGCAATGGGAAGCGCCGCTTTATTTGCTTCCCATAGCATTTGAAATAGAAGCTCGGACTGGGCTCGTGTATTGACAAAAACCAGCGTGGTCTGTGCTATTTCTATGGCCGCATAGATATCATCAATGGCGTAACGAGCCATAAAGCCACCAAAAGGCATGCGTGCTTTAGAGTGCAGCATCTCAACTTTTGGCTTCTCCCCCGCTTTTACTTTAATGATATTGGCAAAGCTGTCACTGCCTGCCAGCCACGCGCCCAAAGTTTCAGGAAATGCCACGGTCGCTGACAAACCTATGCGTTTGCAGCTTGGAGAAAGCACGCTTAATCGCGCTAAGGCAAGAGATAAAAAGTCGCCGCGTTTATTAGCCATTAAGCTGTGGGTTTCATCGATTATCACGCGTTTTAGCTTGCCGAAAAGCTTATCGGCATCGGCGTAGCTCAACATCAGCATAAGGGATTCGGGGGTAGTAAGTAGAATATTAGGCGGCTTTTTACGCTGCCGCTGACGCTTATGAGAGGGTGTATCGCCGGTGCGGGTTTCCGCGGTGATAGGCAACGACATTTCTTCAATAGGCTGTAACAGATTGCGATGAATATCTTGGGTTAACGCTTTAAGTGGTGAAATGTACAGGGTATGCAAACCATTAAACCCACTCTGATTACCCTTGTTTTCAGCTGATTCATTTAACTCACTAAGCTCTACCAAACTTGGCAGAAAACCTGACAAGGTTTTACCCGCCCCTGTCGGTGCTATCAGTAACGTACAGTCATGTTTATCTTTTTCCACCAACATGGTCTGTTGATAATCACGTAGTTGCCAGCCTTTTTGCTTAAACCACTTAGAGAAAGCGCAGGGAAGTAATGTCATTTACAGTATCTGTTATGCCTTTTCCGCTTTATACGCCAATTCTTTAGTTAAGTTTATATACGCCAACACCTTACTTTTACCTTTGCAATAATCGTCAAAGCTCAACGCCAAAACTCAGCGCCCAAACTCAGCGCAATATGGCTTTCTTGAAAAAATAAGTACCTCCTGTACTTTTTATTTATTAGTGGATTAAGGTTATTAGCAATAGTTAATATTCGGATACACTTTAATTATCGACACTTCGAAAACGAGTACACTACACTCGTTAAACTACAAAATATGATTACAGGGAACGTAAATGCGAATTCAATCCATAGATGCCATTAGAGGTTTAGCAATCCTTGGCATTTTGTTTTTAAACATTGCATACCATCAAAACTTTCACACCGGCTACGCGTTTTTTGAAGAGCCACTTTTATCAGATGAGATTATCTCGACACTTAGCGCGCTTTTCTTAGATGGCAGATTTCGCACCTTATTTTGCCTGTTGTTTGGAGCAGGTTTAGCTATTCAATTCGACGCTTGCCAAAAGCGTGGGCACAACTTTTTAGACTTTTCTAAATCTCGGCTTAAATGGCTATTTTTATTTGGGTTAATACATGGCGTTTTCATATTTGGCGGCGACATACTGCTTTATTACAGTTTTTGCGCCTACTTTGTACTAAAACACTTAACGTTAGACCAAGAAGCGCTTCGCACAAAAAGCGTTAAATATTTAGTCGTGGGAAGCATCATTATGCTTGTTTTTGGCATAGTGCTTACGCTTGGATACGACTACGGTGGCGCACTTCCATTTAGGTCTAGCGAAGCTTACGCCGAAGAGGTTACACAATGGCAAAGTAGTTATTTGTTCCAAATTGGGGTTCAAGCTTCTTTTGTTCTTGCTACCGTTATTGCAGCACCTTTTACCATGCTATGGCAGTCGATGGGGCTTATGATGTTTGGTGCTTATCTTTATAGAAGTGGTTTCTTTAGCGTTGGGTTTTCATCTACTGTATTTTTGAAAGTGTCTATAATTGCCATAGCCACATCTGTCGTTACGGTTATACCTCAGTTGATATTTGAGCAAGTAACGTCGGATGTTATTCCCATGTTTACCAGTATCCCAGCAATTTTCTGTGCTTTTGCCTACGCACACCTGTTAATCAAGGTGAAAAATACAACCACTTGGTGGTATCAGTCACTTATTAACTGCGGCAAGGTAGCGTTTACCCTCTACCTAACGCAATCTATTGTTCTAGCTGTGTTGTTTCGTGTGATTATGCCCGCTTACTATCCCGACTTTGCCTATACCGTGACGCTGCTCGATTTGATGTTAATTACCCTTGCGCTCACAGCAATTCAAATGTTGCTGGCGAATTTTATAACTAAGCATTTTGAACAAGGGCCATTTGAAGCGGCATGGAGAAGGCTATACCTGCGCAGCTTTTATAAGAAGAAACAGAGCAAGCAAAACGACGGCTTAGTTGCAGAGCAAGAATTAGCGACAGAGGCAAATAAAACCTCATAGCTAACATCTGTACTAAAATACGTTATATAAATCCGATTCAACCAAAAAGGACCAAGGTAAAACCTGGTCCTTTGGCATATTGGCGTAACTATCTAGAATCTGAAAGTGCCTAGCGAAATAGCCGAGCCTAATTGGCTTTCGTCAGTATCATAGCCCAACCCAAATTTGATAGATGAATGTGGGTTGAACCAATAGTGAATGCGACCCAAGTGGTCGATTCAGGGGGTTAAATACGTAGTAAAAAGCATTCTCTGATTTGGCAGGACTATGAGTAGTGCACCCATCAACCTGGTTAAAAGCTGACGATACTGGCCTTTATTGCGAGCCCGGTGAGTTTTACATCGACCCAATGAATGAAGTCGCCACCGCGCTTGTCACACACGGCCACGCTGACCATGCACGGGCAGGTCATAACAGTGTGTATGCAAGCCCAGAAACACTGGCGATTATGCAAACCCGCTACGGTGAAGATATGGCTACTCACCAGCACGCTGTAGCTATAGGTGAAAGCATTAATTTTAACGATGTAAAAGCCACATTTTATCCAGCAGGACATATTCTTGGCTCTACACAAATTCTTATCGAATATGCAGGCTACCGCGTGGTGGTTTCCGGCGATTATAAGCGCCGTCACGATCCTACCTGCCCGCCTTTTAAAGTTGTACCTTGCGACGTATTGATTACCGAAGCCACCTTTGGGCTTCCTGTCTTTAAGCACCCGCCTATTGAACATGAAATCGAAAAGCTCCTTCACTCATTACGAGTGTTTCCCGAGCGATGCCATTTAGTAGGCGCTTATGCATTGGGTAAATGTCAACGAGTTATATTAGCGCTGCGCGAGGCGGGTTACGTCAAGCCCATCTACTTACATGGTGCGCAGCTGAAGCTGTGTGACCTATACAAGCAATTAGGAATAGATTTAGGTGAGTTGATTCCGGTGTCTGAGGTTGCAGATAAAAAGACCTTAGCCGGCGAAATAGTCATTGCGCCCCCTTCTGCACTTGCCGATAGATGGTCACGAAGCTTGCCTAATGTACGCCCTGTTGTGGCATCTGGATGGATGCAAATTCGCGCTCGCGCTAAGCAAAAAAATGCCGAGCTACCGCTTATTATCTCTGATCATTGCGACTGGCCTGAATTGCTGCAAACCATTGAAGAAGTCAATCCGAAAGAAGTGTGGGTAACCCACGGCAGAGAAGATGCGCTAATGTATCAGGCAGAAAAAATGGGGTTTAAAGCCAGAGCGCTATCGCTAGTCGGTTATGATGAAGAAGAGCAAGGAGGCGATTAGTGGAAGCATTCAGTCACTTACTTGAACAGCTGTATTTCACGGCTGGAAACAAAGCCAAAGCGCAGCTTATAGCTAACTACATAGCCAATACACCAGACCCTGACCGAGGCTGGGCAATTGCTGCTTTGGCAGGTACATTGCGGTTCGACTTTTTTAAGCGCAATACGGTAAAAAAGCTCATTACTGAACATACCGACCCTGAGCTTTTTGCCATGAGCTATGATTATGTGGGTGAGGTTAGTGAAACCGTAGCCCATTTATGGCCCTATAGCGAGCCAACAGATTCGCTACCCACGCTAACCGAAGTGGTAGAAACGTTCGCTTCGGTCAGTAAACAGAAAGTTTCTGAGACGCTAGCCCATTACCTAACAATAATGACGCCTGCTCAACGCTGGGCGTTGCTAAAGTTGGGCACTCGGGGGTTACGTATAGGTGTGTCGGCTCGCTCCATAAAACAAATATTGGCCGACTATGGCAATAAAGACATCAAAGAAATAGAAACACTGTGGCATGCGGTTACTCCTCCTTACGTTGATATGCTTAGCTGGCTAGAAGGAAAAGCTGACAAGCCTGATATTGAAAATGCCGTCACATTTCATCCAGTTATGCTTTCTCACCCCATTGAAGATGGCGATATCGACGCTTTCACCAAAGACGCTTGGCAAATTGAGAACAAGTATGATGGCATTCGCGTGCAGCTTGTTGTTAAGTCGAATAAAACTGTTGATGATAAGCCTCAGAAAGATAGTGAGGTCGATGGCGATGAACCTGAAAAAGCTCTTTTTTCTCGTACTGGCGATGATATCAGCCACTCATTTCCTGATCTGCTTGAGTCTGTAAGCGGCAATATGGTGCTAGATGGAGAACTGCTGGTTATTCATAATGCAGAACATGGCTTACATCAATCTGAAGAATCGATTGCCCAAAGTGCGGCTAGTCAACGCACCAGTAGTGATAAAAGCGGTAAACAGGCTTCATCCGCCACACAGCCAGACGTGGATACCTTTAATGCCCTTCAGCAGCGCCTTAATAAAAAGAAACCGAGTAAAGCGTTACAGTCTTCCTCTCCAGTGGGACTAATCGTTTACGATGCTTTAGTGCTTAATGGTGAAGATCTAACCGATAAAACACTAAAAGCAAGGCGCCACGCCCTTGAAGAATGGTTTAGCAAAACGAATAACAGCCGTTTGTTTCTTTCTGAAACACTCAATGCCACTTCCCCTGAAACCTTGCGCCAGCTTCACGCCCAAGTCTGCCAAAATCGTGCGGTAGAAGGGCTGATGATAAAGCGCTTAGATAGTAAGTATGTACCTGGCAGACCTAAGGGCCAGTGGTTTAAATGGAAGCGCGACCCGCTAGTTGTTGATGCGGTAATGATGTACGCGCAGCGAGGGCACGGCAAGCGCTCCAGCTTTTATTCTGACTACACGTTTGGCGCTTGGGAGGACAGTCAGCTTCTGCCTATCGGAAAGGCGTATTCCGGGTTCACCGATGAAGAGCTCAAAAAACTGGATAATTGGGTAAGGCGCAATGCCGTGGGGCGGTTTGGCCCGGTAAGAGAAGTGAAAAAAGAGCTGGTACTTGAAGTGGCTTTTGACGCTGTACACCCTTCGTCAAGGCACAAATCAGGGGTCGCGCTGCGCTTTCCCCGTATACATAGAATTCGTTGGGACAAGCCCGCTAATGAAGCCGATACCTTAGCGAACGTTAAAGCACTAATAGAAGGCTGAGCCAGCAAAAACACTTTCTTAGTCGTGTAAAATCGCAGAGAATGGGTCGAGAAAACAAGGCTTGCACCTTAAGAAAATAAAACAATAGGAAATCGCCATGCCTAAGGCTAGTGAAATTAAAAAGAATAACACTGTGGTATTTGACGGAAAAACTTGCATCGTGCGAGACATTGAACGCTCTGTCCCTCAAGGTCGTGCTGGTGGCAGCATCTATCGCATGCGCATGTACGATGTAGTAACAGGCGCCAAATACGATGAAACCTTTAAAGACTCAGACACCCTAGATATGGCTGACTTAATTCGTCGTCCTGCTATGTTTTCGTATATTGATGGCGAAGAATATGTATTCATGGATAAGGAAGACTACACCCCTTATCACTTGAACAAAGAGAGCATTGAGAACGAAGCTCTGTTTATTAACGAAGAAACCGATGGCATTCAAGTTGTCATTGTTAGCGAAGTCCCGGTTGCCTTGGACTTGCCAATGAGCGTAGAGCTAGAAGTAGTTGAGACCGACCCGTCTATTAAAGGTGCATCTGCTACTTCTCGTACCAAACCAGCGACGCTTTCGACCGGCCTAGTAGTACAAGTGCCAGAATACATCAGCACCGGCGAATGGATAAAGGTTAATACCGAAGAACGTAAGTTCCAAAGCAGAGCCGATAAGCACTAGGCCGACTTCCCGTATTAGCTTATGCTGCAGGTAAAGCTTTAAAAAACAAAAAAGGGTTCAATCGAACCCTTTCTTATTGCCATTAACTCAGTTTTTGAAAAGGTTATTCACCGCTTATTGCTTAGCAATATTAGCCTGTGTAGGCAGTGCGCTAAATGCACCGTACTGGGTTACTGTGTAAGCACCACAGCGAATAGCAAATTCAGTCGCTTCGCTAACATTTTCAAAGTTTTCAGCCCACGCATCGAACTCATCCGCGTTCTTAACTTTGGTCGAAAGGAAGTACAGAAACCCACCGATAAATGAATCACCGGCTGCAGTGGTATCTTTTACGTCCATTTTTGGCGATGCCAGCGTGCCGCTAAACGACTTGGTAATATAGTGAATAGGCTCGCCACCGTCTGTCACCAATACAACCTTCACACCGCTATCTAGCCACTGCTGTACTTTTGCATCGGCATTTTCTTCGCCATAAAGCTCTGATAACTCTTCACGGCTTGCCTTAAGTATAGAAACTTTCTTTGCCGCTTCATCAATACGTGTTGGCGCATTTGCAGTGTCATCCCAAAATGCTGGGCGATAATTAATGTCTAAACACACCATCATGCCGTTTTCCTTCGCCTTGTTTAAAATAAACTCGGTGCCAGGAATAAGTTCAGGGCCTGAAATTGAACCTGAACAGAAGTGAAGCACGGTATTTTTGTCGCAATCAATTGTCGACAAGTCTTGCTCTGAAATATGTTTATGTGCAGCGTTATCGACATAAAAGTCAAACGAACGCTCGCCGTCTGCATCCAAGTTCACAAACGCCAGTGCCGTATTACCCTCTTGTGTGGCCCACACAAAGTCCGTATTTACTTTGTAGTGTTCAAGCATTTCTTTAAGAAAGGCGCCAAAAGTATCGTCACCCACCTTCGATACCATCGCACTTTCTCCACCCAGTTGGGCAACAGCAACCGCCACGTTAGCGGGCGCGCCACCAGCATAAGGCTGGAAAGGCTTCATGGCTGGTATGTTGCCATCTTTGGGCGCTGCACCTTGGCTTAACATATCAATAAGCACTTCACCTAAACACAAAATTTTCATACCAGCCTCGCTCAAAAAATGTCAATAAAGGACGTTTACCTAGTGCGCACAATACGTAAGGTTAACGAATCGTTAATTAATTGCGGCATAGTATTGACGAACAAAACTATTAAATCAACCCAATTGATTTACTTTTTTTAAAAGGATTGTAGGATGTGTACCTATTGTATTAAAAAGATTAAAATTTTTATCTGAAAGGTCTGGTAAGATTCATAGCTTCATTTTGGAAGTTTGAAAGGGGACACATTCCTGCATTCCCACGCTTCGCTAGGAAACTTGCCAGCGCCTTCTGAATGGGCAATTATCTATGCGCATTGGTATTATTAAACTCTTTTCTTTTTTAACGGTAGATAGTAATTACTTTGAATATTGAATCGGCTTTTCACCTGCCACAACAAAACGCACCAGAGTTACTTGATGATCGTTCTGCGAATGAGCGCGCGATCTTAACCTTAATACGGCAACGCATTGCCTTACCTAAAGCTGAAATTGCACAATTGACTGGGCTGTCGGCGCAATCTGCAACGGTAATTATCAAGAAGTTAGAAACCGATGGATTGGTCAAACGCCTAAAGCCTATAAAAGGCGGTGTAGGGCAGCCTAAGGTACCTTTCGGATTGAATGCTAACGGTGCGTTCAGTATCGGCCTCAAAGTTGGTCGCCGTAGTTTCGACATAACCTTGCTCGACTTAAAAGGCAATGTTAAAGCCACCCTTCACGAAAAGTTCGCCTATCCAACGGTAAGCAACCTACTGAACTTTGCAGAGCGTGCATTCAATGTTCTAATCAAAAACCTAGATGCAGCACAGCAAAAGATGGTTAGAGGCTTAGGCGTAGCTATGCCTTTTGAAATTTGGAGTTGGGCAGAGGAAGCAGGCGCGCCGAAAAAAGAGTTAGAAGAATGGAAAGAGTTTGACCCACAAACCGAACTTGAAAGCTTATTAAACCTACCTGTTTTCATTAAAAATGATGCAGGAGCAGCGTGTAGCGCGGAGATGTCGTTCGGCAATCCAAAGCGTTACGATAGCTTTTTATACATATTTGTTGGTACGTTTTTAGGCGGTGGACTGGTACTTAACAATCAGCTTATCAATGGCAAAACAGGTAATGCCGGCGCTATTGGCTCGTTGCCTTTTTTTAGTCAAAATCAGCAGCGTCAGTTAATAACGCAATCTTCACTTTATCTATTGGAAAGCGAGTTAGAAAAAGCGGGGGAAAACGCTAAGCACATTTATGAGTCCCCCTCTTACTGGCAGTGCAATGATTCACTTGTAAAAAATTGGGTGCGCGAGACAGCCAAAGGGCTGGCATTCGCTTCACAGTGCGCGATGAGCCTTTTGGATTTAGATGGCGTAATCATTGACGGCGCCATACCCAGCAACATAAAAGAATTATTAGTTGAAGCAACCCAAAGTGCGCTGAAAGACTTGGATATGCGAGGAATTACTCCCGCGCAAATTAGCCCCGGTCACGTGGGCGTAAAGGCCCAATCGATTGGAAGCGCAAACTTAGCGCTTCAGGCTAATTATTTCTAACTATTCAGATGTGCAGTTAAGGTTTTCATGACAGTAAGTAGCAAAGTGATTCATATTCTAGATGGTGGTATGGGTCGTGAACTTGAAAAGATTGGTGCACCTTTTAGGCAGCCGGAATGGTCCGCACTGGCATTAATGCAGACCCCTGAGCTAGTGCGTGAGGTTCATACCCACTTTCTAAATGCTGGTGCCACTGTCATCACTACCAATGCCTATGCCCTCGTTCCATTTCATATTGGTGAAACCGCGTTTAACGAGCAAGCATTTTCGCTGGCCGAGTCTGCGGCTAAGCTAGCAAAGGAAGCCGTTACTTTTCAGCAGGATAAAAGCAACAAGTTATCAGTCGCGGGCTGTGTGCCACCTGCTTTTGGCTCGTACCGCCCAGACTTATTCGATGCAGAACGAGTGGCAGAGATTTTAACGCCTCTTATCAAAGCGCAAGCGCCTTTTGTGGATGTTTGGCTTATTGAAACGGTTTGCTCTATTGAAGAAGCTGATGCCGTAGTTTCACTAATAAAAACACTGTCTTCTCGTCCCATTTGGCTGTCGTTTTCTTTGCATAATAGAGCGTCGTCAAACGAGCCTGTAACTCTTCGTTCAGGCGAGCCGCTAGAAAAAATCGCGCCTTTGCTGGAGCGTGTTGAAAGCGTACTTTTTAATTGTTCACAGCCTGAAGAAATGGAAAATGCACTAACAATTACGCGACAGTTGAATGAAAACATTGCTACTGGTGCATACGCCAATAGCTTTTCAGAAAGGAAGCGTCAGCATGAAGCTAACGCCCTTTTGTCAGAGCTGCGTGACGATATAACGCCACAGCGCTATGCAGATTACGCTCAATCGTGGCTAGCGGCAGGTGCCAGTATCATTGGAGGCTGTTGCGGCATAGGCCCTGAACATATCAAAGCCATAAGTGATAGCGTAAAATCTTAAAACTGAAATCACGCTAGTGCAGATCAGCGGCGTCAGTGCGCAAAATCCTGTGTTTCAAAGTACACTAGAAAAGGCGATTCGCAGTGAGTAAAAAACTCTTTAATTTGCGCCTTGCTCGGAACACTTTCGCCCAGCATGTTTCCTAAGGTTTCCTGACAATCGTCAACGATAAACAGTGCATCAAAGGATGGGCGTTCGCCAATGAGGTGAATGTATAAATACTTGTCACCGAGGCTGATGCTAGTCCACTTTTCATCAGGCTGATATGTAACGCTATCGTCGTCAGAATGTGGCGGTTTGTATTGTTTTACCAAGCGACGTTTAAACATCAGCTTTTCAAATGTCAGTTCCGATTTACCCAACCACTTAGTGCCACCTCGCTCAAAATGACCTTTATAAAACTGTGCTGAGATAGAAAATCTTTCACCATCAACAAGTTTATTTAAATCAAAATTTTCTGGTAACAGGGTCACCATGTTGCTGTGAGAGGTTGAGCCTGCTTGTAGATACGCAATTAGCGTAGCTTTATGCGGACTTCCTACTGCATAAATAATTTGGTAATCATGTGGCGAATAATAAAGGGGTAAGTGACTCGCATAGAGTTCAGCGCCATCTGTAAATAGCACCATACCGTGAGAACCAACTCTTTTGTGGTTTTTATGACCGGCGTGTATAGAAGAACTAGCATTGGATGCTTTACTAATGCCATCTGCACTTAGTTCTTTTGTGGTTGTCGCCGTTGCTCCCATGCACACCATATATAAACACAAGACAGCCAAATGAAGACGCTTCATAAACCTTTTACGCTTAATAACAATTTTATTATGGCGATACTGGCACAGTAACCACCTACAATTAAGCTACAATAAATACATGTTTAATTCCCAACCGGAAACAATGAGGCGGCGAACCCGTGGATATTGAAGACTTAAGAAAATTTATTGTTGTTGCCCAACATGAGAACTTGAATAAAGCGTCTGTGCACTTATCGGTTACCACAGGCGCATTGTCTAAAGTGGTGAAACGCATAGAACAACAGTTAGAAAGCCAACTGTTTGACCGCGTAGGTAAACATATTCGACTCAACCAACGGGGAAACAAATTCCTTATTTATGCCACTCATCTTGTGCACGAAGCCGATCAGGCACTCAGTGAGTTTAGGGGTAATACTGCTTTATACAACATTACCGTTTCTGGCCCATCACTCTTGCTTCAATATTACTTGCCAACTTTGCTTGCTAAACCTTCCTCTTCACAAGATCGCTTTCACGTCAATATCCACGCTTGCTGGGAAGGGAAAGCGCTGGATAGCGTTTCTAAAGGGGGTAGCGACGTGGCTATCGCCACCTCTTTTGCAATGGAAGAACGAGAGAAAGACCCGTCACTGCATCGCATATTATTAGGGTCGTCTACCTATGTGGTTGCGGCCGCAAAAAATCACCCTGCGGTAGCTGAAGCAAAGAACGGTATATTAACAAGTCAAAGTTTGTTCGCTTTCGCTTTTGCTTGCCCTGACGTTTCACCTTTTTGTGGAATAAAACGGGGCATAGGCTCTGATGGGTGGAGAGACGACAAAGTCCCCCGCTCTATACACTATCGATGTAATGATTTTGGCACACTGCTGTCTATTGTCAGGCAAGGACTGGCTTTGGCCTACGTACCTGACTTCATAGCGAAAAGTCATGATCTTACTTGCGTGTCCGTATCAGATTATGACTTTTGCCATGAAGAGCATTTTGAGTTGATTTACAAACCGAGTATGGCATCAGGCTGGCTCAATCGGTTTGTCGATTCAGTTAAAAGCGTTATTTAGTAACCACATTTTTGGCGCCTTTAAGCAGCGCCTCTTTATCTATCTTATTAGGCACTTCCACGCCACGTCGCGCTGCAGGCCTCGCTTCAATACTGTTCTTCCAGCGTATTAGGTTGTCCAAGCCTTCAATGCTAACACCTGACCATTCATAAGTGCGCACCCAGCACCAGTTAGCCATGTCAGCAATACTATAGTCGTCTACCAGATATTCACGATTTTCTAGCCTATTATCCAGTACGGTGAATAAACGTCGCACTTCGTTTTGGTAACGCGCTATTGCTACGGGAATTTTTTCTTCTAGATAACGATGGAACACGTTGGCTTGCCCCATCATAGGGCCTATTCCACCCATCTGAAACATTAACCACTGGATAACTTGGCTCTTTCCCTTAGCATCGCGGGGTAAGAACATTCCGGTCTTTTCAGCGAGATAAATCATAATTGCGCCGGATTCGAAAACAACGTGGCCATCGGCTTCTCTATCTACGATAACCGGTATACGTCCGTTCGGGTTCATGGCTAAAAACTCAGGGGTTTTCTGCTCGCCTTTCATTAAGTTTACAGCATGAGCTGTATATTCAAGTCCCATTTCTTCAAGCGCTACTGACGCTTTCCAACCATTAGGGGTGGCTGCGGTATATAAATCTATCATTAGGCTTTTGCACTCGCTCGGTTGCTTACGGCCTCATACCAGCGCGCTAAATTAACGTGGTCGTCAGTCATACGAATTTTTACCACTCGGGCGAAATCCATAGCACATAACGCGGTTATGTCGGCGATAGAAAAGGTATCGCCAGCGATGTATTCTTTTACACCAAGTCGGCGTTCTAGAATATTGAGATATTTAGACGCGTTGATACCCGCTTCTTTGCCATATTCAGGTACAGGTGTCATACGATCTTTAAAGTAACCTGTGGTATGTTGAAAGCACATGCCAATTTGCATCATGAAGGCTAACTCTACTTGGCGCTGCCACATAGATATCGTTGCTTTTTCAACGGGCGTTGTTCCCATTAAAGGGGGATCTGGTTGCAATGCTTCAAAGTAAGTACAGATCGCATCGGTTTCTGCAATACAGGTACCGTCATCAAGCTCTAAAATGGGTATTTTACCTAACGGGTTCTTAGCGCGCATTTCTGCACTTAGGTTTTCACCTTTTTGAATATCGACTTGCACGTAATCAACATCAATGCCTTTTTCGGCTAAAAACATGCGTACTCGACGTGGGTTAGGTGCGGTTTTCGTTTCGTATATTTTCATAATGATTGCCACAGACCTTATGACAGATTGCTAAATATAGGGTTGGTTCTAGATTAGTAATTGCACATACCGCTTTCAAATCACTCTGTCTATGCACAGAACTATTCAGTTCTTTTATGGTTATACCTCTTGGGTATTTTTAAATACTGAAAAACAATGAAAAGCCAGGATTGGGGTCCGATCATTAGTTATGAGCCCGTAATCACCTTAAGACGTTTTATTTCATTATCAGTAAAGCGTGCAGACAGGTATTCGCGCTGGGCATCCTCTGCCTCGCTCGGCGAAAGTGCCTGCTGCGATAGGCTTTCGCGAAACGCCTGATAATCTGCAATTTTGTTTTTCCAGTTAGCCTGCTTTTCCCAGGTTTTCGCAAAGCGGTCTGCTACCGTACTTCCAAACTCTGCCGCCACTGCGTTATACCGATCATTAATATTGCTATAACTGCGTTTTATCTCGTTGATGCGATGTATATTCAGCGTTGGCTGGAAAACATCGCGTTCGGCTTGATTTCCCGTTTTCAGTGACTCAACAATAAGCGCTTTTCTTTCATGCCTAGACAGCGTGCTTTCCTGAGCAAGTTGTAAACGCGCTAGCGCCGCCTCGTCCACCTGCGCTTCTTGGCTAAATAAATAATGGTATTCGGTGTCGTCGAAGTAGGTCCGTCTTATCCCCTCGCGCTCATCAAGTTTGTAAGACACATCCTGTAAACTATGAGTAGCCAAGTCGACCTCCGTCTCGATGGAAGAAAGCGCCACTTTATAATCTACATATCGGGTAAATAAGTCAGACGCTACCGCTTGGGTAGTTGGCGTAAACACGTTGCTAACGTAGGTGGTATAGGCAAACTTAACGGTTTGCGGGTCGTCTGTTGTACGCGTAAATATAAAGCGGTCGAAAGCGTCTTTGGTTGAATAGTTAAGCTTAAAAGGAGTAAGGCTTTTATTTGCGCTTTCTGCTTCGCTCTTTAGATGGAGGCGCGCATCTGTCTCCTTACGCGTTGTTCCCTTCTCGCCCAGCTTTCCACTGGTTTCTTTTTGCCTGCTAACTTCCAAGCGTTCGGAGGAATGCCCAGCCCCGTTTTTTTTGGTGTCAGGTGCAAATTGGATATAAACAACAGTACCCAATACTAACAGAGCAACTAGCCCTGTGAGTATTGAATACGCATGGCGTACTTTACCTTTTGTCACTACAAGCCCAATCTTTTAAGACGATTAGCCTGGCGTACAAACACATCTACCGGGTCGGTTTCAAACCAGTGCGTAATTCCAAAACTCTGGTTTACTTCATCGAGGTGATTCATTTTGTAGTTATCTTTTAGCACCTTGCCCAAGTGCGAGCTACACGTTGAGACTAAGCCATCGTTTGGCTCTTTAAACGCAGTGCCAGTAATAGCTAGGAAAGGGTCGACAATGTCTAAAGCATTGGTATAAGTTCTTCCGCCGCTCCATGAGAAATAATACACGCCATTTTCAGCCAACATCTTACCGTCGTTGCGACAGTAGGCGGTAGGCATGCCTTCAGGGTATTTTTGATTGAACGCTACTGAGCCTGCAGTTGATAGAGAATCAAGTGCAGCGATTGAGTCGGTGGGCTTTTCACGGGGATCTGACCCAGACGCAATTTCAATAATGTTGGCAAATGCATTAACAACGACGCCAGCGGCGCCTTCTCCCACTGAGCCCTCAGCGAAAGCATCCCGTAATTCATCTGCGACTTTACTGCCCCAATTAACACCGGCGACAGAGCTTACCGAAGCAACTTTTTCTGGCGCCACGCTTGCGGCGTAACGTGCCGTTGGGCCGCCGTGGCTATGTCCAATTAGATTCACTTTGTCTGCGCCAGACAAGGCGAGTACTTCGTCGATATACTCAAGCAACTGCTCGCCGCGCACTTCTGTGGAATTTGCTGGTGAAACTTCAGCAATATATACCACAGCGCCGTTGCGGCTGAGTTTATGCGGAACCTTATAAAAATAATCTACAAAGAGTATGTCTTCAAAGCCAAACAGGCCGTGGACCAATACTATGGGGTTTTCAGTTTTTGCGTATGTTCCTGCGAAGGCTTGTCCTGCCCCTACAACTAGGGTACTGACAGCGCCTGTTATGGCAAGCAAAGTAACAATGAGAGCATTCCTTGCTCTATTATCTTTGGATATTCTCATCGTGTGTGTGCCTCATAATTATAACGTTGTGGTCTGTGGTCAGACCTTTGTTATAATTATGTAAACACACTGTAAAGATCAACCTTTATGTTGAAACTTTAATAAGGAGGATAAACATCAAGTTGTGATATTTATCGTCATCTAACTATCAATATCTATTAAATTCAGCAAGATAGTACTCACGCGAGAGTATACTCGCCCATACCATTTTCACTCGAAATACGAACCATAAACACAATTAATAAACCGTTATCAACTTCTGGAATAGGATTGGATAAAGTTTACCGCAAGGCTAGAAGTGGTTAGCCACTCTCCCTTGAAAGGGTCGAGTTTCATACCTATCTGATGTTTCAGTGTGAAGTCTTCACCGACCCATTTTTCTAATTCACTAGGTTTTACAAACTTTTGCCAATCATGGGTTCCCACAGGCAAATACCGCATTACGTATTCAGCCCCCACAATAGCAATTACAAAGCTTTTAAGTGTTCGGTTTAGAGTGGCAAGAATAAGCAGCCCGCCCGGTTTGACCAAGCTAGCGCATTCATCAATTAACTGCTGCTGATCTGGCACATGCTCTACCACTTCAGCGTTTATAACAATGTCATATTGCTGTGCTTCTTTAACTAGTTCACTGGACAACATGTGTTTATAAGTTACCGATACACCATTTTTTTCCGCATGGCGTTTTGCCACTTCCACACTTACTGCACTTGCATCAATGCCAGTTACCTTTGCACCAAGCTTGGCCAGAGGCTCGCTAATAAGCCCGCCGCCGCTACCTATATCAACAATAGACAAAGACGAATAATCCGGTGGGAGGTTACCTTTGCCGAAATGATCCTCTATTTGCGCTTTAATGACATCCAAGCGCGCTCGATTAAACTCAAGGGCTGTTTTATATTTGCCGCTGGGGTCCCACCATGACTCTGCCAGTGAGTCAAAGCGCGAAATTTCTTCTTCAGAAAAGTTAACTTCCCCGGTTTTTTTACTTTTATCGAGCACGATTTTTTACCTTTAAACGTAAGTACACTAGTGCTTTTCTATTGACCCATAATGTTCAGGGTCATAAGGTGAATACATTAGGGTGAGCATTTAAGACGTACACCTTTATATTCTAAATAGGCACCTAGATAAAAACACATTATAAGAATATACGTTGTGAAAGAGGGTTCTGATTTTGGCAAACGCAAAAAATGTATATGGTCGACCGCTCCAGCTATGCTGCGGAAATACGGGGTTTACCCGTGAAGGTTTTTGCTATGTACCCGATGCTGATGTGGGCAATCACAGTGTATGCGCTGTGGTTAGCGATGAATTTCTACAGTTTTCCTTACGACAGGGTAACGATTTAATAACCCCCTGGCCTAGCATGTCTTTCCCCGGTCTACTCGACGGCGACAGATGGTGCCTGTGCGCTGCTCGTTGGTTAGAAGCTTACGAAGCCGGTGTTGCGCCCAAGGTGCGACTGGAAGCTACCCATGAAAAAGCCCTAGATATCATTCCGCTATCTTTATTAGAAGAATATGCGGCTGACAAAAACTAGGGGATTGGACAAGATATTTTCCACTGATGAGCCTCAACGTGAGCCTTTCACACCAGGTATTGGTTGATGAAACTAACCATAAAAAAAGAGCATGTTTGCCTAAACATGCTCTTTTTATTTATTAATAAAAAGCTTTCTTAGCTTACTGGGGCGTTCGAATAACCATAAGACGCGTCTCAGACATATCCTCTATCGCGTAGCGAATACCCTCTCGACCTAGTCCTGAATCTTTAACGCCGCCATAAGGCATGTTATCCACCCGCCAGCTAGGCACATCACCAATAACAACGCCGCCCACTTCTAGTTCATCCCAAGCTTTATGTGCTTTATAAATATCGCGAGTAAACACACCAGCTTGAAGTCCGTAACGACTGTTATTTACTTCTTTAAGCGCGTCGTCGTAGTTGTCGAAAGGCTCTAGAATAGATAGCGGACCAAACGCCTCTTCGGCACTGGCATCACAGTCTTTGGGCACGTTTTCCATAACCGTAGCTTCAAGCATTGCGCCTTCGCGAGTACCGCCACATAAGATAGATGCGCCCTTTTCTTTGGCCTCTGTAATCCAACCATGCAAACGTTCAGCTTCGCCCTCAGAAATCATGGGGCCGATGAAAGTATCTTCATTTGAAGGGTCACCAGACACCAATGCTCTTACTTTTTCTACATAGCGCGATTTAAATTCATCGTATATTTTACTATGTACTAAAAGGCGCTGAACACTGATACAGCTTTGACCAGACTGATAGTAAGCCCCAACAATCACCCGGTCGATCGCGTCTTCAATGTCAGCATCTTCATCAATTACGCAGGCTGCATTACCGCCTAGTTCCAGCACAACTGGCTTTTTACCGGCCTTTGCTTTAAGTGCCCAACCCACATCTGGAGAGCCCGTGAAGCTTAGCAGTTTTAGTCTTTCGTCTGTGGTAAACAAGTCAGCGCCATCACGGCTACACGGCAGAATTGAAAACGCCCCTTTGGGCAAATCTGTTTCTGACAATACTTCGCCAATAATTAGTGCGCCAATAGGTGTTCGCGAGGCCGGTTTAAGTACAAATGTGCAACCAGCGGCAATGGCAGGTGCCACTTTATGGGCAGCCAAGTTTAGCGGGAAGTTAAAAGGGGATATAAACGAGCACGGACCAATGGGGACTTTTTTGGTCATGCCTTGATAACCTTTTGCCCGCGCTGATATTTCTAAATTTACCGTTTCGCCATTGATACGAACCGATTCTTCTGCGGCAATTTTAAAGGTGTCTATTAATCGGGTCACTTCGCCCTTGGCATCTTTAATAGGTTTACCTGCTTCAATACACAAAGCTTGCGCCAGTTCGTCTGCGCGCTCAGTAAAGCGTTTAACACAGTGCTCTAACACTGCCTGTCTTTCAAAAGGCGCCATTGCGGCCATGGCAGGCTGCGCTTTCTCTGCCGCAGCTATGGCTTTATCAATGGTATCAGCATCAGCCATAGCAACTTTAGTCGCTACTTCGCCTGTGTATTTATTGGTTACCTCTAGGTCGGTGTTCGCGTATTCGGGTTCACTGGCTAAATAGTAGGGGTAGCTTTCCTTCAACATTTTTTAACTCCTTACCTTTTCAATACTGTGTTTTAAAGCTTGGCACTCAACTCTTTTATTGTGTGGTTTAATGTTTCGTCATTCATGCTGTAATCAACAGGGCAATCGATAATGTGCACACCTTTTGTGTTTAAACACTTATCTACCATGTGAATGAGTACGTCTGTATCGTCCACACGCCAGCCTTGAGCACCATAGCTTTGCGCATACTTAACAAAATTTGGGTTGCCATAGTCCAAACCAAATTCGTCAAACTCCATGTTTGCTTGCTTCCACTTAATCATTCCGTACGCGTCGTCACGCAAGATGATCACCACCAAGTCTAGGTTGAGCCTTACAGCTGTCTCAATTTCTTGGCTATTCATCATAAAACCACCATCGCCACATACGCTGAGTACTGGCGCCTCCGGTTTTACTAATTTAGCCGCAATGGCAGATGGTAAGCCCGCTCCCATTGAGGCAAGAGCGTTATCTAAAAGCAGGGTGTTGGGATGAAAAGCAGGATAATTACGCGCAAACCAAATTTTGTAAATACCGTTATCTAAGGTGACAATGCCGTTATCTGGCATGACCTTTCGAATATCTCTAACAAATCTTTCGGGTAAAATAGGAAAACGATTGTCATCTTCTGCTTCAGCGCGGTGTTCTACATACGCCTGATGCACATCTTTATAGAAATCTAGCTTCCAATCGTCCTGGGGGGTAATGCCTTCTTTAATTTGCCAGATGCTGTTAGCAATATCTCCAACCACTTCGAGTTGCGGGAAGTAAACAGGGTCTACGGCAGCCGAATCAAAGTTGACATGAATCACTTTTTTGTCGTTGTGATGCATGAAAAACGGCGGCTTCTCTACCACATCATGACCCACATTAATGATAAGATCAGCCCGTTCTATCGCTCGGTGCACGAAGTCGCCATCAGATAATGCCGTATTCCCGGCGAAACGCGGATCGCTTTCGTTTAGTACCCCTTTACCCATTTGAGTGGTAACAAATGGAATGCAGGTTTTATTAACAAACTCCCTGAGCATTTTCGCTGTTAGCTTTCTGTTTGCTCCGGCGCCTATAAGCAAGAGCGGAGACTGCGCTTCTTCTATCATCGTAATTGCCGAAGTAATCGCTTTATATTCAGCTATCGGTCTTCGCGTACTGCTTGGCGTTAATATCTGCGCGCTAGTTTGCTCTGCTGCTATATCTTCGGGTAGCTCAATATGTACCGCGCCGGGCCGCTCTTCAGAAGCAAGACGGAACGCTTCTCGAACCGTTGAAGGAATTCTGTCTCCACTAACAACCTGATTGGTAAATTTGGTGATAGGTCGCATCATGTCCACTATGTCGATAACTTGAAAGCGACCTTGTTTGCTGGTTTTGATTGGCTTTTGCCCAGTAATCATTAACATTGGCATGGCGCCTAACTGAGCATAGGCAGCGGGCGTGACTAAATTAGTGGCCCCAGGCCCTAAGGTCGAAAGGCACACGCCCACTTTTCCGGTAAGCCTGCCATATGTAGCAGCCATAAAACCAGCGCCTTGCTCGTGACGAGTCAGCACCAGTTTAATAGAGGACTCGCGCAACGACTCAAGTAAGTCGAGGTTTTCTTCACCTGGGATACCAAAGACGTATTCCACGCCTTCTGCTTCTAACGCTTTAACAAATAAATCGGACGCTTTCATGTGCTGCACGCTCCTTGTAATTTGAGCAGAAAATAAAGTTCTTATGAGATGTGCTACGAAACAATGCTGCGAATGGGTTTACTGTGCGTAATAAAATGCCCGTTGCTAACGGGCATGTTAAAAAATAGTGTATAGGAGAGAAAATGGAAGTCTAATCACTGATTATTATGCGCTTGTATGCGAGCAAAGAACCATCTTCGTTTTGTGACACACTAAATGTATATTCATTGTAGTCACTGCCAAACACTGTATCTTGTCCCAGCAACGTGTCTGGCTCACCCCGGTGACTATAGTCGGGATGATTGGTACAAATATCTTGGCAAAAGCTATCGGAAAAGCCAAATTGAGAAACCAATTGATCAGTGTTGTTGCGACGTATACGAAAATGAATGTGGATAGCTCGGCTGCTATACCAGCCGGGAAAACAGCTTTTTAGGTTTATTCTTCCGCTAGTATCTGTCACCGCAATACCTCTGAACCACTTCGCACTTAATGCATCCACTTCATTTCCCGTGCAAAATGCCGAATTGAATCCGCTGGCATCAGCACTATCACTGGTATCTCCTGAATAAACGCCGTCTACATCGCAATGCCATACTTCAATTTCATAACCCGATAGGGGATTACACGCTTCATCAATTAACTGAAGACACAACATCATCGGCAAACCTGTTTGCTCATATGATATGTCGTCAAGATAATCACTTTGAAAATAGCACGGGCCTTCCGTTTGAGAACCTGTGAGAGCCACACTGCATACAGAAGCAGTGTCAAATAAACTATCGTCTGGAAAGTCTGACGTCATAGCTGACGTGCCACCGCTTGCCCAACCGTCAAAATCTTCTTCAGGTTCGGCATTTGAATCGGTGTCGTTATTGGAAGATGAGGAGGTAGATGCTGTGGAACTTGCAGAGGTGGAATTAGAACCTCCACAACCCCACAACCCGATCGCAATAGGAGCCAATGTAAGTCCCACCGCTGTTTTCATAAAGCGGCGTCGTTTGAGCGGCTCTTCCGTTAATTTGTTTGATGTCATCGTACATTGCCCTTGGTTGTCTTTGCAAAAAAGACATTTAGCTAAAGGACAAGGTTCTCTTATTTACTCAAGCTTTACACTGTAAATAAGCAAAGTGAAAAAAGCGCAGGTATTTGGGTAACTAAACCTAGGTTATTCAGCACTCCATTCGGATAGCGCCTTCTGTGTTACTTTATCTACCTCATGTTTATTTTCGCTTATCCACCAGCGCTCCATGATACGAACATTTTTCTGATTGGCTTTATAGAATATATCCACGATGTCGCCAACAAATGGAATAAAACCTAAGCCAAAGTCGATTGCTGAGTTTTTTACCATTTGAGCTATTAACGCTTTGGGCATACCCAATGATTTTCCCAGCCAAACTATTCGAAGTGAAACGAAGAGCATCAGCGCGTCACCGGCTCCAGGGATAAGGCCCACGATTGAATCCAAGCCTATTTTTATCGGAATAAAAGGGAGCTTTACGGCAGTGTCCAGCAAGTTCGCCAGTTTTTGCGCTTTAAGTAATTCCTTTGGTGCTTTGCCTTCCACGACCTTATCTCCCTTTTAATTTAATCAATGCGCCACCAAGAGTGATTTCCCTATTGGTTTTTCTCGAAACGTTTGCTGTCAGCTTTTCAAACGCTACTTTTCAGCGCCCAGCGCTCTCGCTAAGCCCGCACGTAAACCGTTGTCTGATTCTACCGCCCAGCCATGTAGATTTTCTTTCACTATGTCAAAAAGCACATCTATGTGCTCTTTATCACTGTTAAGTGCCGCGATATATTCATAACGCTCACCGCCGGCTTCCATAAAGTATTCGCGATTCTCTTCACCAATTTCTTCAATGGTTTCTAAACAGTCGGCTGAAAAACCGGGGCACATAACCTGAATCGATTTAACCCCTTTTTCAGGTAATGATTTCAATGTTTCATCTGTATACGGTGTTAACCACTCTTCACGACCAAAACGAGACTGAAACGTTGTCATATACTCGTCGTGCGAGAGCCCGAGCTTTTCGGCAAGCAAACGCGATGTTTTATGGCATTCACAGTGATAAGGGTCGCCATTCATCAAGTAGCGCTTCGGAATGCCGTGATAGGACAAAATGAGTTTATCTGCGCGGCCATGTACTTCCCAGTGCGCTTTTACTTTATTGGCAAGTGCAGCAATAAAATTGTCGCGGTCGTGGTAGTGGTTAACGAAACGAAGCTCTGGGAGCCAGCGGCGCGACGTAAAATCTTTTGCAATAGCATCAAAGGTAGAGCCCGTCGTCGACGCACTGTACTGTGGATAGAGCGGAAGCACTACAAGCTTGCGTACGCCTTTTGCCAGCATAGCATCGATAGTGTCGCTTATAGCAGGTTTACCGTAGCGCATAGCAAAGTCGACAATAACATTATCGCCGTATTGTGCTTTACAACGTTCTGCTATCGCTGATGCTTGCGCTTTCGTAATAGCCATTAGCGGTGAACCTTCTTCGGTCCACACAGTAGAGTAGGCCTCTGCCGAACGCTTGGGGCGAAAGTTTAAGATGATGCCATTTAATACAAACCACCAAATCGCTTTAGGTACTTCGACCACGCGAGGGTCTGATAGAAATTCTTTCAAATATGGGCGTAGAGCCTGTTTAGTTGGCGCTTCTGGCGTCCCCAGATTCGTTACAAGAACACCAATTTTATCTGATTGCCCGTGGGTAAAGCCTTTGTTTGATTTGTATTTCATGTATTCATAGTCCGAGAAGTACTGCGCTATATCCGTATTATACTGAATTACCTTAGATTATGATCTGCTATAACGCCAAAAAACTACGATTGCACTAATAGATTTTAGGCATTAAAAAAGCGGCATATGTTTAAAAATAATATTTAAAAACACATACCGCTGTTTAACTGCCACCTAATAAATATTGTGGCAATAAAGCTAATTATTTACTTAGGGCTGATAGTAAGTGGCTGCGCCCGGACCTACCGGCATGCCAAGTAAAAATACCCAGATGTAAAATAAGATAGTCCAACCTACTATGAAGACCATAGAGTAAGGCAACATCATGGCAATAAGCGTGCCCATACCTAAGTCTTTTTTGTATCTAGCGGCCATGGCAAGGATAAGTCCAAAGTAGCTCATCATAGGTGCTATAACGTTAGTTACTGAATCACCAATACGATAAGCCGCCTGAATAACTTCTGGCGCGTACCCAATTAACATAAGCATAGGTACGAAAATAGGCGCCGTTACTGCCCACTGCGCAGATGCACTACCTAACGATAAGTTAACCACACCACACATCAATATGAATAGGATAAATACGGCTGGGCCATCTAACCCTGCCGCTTGCAATAGTGCAGCACCTTTAACGGCTAATACTGTGCCTAAGTTCGTCCATTTAAAGAACGCAACAAATTGCGCAGCGAAAAATACTAACGTTATGTAAAGACCCATAGCGCCCATGCTTTTAGACATGGCATCAATAACGTCTTTGTCATTTTTCATCGACTTAGTCACTTTACCGTAAACAAAACCTGGAATGGCAAAAGTAATGAAGATGAAGGCAACAATGCCTTTAAGGAACGGAGAGCCCGCCACTTCACCCGTTTCAGGGTGACGCAAAATACCGTTTTCAGGTACTACTGTTAACGCCAGTATTGCGCAAACCACAACAAAAGATATTCCCGCCCAACGCAGACCTTTCTTTTCTAAGTCTGTAGGCGCATCCATTGATTGCTTACCTAAATCGATTGATGCCTCAGATGGGTCAAACTTTCCCAGTCTTGGCTCTACCACTTTTTCAGTAACTAGCGCCCCCATAGTGGCCACTACAAAAGTACTGATAAACATAAAGTACCAGTTTACTTCTGGCCCAACCATGTAATCAGGGTCAATCATATGCGCTGCCGCTTCTGTTATGCCGGACAATAGTGGGTCGACCGTCCCTAACAATAGGTTTGCACTGTAACCTGCAGAAACACCTGCAAAGGCCGCCGCAAGACCGGCTAGCGGGTGGCGTCCTAGAGAGTGGAAAATCATCGCTGCAAGCGGAATGAGCACCACGTAACCGAGCTCAGAGGCAGTGTTTGAAATAATGCCGGCGAAAACAATAGCAAAGGTTACAGCGCGTTTTGAAGCATTCATAACTAATGCGCGCATTGCTGCCGACAAAAGGCCCGAATGTTCAGCTACCGATACACCAAGAAGGGCAACAAGCACGGTGCCAAGTGGCGCAAACCCGGTGAAGTTAGTGACAAGCCCAGTCACTATTCGCTGCAAACCTTCTGCGCTCATTAACGATATGACTTCAATCATGCCGTCTTCTTCACGCCCCTTCGCACCAACAGGGCGAGGGTCGGCAACCGCAATGTCGAAGTAACCTAATATGCCGCTTAGTACCACTATGAAAAGTGAAAGCAGCGCAAATAATGTTACTGGGTGTGGAAGTAGATTTCCTAACCATTCCACCGTAGCGAGAAATCGCGAGAATAACCCACCTTGTCCGCCGTTATTATCGGCAGACGCTGTACTCTTGTTTTCCGTTGTCAAAATCTTCCCTCTGTCGTTTATTTACGCCTACTGCATCAAAGTTATCGCTGGGACGGCGCTAACTTCGTACTTAATGAGTGACGTGTTTTAATAATATTCAGGCGGTATTTTACCCGATTTAGTGAAAATTTGGCAGTGGATAGGGAAAATGAGAGGTAAACTCACTGTACACTTTGCCAAATTGGCCTCGTGAAATAAAAAAATAGCCTCTGTGAATCAGCAAGTTACCTTTCGAGTGGATATAAAAAAGCCAGTCTAAAAGACTGGCCTTTATATTTATAAAAACATTTGGTTTTTAGTTGCCGTTAGACTGATTCATATACTTAAAGAAGTCACTGTCAGGTGCAATTACCATAACGTCTTGTTTGCTGTTAAAGCTCTCTTTATATGCATCCATACTACGCAAGAAGCTGTAGAAATCTGCATTCTTAGAATAAGCGTCAGCGTAAATTTGAGCTGCAATCGCATCACCTTCACCACGCAATTGACGAGCATTACGCTCAGCATCTGCTAGCATTACTGTTACTTTTGCATCAATGTTAGCTTTAATTACTTCAGCTTGTTCCTGACCTTCTGAACGGTGCTCACGAGCAACAGCAGCACGCTCTGCGCGCATACGTTGGAAGATAGAGTTACTCACTTCAGTAGGTAGGTTGATTTGCTTAACGCGTACGTCAACAATTTCAATGCCTAGCTCGTCTGATGATGTAGACGCCTGTTCCATTGCTTGGTTCATTAATGCTGAACGCTCGCCAGAAACGATTTGCGCGATAGTACGTGTACCAAACTCTGAACGTAGACCATTGTTCACTTTTTGCTTTAGTAGTGCTTCGGCTTGAAGCTTATTACCGCCTGTTGATAGGTAGTAACGGGCAAAGTCTTCAATACGCCATTTAACGTAAGAATCAACGATAAGGTCTTTTTTCTCGCTTGTTACAAAGCGGTCTGGTGAACCATCTAACGTTTGAATACGCGCATCAAGCACACGTACTGAATCGATAAACGGAAGTTTAAAATGAAGACCTGGTTCGAACACTTTCGTATCGCCAGTCGCGTCGTCTCTTTGAACTTTACCAAACTGAATAACAATAGCGCGTTCGCCCTCTTTAACTGCAAACAGAGAACCTGATGCAAGCAAAACAAGAAGAACGAATGCTGCAATAAAAATATTCTTCATTATGCTTATCTCCCTTCTCTGTAGCTATCGCCACGCAAGCCTGAACTTGGCGAACTGTTGCGGCTGCGGCCATTAGCATCGGTTACTGGTGCTTGTAAGCCTTCCAGCGTGTTGCGCGTATTTTTGTTACTTGTAGATTGCTGGCGTTCCATAATTTTATCTAGCGGTAGATACATCATGTTATTGCCACCTTTGCTATCAACCATGATTTTGCTGGTATTGCTAAGTACTTCTTCCATGGTTTCAAGGTAAATACGCTCGCGAGTAACCTTAGGGGCGCGTTCGTATTGAGGAAGCAGCTCTTTAAAGCGAGCCACTTCACCTTGTGCCTCTAGCGTAACGCGCTCTTTATAGGCTTGAGCTTCTTCATTCATGCGATTGACTTGACCGCGTGCACGAGGCTCAATTTCTCTAGCATAAGCTTCTGCTTCACGAATGAAACGCTGTTCGTCTTCCTGGGCAGCGATAGCATCATCGAATGCATCTTTAACTTGCTCAGGTGGACGAGCATCACGGAAGTTCATATCAATGATAGAAACACCCATATTGTATGGTTCGATGATAGCTTGTAGTTCTTCCCATACACGCTGACGGGTTACTTCACGTCCGTCAGTCAAAACGTCATCCATTGTAGAATGACCAACCACATAACGGATAGCGCTATCAAGAGATTGACTTAAGCTTTGCTCAGGGCTTTCAACGGCAAACGTCCAACGGTATGGATCAACAACGCGAAATTGCATTTCCATTTGAACGCTCACTACGTTTTCATCTTCAGTAAGCATAGAGCCTGATGACGACTGATCGCGTATTGATTGAACATCAACAGGAATAACAGAGTCGATGAACGTAGGCGCCCAGCGAAGACCCGGCTCAACTTGTTGGTGATACTCACCAAAACGAAGGACTACGCCGCGCTCAGCTTCACGAATGGTATAAAAACCACTAATGAACCAGATCACGACAAGTAAACCTACTAGAATACCAGCACCGATGCCGCCTAGGCTTTTGCCTGAACCACCACCGTTGCCACCTGACTTTCCAAACTTACCAAATAAGTTTTTAAAAACATCGTCCAAATCTGGGGGACCTTGCTCTTTCCCACCGCGATTCTTCCACGGGTCGTTATTATTGCCACCCGGCTCATTCCAAGCCATGCTGATACTCCATAGATTACTGTTATATTTTTGAATTTTGCATGCTCAATACAGTGTTTAGCACTGCTTAATGTCGCACAACATACTCTGATATTCCGTTTTCCAGACGTTTTTCAAGCCTGTTCCAATCGGCAGTGGGCATTCTTACATCAACTACCCAGTCTCCCTGACTGTCGTATTCTTCGCTTGCAATACAGTTTAGCTCGAACAACACGCCACGCAATTGACTTTGTGCGGGTGGAATCTTCAACGTATAGTTCACCATGCTTTTAGCTAAACATTCAGTCAAAGCTTGGCTTAACAATTCCGTCCCTTCACCCGTCTGTGCAGACAACCACACTCTAACGGGAACGCCTTCGTCATTTCTTTCTATACGCGGCTGAACGTCGTCTAGTTTATCAATCTTATTACAGATTAGTAATTGTTGAATGTCACCTGCTTCAATTTCTTCAAGTACGTCGTTCACCTCATCCATGGTTTCACGGTATTTTGCATCGGCAATATCGACAACATGAAGCAGTAAATCAGCTTCTTGTGTTTCTTGAAGCGTTGCTTTAAACGCAGCAACTAGGTCGTGGGGAAGATGACGAATAAAACCAACCGTATCGGCCAAAATTGCGGGGCCAACATCTTTTAACTCGATTTTACGTAACGTAGGATCTAGCGTTGCGAACAACTGGTCAGCAGCGTAAACGTGTGAGTCGGTAATGGTGTTAAATAGCGTCGACTTTCCCGCATTCGTATAGCCAACTAAGGATACCGTTGGAATTTCAGCGCGTTTGCGCGAGCGACGACCTTGCTCACGCTGCTTTTGCACTTTTTCCAAGCGACGAAGAATGGCTTTGATACGACCACGAAGCAATCGACGGTCAGTTTCTAGCTGTGTCTCACCCGGACCGCGAAGACCAATACCACCTTTTTGACGCTCAAGGTGAGTCCATCCTCTGATGAGACGGGTTGAGATATGTCTCAACTGGGCTAGTTCAACCTGAAGCTTACCCTCGTGAGTTCGCGCGCGCTGCGCGAAAATATCGAGAATAAGCCCTGTTCTATCTAACACCCGGCATTTACACACCGCTTCTAAATTACGCTCCTGAGAAGGAGAAAGCGCGTGGTTAAAAATAACAACGTTGGCATCGTGTGCTTTTACCGCTGCTGCTATTTCCTCTGCCTTACCTGATCCGACAAAAAACTTAGCATGAGGCGCACTGCGTGACGTCGTGATGACTTCGACCGCATTTACCCCTGCTGAAGACACAAGTAATTCAAGCTCACTTAAGTCTTCTTTACTGTTCTCGTCGGAAAAATTAACATGAACAAGTACAGCCTGTTCACCGGCTTCATAACGGTCAAACAAGCGCGTTACCTTTTAAATTATTCACCTTTAGTATTTTCAGAATCTCCTGCGCTAGGCATAGTGATAGCGCGTGCTGGAACAACAGTAGAAATCGCGTGCTTATACACCATTTGGCTTACTGTGTTCTTCAGTAAAATAACGAACTGGTCGAATGATTCAACCTGCCCCTGAAGTTTAATACCGTTTACCAGATAAATTGATACTGGAATACGTTCCTTACGCAAAGCGTTCAAGAATGGGTCTTGTAAAGATTGCCCTTTAGCCATTTGATATCCTTAGTTTTTATTATTCATGATAGAAATTTCACTATCACTGCACGTCTAATGTATACCACACTCAAACATTTAAAGTGTGACTTTCGCTGTAATTTTAATCAAATTATCGTTAGCAAATGTGTCAAGCCATGTAACCTGCTCCCAGCCCCGTAACCACGTAAGCTGACGCTTGGCAAGCTGCCTTGTAGCGATAATACCTCTTTCACGCATTTCTGCGTAACTCAATTGGCCGTCTAGGTACTGCCACATTTGTCGATACCCTACTGAACGTATAGAAGGTAGATCTTCATGTAGATCACTGCGTTCATAAAGTTTCGATACTTCTTTTTCGAACCCTTGCTCTAACATCATATCGAACCGGGTCGCGATCCGTTCGTGCAACACTGCCCTGTCTGCGGGCGCTATGGCAAATTGTGCAATGTTATAAGGGCACTTTTCACCCTCTTGTTGTTGCCAATATGTCAACGTCTTGCCGGTACTTCTATACACTTCCAGTGCACGAGTAATACGCTGTGGGTCATTGGGGTGGATTCTCTCACCACTGATTGGGTCTACACCACGTAATTCATCGTGTAATTTAGACCAACCCAAGCGTTGTGCCTGCTGTGTTATATCATCTCGTATCTTTTCATCTGACTTAGGTAGTGGCGAAATTCCATTTATCAAGGCATTAAAGTACATCATTGTACCTCCAGCCAGAATTGGCACCTTGCCTCGAGCTAAAATATCGCCGATAAGCCCATTCGTATCGTTTACAAATTGCGACACCGAATAGCTATCTGCCGGGTCGATAATATCAATTAAGTGGTGCACTACCCCCGCTTGCTCTTCCTGCGTCGGCTTCGCTGTGCCAATATCCATGCCTTTGTATACAAGGGCTGAATCTACACTAATTACTTCACTATCGACCTGAGCTGCTATATCTAACGCCAACCCCGTCTTGCCTGACGCTGTGGGGCCCATAATTGCTATTACAGGTAATGCAGAATTTATGCCATTGGACACGTTATTCTCCCCACACATCTAGCACTAAATTTAAGGGGCGCACTTTAGCAAATTGCTCAATAATTTCCCATTGTTTCGCTTCGCTTTGCTGATCCAACCAGTACCAGAGCATATTTGATACATCGTCGTCGAACACTTGCTCTTTTAAAACGAGCGATGACATCGCACCTTCAAAAGAATCTAATTCACCGCTACCCTTGATGGATAAAAAGGATTCAAACCATTTTAGCCAAGGTAAATGCCTTGTTCCGGCAGGCACCTGCTGCAAGCGGTACTTTCCAGCTACCTTGTTAATTTCAAAATGCGATGCGTTTAATAATTCGACAAGCTTTTCATCCACATTTTCAAGTGAAACGGCGACAGGCATCAATAGCGGCTGCCCATGCTTCGCTTTTAAAAATAGTTCGCTTAACCAGATACTTGCAACTTTAGTTGCAAAAAGAAGGTAAATTTTTTCTGATTTTGGGTAAATTCTACACAAGGGAGAAAGATTAACGTGAGCATGAGCCCGCTGTTCGCCGTTATCACTATCGGCGATGTTACTATTTGGCGTCATTAAGGCGTTATAACTAGATTGATAAGCCGCGCCTGGCCCTCGACTTTGCCCTCTGCCTTGCAAAAGCTTAGCGCCGCCGCCCCCACTAAAGCTTCCCGCTGACGAAGGTTTCGCACTGCCGGGATATTGACCGTTACTCTGCGTATCATTTTGCGAATATGCCCCCGCAGGATAATGAGAGGTTTCATTAAAAGCGCGTGCGTTATCAGGCGTTTGTTCTTGTAGGGGCCTAATGTAGTCGTGTTCTACCTGTGTAGCCATGAAATCAGAGCCCGAAGCGCGATTTGTATCTATTCCTGTCAGTGGCTGCTCGTCGGTCATGGCGTGTAGTGCATCACTCACCGTTTTACAGATAAAGTCATGCACCAGCCTGCCTTGCTGAAACCTAACTTCGTGCTTAGCAGGATGAACATTCACATCAACATCTTTAGGATTAACATCTAAATACACCACAAAGCTCGGTTGCTCGATAACGCCCCAGACGCTTTCATACGCTTGCCGGATAGCATGCATAATAAGCTTGTCGCGCATGCCCCTACCGTTCACAAAACTAAACTGGCAATCATTGCTGCTGCGCAACATAGCTTCGTTGCCGAGCCATGCGTCTATGTGAAGACCTTCATATTCCGTATTTATGTGCACAGCATTTTGAACAAACTTCTGCCCAACTACGGCGCCTATCCGTGTTTGTAAGCTGCCTTCTTTGTCGGCGATAAAGCGCTTAATCACTTTGTCGTTGTGCTTTAAAACAAAAGAAACTTTGGGGTAACTTAACGCAATACGCTTAATAACGTCTTCGATATGCTGAAATTCGGTTTTTTCAGTGCGTAAAAACTTACGTCTTGCTGGCGTGTTGTAAAACAGGTCTGCTACATCAATGGTGGTGCCAACAGGGTGGGCCGCTGGCTGAATATTTACCGCCATTTCCCTGCCCTCACAATACGCCTGCCATGCCTCGGCTTGAGACTCTGTTCGAGATGTCAGAGTCAACCTACTCACCGAACTAATACTAGCAAGTGCTTCACCGCGAAAACCAAGGGACAAAATTTGTTCTAAGTCATCAAGAGTGGTGATTTTGCTGGTTGCATGGCGACTCAACGCTAACTGCAGTTCACTTTTTACAATGCCTGACCCATTGTCTTTTAATCGAATGCGCTTGTGGCCGCCTTTTTCAATATCGATCTCTATTTTGGTAGCGCCGGCATCGAGGCTGTTTTCCAGCAGCTCTTTCACGACAGAGGCAGGTCGTTCAACCACTTCACCAGCGGCAATTTGGTTAGCGAGTTGGGGAGATAAAAGCTGTATAGGCAAAGGGCTACCCTATGATAATAACTGTATGGATTGGTGGCGATACAACATGTAAGTGCAACGAGCGCTGAAAAAGCCGATGGAACAAAACCCGGGTTTATGTTCTCGGAATATTTAGTACCTGCCCAACGCGTACAACATCACTTGAGAGATCATTAGCTGCTTTGATGCTGCTTACTTTCACGTTATAGCGCTGTGCCAATAGTGAAAGCGACTCGCCGCTTCTTACTTTGTGCGTACGGTTGTTCGCCCTTTCTTGTGCCCATAGTGTACCATCAGGGGGAACTTGCTTGAAGTAACGCTTAGTCGCATTAAACATTGCATTCGCTAAGCGTTCGCGATGTTTAGACCAGTTTAGGTTTTTCTCTTCTTGCGGGTTCGATATAAAACCAACTTCAACCAAAATTGAAGGGATATCGGGCGCAGTTAACACGGCAAAGCTTGCAGCTTGTGGCTTTCTTTTATGAAGACTGGTCACTTGCTTTAGTTCTTCTACCACTTTATTGCCTAAGTCATGACTAGTCGCCATGCTGTGATCCATAGATAAGCCCAGAATAGTTTCCGTAAGGTATCTTTCGCTAGATTTATCATTAATGACTTCAGCGGCACCGCCTAACAGCTCAGAGTGACGCTCTGATTTTTCTAACCAACGGCCTAGTTCGGTGTCAGCTCTGCGCGTTGAAAGTACCCATACCGAGCCGCCTCGCGGTTGTGGCTGACTAAACGCATCGGCGTGGATAGAGATAAGTAAGTCTGCTTTTTTCTCTCTGGCAATTTCAGGGCGACGGTTAGGTGATACATAATAGTCACTGCCGCGTGTCATTATTGCACGCATACCGGGTTCCCGATTGATCTTGCTTTCAAGCTTTTTGGCTATGCTCAACGTGATATGCTTTTCATATGTTCCTGCGGGCCCAACTGAGCCTGGGTCATGTCCACCGTGCCCAGCATCAATGGCGACAATAATATCTCTATCACGTGCGCTACTTTTATCGTCAATCACCACTGAGCCCGTTGATGTCGATGCCGACAGTGTTGCGGATGTTTTAGGTGCACTGTCGGGCAAATCAACCACAAGCCTGTGCCCAAGAGAGCCGTCGGGCGTTACAGCAAACAACGAGGGCTTTGTATTTCTGTTAAGTTCGACAACTATCCTAGCCGATGACTTATTTTTAGGCGTTGAGTAGCGCAGCTTTTTGATTAAATCTCCGCTATTTTCTATGCCTGAAAGCTTTGCTGAATCGCGGGTATTTTTAAGGTCGATAACCAGTCTAAGGGGATTTTTGAGCGTAAAATAGGTGAACTCTGGCGCGGCTTTCATATCGAAAACAACGCGCGTATTGTCCGGCGACGGCCATATCCTTACTCCGTCGATGTTATTTTGTGCGCCGTGTGCAAACTGCACTACGAAACACAAGAATAATACCGAAACTATACTGCGCACCATAATTAGCCTTTTTGTTATTGTCATGCCGCTCTCGTAAACGTCGGAGCCACTAATTGTTCAATGTCTCTTTCAGCTCAAATATTCGCTACACGCGTTTGCATTGCTGAAGCAATTTAGCACCGTGGGCACTTTTCGCTTCCAAATTGAACTGCCTACCCGCTGGTGTAATATTTATACTAATCACTAAGTCTGGGGATGCCAAGTATTCGCCGCCTTTTTCCGACCATTCAATAAGCGCGATTGCCCCGGAGCCGAAGTAATCTCGAATTCCCATGAACTCTAGTTCTTCCGGATCGGCCAAGCGATACAAATCGAAGTGATAAATATTGACGCTATCCAACTGATAAGGTTCAACCAATGTATAGGTTGGACTTTTAACGCTACCTGAATGACCTAGGGACTGAATAAAATAACGGCTAAATGTTGTTTTCCCTGCCCCTAAGTCGCCGTCAAGATAAATAACAGCATCGGTAGGGAGTTGACTCGAAACCGCTTGCGCTAAATCCCTGGCAAGCTGAGCGGTATCATCTACTTCATTAGCAAAAAAAGAGGTATGCGGGTAAGACATCAACAATATTCCACAGTAGTATAAAGAAACACAGTAGATGCCTGCCCGTTTAAGACAAAACCAACCTATTTAGTGGTTGATAAGCGCACGTACTGCGTCGAACAAATCACTCGCTATCATACCACGTTGACCATACAGTTGGGCAATATCATCACCAGCCTTAGCATGAAGCACTACGCCATATTTTGCTGCAATATCTGTTTCAACGCCTTGCGCAAGCAGTGCGCCTAAAATTCCGCTTAGCACATCACCACTTCCTGCCGTGGCCATGCCGGGGTTACCGTGACGGCAAACCCAGGTTTTCTTTTCGTTATCGATAAGCGTGCCCGCCCCTTTCAGCACACAAACGGCGTGGTATCGCTGTGAGCACTGTCTTGCATAGTTAAAGCGGTCACTTTCAACATCGTCAATAGAAACACCCAGTAAGCGCGCTGCTTCACCCGCGTGAGGCGTTAAGATACTGTCCGACAAGGTGTACGCTGTGGACTGCTGACACAAAAGGTTAAGCGCATCAGCATCGATAACCACAGGCTTGTTGTGACTTTGACAATGCTTCATTGTGGTTTCGAATGTTTCTTCAGCCCAGTCATCTTGCCCAAGACCCGGGCCAATTACCACACAGGTTGCCCAAGCTAATGCATCTTCCAAATTGAAGTCGGTCACCATAAGTTCAGGTCTGCCTGCACTTACCTGAACCACCGACGATTCATGGGTATACACTCGCACCATACCCGCGCCACTTCTAAGGGCCGCTTCGCTGGCAAGTCGAATTGCCCCTGCAGTGCCTCGGTTACCGCCTATACATAACAGTCGTCCGTAAGTCCCTTTGTGGCTGTTGATCTCCCGAGGACCCATTCCCTTGAAGTGATCGATATTCAGCATGGTCGCGCTCGCTTTGGCTAACGCTTGAAAGGCTTTACCTATACCTAAATCAGCGTAAACCAGTTTGCCGCATGATTGTTTGCCCGCACCTGTGACAAGCCCGGGCTTTATACCCACAAAGGTCACCGTTATATCAGCCTGAACACAGCGCCCTAGACTTTGACCTGTGTTAGCATCTAGTCCTGAAGGCACATCCACGCTCACCACGGGGGTTGATGACGAGTTAACGGCATCGATAACATCAGCAAATTCATTGCGTATATAACTGTTGATACCTGTACCAAGAAGCGCATCAATAACTACATCTGATCTGTCTAACAACGCCGCGTCAAACCCATTAATGCTGCCGCCAGCATCAAGCCAGCGCTGCTGTGCTTTACCCGCATCGCCGTCGAGAGTACGTTCAGGCTCTACCGCACATAGGTGAACTTGCTTACCAGCGAGTTTTGCGTTGATCGCTGCAATATAGCCATCGCCCGCATTATTACCTTGGCCCACCAATACTAAATAAACGTCTGAATTAGGCATTAGCTCTAAGCATTGTTTAAATACCACGTCACCGGCTCTTTGCATTAAGGTGAACATATCACAGCCAGAGTCGGCGGCGGCTTGCCCTTCATTTTCCCTAACCTGATCGGCCCGAAATAGTTTGTATGATAAACTTGACGTTAATTGAGTATCTAGCATAAGCAAATGTCCGAAATTAGTTCTATCGACCTTGTTGAATTGACCAACAATATCAAGGCTTGGGGTACAGCGCTAGGCTTTCAACAGGTTGGCATCAGCGATATTGATCTACATCAGCACGAGTCACACCTACAGGAATGGTTAGACAATGGCTACCACGGTGATATGGCCTTTATGGAAAGCCATGGGATGAAGCGTGCCCGGCCAGATGAACTGGTTCCAGGTACATTGCGTGTAATCAGTGTTCGCATGAATTACTTACCTCCTGACGCCTCGTTTGCTAAGCATTTAAAAAAGCCAGAAATAGGCTATATCAGTCGCTATGCGCTAGGCCGTGACTATCACAAGGTGTTACGTAAGCGCTTAAAGCAGCTCGGCGAAAAAATAACCGCCTCCCTTACGCATACCCAATACCGTCCGTTTGTGGATTCAGCACCAGTTCTGGAACATGCTATTGCGGAAAAAGCGGGTATTGGGTGGACCGGTAAGCACAGCCTGACACTTAATAAAGAAGCGGGCTCTTGGTTCTTCCTAGGTGAGCTTTTTATTAATTTACCGCTGCCAGTGGATTCCCCTATCGAAGAAGGCTGTGGAAGCTGCACCGCGTGTTTGACTATATGCCCGACGAACGCGATTGTAGCCCCCTATAAAGTGGACGGTCGACGCTGTATATCATACCTCACCATTGAGTCGGATAAGGACATACCCGAAGACTTACGACCCAAAATGGGCAATCGTATTTACGGCTGTGATGATTGTCAGCTTGTCTGTCCTTGGAATCGTTTCGCCGATATCACTAGTGAAGAAGACTTTCATCCTAGGCAGGTATTGCATGGTCAAAGTCTTAACGATTTGTTTAGTTGGTCTGAAGAAACCTTTTTACGCAATACCGAAGGCTCGCCTATCAGGCGTATCGGCTTTGAGAAATGGCAGAGAAATATCGCCGTGGCGTTAGGCAATGCCCCCTATAATGAAGATAGCATTCAACTTTTAGAAGAAAGACGGGGCTGTGTAAGCGACTTAGTAGATAGGCACATTGATTGGGCTATTGCGCAACAGCAAAGCAAACAACAGGGCTCTAGCGCCGACAGTAGACAGCAAGCTCGACTTATTCGCGTTGTTGAAAAAGGCTTACCCAGAGACGCATAGGATTTGAATGTAAATTCAAGCAATAAACCTAAGGTTAAAGGCTATCCCGCAGATGCTATTTGGGCTAATGCAATTTGGTTGTCCGAGTCAGACTGAACACTATTTTGATTTTGCTCTTGGGCACGGCTTCGATTTTGCACGCGAGCGCTTGGCAACTGTGAAGCAACAAAAGAAACATTGAGTCTTAGGCCGCGCTGTGCAACCTCAGTGGTAATAGTCGGTGAGCCAAATTGCCACCATGGTTCTCTCTCTAACGCTTCTATAACCAAAGATAATTCGGTTTCAGAGCCATCGTACTCTCCGGTTATTTCGCAAAGCCCATTTCCACATTTTACCGTTTCCAACACAAAGCGTTCTTTGTTAGGAGGTAAAGCAAAAAAGGTATTGAGTGACCCCTCTGTTTTCATATAAAACGGGTCAAGAGTCCCAGGTTGAACACTATCAGCTGCCTGTACGCTAGCTTGCTCTTCATCAACAACAATTATTCCAGAGTTAGTTGTTGCGACTTCGTTCTTTACTAACTTAGCGGCAGGCTTAATGACTTTGAGTTCACTGGTTTCCGTGGCGCGAGAGCGCGCTAACACACTGGTTAGTCGCTCTTTCTCTGCATTGGATTCACTGAGTTGGTGTTGATAGCCAGAGAATTTATACCCCGCTACCAATGCAAACGCTATCAGCAACAACACAAGCCACGCTTTCATTCCACTTCCTTTATTGAAGTCGCTTACTTGTGATATTGCTTACTAAGGTCGTGCACCGCGTTAACAAACACACCTGCATTTTCAGGTGGTACGTCTAGATGGATACCGTGACCTAAATTAAATACGTGACCGCTACCTTCACCGTAACCTTCTAGAATGGACGCCACTTCTTGCTCAATTCTTTGCGGTTGAGCATACAGCATTGATGGATCCATATTACCTTGAAGCGCGACTTTATCGCCAATGCGCGCACGCGCTTCTTTAATGTCGATAGTCCAGTCTAAACCTACTGCGTCACAGCCTGTCGCCGCAATCGATTCTAGCCACATGCCACCGTTTTTGGTGAACAAGGTAACAGGTACTTTACGGCCTTCATTTTCACGGGTCAGCCCACTTACAATGCGCTCCATGTATTGAAGCGAGAACTCTTTATAGTCACGAGGAGACAATACGCCGCCCCAGGTATCAAATACCATGACTGACTGCGCGCCCGCTGCGATTTGAGCATTGAGGTACTCCGTTACAGAGTCGGCTAGTTTGGCTAACAATGCGTGCAGCGTTGCTGGCTCAGCAAATGCCATTTTCTTGATTTTGGTAAAGGCTTTACTTGAACCACCTTCGATCATATAGGTGGCTAGTGTCCAAGGGCTTCCAGAAAAACCAATTAATGGCACTTCACCTTTAAGCTCACGGCGAATAGTACGAACGGCATTCATTACATACTGAAGCTCACCTTCTGGATCCGGCAGACCAATTTTATCTACGTCCGCTTTGCATGTGATTGGATTTTTAAAACGTGGGCCTTCACCGGTCTCGAAGTAAAGACCAAGCCCCATTGCATCTGGGATAGTCAAAATATCAGAGAAAAGAATAGCGGCATCAAGTGGAAAGCGGCGTAAAGGCTGCAGCGTTACTTCACAGGCAAGCTCTGCATTTTTGCACAACGACATAAAGTCGCCCGCTACTGCACGGGTCGCTTTATACTCAGGAAGGTAACGTCCTGCTTGTCGCATCATCCATACAGGTGTCATATCAACCGGCTGCTTAAGTAATGCACGTAAGTAACGATCATTCTTCAACGCGGGCTTATCAACACTGGGGAAATTTTGCGACATATAACTCACCTAAATAACTGTATATATTTGAACCGCGGAGTATACCAGCATTCTGAACAAGGTGTGCTAAAACCTGAATTAAAAAGTCGATGTTTTAATGACAAATCGACGTAGTGTCGATAATTAAAGACGAACATTCCTTGTACATTGTTTAAAAAGTAACTTGCACTTAAAGTGAGTGTTTGCTATTACTATAACCGTTAAACAAAAGAAGCCCTTTATGGGACCGTGCTAAACGTATTGAAACCCTGCTTCGGCAGGGTTTTTTATTTGTCTCCGATGAGAGACACTGTTTTCTCGATTAGCTGCCCAGCGATAGACACTTTAGGCGGAATAGTCGGCAGTGCATCCACTTCGAACCACTGTGCGTCATCTATCTCGTTTTCTTGGCAACGAATTTCTCCGCCATCATACTCAGCAATAAAACCTACCATAAGAGAGTGAGGAAACGGCCAAGGCTGGCTGTTGTAGTAACGCAAGTTTTTAACTTTTACACCAACCTCTTCAAATACTTCTCGATGGACGGCTTGCTCTAAACTCTCCCCGCTTTCAACAAAGCCGGCAAGGGTCGAATACATATTAGACTCCTTGTGGCGAACCCCTTTTGCTAATAGTATTTTTTCATTGTTGTGAATAGAAACGATAATACATGGGGACACCCTTGGATAGGTGCGATGCTGACAGCGGTAACACTGCATAGCCATCTCCCAATCTACACGCTCGGTTTTCGCACCGCACTGGCCACAAAACTGGTGTGTCCGCAAAAAGTGAATGTATTGCCAAGCTCTACCAATAACAGAAAAAGCAATGTCGTATTCTGCAAACAAAAGTTGTCTAAGCGATACTTTTTCCCAACCGGGTTCATCTATGTGTTCAGCGCCGAAATCTACAACAAAGACAGGTAATTCTCTGTGTGCTGTTTCGTTTAGCGGCGGGAGTTGATGTATTTCGTTAACATATGACGCTAGGAAAGGAATTTCACTCAGATAAGCAACGGGAATAGACTCTGATGATTCTTGTACTAGCACTTTTCCACGACTAAAAACCACCCACATCGCCTGCTGGGAGGACAACTTTCCTTCATCTAACTTTATCATCATCTTGTGTTACTCCTACGCTTCTGTACTTCATAATACACTAGGGCTGATAAAGGTTACTGTACATTCTGACCAAAATTTGTAAATTCAGGACAAATAACCCGTCCACTGCGTGTTAGTCTGCCTTAGCACCATGTTTTTACTGCAAACTTTTTCGTGCAAAATTTGTGTCGCTAGTGCACGGTGTTATACTGAAACTTATTGTCGCTAAACGGGTAGCACATACAATGTTGCAACAGTTGGAAAGCGTAAAATCTAAATGGGGTGGCAAAAGCCAAGTCGTAGACCGTTGGCTGTTAGACAGGCAAGCCCTATTAGTCTCGTACTGTGAACTTGCTGGCATTAACAACCATAGCGAATGCTTGCCCGATGCCGATGATATAGCGAGCTTTTGTAGTGCTTTACTTGATTACCTTTCTGCAGGCCATTTCGAAGTTTTTGATATTTTAGTTGAAAGCGACATCGAAGGTATAAAACTGCGTGATAAACTTTACCCCAGATTGACAAAAACCACTGACGCTGCACTGGAATTCAATGATACGTTTGCGCAAGCAGTGACGCCCGAGCAGGCTGCAGGCTTCGATTCTGCCATAGCCAAGCTTGGAGAAACATTAGAAGAGCGTTTTGCCTTGGAAGATGAGTTAATTGCTCACGTTCACACAAACAAACGTGATCCAGAAGTGACGCTTTAATATAACAATGAAAGTCGAGTTTACGGTTATCATCAATGAACAAAACCACACTTATCCATAAGGCACGCGCGTATTGTGAACAGCGCGGCGCTAGATTTACACCGCTTAGAGAAAAGGTGTACGAGATTCTTGTATCAAAGCACGGCCCCATGGGTGCTTATGAACTACTCGACTCATTAAAAGAAACGGAATCCAGTGCAAAACCTGCCACCGTGTATCGCGCTTTAGATTTTCTTCTCGATTTTGGTTTCATTCATCGCTTGGAGTCTACCAATGCGTTCGTAGCCTGTTACCATTTCGGATGTAACCACCCCGTTCAGTTCTTAATTTGTGACAGCTGTGGTGATGTTGCTGAGATACAATCTGAAGGTCTTCAAGATACCCTCGATAATCAGGCCAAACAGCACGGCTTTAAAGTCTCAAAACAAACGATCGAGGCCCATGGATTATGTGCCGACTGCCAACAAACCGAAGAGCACACTGACCAGGAGAGTGTACATGAATGCTGATTTTGTGAACCCTTTTATTGCCGGCCTGCTAAACGTGCTAGAAACGATGGCACAAACAAAGTTGACACCGGGCAAGCCCAAACGCAAACAGAGTGATATCGCGAAAGGTGACGTTTCTGGTTTGATAGGCATGGTAGGTCCAGACGTTCGCGGTTCTATGTCTATCACGTTTGATGAATCACTTGCCCTTACAATTATGGAGCGAATGGTTGGAGAGCGCCCTGAAAAACTCGATGCTGAAGTGGGTGATATGGTTGGTGAAGTTACCAATATGATTTGCGGAAACGCAAAACGAGATCTTGCAGAACGCGGGTTCGAGTTTGGAATGGCGACACCTATCGTTGTATCGGGAAAGCAACACACTATCAGCCATCAGGTTGATGGCGCTAAAATTATTCTCCCCTTTATGTGTGATGAGGGATTAGCGCATTTGGAAATCTGTTTTGACAAATAATTTCTGGCACTCTGAAAAAATTACACTCGACAGTTACCCCAGAGGATTTCACCTAATAACCGACCAGGTGGAATCTGCGCTACCGAATATTCGCCATATTGAAGTTGGGCTGCTACACCTATGGCTTCAGCATACCAGCGCAAGCTTAACGATAAACGAAAATGCCGACCCTACAGTAAGGCATGATATGGAAGCTTTCTTCAACCATAGTGTAAAAGAAGAACTTTCTTTTTTCAGGCATACTTATGAAGGTAAAGATGATATGCCTGCTCACTTAAAATCGAGTATACTAGGCTGTCAACTTACCATTCCTGTCCAACAAGGCAAACTTGCACTTGGCACGTGGCAGGGTATCATGCTCGGTGAACACCGAGATCATGGTGGAAGACGAACAATTATTGCCACATTACAAGGGATCGCAGCCTAACCCATATTATAAATGGCACAATTTGTGCTAGCAAATATCGCTAAGCACAACACAAAATTATCTAAAATCGATAATCACTCAACGTTAAACAGGATGTGACTATGAAACAACACTTTAAAATGGCAGCGCTATCTCTAGCTGTACTTTCATCTACCAGTGCATTTGCTCAAGACTCTTCTGAGCCAGAGTACAAAAGCTGGTTCGGTATCTCGGGCATGCACTACAATACTGACGAGTCGCGCCCTCTTTCTCTTACCGAAGGTGAAGTATACGACGACGGTTTAGGTGCAACGTTCGAATACGGTTTCCGTTTCACCCAAAGCTGGGCTGCTCGTGTAGAATTCACGAAATTGTCTGTAGATTTCCGTGATGGCGGCGACGACAGTGGCGAAATGACTGGTGTTGACGCGCTATACTTCATGCCGGATGACGCATGGTTTGTTTTTGGTGGTGTTAAGCGCCAATCAGTTGGTGACTCTACAACACTTGGTAACATTGGTATCGGTAAACACTGGAAAGTGGGTGAAACAGCTCGCTTAATTACAGAAATTGCTACATATCATGACTTTGGTGAAAGCTATAACGACTTCAGTGTAAAAGTTGGTCTTGCGATTCCATTTGGTAAAGCGACACCTTCTGCTCCTAAAGACAGCGATAACGATGGCGTTGTAGATGGCAAAGATCAGTGTCCAATGACTCCAGCTGGCGTTCGCGTTGATGCGACTGGCTGTAGCGTTGATAACGACAACGACGGCGTTCTAAACAGTGTTGACCAGTGTCCTAACACTCCAGCTGGCACTAAAGTAGATGCTAAAGGTTGTGCACTTAAAGATTCTGACAACGATGGCGTTGTAGACAGCAAAGACATGTGCCCTGATACACCAGCTGGCGTAAAAGTAGACGCTAAAGGTTGTACAGTATTTGACGAAGAGACAGTAGAAATCACACTACGCGTTCTATTCGACAACGAAAGCGCTGTTGTTAAAATGCCTAAAGATCCAGAAATCTCTGAATTTGCTGAGTTCATGAAGCAGTATCCTTCAACAACTGCAGTAGTAGAAGGTCACACTTCTGCACCAGGTTCTGAAGCGTACAACATGGACCTTTCTAAGCGTCGTGCTGCTAACTTCAAAGAAGTAATGGTAGACATGTACGGTATCGACAGCTCTCGCCTAGAGACTATCGGTTACGGCGAAACTCAGCTTCTAGACAATGGTAAGAATGCTGAAGCACACCGTGTTAACCGTCGCATTTCAGTGACAGTTAAAGACACAGTGAAAGTAGCTGAAGAAAAGTAATTCATACTATATGAATTGAAGAAGGCGCCGAAAGGCGCCTTTTTTGTATCTATCGACCCGTCCTAAATAGCGTTTTGCAGAAACGAATGCAGCACGCTATTCAACCACAGCTTGGAAATTAGTTAGACAATTAACTCGACCAAAGATAGGGCGTTAATACTCATCTGCGATGGCAGGGCCTGCGTAGTTATCAAAACGAGAAAACTGGCCTTGGAAGGTAAGTCGACAGGTACCGATCGGACCGTTACGTTGTTTACCAATAATGATCTCAGCAATGCCTTTATATTCACTGTTTTCGTGATAAACCTCATCACGATAGATAAACATGATAAGGTCGGCATCCTGCTCGATTGAACCAGATTCACGAAGGTCAGAGTTAACTGGGCGTTTATCGGCACGTTGTTCTAGCGTACGGTTAAGCTGCGATAGTGCGACTACGGGCACTTCCAGTTCTTTAGCCAGCGCTTTCAATGACCGTGATATTTCGGCAATTTCTAATGTACGGTTATCGCTTAGCGAAGGTACACGCATTAGCTGAAGGTAATCCACCATGATAAGGCTAATCCCGCCGCGCTCCCGCGCGAGTTTACGGGCTCGACTTCGCACATCCATAGGGGTTAGACCGGAAGAGTCATCAACAAACAGGCTATCTTTATCTTTAAGCATAGCCATAGTGTTAGATATACGCGCCCAGTCCTCATCGTCTAGCTGAGCGGTACGAATCTTCGTTTGATCTACTCGGCTTAATGACGCCAACATACGCATCATGATTTGTTCAGACGGCATCTCAAGACTGAAAACCAGTACTGGCTTTTCTTCTGCCATCATGGCGTTTTCAATCAAGTTCATGGCAAAGGTTGTTTTACCCATCGATGGACGCGCCGCCACAATGATAAGGTCCGACGGCTGCATACCACTGGTCATTTTGTCTAAATCGGTAAAGCCGGTTGTGACCCCCGTCACTTCTTTATTGGTTTTTACCAATTCTTCAAGACGGTCGATGGTCTTGCCTAGAATAGATTCGACATCACGAGGCCCCTCGTTTTCACCGGTTCTTCGCTCTGCTATTTCGAAAACTTTACTTTCAGCAAGGTCGAGGATATCTGCACTGTCACGGCCTTCAGGGTTATAACCTACTTCAGCAATTTCATGCGCAACACCGATAAGTTCACGGGTAATAGCACGCTCGCTAATAATTTGCGCATAAGAGACAACGTTTGCAGAACTTGGGGTATTTTTTGCCAACTCACCGAGATAAGCAAAACCACCCGCATCTTCCAGTTCATCGTGCTTTTCAAGCTCTTCTGATACAGTAATAAGATCTATCGGCTGACTGCTGTTGAGCAATCGCGTGATAGCACGGAAGATTATTTGATGTGAACGATTGTAAAAGTCGTTATCGGTAACGAGTTCCGCGACCTTATCCCAGCTTTCAGGGTCGATAAGCATGCTGCCTAAAACAGACTGCTCGGCCTCAATGCTATGAGGGGGAACCTTCAATTTATCAACATTTTTATCGTTGTTAGACGCAGACGCCACAAGTAAAGCCTATTCCAATGCACAAAAGTCAGTTGGATATTATGCGCTTTTAACGCACATCTCTCAACAAAGGAAGCAGGTCTTTTATCACGATAGCCTAAAAAGGCAGCTTAGGCTAAAGCGTTTTTTCTAGCTTCAAAAAAGTGCCATCTACCAAGGTATAAGTGTTGATATTTTCTTGAAAAATTAGTGTCGACCCTATAGTGGCGCCGTTATCTGAACAAGCCAAACTCACTTGGGTGATTGTGTCATCACTGAAGTCTAGTGAAGACGGAGACGTGCCAAAAATAGCGTAAAAGTCACTACCACTCATCTCTTCGGATGTATACACAGGCGACTCGCAAAAGGTTTGATCAAGTTTCGCCGTATCTTTCTCGTAGGTTACAGAGCGCCCAAGAAACTGCTCTGATTCAGCTGTTGAGTGAGCGGTAATGCCTACGTTGTAAGCTTTAGTAACAACCCAGGTTCCTTCGTAATAAGCGGGCTCTTGAACAGCACAACCTAAGGTTAGCGCACATATCCCAAACGCACCGATAATTAGGCTATGAAATCGCCAAAACCTTTTGACGTGTCCAATAATACTCAATTTACTCTCCGCACATAAAATTTATTAAAATCAGGTAGTTTAACGTAAAAGCCATATGAAAAGTTCACTTGAAGCCAGTTGAGTATAGAGCTTTAAACTTTCCCTATAGTTCTAACTAAGCGTCCAAATATCAACATTTAGCGACTAAACAAAAAAAGCTGCGTTTATACGCAGCTTTTTTATCACTACCACATACTCTGATTAATAAATGTGGTCTAAATTACTTTTTTCAAGCTAAAGTCCCTATCAAGCTTACTATAGCTTATTCATTTTCGATCTATTTCTATACGCCCGTGTACCGTTGAAATATCGACGCTCGCAGCACCGCCATTGTGTATAAAGCGCAACCAGCTTCCAGGCCCATACTTGGGCTTTTGTGCTTTTTCGCCGCTAATATTATTCACAATATTTCCACCTGCATGTGTCTCTATATCAAACTGGGCTGATACATCATCTTGAAAAATAAATTCCATCGCACCACCAACCGAATTAGCTTTAATACTGCCATTCGCATTCAGCCCCAACTTAGCAAAAGTACGACCGTTAACTGTATTTATCTGCAAGCTATCAATATTTTGCAACGATAGATCAATACGTCCATTCACTGTCTCAATTGACAAGTCAGGGCTGCTTGATGCTATATCGAGCTTTCCATTTACCGCCGTAAAACTTACAGGCGTGCTGCCTTCGTGAGTAGCTTCTATATCACCGTTAACCGTGCCTGCTTCTAACCGGCCTCTGACGTTCTTTAATAAAATATCGCCATTTACAGATTCAACCTCAACGCGCTCGCCAATGTTTTCCAGTGTCACATTGCCGTTGACGACTTCTACATCTACCGCTTTTGTTATTCCTTCAGCTTTCACATCTGCGTTGACTGCAGTGTAATGAAGATCGCTTGCCGATGGCACGTAAATTATCAGGTCATCACCATCTAGACTCTTCTGATACCAGCTCTTTGAGCGGTGCTCCACCTCTACGTGAATAACAACAACATCTCCGCGCTTTTCAAAAATAAATTCTTCGGTTTGATCACCAAGCTCCCCTGTTACCCGTACCTGAGCTTTATCCCATACTCGGATGTCAGCCTTTCCATCGATATGTTCAATATCAACTTTAGGAGAGGATGAGGTATCAATGGTTTTATCAACTTTTTCACCCGCAAAGGCGGCAGTCGCGATGCTTAATAATGCCGTAGTTAGCACAGCTTTAACCCTGTTCGATGTGCTGAACGTGTGCGTTAACTTATCCGATATTGTGTTTTTCATATTTTTAGTCATTTTAAAGCCCTTATTAAATTTGCTGCCACTTGGGCGCGTGCACTCGCTCAATTAAGGCAATTTGCTGTTGATATACATGATGCAGCATCTTTATTAATGCTGAGTTGTCTGGATCGTCTTTTAACGCCGCTTTAATAACATCCGCGGCATCATCTAATTCTTTCAGCTGCTCCTGCCAGTCTTGGGTTAGCGCAGGTGTACTTTCATAACTTGCTAGCAGGCTGTTAACTTGCTGCTGCTGTTGGCTGCTCATTGCGTCAATTAACGCGTATCCACTGCTTCGACTTTCATCGCTTTTGAACGCAAAGGGAGCAGCAAACCACAAGACAGTGACCAAACAAACACTGGCAGCTATAGCCATCCATTGTCTTGAAGTTACCGTAGAACGTGAGCTCTCTTCATTTGAAGCATCGCTCTGTTGAGACGCTATGCCTAGCTCAATTCCACGCCATAGGTCCCTTTCTGGCTGCTTCTCTTTCGATAACCCAGACACATGCTGAGCAAGCTTGTCATCAAAATCACTCATCATCGACTCCCATAAAATCTTTCAATAATTGCTTAGCACGGAAAAATTGCGCTTTGCTTGAGCCCACTGCCATATTCAACATGTTGGCAATGTCTTCGTGTCGGTATCCTTCAAGTGCGTGAAGTACAAAAACCATTCTGGCGCGCTCTGGTAGGCGAATAATCAATGCTTCTAAATCCACATCGGTACTATTCTCTTGAGCCGGCATTTCACTAATGCCGCTATTTTCCAAGTTAAACATGCGCTGCACCCAGCCTTTCTGTTTGCGCATGTAAGAGATGGTAATGTTTGCCGTTACGCTATGTAGCCACGTAGAAAACTGGCTTTGCCCGTCGAAATTATCGAGCTTTTTCCACAGCTGAATAAAGACTTCCTGAGACGCATCTTCTGCCATTCCTTTTTCACCAGTAAGCCGATAACACAGTGCGTAGACTCGGCCAACATATTCGTCGTAAAGAGCTCTAAACGCTTGTTTATCGCCCTCTTTCGCCTTACATATAAGCTCGTGTTCGCCTTTGTTACCAAACACCACATTGGCGTGTACAACACGTTGTTGTGTGTGTTCCATTTTTTTCTCTTTGTTATTTGTGATGCTGATTAGCATTAGCACTTGTTAGTGTTATAAGGTTAGTCGTACCCTATAGTAGAAAGGTTTAAATACACAAAAATATTTTTTGGAGTTGCCATGTCTGCCACCTTTACTGTTAACGCTTTGTTTGCTGGAAAACCTCAGCCACTTGGGCCTCGTGGGGCACCAAGTAGCATTGTTAAAACCTCCGCCGAAAAGTTAACGGTGCATATGGACAGAACCGATGAAGACGAACAGGCCAACAAACGCCTTCACGGTGGACCGGAAAAAGTGCTACATCAGTTCAATCCGACCAACTACCTGACGTTAAGAAAGCACTTTCCTGAAGGCGAATTTTCGCTGGGCAGTATTGGCGAAAACATCAGTGTAGAGGGCATGGACGATGCCACCGTTTATATCGGAGATACCTGGAAGTTCGGCGATGTAGAGCTGCAAGTAAGCGCACCGCGTGCTCCTTGCAATAAAATATCTCAACGCTTTGGCATTCCCAACTTAGATAGATTTGTTGGAGAGCGAGGCATTACTGGCTGGTATTACCGGGTGATTAAAACCGGTACCATAAACGTTGGCGACGAAGTAACACTACTGCACCGTGAGGACGATACCGTTAATGTCCACACTTTAATGCAGTGTGCCCATACGAAAGCCGACAAAGCATTGGCTCAAAAGCTAGCTAAGCTAAAACCGCTTGATGATGAGTGGCGCGGAAAATGCCAAAAGATTGCGGATAGAGTTGCGGATAAATAGAATAGTTTGAGTAGATAGCCTTGCCATCTCCGTCTTGAAAAAGAGGTAATTCATTGTAAAAAAACGGAGAAACTTCATTTTCTAGGCGGCGAAGTATGGGAGGCAATTTTGATGGCGTATTTACATAAACCCAAAGTGCACAGCGTTTTGAGTTACAGGAAATGTAATAGCCCACCTCTTCTTTAGCGTACGGCTCGAAAATTTGATTGAGTGCGTTATGCATTGAAGCGTACTGGTAATTCTCGGAATTAGAAAGCAGGTACTCCATATTAACCCTGCAGTTGTCTATGCAGCTTTTATAAGGCGCTGAGAGTTGACCAGGCCGCTCGTTTATCAGATATATCCAAATTCCGAGATAACTGCAAAGTACAATAGATAAAGTAATAAAAGCACTACTTCTTAGTTCAGACACTTTCAATCCTTGAAAATAAAACCAGTTCTTATTTGATTAAAGAATAACCACAATAGTAAACTTGGGCAAGTCTATTAGTAATAATACCTGTATAACAGATAGCTATTAAAAAGACACTTTCTCACCTTCATTCAAAATAATCCATGGCATTGAAGGATTGAGCTGCTTTTTCATTTTCATCAGTCGAAACAGCGCAGAATGTGAGGTTTTGTCGCCCATCATCCATGTGGCGTTTCCAAAGCCCCAAGGCACTACGACTCTACAGCCTAGGTCTTGGGCCGCAATAATGGCATCTTCTGGCGTAGTATGTACCTTGCGATACCATTTAGGTGAGGTTTCGCTGAAATAAGACGCTATGGGTAACAGGCAAACATCAATATCACCAAAGCGAGCTTTAATATCTTTGAAGTGAGGTGAGTACCCTGTATCCCCCGCAAAAAATAAGGTGTTACCTTCATGTTCAAAGACCCAGCCGCCCCATAATGTTGCATTGTCGTCCTCGTATAGATACGGCACCCAAATTCGGTTACTGAAATGATGGGCAGGCACGAAGTGAATAGCGGTGTTGCCTACGTTTTTGCTGGTATACCACGCCATCTCGCTAATGCTATAGCCTCTGTTAGGGAAGTGCTCTGCGAAACCTAACGGAACAAGATATTCGGGATTTGTGCCTAAATTGGCAATATCGGCTTTATTAAAATGATCGTAATGAATATGGGAATAGACCACTGCACCGGTTTGAGCGAGTTTGTCTTCATCTACCTTAGCGGGTTCGTTGCGGCTGAACCCTTCTGCCAGTCGAAAAGCCCAATTAACGGGCCAATCAAACTGCCCAAACACAGGGTCAATAAGTATTTGCTCACCACTTGCGGTGTTTAGTAAAAAACTTGCGTGCCCTAACCATGTGACATTAAAGCCGGTGTGTAAGTTCACTGGCGGGTTGTTGCCAACAAACTGACAATTTTGCATGTCACTTTCACATTCGATATCTGCAGACGCTGGGTAGCAATCATCAGTACAGGTGACGGGGTAAGTCTTAAAACGGCCGTAAATATTGCTAAATCTATCCTCGAAGCCCGGTGTATCAGAGTACTTAATTACCGCTTCGTCACTATCAACCTGAGTAACCTTATTCGGCATTGCGCACCCTGTCACAATAATTGAAATTAAAACAGTGGCTGCAACAGTCGCTAAAAACGTCCTCTGCTTTGTTAGCTTATCTAAACAGCTCATCATTTTTAGTATTCCGTCCTTGTAATTCAACTCTTGCAGATAAAGGCTTAAATCTGTCGCTATATCTATATTCCATTAACTCCCTTATAAGAAAGCCGCTTTTGAAAAGCTTGCGCTAGAACACAGCATCACGATAGCCACCATTGTAAGACAAGAAAACAATCGCTTAACAGTAAATTTGTAACAAGATAAAAAGTCGAATAGAGCAAAACCGAGAAGTTGCAAATGATAATTATTATTAATAATATAAACTAAAATTTATTTCTTAAGCCGTTATGTGTAAAACCCGAATACTCATTATTGAAGATGACGCCACGTTAAGTGAACAAATTACTCAGCTACTGCAGGCTCGAGGATTTGACACTCGCCATGAAAACGATGGTCATGCCGGATTGCACGCTGCGCTCGAGGAAAACTTTGATCTTGTGTTACTCGACATACGCCTTCCATCGTTAAATGGTCTCTCATTACTGCATCAACTCAGGCAAATTAAACAAACACCCGTAATGATGATTACGGCATCTGGTGCCGAGCAAGAGCGAATTGAAGGCTACCGCAAAGGCGCAGATGACTACTTACCTAAGCCCTTCAATTATACAGAAATGATGCTTCGCATCGACGCAATACTAAGGCGTAGCAAAGCGATGAATAGTTCGGGTACGCAAAAGTCAGAAATATTAGTTGATGTGCTTTACCTAAATCGCATTCAACAAGTAACTAAGTATCACGCTAAATTGCTCGAATTCACCCCCATACAATTTAAGCTTCTGTGGATGCTTGTAGAAAACAAGGGCGAAACCTTGAGCAAAGCATTTCTTTACCACAGTGTGCTCAATAAACCCTTTTCTCGATATGACCGAAGCCTAGATATGCACCTTTCTAGAGTACGCAAAAAGTTAGTTGAAACGGGTATGCCCCCTGAGCGCCTTGCCACGGTTCATGGACAAGGATACCGCTTTTCGTGAAAAATAAATTGCTTTGGCGGCTATGTGCATTCATCGCTGTTGGCACTGTTTTGCTATTTTGGGCCATTGCTTGGCTTACTAATCACACCGAAACTAGCATGAGCTTTTTAGATAAGGCTCATCAAGAAACTCTTTATACCTATGGAAAGAATGCCGAAAAAATCTATCTGGAAAAGGGAGAAGAAGGGTTAGCCGTTTTCTTAAAAGAGATAAGAGCGAAAGAGAACACCTGGCTTGCTGTGCTTAACTCTGAAATGACAACATTCGCTGATACCAAGATGTTAGATGAATTTGCAGATAGGTTTCAAATTGGGCGCAGCCCTGAATGGAAAATACATTTGTATTTCTCTGAAAACCCTGTAATGGAAGTGCCTTTTGTAGACAACAACACGCACTTTTTGATTCAGCTTCCACAGCGGATGCGCCCAGGCTCGTTATTACTCGCCACCCGTCTATCATTACAAATTGCACTACCCCTAGTCATACTAAGTCTATTGAGTTTTATGCTCTATCGGCATGTTATGACACCACTTAAGCAGCTAGAAAAGGCAACAAAAGACTTTGCTAACGGTAACTTAGAAGCTCGGGCAATGGCTACGATGCCCGAGCGAAATGATGAACTGACTACACTAGCTCAAACCTTCGATAAAATGGCGCAAAGAACGAGCAGTCTCATTTATAACCAAAGAAGTTTGCTTGCAGACCTTTCTCACGAGCTTCGCACGCCTCTTGCCCGCATTGATATGGCAATAGACTTTGTAGAGCAAGACATTAATCGTGAACAAGCCCTTTCACGCCTGCGCTATGAAGCAAGTACGATGAGAGAGCTTGTTGAAGATACCCTAACTTTTGCATGGCTAAATACAGAATCTCCACAATTAAATAGCGATGACTTTGACTTGGTAGAGCTCATTAATGTTATTTGTGAAGATGCCCGCTTTGAATACCCTGATAGAACCTTATGCGTAAGCACGCCGGAATGTGCGAGTATAGAAAAAAGCAGTCAGCTTGCTTTGGGGCAGGCATTAGAGAATATTGTCCGCAATGCTTTGCGCCATACTCCGCAACAAAGCAAAGTAAGCGTGACCTTGGTCAGCGATAACAATAACTACGTTATCACTGTTACAGACGAAGGCACTGGTGTCCCTGAATCAATGCTTGACGCCATATTTGAACCTTTTTTCAGGGTAGACAAGGCGCGTGCAACGAAAAACTATGTTCATGCTGCAAAGCGCTCTGGGTTTGGCCTTGGGCTTGCGTTGGCGAAACGCCAAATTGCCGCTGTAGGCGGTGACATATCTGCGTGCAATCGCGCAAGTAAAGGCGATGAGCAGATCAATAACGCTTATCTAAATAAAGATGCAAGCGCAACCAAGCAGACAGGACTGATGGTCACCATCACCCTGCCTAAATTTTCTGATGCGGCTTTCGCAAATTGAGAAGCCTTTTCACACCAAGTAGTGTGCCGGTATAAACTAAGATACAGCAAAGCAAGCTAACCAATCCTGCTATAGTCTGGCCTACAAAGCCAAAGTATTCTCCGGTATGTAGAAACCGAGAAGTGCCCCAAGCCTGACTTCCTTTTGGCCAATCTGTTTTGTGTAGAACTTTAGCGATTTCACCAGTACCTGTGTCGAAATACAGAGAATATGCTAGCTCTTGACGGTGCCCGATACTCTTATCAATATAAAATCGGGCAACGCCCTCACTTTTACCAATTTCCATCCACATGGAGTACCAATCCTGATAGCCATGCTCATTGGCATGTTGCCGCGCTTTATTAAATAACGTGTGGTAACTCACAACGTCGGCGTCTAGCGTTTCGGGCATTGCCTTCTTTTCACGAGCAGGTACTTGTTCACCATACATGCCATACAGTGCCTTGTTAGCCCATTCAAAATAAAACAGCGTAGCCGTCGTTCCAATCACAAGTAAAAAAGGCAGTGACCACATACCAAAAACAAAATGCCAATGTCGGCGTCGATGTTGTTTGTTTGTGTATTTTTGCCGCAACCACATTTGCTGCTTTAAGGACTTTTTCGATATGTGTTTTGGCAACCAAATGATGACACCCGATAACAGCAAAAAAATAAAAATAAGATTGCTATAAGCCGTTATGGTTTTGCCAATTAATTTGTAATCGCCTTCCATTAAGAGGTATCGATGGAGGTCAGTGATGAAATGAAATACTTCTTCAACAACCCCTTCTCCCTCTCTTAATATGTCTCCGGTATAGGGGTGAATAAGATAACTATGCTCGCCCGCCCACGCCGGAATGGCCGCTCCTTCGCTATTTACCCATCGAACGAAGATATGCGCTTCGTCAGGGTGCTTTTCGCGAAGTATTGATACAACTTGGTCAGTCGAGATCACCGGCTTTTCAATATCAATGGTTTGCGCATAAGCCATTTCACTTAGCTCTTTAAACTGGCGCTCGTAAGTTAGCAATACCCCAGTAAAAGCCATGATAAAAACGACAATGCTGGCCAATAAGCCAGCAAATAGGTGGGCCCAAAAGACCCACCTTTTAAAAGTGGAAAAGTTCATTTAATAGCGTTACTTAGAAATCGTAAGTCACTGATAAACGGATATCTCGCCCAGCTTCTTGCGGACCAACAACGCTTGGGAATACTTCGCTGTAATCACCCACACTTGAATGGTCGATATAGGCTTCATCAAACAGGTTAGTAACAGCAAGGTTGACGCTAAGATCATTCGTTACTTCCCATTCGCCATAAATATCCACTAGGGTATAGTCTGCTTTGTTTAGTGAATACAGCGAATCAGTCCAGCCATTTTCTAAGGCCTGATGAAGGGTATCTATGTTGATGTCGTCAACCATAGTAATGTTGAAGCCAATGCTGATGTCAGCCGTTACGGTATAATCTGCACCAAGCACCCAGGTATCGCCGCGGCTATTACCTAAGCCAACAAACTCGTACCCGTTAATATCGATGCTGTTATACGGTACGCTGTACAGATCTTCACGAGGCATCAACTCAACGTCTACGCTTGAAAACCCAAAGTACAGGTCAACAGAATCCCAACGGTACGCAAGGTTAAACTCTACGCCAGATGATTCTAGGTCGCCGATATTATTAAATACCGAGTTACCTTGATAACCGCTAAATAGCACATCATCAATGGTAGATTCATAAGCGCTAAGACGCGCGTTTAGATTATTGGCACTGTATTCAATTGACGCTTCGATATTGGTAACAGTTTCAGGCACCACGTCGCTAGCAACAACAGGAACGTCTTCGCCATCGTATAAGTACTCATCTAGGGTGAAGCCATCACCAATTTGCTTGCCGCGCGCCGCTTCTGCGTAGCCAAGACCAAGGGTCCAAGCTTCGGTAAGCTGATACTCAAGACCTACGTTAAAGCTGAGCTCATCATCGTCTAGCCCAGATGGCTCATCGGTAACGGGTGTGCCGTAATAGTCATCAATAAGAATTTCTTGCTGGAAGTCAAAATCGTCATAACGAACGCCATAACTTAACAACAACTCTGGCGTAATGTTGCTATGAGCCTGAGCATAGATACCTAATACGCTGCCTTCTTCTGCATTTTGAACAGGGCCTGTTCCTGGGCCGCTCTCAACTTCGTCTTTGCGATAATCGATACCATAGGTAAATACATGATTGGTAACGTCGCTCGTATTTCTAATATCAAACCCATAGGTATCGATATCAGATAAGAAGTCAAAGCGACCGCCACGGAATGACGATGAAGTTTGATATGCCGTAGCCTCTAAAAACACCATCGCACTGTGGTCAAAACGATAGTTCGCAACATAGGTGTCACGCTGTGCTTCACTAGGATAAAGCGGGGCACCTTCTAGTACTACCCAGTTAGGTCTTGCCGAAAACTCACCTTCTTCATCGCGCTGCTCTGCGCTTATCGAAAGGTATTGATTATCCGCAATGTAGCCACTGGCTTTAAGGAACATGAGATCTTGATCTGCGGCAGTGCCTAGTACTTCATTGCCGTCACCGTCTTCAAAGTTATCTCTGTCAACCGTGCTGTAATAACCTAGTAAGCCCCAAGTGTCGCTTAGCTTTCCATAAAGGCTACCACTATATCGGGTACCATCGTTTGAGAAATAACTCGCTTTTACTCGACCACCAAATTGTTCGTCTTCTTTTAATAAATCCTGTGCATCTTTGGTCTTGAAGCGAATTGAACCGCCTATAGCACCTGGGCCGCTGGTTGCTTCACCGGCACCAGCCTGCACATCAATTTGCTTTAAAAGATCAGGGTCTAAAGTAACGCGACCAATGTGGTGAAACAGCGTTGAGGTTTGCTGCGCGCCATCTACGGTTACATTCAAGTACGCGTCTTCTAGCCCGCGAATAAAGATTTTTTGTGCTACACCCACTGAACCGCCAACGCTGACCGACGGCGACTCTCTAAAAATATCCGCTAAGTCATTTGCCTGAAACTGGTCAATATCTTCCGCAGTAATGCTCAAGTTAGTTGCTGCGCCTACCACAGCAACTCGCTCTATAGATTTGGCTTCTTCGTTTTGGTTTTCTAAGGATTGCGCGAATACTACTGGGCTGGATAGTGTGCACACTGCACCAGCTAAGACTAACTTTTTCAAGGGTAACTCCATTTGACAATCAACAATTACAAATAAGAAACATTCTCATTAAGTTTTACCTAAATGGATAGCACTTTTACAATTGTTACACTTCCTCAATTTTTCGCCGTCAAAGACTTCCGCTCATCGCTGTAGCGCACTTTCTGGCCCGCACGTAAACGCTCTGCCCCCCTCACAACAACAGAACGCTTCGGGTTCACATCACCAAACACTTCAATTCTATCGCCCATGCCCACCCCGGTTGTCACCTTCACTTGCTCAGCTTCGTTATTTTCATTGAGCTGATAGATAAAGGTGCCCGACTTTCTTAGTACCAGTGCATCGCGGGGTATGGTGACACCATCATGAGTATCGCTGCTAGGCAACGCCACGCGCACTGCACTGCCTATTGGAAAATCGCCTGGGTTGATAGCAATTCGTAGCTCCATCATACGCGATGCACTGTTGCCTACCGGTACAATGGCACGAATAGATTCTTGTACTTGGTTCACGTTATTGTGAACGGTTACGCTCATGCCGTTAGCAATATAGGGTAATACGTTAAGGGGGGCGCGCACCTGAACTTCAACGCTATCAGGGTTTACCACGCGAAGCAGGGTTTGCCCTACCCCAGTATATTCGCCAGGCGACTGCAACCTTTCAACCACTAAGGCTGTAAAGGGAGCACGAATACTGCTTTGTGCAATCTGATATTCGGTAAATTCTAAGTCCAATTTGGCTTGCGCTAATTCTTGTTTAGCATTCTCTAAGTCAGCTTCCACTTCCTCTAACTCACCTCTGGACGTGTTTTGACTGGCCTGAAGATTTTTGTACCTTGTAAGACGTTTGGTAAACAGTTCAACCTGCGACTGCCATCTGGCAATATTCGAGGCATTTTGATTGCGGGTAATGCTTAAGCGAGTATCGTCGACTTTAACTAAAGGCTCCCCGGCTTTAACCACGTCACCTACCTCTGCCATCCAAGTAATGCGACCGTCTATCTCAGAAGCGAGGTTTGCATCGATAACACTTAGTACCGTTCCAGGAACCCAGGTTAGTTGTGAAATCGCTTGCTCTCTTGCTTCATCTATTTGAACCAGCACCGGCGGTGGTTGATTGCTATCCTGTGCTTTTACGCTCAACGACACACTGCCTGTAAGCAAGGCAAACAAACTAAGGGCGAGAGTAGAAGTCATTGCTTTCATGGTTGTCTTTTCCTTACACATGGTCGTTGTATTTGTTTTGTTTTACGGTGGATGAGGTAGTCGGCGAAGCGCCAGATCTCTCTATGCGCTCGGCCAGGGGTCTGAGTATATTTACAGATGACTTTGAAGCCGTCATACGCAGTAAGGTGGGCAGTAATAGCAAGGTAAATAGGGTACTCACCGTCATTCCTCCCACAATAACAGCCGCAAGACCTCGGTAAATAACGCTGCCTGCTCCAGGTAGTAACAGCAGCGGCAGCATGCCAAAGATTGAGGTCAGCGTGCTCATAAAGATAGGCCGTAAACGAAGTTTGATGGCTTGCTCTACCGCATCATCACGGGTCAGCCCTTCTTGCTCTCCTAGGCGAGTCTGATGCACAAGTAAAATGGCATTGTTCACCACGAGCCCTAGCAAAATTATGAAGCCAATCATGGTTAACAGGTCCATGGGCTGGAAGGTAAATATATTCATAATACGAATAGCCATGACGCCACCTACCGTAGCAAGCGGAATTGAAAGGACTACCAGCACGCTGTCTTTTAGCGACTTAAACAAACCCGCCATCAAAAGTAGCAGTAGCACCATGGCAAAAAGAAAGTTGTCTGCCATAGAGGCAATAGCGCCTTTTAAGCTATCTGCGCTGCCGCCGTAATTGATAGCGCCATCGGTTGGCATCATAGCCATAATCGCAGGCTCAACTTCAGAGGTAATCACTTTCATGGCTTCTTCTAAACTCATGCCCTCTGGCGGATTAACGTTTAGCGTAAGGGTTCTGCGGCCATCTATACGCTGAATACGGCTTGGTCCTACCGCTCTTTCAATACCTACAAGGTCACCTAATTGCACCACCTCGCCTGATGGCGTCATAACCGGCGTGCTGTTCAAGTCTTCTGGTGTATACCAAGGTGCTGAGCGGAAGATAATATTCATGCGTTTAGTACCATCGAAGTATTCCCCCACATACATCCCATCACCCATGGCGCGTACCAAGTTGCCCATATTGCCGCGATTTAACCCGACTTCCATCATTCGGCTGTCATTCGGGTAAAAGCGTAGCTCTGGTTCAGCTTGCTCTAATGGAGGGTTCGAACGCGCATTGGCGTTGGGGAAAACTTCTCTCAATTTGTCTAAACCTGCTTGCGCAGCGATGCCGAGCATGGCCTGATCGGTGCCTTGTAGATGAATGTCGATTGACCTACCGTTTCCAAAGCCACCAAACAAATTACCTTGCTGCGAAAAGGTTTGTGTATCCGGCAAATCCTTTAAAATTTCATCGCGAACAATAGCTTCTAACTCTTTGACCTTAGACTGATCTTTAGCGCGCACGCCTAAATTTCCGCCATTTGGCCACGTAATAATGTAGTAGTTCTTAAGCGCTGGCTGCTTTTCTCCGTCCATATAGGGCTGCAGTCGCTCAACGATAATTGGCATCACTTCTTCACTAATAAAGTTTTCACTGGCACCTGCAGGCAAACTTAAGAAGGCGTCAACGGCATCGCGTTTTACGGGCGGCAAATAATCCATGGAAGGCATAAGCAAAACACTACCTGTAATAGGCACGCCCATGAGCGTTATGACTAATACAAGGCGGCGAAGCGGCGTGCTTGATAGCGACATAATAGCGCGGGTTATCTTAGCCCATACCCGCTGTAAGCTATCAGCTGGCATGTTGCCATTAAGGTATCTAGCGGCAACGACAGGCAATACCGTTACCGCAACCACTAACGACATACACACTGCAATGGCAATGGTAAGAGCGAGGTCAGCAAACAATTGCCCTTCAACATCTTCCAAAAACATGACGGGAATAAAAATGGCAACGGTGGTGGCTGTTGACGCCATGAGGGCACCAAAAACTTCCCTCGTTCCCCGATGGGCACAATCCTCCATGTGCGTTTGTGAATTTGGGTTGTTATTGTCGACTACGGTTTCGGTGTTCTTGCGCGTTCTTACAATGTTTTCCAGCACGACAATCGCGGCATCTAGCACCATACCTACCGCAAAGGCGAGTCCTGCTAACGAAATGATATTGAGCGAGCGACCAGTAATCTGAAGCACCACAAAAGTGCTAAGTAGTGAGATAGGAATGGCCAATGCCACAATGAGCGTTGCCCGCAGCTGGCGCATAAAGAGCCAAAGTACGGCAATAGCAAGCAGCACGCCTATAAACAAATTGCTGGTAACTAGCTGCACCGCTCTATAGATAAATACTGAGGCATCGAAGCTTTGCGCCATCACTAACTGTTCAGGGGCCAAGTCCTGTTCGTTTATTTGCGCTACTTTTGCTTTTACGGCTTCTAAGGTAGCAAGAACATTGGCGTTGTTTTGTCTGTCTACGCGAATAGAGATAGCCGGATTGCCGTTTTGCACACTGTAGTTTGCACCGTCAGCGCGGGTGATTTTAATTTCGGCGATGTCATTTAGAGTAATTGGGCTACCATCTCGCCATTCAAGGATCATTTCACCCATTTGCTTAGGCTCGTAACGACCTTCAAAACGCAGGGTATAGCGTCTTCTACCCACATCGACAAAGCCGCCTGAAATATCATTCGCACGACCCAACTCGTTAGCGACTGCCGTTAGGTCAATGCCTAACTGCGCCGCTTTAAACGGGTCGAAAACAATTTGAAACTCCTCGACGCCGCCAACCCCGCTTTCCATACGCGCTCTTGCAACACCTGGGATAGATTCAAGCTGAGGTTTAATGACATCAGTAAAAAAGGCGACATAGGTATTAATTTCGTTTGGATTGCCCGGTAGGCGCTGAAGAAAAAAGTAGGTCAAAGCGGGCGCATCTCCCCCACTTCCAGCAAGCATAATATTCGGCGATAGTGCATCGCGAGGGAGTGGCGGCACACGGTTCATGCGGCTAATCACTTCAATGAGCGTTTTCTGCATGTCCGTATCTAAACCAAACTCTAGGTTTATCCACGCGTTGCCTTGGTTTGCCCATGCATTCATCGACTCAAGGCCTGGAATTCCCTGCAGCACTTCCTCTTGAGGCTCAATAATTTCCGACTCGATCTCTTGGGGCGACGCAGCGCGCCAAGAGGTCTGGATATTAATATTGGGTCGTTCGATGTCAGGAAATAGCTGTACCGGTAAATTAAACAGGCTATATAGACCTAAAAATACCAGTAGCGTTATTCCGATACCTACCCCAGTCGCGTTTTGTATTGCTTGCTTAGTGATGTCCATAAGATGGCACTTATGCTTTTTATTGTCTGATTTACTATAGGTCGCAGTAATGACAGAAAAAGTTTAAAGCTATGACGTTAAGAATTTCAGCGACTATTAACATTTTGTTTAAACACCGTTTAAAAACCGTTATTTGTCGCAGATGAGTGGACCTCAAAAATACGCAATTTGTCGGCGCTGGACATATTTGCTTACACCCATCGTTAATTAGGCGTCGCAACGTGGAGTGAGGGTAGGGATATTTTAAACTCGCCCTTCGGGAAGGTCTGGCAAGCTTCACTCTGGGAATTTAAAAAGCAACGGCCATTCCTGCATTCCCACGCTTTGCTAGGAAACTTGCCAGCGCTCTGGGTGGGCAATCATCTATGCGGATTGGTATTGCTCTTAAGTATCGGACAAAAATTTAGAGCAAAAAAAAAGCCGCTCTAGGAGCGGCTTTTTCAAATACGTCAGCGATTACGCTTCAGCAATGATGATCACTTTGATTGAAGTGATAACGTCAGAGTGAAGTTGTAAGTCGATGTCATACTCACCAGTCTCACGAAGAGTACCAGTAGGTAGTTTAACTTCTGCTTTTTGTACTTCAACGCCAGCTGCAGTGATTGCATCAGCGATGTCACGAGTACCAACAGAGCCAAATAGTTTACCTTCGTCACCAGCAGGAGCTGCGATTGTAACTTCAGCAAGCTCAGCAACTTTTTCAGCGCGTGCGTTAGCAGCAGCTAGTTGCTCAGCAATTTTCGCTTCAAGCTCAGCACGACGTGCTTCGAACTTTTCAACGTTGTCTTTAGTTGCAGGAACCGCTTTACCCTGTGGGAAAAGGAAGTTACGAGCGTAACCAGACTTAACAGTCACTTGGTCGCCCAGGCCGCCAAGGTTGGCGATTTTATCTAGTAGGATGATATTCATCTTAGCTAACCCTTATATTCGCCAAATTACTTATGTGAATCAGTGTACGGAAGCAACGCAAGGAAACGTGCGCGCTTGATCGCAGAAGACAGCTGACGCTGATATTTTGCGCTTGTACCAGTAATACGGCTAGGGACAATTTTACCGCTCTCAGTGATGTAGTTCTTAAGAGTAGCGATATCTTTGTAATCAATCTCAGTCACACCTTCTGCAGTGAAACGGCAGAACTTACGACGTCTGAAAAAACGAGCCATGGGTGATCTCCTTAAGCGTTGTCTTCAGTGGTTTCAGTTTTCTTTTCCGCGCGATCTTGGCGAGGAGCAGAATCGTCACGACGCTCACGACGAGGCTCTTCTTTCATCATTGGAGAAGGCTCAGTCACAGCAGTCTTAGTGCGCATAACCATGTTACGTAGGATCACGTCGTTGAAACGGAAAGCATTTTCCAATTCATCAACAGCTTCTGCAGACGCTTCAGCATTGATTAGTACGTAGTGGGCTTTGTGCAGCTTTTCAATTGGGTAAGCCAGTTGACGACGGCCCCAATCTTCTAAACGATGAATCTGACCACCGTCTTGCTTTAGGATTGTGGTATAACGCTCGATCATACCAGGTACTTGTTCACTCTGATCAGGGTGAACCATAAATACGATTTCGTAATGACGCATTATAGCTCCTTACGGTTGTAGCCTCGACAGTACAGCCGACTGTATGGAGACAAGGAACGAATTGGGATGGCTGTAAGGGCGCGCATTATACGCACACAAACATCGTTGCACAAGCATTAATCAACTTTGGCAATTATTTTTGCGCTTACTATTATTGACAGAGCTCGTATTGACAGCGCTTGTATCAATAGCGCTTCGCGGTTATTGCGAAACGCTTTCAAATGGAATAGAAGAAACACGGGTTAAAGGAAAGCAAAGGGTAAATTCTGTGCCGTTAAAATCAGAAGTCACGCTCAGCGAACCTTGGTGCGCCCTTGCAATTTCTGATGCGATAAATAACCCCAACCCTAGCCCGTCGTTTTTTGCACTGCTTTCTTTACGCCAGAAAGGCTGAAAAAGACGCGCCTTAGACTCATCAGGTATTGGTGTGCCGCTATTTTGCACGCTGAGAATGAAATCGTTTCGGTTGGTGATGACTTTCACATATACCGGATGCGCTTGGTCGCCGTGAACCAGAGCGTTTTTCAATAAATTAGATAAAAGCTGACACACCCGTTTTTCGTCACAGACCAACTGCTCGGTAATATCGATATGTGTTCTGATAGTGCAATTAGGATAAGCAGTAGCTAGCTCTTCAGCCGTATAATTCAACTGTTGCGCTAAACTAGCTGCTTCGGCCATTTTCACAGGTAGCCCTTCGCCCATACGGCTATGAGTAAAGTCCATAGCATCTTCAATTAAACGCGTCATCCTCTGCACACTATTCTTCATTCTCGATACAGCTTTGAATACAGGTACTTGAACCGTACTGGCTATTTGACTGTCTTTTATTATGTCGTCAAGAAAGCTGATACCAATTTGAATGGACGATAAAGGAGTTCGAATATCGTGGCCTAAAATAGCAATATACTGCTCTTGAAGGCGGGCAATATTTCTTGCATCGGTTAGCTGAGCCTGTGAACGCTCCATTTGGTCTTTTAATAAAATTTGACTAGATATAAGCTTAGCAAATGCACTAATTTGCCCGTGAACAAGCTCGCTACGTAACTCCCTAGGTTCTGGGTCTAGACCGCAAAGCGTTCCAAAAAACTCACCGTTTGCATCATAGATAGGGTAAGAAAAATAACTCTCAAAGCCATACATAATAGGAATGGGATTATCACAATATTTACTATCAGCAGAGGCGTGATTAATGACTATCTGTTGTTTGCTCGCCCTTACGGTTCTACAAAAAGTGGTTTCAATTTCTAAATGATCGCCAGGCGTTAGACCAAATTCTGCATTATCTAACACGGCACACATTGTCCATGCTTCTTCGGTGACTCTCGCTACACAGATAAAACGCAAATCTAAACTACTGGCCAATATTTGCATTATATGAGGGACTGCTTCGATTGCGTCGATAGCCTGAATATCTTGTTGAACAGCTTCTCTCACTACCATAACTTTAGAGTTCCTTTTTTCGAGCGCGTGCTTACGAACGCTACATTTCTACTGTTCCAGGTGTTTCGGACGCCGAAATAAATTACTAATTTACGGTTTTCGAGGACTTTGAATCTAAGCGTACATGAAGCTGCCAAACTACACTAAAGTATAATCAGCGGCAATATTACCGATAATGACAAGAATATTTTCGATAAACTGTTTATTTATACAGTGCTTTACTGTACAGTTTTTGTGTCTTTAATAAATAGGGGACCTACCATGGCCATTACCACACAGTATGTTGTTACGCACAAAGGGGTAGAAAAATTGGTAACTACCGACAAAAAAGAAGCGGATCAGTACGATAAGATGCTTGATGCAGCAGATAACCTCGCCGACTATATTCATGCGAAGGGCATTAAGCTAGACGATAGCGTGATTGAAGAACTCACAATCATGCTGGCGAAAAACAAAGATAAAGTCGGCAAAATATTTAAAGGCGCTACAGCAGAAAGCGTATTAGAAGATGAAAGCGCAGAAGTAGTAAAGCTGCAGGCCAACGGCTGATAATGTAGCTCAACTCGCCCTCTATGTCGTTATGATGAACAATAAGTGAGAGCAACTGCCGCTTTAAATGCGTAAGTTCTGATAACATGTCTTTGCAAAGTGATGTTATTTGATAACATCACTTTTAAGCGGTGCTATGTTCTTTACTTGCTTTGGGTACCTAAAGTAAGTAGGAAAACAAATAAGAAACAAGGTACCGCCTTTGCTAATGTGAATATAAGACGTAAATACAGGTCGGGCTTAGCGTGAATACCATCAATAAAAACAATAGCACTCATTCCCAGCGCAACGCAGTGTCTGAAAAGCACAACGCATCAATAGAAGAGTGCAACCCAGCAATTGAAGTAAACAATTTACAGTTTTCGTACAGTAAAGAAAGCCCGCCCATCATTGATGTAAAAGCATGGCAGGTGCCACAAGGTGAACATGTTTTTCTATCAGGCCCTTCGGGTAGCGGAAAGAGTACTTTGCTTAATTTGTTATGCGGTACTTTGACACCCACCCAAGGCAACATAACTTTGTTGTCGCAGCCTTTCTCTTCTTTATCAAACCGTCAGCGAGACAAGTTTAGAGCACGCAATATTGGCGTTGTCTTTCAGCAGTTCAACCTTATTCCGTATCTTTCTGTGGCGCAAAATATTAACGCTGCGGTGTACTTCGCAAGTAGTAAAACAACTAAAACGGCGGGAGAAGATAAACTTCTCCATTTACTCGACAAGCTACAGCTACCTTCACAGGTATTACATGCGAAGGCAGATGCTTTGAGTATTGGCCAGCAGCAGCGGGTAGCTATAGCCCGAGCGCTTATCAATGACCCACAATTATTAATTGTCGATGAACCTACTTCGGCGTTAGATAGCGATGCGCGAGATAGCTTTATGTCGCTGTTAAAAGAGGTTGCAGGTAAGAGCACAATGATTTTCGTTAGCCATGATAAAGCAATGGAAAGCTATTTTGACCGTCATTGCAGTATCAGTGAATTGAGCCCAAGCTCAAACCACGCAATATCCTCACTCGGTGGCATTAAGCAAGCACAGGAGCGTGTGTAATGCTAAGTACTATTGCTATTGAAAGTCTAAAGCGCAGGAAAACAACGGCAATACTTACGCTGTTAAGCATTACCATCAGCATTAGTTTGCTTTTATGCGTTGATATAATTCGCAGCCAAGTGAAGACCAGCTTTACGCGTACCGTGTCAGGTGTTGACCTTATTGTCGGCGCACCGAGCGGCCAGCTTAACCTGCTATTGTCGTCGGTGTTTAATATAGGAACACCCACCAAGGGCATTGAATATAAGAGTGTTGCATCACTTAAATCTAACAAACAGGTGTCGTGGCTCATTCCACTTTCTTTAGGTGATACTCACCGAGGCTTTAGAGTGGTAGGTACGACCAACAGCTTTTTTGAACACTTTAAATACGGTGACATGCAGTCACTAAAGCTATCTGATGGAGCGACATTTACACAACCGCTATCTACGGTAGTTGGTGCTGATATAGCGGAATCATTGGGATATGAAGTGGGTGATGAGATTATTATTTCTCACGGCTTAGGCAGTGTCTCATTCAATAATCACGACGATCACCCTTTTACTATTTCCGGCATTTTAGATAAAACGGGCACCCCGGTGGATAAGGCTGTGTATGTCACCTTGCAGGGACTTGAAGAGGCCCACACAGGACCTAAGCATTCGCCCACCTCAATGTTAGGCCGTAAATCTGCTGACAAGGTGAGCGAGCATGAGCACGAGCACGAGCACGAGCACGAGCACGAGCACGAGCACGAGCACGGCGAGCATACCGGTGTGCATGAGACTTACAACAGCGAAGCCTTTGCTCCAGAGTCGGTATCAGTTGTGATGCTTGGGCTAAAACATCGTGTTACAGCGCTACAGCTGCAGTATCAAATCAACCAAAGTAAAAAAGAGCCGCTTATGGCGATACTACCGGGTATGGCGCTCGCTGAGCTTTGGCAAATTATGGGAAATGTAGAGTCGCTATTGCTTGGTCTTTCCGGTCTTATCGTCATTTGCGCGCTAATTGGGTTAGCGACTATGCTACTTGCAACTATGCGTGAGCGTTATCAAGAAATCGCTGTTTTACGTACCATAGGAGCAGGGCCTTTCACCCTACTGCTACTTATTCAAATTGAAGCTATGCTGCTTACTATGTTGAGTGCCGTACTAAGCTTAGGCTTGGTGGCTGGGCTTATGAGCGTACTAAAACCCTGGTTAAGCAGTACCTATGGATTGTTTTTGAGTAGTCCACTGTTTGGGCAAAGCAGCGTTATTATCATTTTGCTTATATTAGGGTGCACCTACTTAGTTTCTCTGTTCCCAGCCGTTGCTGCCTATAAACGCGGCTTACATGCTGGCCTCAATACGAACTAGGCGCAACCCACACGGGGGGAGAGGGCTACTCTCCTACCCCTTGTCTGTACTAAAGCGCAAAATAAGCTCGTGAACTTGATTTACCGTAGCGCGCAAATCTTGGCTCGCTGCTAGCGATGCCTCTGAGGAACGCTGAGTTTCAGACGCGCCATCAGCCACTTCTACTAACTGTTGGTTAATATGTTCCGCTACTGTGCTTTGCTCTTCTACAGCAGAAGACATCTCTACGGTAGCATCAGCAATGCCTTTCACCGCGTTATTTATTTCAAATAATGCCCCCCGCGTTTCTTCCACGATTATGCTGCCGTGCTCTGCTGAAGCTAGCCCTTCTGTAGATACCCGCACGGCGCGATCAGAACGCTCAGCCAATTCACTAATGATATTGTGGATTTTGTCGGTTGATTCGCGCGTTTTTGAAGCCAATGTACGTACTTCATCGGCAACAACCGCAAAACCCCTTCCCTGTTCACCGGCTCTTGCCGCCTCAATGGCAGCGTTAAGCGCTAGCAGGTTAGTTTGCTCGGCAATGGTGGATATAATATTGGCCGCTTCACCTATATCGCTGGTTGACTGAGCTAACTCGGTTACTGTTGTTGAAATTGATTCAACCGCCTCGCGCAACGCAACAATTGCCTGCATGGCTTGTTCAGCTTTTTGGTTACCTGTTTCTACATTAGCTGCGGCTGTTTTTGCGCTTTTCGCATTTCCTTCAACCCGCTCAGCCACTTCTTGTATAGCCTGACTCATTTGCGTCACGGCAGACGCTATTTGCTGAGTAGCTTGGTTTTGCTGCACGACCGCAGCACTAGTACTTTCAGCCTGGTGATGGGTTGCATTAGCTATATTATCAAGACCCGCTGACGCATCTTGTATTCGAGTCAACGCTGTGCGATTTCTTGCAAGTTCACAGCCTAGCGCGAGTTTAGCTTGGCTTATATGAGGCGGATCAGAAAAGTAGGTTTGTGACACCGTTTCATTTGCGTAGCTTTCAGGGCTAAGCGCAAGTAATCCGTGCCAATCTTTTTTGGCGTTAGTTTGTTGAGCCAACATCAAAATAATAGCGCCAAGTAGCGCTATGCCAGCAGCAACAGCGCCGTGTGTAAACGCCAAGATCAAAACCATTAGCGCACTGAATATTAATGATGGTGCTAAATGCGAAAGCATTTGTATAATACGAACCGCTGGCGATACCGGCGATTTACCTGCTCTTATTCTTTCATAAACCTTTGTAGCTCTGGCAATTTCATCATTTAACGCAGGAACTCGAACAGATTCGTACCCCACAATTGTTTTACCTTCATAAACGGGCGTCACGAATGCCGAAACCCAGTAGTGATCGCCATTCTTCCTTCTGTTTTTTACTAATCCCAGCCAGCTTTGTCCAGACTCTAAAGTACGCCACATTTCCTTAAACACGGGGGCTGGCATATCGGGGTGACGAATTAAATTATGGTTTTTGCCTATTAACTCTTCGCGGGTAAAACCACTCGCTTCCACAAACTCATTGTTACAATGCTGAATAACACCACGTTTGTCGGTTGACGAAATAAGGCGGTGGTGAGGGGGAAATTTATACTCTTTTTGGGTAACAGGCTGGTTATTTCTCATTGAATACTTTCTCCATTTTGCAAAGCGTTCGTCCTTAAAGCAGAGAATCTTTGCTTTCTCATAAGACTAGAACATAAACAGCCGCTGTCTAGCTTAAGCAAAAAATTAGAGAAATTTTATGTTTTATCAGATAGCTAGGAAAGCACTCTATACTTTAGACCAATGGCAGTACGACTGACACTTTTGTGCCTCTGCCTTCAACACTGACAATATCTATCCTGCCATTATGCTCCTCGACAATGGTCATGGAAATTGACATACCCAGCCCTGTGCCCTCACCTGGCGGTTTGGTAGTAAAAAACGGAGTGAACACTTTACTAAGCGTTTCTTTTGACATGCCCATACCTTCATCTTCAACGATAAGACAGACACTGCCAGCCTCCTTCTGTATTTTTAGTGTTATGCCTTTCCCTACCGGCGTGGCATATATCGCATTGGTTAAGAAGTTTACAAGCACCTGCTGAATTTGCCCTGAGTTACCGTTAAAGAAGGCATCTTCCTCTGGTACTTCAAAGCGCACCGTATTGCGATAACGATGCAAATTATTGGTGAGCTTAATCGCTGTATTCATGGCTTCGATAGCGCTAATTTCAGAGTGCTTGCCCGAGCCTGGATAAGAAAAGCTTCTTAACGCTTTCACAATTTCGATTATACGCTCAATACCTTCATGAGACTCATCAAACATTTCCGCAATTTCGGTCGCACTGTCTTTAAGGGAAAAACGCTTTTCAAGCGCCATAAAATGCGCGGCAACTTCACCACCTGCTTTTTTACAAAGACTACCTATTTCCTCAAGCGCACGCTGATAGTCGTTAAAAATATCTTTTGCAACGACAGTATTACTTCGCACATAACCAATAGGGTTATTAATTTCATGAGCGATACCTGCGGCTAGCTGACCTAGCATAGCCATTTTATCAGCACTGACTAATCTTTCTTCAAGGAAATCCCGGTCCTTTTTCACGTTACTCAGTTCTCGTTGCCTAGTATTTAGTTCACTTTTCTTATTTTGGTATCGAGACGTGATATTGAGGTAATGCTTCGTGGTATCTAATACGTAAAGAGTTTCTTCTTCCAAATTATCGTCTTTGGTCAATAATACTAGCCACGTATATTCCCCCCGCGACATTTCATGCATAAAGTGAAGTAAGCGAGACTCTGTATCTTTTTCCGGCTGTATTACTGCACTAACACACCAATGGGAATAGCTTTCTCGTAAATCTAGTGGCGTTTCCTGCTTGATAAATTGCGCTAACGCGGGGGACGTAATCCAGCCCTGCCCCTGAACCAGCACGCTGTCATCGTTACCAATGATGAGTTCACCATCTTTTACGGTAAAAGCTTTGCCGCAAAACGCACCGCTAAATTCTACGGCAGATTCAAGGGCCGAAAATATGTAACTTTCCCCGGATGTCGCTTGTGTAAGTTGGGATGCTGTTCGATTAAGGTAAAGAAGCTCGCGCTCTCTTTGTTTAGAGTCTTTGAGTGCTTTGCGTAATGCTTGATTGGCAAGATAGGCGTCTTGGGAGTAGGTTTCTAGGAAAGATTCAGCGTTTTTGCGTGCAACTTTTTGGCGTTTAAGCTGTCGCTCTAGCGAATTAACACGGGCCTCAAGCGCACGAATACGTTCGTTTTCGGTGGAATACGATGTTTCACTCACCTTAAAGCCCTCCATTGTGCGTGCCCGTCAATTATAAGAGCACGCTTTATTCTGTGTGCTTCAGCGCTTGATAGTTTTAACCGGCCAAGCGATCAAGAAGCATCATTACACGCTCGCTCGCCTGTTCCATATCTATCAGTTTCGCATCTGCTTCTGCAATATTACCCGCTTGTTTAGCTTTTATTGCTGCAACACCACTACTATGCACTTTTGCATGCGGCGCTTCAATCTCTCTAAAGGCTGTCGTCTGACCTATAGGATTAGTTGAATTTTCATTATACCATTGTCCTAAACGACAACTAACGTGATCGCTAAAGTCAGCTGCTGATTTGTTACTGAAGCCACAGAGCACCTCATAAACCCCTGCTTTCCACACCACGTGATCTAATTTTACAGTTTGAATGAATGTAGCCATTGCGCCTTCGCTAATGGTGGTCTTCATGCTGTCGCAATGTTGAACCATAGTCTCGTAACTGCTATTAAGCTGGTTAATGCCTGTTTCTAACTCTTCATTGTTACCACGCAGTTCATTAACACCTGACACCGCTTTCGATGTTGATTGGATAATACCGTTTACAAGCTCTGATACTTCTGTAGCAGACTTATTTGTCTCAGTTGCCAGTGCTCTTACCTCGTCAGCTACAACACTAAAGCCTCGTCCAGCATCACCTGCACGGGCCGCTTCAATCGCTGCATTTAAGGCAAGTAAATTAGTCTGATCAGAAATGCTGGTGATAGTGGTTACAAACTTATTGATATTGTCAGCTGTAGTAGACAGACCAGAAATACGCTCGCTCATACTTCCCATCTGAACATTCAGGCCGCTCATGTCAGATACAATCTTGCTCAATGTAGAGGCCGATTCACTAAATAAATCATTTATATCAACAATAGACTGACTCTCGGCATTAATGCGTTCGTAAGAATGTAAAACCGTTTCGCGAACGCCCTCAACCTGTGACAGTGAATCTACTAAACATTTAACCACTGTGGCATTGGCAGATGAAACATCTTCGTGCTTGGCAATCTCTAAAGCGGTAGTCAGCTCTGCATTTTCGGCTTCAAGCAAAGACACCCTGTCTAACGTTTCTTGAAGTCGTTTTTCTAATAGTTGAACTTGCGCTTCTTTTTCTTCGAATTTGCTGCGTGATACAAACATGTTTAGTTACCAATAATTTTTATAGAGTTATTTTGTTCAGACTAACAGAGGTTATATCGTCTTAGCCATTAGTCTGAAGTAGCGTTATTGTTTGATTATCGGCAGAAAATTATAAAACTGAGGGGATAAATTAAACTATTATCTCTGCTTTTAGTTTGCAGGCAGTAAATGAGGTGGTAGAGGCGCACGACGAGCGCTTTTTTTAGGGCCATACCAGGTTGATAGATAATCTAATATCGTTGGTTCTGCCTCACCCAGTGACCACAGCTTCTGTGTGTTTTGCATCCAGCGGATAGTCTCAAGCCACCTTTCACGGCTCATGGCATTCTGAGTAATAAGAGAAGTCGAGTGACAGGCACTGCAATGGGCTAACACTAAGTTAAATCCTTCTGCTTTTACGAGGCCTGACTGGGGATCCACAGCAGGCTGCACGTGCTCTTTTGATGAATTTGTCATGCTTTTCGTATTATTCGTCTCAATATCGGCCTCTGCAACGGGTAGATGAAGGACTCCTACTAGGGCAATAAATCGAACCATTATGCTAGCCATATCAATTGCCCCGCTTAACATACATAAAATCTCGTACTCATATACCTACACCACACGCACAGCGATACGATGACAGGCATTGTTTAAATACCCTTTTGGATTCCATCCAGGTAACACCATAGGCTGTGATTTTCCATGCTCATCTTGTGCTTTAGCCCATACTTCGTAATAGCCCTGCTGGGGGAAGTTTATCTGCGTGCTGAACTGCTGCCATGCGTGTCTGTTTGCCGGTGCGTTCAGCTGAGCAAGCTGCCAAGTTTGGCCAAAATCAATAGAGGTAAACACCTTGGCAATTTTGCCTTCACCACTCCATGCATGTCCCCGAACGGTTAGCTTTTCTTTAAGAGAGTGGTCGCTGCCAGACTTTGGAAAGGTAATAAGCGACTTAACTGGCATAGCTTCAATAATACACATGTCTTCGTCGGCAACTTTCGCGCCAGGCGCTACAGGTTTACACGGCATCCTATAGGCTTTACCCAGCATTTTTGCACCGTCGTGTACGCGGTCTCGAATTACAATTTTCTTAAGCCACTTACCTGACGTTGATGCAGGCCAGCCACCAAATACCAGTCGCAGTGGGTAGCCATTCATCAAAGGAAGCGGCTCATCATTCATTGCCCAAGCGATTAAAGATTCATCTTCCATCGCTTTTTCGATGGGCACGCCTCGCGAAATCGCCGCCTTGCCCGGTGTTCGGCTTAAGTGCTGATCGACACCGTAATAACCAATGTAAACCGCATCATCTTTAACACCCACGGCCTTTAAAACATCTTTTAGCCTTACACCCGTCCAGCGTGGGCAGCCTACCGCTCCCGTTGTCCACTGGTTACCGGTAGCGGCCGGTGAGAACTCGGCACGCCCATTTCCGCCACACTCAAGCGTTAGCTGATAGGTGTAATGCTTAAATTGAGCTTTTAGTTCTTCAAGGGTAAAGGTTTTTGACTGTGCTGCAGACTCCCCTTCAATAGTAAGCGTCCAGCTGTTTGCATCTGGTGCTTGCGGGGGAATACCGTTATTTCTCACGAAAAAACGCGAAGCAGGTGTGGCTGCGTCATCCAATAGGTGTGCTGGCGTTTCTGCGTTTAATGGCCTGTCATTGAGTATGGTTAAACCGTCTTTACCTTTAATAGAAAAAGGCGTGTCGGCCTGCGCAAATGCTGCAGGAATGAGCCCCGCTGGCATAAATTGCCCGTACACCACTTCGGCACCGAGTAACAAAGACAGTGATTTCAAACCTTTGATAAAGCCTCGGCGGGTTAGCTTATCACTGGTTCTTTGAAAGACCTGCTCATCGGCTTTTACAGGGTCTTTGGCATAAAGTTCGTGAAGACCGTGTTTTTTCACTGAGACCACCTTAATAGTACAATCGACTTATGTTTAAAACGTGCTGCCGTAAAATGATGAAATGCCTTTACATGGTGTATAGAAAACCAAGAATGAGCAGTGCAATCCACAGGGTTTCAACCACTACCATGACTATGGGAAGCATGCCGACTTCGGCAAGCTTGCCTAAGTTTGATTTCATACCGATTGCAGTAATGGAAACAACTAAAAAGAAACGAGAAACCTGCGTACCTGCTTCAATCAAAAATTCAGGTAACGTTACAAAACTATTGAGCAGCATTAGTGCAATAAAACCGATGAGGAAAAGCGGCATTTTAGGTACTTCACCGCCCTCTGCTTGAGTACTGGCTTTATAGAATCTTTTTATCACAAGCATCATAATCAGTACCACGGGCATGAGCATGGCAACGCGAACCAACTTGGTAAGGGTCGCCATATCACCCGCGCTTTCTGACACCGAGTAACCAGCCCCTACTACCTGCGCTACATCGTGAATTGTACCGCCTAGAAAGATACCAGCTTCGGTATCTGACATACCTAACTGCCCCGCGATTATGGGATAAAGCACCATGGCGATAGTAGACATAGCCGTTACACCAATAACGGTAAGTAATGTATCTCGCTCGTGGTTCTCGCCCTTTGGCAGTATTGTAGAGATGGCTAGCGCAGCAGACGCACCGCAAATAGCGACGGAGCCGCCGGTTAGTGCACCAAAGCGTTTTTGAAGTCCTAGCGCTTTTGCCAAGACTACGCCCAAAACAATGGTAGTAAAAATGGCGCCAGCGAGCATGAGCGCTGTTTGCCAACCTAGCACTGCCAGGTCACCTAGGGCTATTCTTAAGCCCAGTAAAACCACACCCGCGCGAAGCAAGGTACTTGCGGTAAAATCGATACCGCAAGCGCATGGCGTATCGTTTTGGTATAAAAACGAAACCGCCATGCCTAACAATAATGCGAATAACATAGCAGGGGCATTGTAGTGCTCACTTAAAAACAAGGCCGCCATGCCCGTGATGGTGGCAATACCCAGTCCAGGCCAAATGTTTTTACATTTTACTGCTATGTCATTCATTGTATTAACGCTCTGAAGCAACCAATGCCACAAGCACTACACGCTTGCGGTCACCAGAGTAGGGACGACGGCCGTGCATCGCACGATAGTTATCGACAATTGCCACGTCCCCGTCTTGCCACTCTAAATCAAACGTGAAGTCTTCAGAAAGCTCAGCAATACGCTCTAGCCCTTCTTTCGGGATAGCGCTGCCGTCACCAAACGTAATTGCTGAAGATGGGTTCTCGCGAACGCCTTTCCAGCCCATGTAAGCTGCAATAAGCTGGTTGTAGAACACTTCAGAACCGTCAGCTAACTCAATGACTGCTGGAAGTACAGGCGTAATAGCTTTTAAGCTACCGTCTTTCATCCACTCCCAGCTGTAACCTAGTTCTTTAAGCTTAGCTTCACCCTCTTCTACGGTTTCAACACTCAATGTACTTTTCCAGCTACGCCCTTGACCTGAATTGATATCATTTGCTGCAGGCATGGTAGTGGTGTACTTCAGACCTTTTTCTTTAAAGTCCCTTGCCAGTTCGGGGCTTTCCGCTTTCAATGCTTCAAACAGTTTGTCTGAACGACACAACGGCGTAGCACCGCCCTCATCTGCTGCAGTTTTACAAAAGAAGAAAAGTTTACTTGGAGAAATAGGTGTTTGAGCCATTTCGTGATGAAGAAAAATCTCTACATCTTTAGGCGCTTCGTTAGCGGTAAATACACGCTCGGTATAGTTAATACGCACCGCGTTAGACAGCGACTCTTGATAAGTAAAGTTAGGATAGCCGAAGCCTGCTGAAAAAACGTCAAAAGTCTCTGCTGAATCTAGAGGAAACCCTCTAAACAGCAGCGCACCAGATTTAGCAAGTTTTGCTTCAAGTTCTGACTGATTCGCTTTAACAAAAGCAACCGTTTCCTCTACAGTGGAACAGCTTTCATTGTTCACGACTATTTCAGGGAACACGCCGCCGTTGTAGTTGTGCTGAGTAGGTACGCTTGCATAAGCTACCGCAGAGCTGTCATTGACGTTTTTCATAGTTTACTCCTAGTCGTAAATGGGATGGAAACGATTGAAGGCAGCTTCGCAGAAGTGACCCGGATCGTTAAATCGACGATTCATGTTTAATGCTGAAATAGCCTGCATTTCACTTTCACTTAGTGAGAAATTGAAAAGCGCCAAGTTCTCTTTCATACGTTCTACTTTTGACGTTTTCGGAATAATCGCGTTGCCGCGCTGAATGCCCCAACGCAATACAATTTGCGCTGGCGTTTTACCGTGGGCTTTTGCAGCAGCTTTCACTACGTCCTGCTGAAGTACTGATTCAGTCTGGTCAGCCATTTCAAGCTCTAGGTAAGAAAGCGCACCTAAAGGCGAGAACGCGGTAACATTTAAGCCATAGTCTTTTGCTAAACGAATTAAACGTTCTTGGGTAAGGTACGGATGAGATTCAATCTGTAGCATAGCTGGCTTAATGCGCGCATAGCTCATTAGGTCGTTAAGCAGGCCCGTGTTGTAGTTACACACACCAATTTGTTTTGCTCTACCACTATCTGCTAGCGCTTCCATGGCTTCCCATGTTTTGTGAAGCGGCACAGGAGCAAGCTCCATCTTTGGTTCAGCTGCATCAGGGTCGTAAAACCACTCTGGCGGATACCGTGTTTCAATTGGCACGAACTTTTGCGCGATAGGGAAGTGGATAAGATACAAGTCTAGGTAGTCTAGCTGTAAATCAGATAGCGTTTTTTCAAGCGCTAGCTCTACGTGTTCTGGGGCGTGAAACGTATTCCAAAGTTTCGAGGTTACCCACAACTCTTCTCTGGTACACAGACCTTCATCAATAGCGCGCTTTATACCTTCGCCCACTTCTTTCTCGTTGCCATAGTCAGCTGCGCAGTCTAAATGGCGATAGCCAGCTTTGATTGCTTGGTATGTTGTTTCAGCACAAATGGCAGTATCTACTTTCCAAAAGCCAAAACCTACCTCAGGTATCTTATTCATTGCTTCATTCACCTTAGAATTTGTTGCATTAAGCTAATTAGTTTTACTTTAACAGTATGCTCTTGTATAACTTCAGCTTCAAACTTTAGTCTTGTATAAGACATAAGTTATTACACAGGCACTCTTATGTCAACAAAGTGTTAACAAACTAAATTAAAAGATCGAGTTTTGCTTTTAATGTTGGGATTGGATAACGCTTGTACCCCGGTTTCGGAGGGCGGGTATGTTGAGCGGACGTTTATCTATGTCCGCTTTTTAGGAAGCGGTCAGCAGTGTGGACGATAGAAATGGCCTAGAGCCGACTAGAAATGAAGCAAGTTAGTCAAGTTCAACTTGATAATGATAGTGGTCGGTTCTGCATTTACTCTCGCGATACTCTATTAATTTGCCATCAATAGATTCTGTGACACGAGTGACCAAAAGTAAGGGCGCTCCCTTTTCAATACCTAAGCTTTTCGCATCACTTTTTGACGCTAGAACGGCTTTAATGCTGTCACGGGTTTTAAACACGGTTTGGTTATAATCCGTTTGATAAAAGTGATACAAAGTATGTGGAATATCTTCGCGTTGGTGAATGTCGGGAAACATTTTGAAGGGCAAAAATATCGTTTCTAGCATACAAAATTCGTTTTCGAGTATGCGTCTGCGTTTAAGCTTTATCGTTTTGTCTTTTGCCGTTAAAGCAAGGGCTGATTGGACCGTTTCATTCGGCTCAACCAGTTCTTTACTGATGAGTTCTGCTTTAGGTAAATCGGCGCCTTTTCCGTCAGCTTGTAACGGGAAAAAGCGAAATAATGCATCTTGAGCGGTATGTTCAGAAACGAATGTGCCAACCCCTTGCCTACGGGTTACTATTTTAGTGTCGGTAAGCAGTGTTAAAGCTTTGCGAACGGTTCCCTGACTCACTTTGAACTCGTCTGCAAGTTTAAACTCACTAGGCAGCATCTCACCGGGTTGCCATCGACGCTCCACAATAAGTTGCTTAATGTATTCAGCTACCTGTTGATACAGAGGCTGAAAAGCGAGACTTGGACCGCTGAGTTTGTGATCGAATTGAGATGAAGACATGAACCCTAACCTAAACGCTTAATTATTGTTTTTATATCATACACAAGAGTTATAGCGCATTTTTGACTTAAATCACATACATCGTAGGAATAACATACATGCTCTTGGAAACACTGCTCCCCATGTTCGCCCTTTTAGGTCTTGCGACGCTCCTGCAAACATTAAGCGGGTTTGGCTTTGGGTTAATGGTGGTGTCTAGCTTCACCTTGTTTGGTATTTTACCCCTCACGGCGACCACATTTATGGTGAGTTTTTTGAGCCTTTTTAACTCGGTAAGCCTGGTTGCCAGAAATCGTGATCAAATTAACACGCGTGCATTTAAAATCTTACTTATTAGCGGAATCCCTTTTATGGCAGTTGGCTACGCGCTGCTAGAATACTTATCAATAGGCATGGCAACATGGTTAAACCTATTGCTGGGCTTCGCTATTTTAAGCTGCTGCGGGCTTTTACTGGTTAAAAGAAAACGTGGGCAGCCGTCTGGTAGTGCCTTTGGTTTTACTGTTGCGGGCGGTCTTGGCGGAATGTTAGGCGGGCTTTTCTCTACGTTCGGTCCGCCTGTGGTATTTCAGTGTTACAGACAAGCCTGGCCAATCAATGAAATACGCTTTACTTTGTTGGCCGTATTTAGCGTAACCGCATTAATACGTCTTGCTATAGTACCTTTTGGTACACTCCCTTCAATAGACGTTATGATTTCTGCACTACTCGCAGTACCAGTAATTCTTATATTTACAAAAATCGGCCGCGTACTGGCAGCACGAGTTTCAGCATCTTCAGTGAGGTTATTAGCGTTAACTATGCTTGCGTTAAGTGGCGTTACCCTAATTGTGAAAAGCATAAGTTTTTAAGCCTTCTTCGCTCGTATTTCGATAACGGAGAAAAAGCTTGTATCACTACAATAGCAAATCAGAGATGACCACATCCCGATCTAAATCTTTATAATTTGCTAATTGCAGATTGACACCCAAGTTACATTTCATTAACTTATGTCTTATATAAGACATCAAGGGTAATGTAGAAATGAGTAACGCTTTTTGTGTAACTGAACCAGATTGGAACGATATTGAAGCTGCCGACATCACTGAGCAGCCCTTTTTGTCTGACGATAAAACACTTATCGTCCCTACGCAATACGGTGAGTTGAGCTTAAGTATCAGCCAGTTTGGCTTACGCATTCAAAGTGACGTTAACGCCACTGACGACTTTGCTATGCTTAGACAGTCGCCCGATAAGCAAACGTTAGTGTATTCAGGTGACAAGTCGCACAGTACACTTGTCGCTGGCAATTATCGTTTAGAAATTTTTGCTTCTCCTCTACATTTTAAGCTGTATAAAGATGATGTGTTGGTTCAACAAAGCGCGACCGACGGCCACTTCGTGCGCCAGCATCGTTTACCGCCCTTTGCTAAAACAGACAGCGGATGGTTAGTGAGCCTAGAGCTTGGTTATGATGAGGCGGTTTACGGTCTTGGCGAGAAATGGGGCAAGCTTGATAAGCGCGGTCAACTAATTCGTTCATACAATCACGACGCCCTTGGCGTAAACGCGGAGAAGTCGTACAAGAATACCCCGTACGCCTGGAGCCCTGAAGGCTGGAACCTTTTTGTACATACACCTGCACCTGTCACCCATGGCGTAGGATATGCACTTTGGTCACAGCGAGCGTATGTATGTTTAGTAGAAGATAGTCTACTCGACCTGTTTTTGTTCCACCAAGACTCACCGGCCCAAAGCATTAAAACCTACAGTGAATTAACCGGTTTTGCCCCTACGCCTCCGACCTGGAGTTTAGGCGTGATTCTTTCTAAAGCGTATTACAAAGATGCGGATGAGCTGCTCGCGGTTGCCCGTGAAGTACGCGAAAAGAATATGCCCTGTGATGTAATTACCCTTGACGGTCGTGCATGGCAAGACACGGATACTCGCTTTGCTTTTGAGTGGGACCCGAAGCGCTACGAAGATCCACAGCCGGTTATTGATGAGCTCAAAGCGTTAGGTTTTAAGATCTGTGTATGGGAATACCCCATGATCTCAGTGAAAAACCCTCTTTATAAAAAAGCTGCAGAAAAAGGTTGGCTGATAAAGGATAAGCGCACTGGCGAAGCGTACCGCTATGAATGGGATTTGAGCCCATTTGGGGAAGTGCTTACGCCACTGCCAGACTCAGGTATCTTAGACTTTACCAATCCAGACGCTTATGAGTTTTGGAAAACCTCGCACAAACCTTTATTTGACCTTGGTGTAGACATGATCAAGGCCGACTTTGGTGAACAGCTAGAAGACGACAATATGCTGTCTTACAGTGGTGATTCAGGCAACCGCCTGCACAATGTTTACAGTATGCTTTATAACCGCTGTGTTTATGAGGCAGCTGCGGCTTACTGCAAAACTGGCCCATTCTTATTTAGCCGTTCTGCTTGGACGGGAAGCCAGCGCTATCCATCACAGTGGGGCGGCGACCCGCAAGCCGATTGGCACGGCCTAGCGGCAAGTATTCGTGGCAGTTTGTCTTGGGGTATGTCAGGCGGACCTTTTTTCGCCACAGATATCGGTGGTTTTTACAAAGATACCCGAGATGCAGAGCTCTATGTACGATGGGCGCAAGCATCAGTATTTAGCGCCCACATGCGATTGCATGGTATTGGCCCTCGTGAACCCTGGTCATATGGTGATGAAGCATCAGATGCCGTGTTTGACGCATTAAAGCTGCGCTACAAGCTTATACCTTATCTAAAAGAAACCGCAGAAAAAGCATCTCTTACAGGCCTGCCGGTTCAGCGAGCTATGGCGTTAGCCTTTCCTGACCAGCCGCTTTCTCACGCTTTTGAGCAACAGTTTATGTGTGGTGATGAATTGCTGGTTGTGCCTTGTGTCGTGCCTGGCGGCAAAATTAAATACTACTTACCTAAGGGCGAGTGGGTGCGCTTTGGTACCGATGAAGTCGTGCAGGGTGAGCAATACAGGGAAGAAATACTTGCGCTAAATGAAGTGACGGTGTTCATCCAAAAAGGCAGTCGCATAGTAATGGGACCAGACGTTCAGCATACCGATATGGATATGTCGAATATCTCGCACTGGCCAGCATAGCGCTTAGGAGTTGTTCATGGATATTACCCTTACTCTACTGTCATGTATGGCATTTATGGCGATCGTTGCCGCTATCTCTTACATGAAAACCAAAGGGGAAGTTAACACACAAGATGGTTACTTCCTCGCAGGAAGAGGGCTGACCGGCACCTTTATAGCCGGGTCCATGATCCTTACCAACCTCTCCGCTGAGCAGCTTATTGGCTTAAACGGCTCTGCCTTCGGCTATAACCTTAGCGCGATGGCGTGGGAAGTAACCGCAGGTATCTCTACCATAATTATGGCGCTTATTTTCTTGCCACGTTATTTAGCGGGTGCGTTCTCAACCCTACCTGAGTTTTTGCGAGACCGCTTCGACGACAGCGTGCGTAGAATGACGGTAGTACTGTTTATGGTGGGTTACTCGTTAGTAACTATTCCATCGGTACTTTATTCAGGCTCCATTGCAGTTTTGCGACTGTTCGATGTACCGGGTCTTTTTAACGTAAGCTATGAGGTGGGTCTGGTACTTACCATCGTCATAGTCGGTACGATTGGCGCTCTCTATGCCATTTTTGGTGGCTTAAAGGCAGTAGCGGTATCAGATACTATTAACGGTGTAGGCCTATTAATTGTGGGTTTGCTAGTCCCTATACTTGGTTTAATTGCTTTAGGCGACGGAAGCTTTAGCGACGGACTTTCGACTATTGCGACAACGGAAACAGAAAAGCTCAATGCCATAGGCGGCGCTAACGATCCTGTCCCCTTCGGTACTATTTTTACAGGTATGATATTAGCTAACCTGTTTTATTGGGGTACAAACCAATACGTTATTCAAAGAACCCTTGGGGCCAAAAACCTGGTTGAAGGTCAAAAAGGCGTGCTGTTCTCAGGCTACTTTAAAGTGCTTGTGCCCTTTATGATGATGCTACCTGGCGTTATTGCTTATCATTTATACCAAGATGAAAACCTTCAAACTATCGACCTCGCCTACCCTCATTTGGTTAAAGACGTACTGCCACAGTATTTATCAGGTTTTTTCTTAGCTGTATTACTTGGTGCGGTGTTTAGCTCTTTCAATTCACTGCTTAACAGTGCTGCCACACTATTTTGCTTAGACGTTTATAAGCCCTTCAAAAAAGATAAAGTGAGTGACGAAAAGCTAATCCGCGTTGCGAAGATCACCAGTATTGTTATCGCTGTTTTGTCTTTTATCACTGCGCCACTGCTTATGTTTGCACCTGAAGGCTTATGGCAAATTATTCGCATATTCACTGGGTTCTACAACATCCCTGTCATCACCATTGTGCTTGTGGGCTTGTTTACTAAGAGAGTGCCAGCCTTAGCCGCTAAAGTAGCTATTATTTTCCACGTGATCGCTTACGGGCTGCTAAAGTTCGTATGGGAAGTGGATATCAATTTCATTCATATTTATGCCATTCTATTCGCTATAGAACTGACCATTATGTTAACCATAGGTAAGCTATATCCAATGGCTACACCATGGCACTTTAAACCGAAGGCCGAAGTTAATATGACCCCATGGCGCTACGCTATCCCCTGCGCCATTGTGCTGGTTGGTCTTATTGCTACCTTGTATTTGATGTTCTCCCCAGTGGGCTTTGTAGGCGGGATCAGTAACATCTTTATACCGGCTCTAGTTGGCTTGTGGGTAACCTGTTTCGCTGCCATTGGCATAAGCCTTAAATGGTGGCGAGTAAAATACGAGCAAGGCCTAAAGCGCCTTGCTTCCCAGCCGGCTTAAACTAAACGCTTCGCTTCTGTATAGAAAAAAACCAAAAAAATTAACATAACGTTTGCAAACGACTTAACAATTGTTTAACTTAATCACTCTTATATAAGACATCAGACGAAAGATATCTTTTATAAAGACCGGTAATGATAAATCGCATAGTGCGGCATTTTAAATGATGCACCTTGCGTAGCTAAAAAAATAAAAAAACCAAACACCGTCTACGTACAACGGTTGATATATACGAAAAATGTTGGCCATTGTTAGTTAGAGCGAGATAAGCGAAATACCCTGGAGAACAACATGAATACAAAAAGATCGATCATTAGTAAGGCGGTAACCCTTGCTATGACATCTGGATTGCTGCTTAACGCAAATGCCTACGCGCAAGATGCAGAGACTGAACAAACCGAAGCTGCAAAAGACGATAAGTCATTCGAGCAGATTGTCGTAACCTCACAGAAACGTGTACAAAGTATTAGCGATGTTCCTGTAGCAGTATCAGTATTACGCGGTGACCAGATAGAGTCGGCTTTCGCAAATAATGTTGAGAATCTTCAAGCTCTCGTCCCATCGGTAAGTTTTCGTAAAGGTACCACAACCCGTAACTCTGCATTAACGGTTCGAGGTATTGGCACAATTTCATTTAGTATCGCTGCCGAGCCAAGTGTGGCGACTGTGGTAGATGGCGTTGTATTAGGCCGCTCCGGACAGGCTTTTGCCGATCTATATGACGTTGACCGTATAGAAGTTCTGCGCGGCCCACAAGGTACACTTTTTGGTAAAAATGCATCAGCCGGTGTGGTAAACATCACCACAAAAGATCCGTCACAGGACTTAACCGGGAGCCTTTCTACTGAATTTTATCAAGACAATGAATATCGTTTAAAAGGCACGGTGAGCGGTGGTATAACAGACGACCTTTCAGCTAGTTTGACCGTGTTTCAAGGTAAATTCGACGGTTATATAGACAACGTTTACAACAACGAAACGGTAAATGGCTATGACCGTGAAGGTGCGCGCGCCGTTGTGCTTTACGAGCCAACTAACGATTTAAAAGTTAAATTTATTAGCGAGTTTTACAGTGCTGATGACGACTGTTGTGCCGATTTAGAAGGCGTATCAAGCGGTCGTAATCCAGACTCAGAAGCAGCACCTAGCAGTGCAACTATTGCTGACGGCATTGATTTAGAACAGCGTCAAATCGACCACGATTTTGAGTCTCGCACCATCGACGACCACTCAGCTTTCTCTGTGCAAGTTGATAAAACTGTTGGCGACTATACTTTCACTTCAATCACAGCCCAGCGCTCATGGGAAAACACTGAATTCCGCGAAGGTGACTTTACCTCAATTGCTGGCGACAGCGACCAGCCAGTTTTCGGCGTACCTTTCCAACTACACGATGTGGGTGATCAGGAGTGGAGTCAGTTTTCTCAAGAGTTCCGTGTTGCTTCTAACCTAGCAGGCCCATTTAACTTCCTTGCGGGTATGTTCTACTGGAACATGGATTCTGAACGTAACTTTACACGTGATGCTAGCTGCCAGAACAATGCAGAGCAACTTGATGACGCGCTGACTTTTTACGCGCAAAATAATTTGTCAGGTGACGATTTGACTAGCGCACTATCAGACCTAGACGCCTATGCAGACTCACTGGGGGTGTCGTGTAATGCAAACGATATCGTCTCCGCCACTGCATTTATGAGCACCGAGTTTAATAACTGGGCGGTATATGGCGATGGTACTTACGATTTAAGCGATGATATGCGCCTTATCTTCGGCCTTCGCTATACCGACGATGAAGTGTCGTATAAGCATCGTCGCATTAGCAACGATGAATATGGACGTCGTGGTGTTGGTGTACGCCCTGCTACCGAAAACACGGATGCTGAAGGGGTGGTAGATGAAACCAATCTGTCTGGTCGTGTAGGCCTACAGTACGATCTTGACAAAAATCAGATGGTATATGCCACCTACTCTCAAGGCTACAAAGGCCCGGGTTTTAATGTTTACTATAACTTTAATCCAGACAACGACGGTCGTCCTATCGGCGCTGAAGAATCTGACGCTTTCGAGATAGGCTATAAGTACGCAAGCCGCGACCTTTTGTTAAACGTTGCTTTGTTTAGCACCGACATTGAAGGTTTCCAAGCGAATAACTTCGATTGTTCGGACGGTGCGTGTATTACCCGTCTGACCAATGCCGGGGATGTTACCACGCAAGGTATCGAGCTTGATATGATGTGGAACGCAACCGACAACCTTACGTTAATCGGTGGTGCTGCATACACGAAAGCAGAAATCGATGAGTTTAACTGTCCTGAAGAAGCGACATGTACCGACCGTTCAGGGCTTGATGTTCCTTTCTCACCTGACATGAAATACTCGCTAACCGCTGAATACTTTATGGAAACAGAGCACGGATTCGATGTTTACTATAACGCATCGTATATCCACACCGACGAGCAGTACTCTGACTTGCCAGACAACAATGGTGTATTCAATTCTCACTCATTATTACCTGACTACAGCATGCTTAACGCAAGCGTAAGTTTCTCATTCAAAGACGATGCATTCCGCGTATCTTTGATTGCTAAAAACTTACTCGATGAAAGCTATGCAACAACGTATAGCGGCGATAACTTCCGTTATCAAATCCCTCGCGACGCAGACCGTTACTATGGCGTAGCCTTCAAGGCACAATTCTAAACCTTCAAAGCGTGTGTGTTTAAAGGGGCGTGTATACGCCCCTCTTTTTTTGAGAGCAATAACTCAAGCGCTTAGGCAATTAGAAATACGATTAACTAACGGCTTCCTGTCCCTGCCTCTATTGCGTCTTAATTTATCTCGTCGTGTTCATGATGATGAGAATGGGCATGCAAATGATCATTCTCATCACGGCATGGCTCCCCCGGTAGTTCAAACTCTACGGTTGTATGTGCAAGTGCAAATGGCGCAAGACGTTCACGCACCAGTGTTTTTAATTGGCGCAATTTATCATTGTCGATAGCACAATTAATGACGACATGAGCGGTGAGTACATGTTGTTCACCATCTAAAGACCAAAAGTGCAAATGGTGAACTTCTTCAACATGCTCCATAGACAGCAACGCTTGGCTAATAGCCTTTCGCGTAGATTCATCAGGCACACCTTGTAAGAATAAAGACATAGTCTGCACAAGGTATCTCACTACGTTTATTAAAATAAAGAGGGTAAAACCAATCGATAATATTGGGTCGAGAATTGGCCAATCTACAAAATGAAGAACAATGGCAACGACTAACACTGCCACCCAACCCAGCGCATCTTCAATTAAATGCCAGTTAAGCACTTTCTCATTCATTGAATGGCCACCATGAAGCTTATAGGCCGCGAAACCATTTACCAGAATACCCAATATCGCGAGCCCTATCATGCCTTCCGTTACAGGCATCTCTGGGCTGTATAGACGAGGAATTGCCTCGGACATTACCCAAATTGAACCAAGTACTAAAATGAGACCGTTAATCATGGCTCCCATTAAACTTAGCCTTTTAAAGCCATAGGTATACTTTTCGGTGGAGGCTTTGTGACCTAGTTTACTCAAGTACCAGGCTAATCCAATTGAGAGGGAATCGCCTAGGTCATGAACAGCGTCTGCCATTATAGCCACACTGTTAGTGAGCCAACCGCCGATAAACTCAATAATAGTAAAGGTAAAGTTCAGCCAAAATGCCCATCCGATACGAGTGGAGTCTTCCTTAGAGGAAGTAGTGTCGACATGATGATGATTATGCATGGGCTATACTCTTTTTGAGCTATAGAGAAAGCTTATCGTGAAGCACTATTTGTTGCGAGTGAAATACTCCAAACACCTTATTAACAACCGCGCCTTTTCATTTGTAAATGCAGAGTGAATCGTTAAAGTAATCTTTTTAAATAAAACGACCAATACCAACCAAGCCGCTGATAATATTATTATTTTTATATTTTTGACGATATATACTCATTCTACTAAATGTTAATTTTTTGAGAACAGTATTGATCTTTACGTGTCAGTGGCTTAATGTAATGTAAGCGCTTTCAAACAGCCATTTTTATTTGACCCATTTTGTAAGCGCTTACACAAGCTTTTTACGTGGCATTTGCCACAACATAAAAACCCAATTTCTTTTGATCAGGGCTGAAAACAATGACGAAAAAAGCATCTCAACTCTCGCGGATAGCAGCCGCGATCTCAGTCACAACCCTATTTGGCTGTGGAGGTGGAGCAACAACCTCTACAGATATCGACGTTGTTGACGCAACGGTTCCCGTTACCGACTGGGAGCTTGTTTGGAGCGACGAGTTCGATGGAACCAGTATTAACGATGATAACTGGACCCATGAAGTAAACTGTGACGGTGGCGGTAACAATGAAGCCCAGTGTTACACAGACAGCGAAGACAATTCATTTGTGTCTGACGGTAGCCTGAAAATTGTCGCGCTTCCTGCCGAAGAAGGTGCCCCAAAACCGTATACGTCAGCCCGATTAATTACTCAGTATAAAGCCGATTTCAAATACGGCCGTTTTGAAATGCGCGCTAAGCTACCAGAAGGTCAAGGTAGCTGGCCTGCATTCTGGATGATGCCTACTGATTCAGTATATGGCGGCTGGCCGCGCTCTGGTGAAATCGACATTATGGAAGCGGTAAACCTGAAAGCAGCAGACGCAGACGGTAACCCTGAAAACCATATTTACGGCACCCTTCACTATGGTCAAGAATGGCCGAACAATGATAGCTCTGGTCAAGCGTATTCTCTTCCTGATGGCGCGAACCCAGCTGATGACTTCCATACCTACGCTATAGAGTGGCAGGAAGGTGAAATTCGCTGGTACATGGACGGCTATTTATATGCCACCCAGCGTCGCTCTGAGGTGCGCTATAACGCAAATGGTGATGCAACAGGTCTTTCCCACCGCGGTTGGTACACCGAGTACTTTGACCAAATTACCGGTGAACTTGAAACCCAATGGAATAACGCCCCTTACGATCAAGAGTTTTTCATGATCCTTAACTTCGCTGTGGGCGGAAGCTGGCCTGAAGCAGTTAACGAAACGGGCATAGATGCAGATGCATTCGTAGACGGTCAAACGTTCGAAATTGACTACGTGCGCGTTTATGAGTGTGCCTCAGACCCTGAAACTGGTAAAGGTTGTGAGACTGTGCGCCCTGGTTACGACAGTGTAGATGATGCATTGGTTGAAGGCGCAGCTCCCATCCCGTCACCGCCTTCTACCGGCATTCCACAAGACTTAACAATTTTTGGTGGCACACCTAACCCTAACTGGGCAGCTTGGGATTGCTGTGGTGGCTCTACCCCTCAACTTGTTGAAGATACTGAGCTAGGTCAAGTTTATGAATTTACCTTTGGCGCAGAACCTACGGTAGTCGGTTTTATCAGTCGAGATGCGTTTCTTACTGACCCAGAAGGTGAAGCCTCTCCATTTGATGCATCTCCCCTTGAAGGCATTGGTAGCTTAAAATTTGATTTAAAACTTGTTTCTGCACCTAATAACGCTGAAGCAAACTGGAACCTGAAAGTTGAAAGTACTGAAGCAACGACAGACGCCTCTTTTTCACTGATGAGCGGCTACGTTGGACCTTCAGATACTGCACCTGCTACACCGCAAGTGGGCGTTTGGGAAAGCTACCAATTTCCTATCAGTATGTTTGCCGAAGCAGAGTTAGATACCAGCGCCATTGATACCATCATGATTTTCCCTGACTGGGGTGCAGGTGAAGGTGCCGTTTATCAAATTACTAATGTAGAAATTTCACAGGACGGTGCGGTTGCATACCCTGAACTTACCATCTTCGAAGATGGCCAAAACCCTGATTGGTCCATGTGGGACTGCTGTGGTGGCTCGACTCCAACTGAAGAAATGGATAATGAAGAGCATGGTTTAACTGCGGAATTCCGCATTGGCGCTGAACCTACCGTAATGGGCTTTATAACTCGCTCTGCCGCTGGTGGTGGTGATACGCCGTTTGATGCAACAGCATTAACGGACGGTGGACTACTGCAATTCGACATGCGTGTTGTAAGTGCACCTAACAATGCCGAAGCACAATGGCTATTCAAAATAGAATCAAGCGATGGCTCAACTGCTGTAGAGCTACCTCTTTCAGACAGTGTTGAGGGGCAAGAGCCTGTTGAAGGTGAATGGCAGACATATACTTTCTCTGTTTCTGACCTTCAGGCTCGCGGCTTAGACGTTAGCGCCATTGACGTAATCATGGTGTTCCCAGCTTGGGGTTCTGGCGAAGGTGCAGTATATCGCTTAGACAACGTGAAAATATACCACCCTGACAGTGGACAAGATGCCCCATCAGCATCTGGCATTACCCTGTTTGCAGACACTGCGGCAGATCAGTGGCGTATTTGGGATTGCTGCGGTGGCTCAACGCCTACCGAGGAAGTTGATGATGCAGACCACGGAACAGTTGCTGAGTTTCGAATTGGCGCAACGCCAACAGTGATGGGCATCATTGCTGATGATGGTCATTCTTACGATGCATCAGCACTACTAACTGATGGTGCAGTGCGCTTCGAAATGAAAGTAAGCGCTATGCCTAACGATGCCTCTGCGCCTTGGTTATTCAAAATTGAATCTATCAACGTGTCATCAGCAGTAGAGCTCCCTATTTCAGCTAGCCTTGAGGGTGTAGACCCCGTTGAAGGCGAATGGCAGACCTACACTTTCCCTCTTCAAACGTTGTACGACTTAGGTCTGGATATCAGTGCAATCAACGTCATCATGATGTTCCCAGCATGGGGCTCTGGTGAAGGCGCAGTGTACCGCGTTGATAATGCTGAAATTGCAGCGCAATAGCAAAGCATGTGTTGCCTAAGCAGAGCTTAGGCAACACAAGAAATTGATAAGAATTAGTAGGGCAATTATGAAAAACACATCTTTTAAAAAGACCCAGCTTGCCACATCAATGGCTTTGTTGATGGGCTCTTCTCTTGTGCTACCCACACACGCTCAAGAAGCAGAAACAGCAACGCCAGCAGAAGGTGAAGTAGAAGTTATTCAAGTTAGCGGTATACGCGGCAGCATGATCCGTTCAATGGATTTAAAGCGCAGCTCAAGTGGTGTAGTAGACGCCATATCAGCTGAAGAGCTAGGTAAATTTCCTGATACAAACCTAGCCGAAGCACTGCAACGCATTACCGGTGTAACCATTAGCCGAAATAACGGTGAAGGTAGCCAAATTACTGTTCGTGGTTTCGGTCCAGAGTTCAACCTGGTAACCCTAAACGGCCGCCAAATGCCGGGTACCGGTTTTACCCGCTCTTTCGACCTTGCCAACCTTTCATCTGAAGGCGTAAGCACGCTAGAGCTTCAAAAAACTGCCCGAGCAGAAAACCCGAGCGGGGGCTTAGGTGCTACGGTAAATATCATCACTATGAAGCCGCTTTCCCAGTCAGGACAAAACGCGACTATTTCAGTAAAAGGTATTTACGATACGTCTAATGAAGCTGGTGACGATGTAACCCCTGAGATCGCAGGTGTTTACACCAATACTTTCGCAGACGACATGTTCGGATTCGGAGTATCTTTTTCACACCAAGAGCGTGACTTCCAGCAGCAGTCGGCTGCTATTCAAGGTTGGGTACTACAAGAGAACGATGCACTGCCTGAGCTAGATCCAAGCAACGTTGTTGACAACCGTACTAATATTACTGATGCCGCGTTCTTCCCAAAAGACATGAACTACAGCATTAATGATGTACAGCGTGAACGTTCAAATGGACAAGTTACCCTCCAGTTCCGCCCTGTAGATGAGTTTACCGCGACCATAGACTACACCGCGTCTCGTGCAACAACAGGCACTAACACTGTGGGTTGGGGTATATGGAACAACTTTGGTGCTAACATCAATGCTTACGAGCTTGATGAAAATGGTACGGCTGTTTATGCAGATATCAGCGGCGATGACGGCTCGTTTACTGCAAGCCGCAACACTACCCGCGTCGATGCTCGCTCACTGGGTGTAAACTTAGACTGGATGGTGAATGACGATTGGCATTTCCGTTTGGATTACCATGACTCTTACAACAAAACCGACAATGGTTATGACGAAGGATTGGGTAGCGCTGGGCAAATCATTCTTGGTTCAAACCAGTTAGAGTCTAAAGTTTATGATTACCGTGAAGGTGAAATCCCTCAGGTCTATGTAAACTGGAATAACGGCACGAATGAGATTCTGCCGGGTGAAATTGACTCTAACTTCAGTCAGTTCATCTATTCACCAGGACGTTCTGACATTGAACAATTGCAGTTAGACGGTACTTGGTATAACTCGGCGTGGGACATCCCGCTAGTTAAAATTGACTTTGGTGTAGCTCGCACAGAACAGTCTCTATCTGGCTTTACCGCATGGAGCGGACTCCGTGGCGGACCAGGCTTTAGCCCGTCGTTTACGGAAATCTTCCCAGACAGTATGTTCGTTCGCAACGACACCTCAGGCTTCTTAGACGCCTTTGATGGCGGCGGCGCAAGTATGAACCCAGGCTACTACTACACTTTTGACTTTGATGAAGCCATTGCGCGTCAGCTTCAATTCATCACTGCAGACGTTGTGGGTGAAAGTAATGCGTATTCTATTGACCCATATTTCAGCGGAGATCCTTCGGTAAGCAATGTAGAAGAGACAACGGACTCAATTTACGTACAGACCGAGTGGGACTTTGACGTTAGCGATTACTACGTTCAAATTAACGCCGGCCTTCGCTACGAAGAAACAGAAGTACCTAGCACTGCTGAAGTTCGCGTACCTATTCAAGTAAACTGGGTTGCGGCTGGTGAGTGGATCACTGTTTTCCAAGATGGTGTTGAAGAGCAGGACTTTACCGGTAAGTACGATGTATTGCTTCCTATGTTCGACGTGAAAGTTGATGTAACTGACGACATTGTTGCCCGTTTTTCTTGGGGTAAATCGATTACTCGTGCGCCTATCGGCTTCTTACAAGGCGGACGTTCGTTTAGCGGCAGCCCTAAAATTGGTTCAAGAACCGTGTCTGAAGGTAGTACCGACCTTAAACCTTATGAGTCAACTAACTTAGACTTATCTTTCGAGTGGTACTACGACGAAGCGAGCTATGCCTCAGTCGGACTATTTAGAAAGTCGGTTAAAAACTACATCGATACGCAAGGTGCACTTGAAACTTTTGATGGACTGAACGACATCTATCAAGGACCAAGATGGCAAGAAGCGGTATCAGCACTTGAAGCAGACGGAATCCAAGCTACTGACAGCAATATTTACGATTACTTCTTGTCGGCGGGTTACGCCAACGCTGAAGGCGTAGTAGAGCCTAACTCAGACGACCCGCTTATTGAATGGAACGTAGTGAAGCCTCGTAACCTTAACGAATCAAAAACCGTTGAAGGTATCGAACTTGCTGTTCAACACACATTTGGTGAAACGGGTTTTGGTTTTGGCGCTAACGCAACACTAGTTGACGGTGACGTAGAGTACGACCCATACAACCTAGAACAGCAAAATCCGCTAGTAGGTATCAGTGATTCAGCTAACTTCCAAGTGTTTTACGAGAAGGAAGGTCTGTCTGTAAAAGTCACTTATGCATGGCGTTCAGACTATGTTGTTGGTATTGGTCAAGCGCAAGGTTCATCTGATAACCCAGCCACCCAGTTCGACACCTTTGGTCAGGTTGATGCCAGCATCAACTACGATGTAAATGAGCACTTAACAGTGTTCCTAGAAGGTGTGAACATAAACGACGAAACCGAGCGAGGTTATGGCCGCTTTGAAGAGCAATTCTTATTTGCCCGTCAGTATGGCCCTCGCTACACGCTAGGCGCTAGATACAGCTTCTAAGTTTAGTCAGCACTTACGATAAGGGCCTTTTCAAGGCCCTTTTTTAATTCCAACCCGCTAAAATCATCAAACATTTCTGCCATTTTTTGGTAACCTCACTTCATAAGCTCAGGATGAGTAGTAGAAGAAGAAAGCAAGTGAAGTATAAGAAGTGTATTAGCGCGCTAGTGCTATTTTTGATGGGAATTAATTCTACTTTTGCGATTAGGGGTGATAAATATTTCCAAGCATATTCCCAAATTATAAGCAGCAAACCCGACGGTGAAAAAGAGTTAATGGCATTAGTCTCTGACTCTGAAAGCTTATCTACACCGTCACCTGCTGCATCCGTTTATATCGCTTTGCTGCACTCAACTATTGACCATCCAACTGGATTTGAAAAATACCACCTTGCTCCGTCACATCACCTTAAAGAAGTAAAAAATACCCAGCCCTCTTTGTACTACCGGCATAAAATTCTGTCAGCCTATAACTTGGCTATACAAGAAAAGTGGCGTTTAGCTCACAGCGAAATTGATAAAATCATCGCGTTTGCTCGCAACAAAGACAAAGAACTTTATTTTGATGCCCTTGCCACAAAATCCATCTTCCTTGCTCGTATGGGCTTAATAAGAGCATCGCTAAATGACAGCGCGAAAATTATAGAAGAACTCCCCTCACTATCTGAGAAACAATTTTTTGGAGATGGTGCAATCGAAACCATGGAGCTTCAGATAGGGCTGAGCATGTCTTACCTAGGCGAAGATAAACACGCGCTAAAACTATGTTCACGAGCAGAAGCATTCTTTCGTAATAGACCCAAGGCAAGTCCCCACAGGTATTACCAAATTGCACTTGATTGCCAACGAAGAAGTTTTGAAAATTCAGGTCGCATAGACGAAGCATTGAATACGCTTGAACGGTACATCGATTACGCAACCTCTATTGAAGATTGGGATACTTATGCCTATGGTCTTGTTACAAAAATTGAGTATTTTTATACCTTAGAAAAAGTTAACGCGGCGCATGCATTAATTAACAAAACAGAGGACTTTATATCCACACTACCTGAATCGTACGATATTAATACCTATCAAATCTTTCGATTTAAAGCGCTAGTAGAACAACGCGAATTAGAAACAGCTAAAGCACTGATGGATAATATTATCGACAGCCTAAGCGCCGATTACAGCTCATCAGATTTGCACTGGGCGCAGTTTAAATCTATTCAGTCTTCTTTCTTTGAGCAGTCAGGAAACAGAGAAGCGGCAATATCAGCATTGCGCGACAGCAAAGACTTTTATCAGTCTCTTTATTACCAGACGGACGATCGAGAGGAAGTGTTTAGCGACTACTATGAAAGCGCACTTGCTGAGCGAAAACTGCAACTTTTAGAGAAACAGCATGAATTAGCAGGCGTGGAACTCGCAAACAGCAACAGAACAAATTTAATTCTGAGTGTTGGGGTGCTGACCTTAGTAGTACTTTTAGCCCTTATAACTTATCTATACATTGTTCAAAGAAGGCTGAAAAGAGAACAAGAAACACTTGCAACCGTAGATACACTGACAGGCGTTCGCAACAGAAGAAGTTTACTCGGCGCTGTACAGTTAGAGATTAGCCAAGCAAAAGCCTATCAAAATAATTTATCTCTAGCGTTGATTGACTTGGATAACTTTAAAGCCATCAACGACAACTACGGCCATGAATGCGGAGACGATTTACTTAAAGCGTTTTGCGAGCATGTATCTAACTCCATTAGAAAAACAGATACTTTTGGACGCTATGGCGGAGAAGAATTCATTTTATGCCTTCCAAAAACCTCCGCTTCCGAAGCTAAAAAAGTTGTAGATTCAATCCTTGATAGCTATCGACAATTGCGTATTTCTAGTGAGATCAGTGAACAAACCTTTTCCGCTGGCATCGCTGAATATCAAAAAGGTATTGAAACGTCGACACTAATAAATCAATGTGACGATGCACTATACGTAGCTAAAAGATTCGGTAGAAATAGAGTTTGTATTTTTAGTCATGATGACTGACAAAAGCCTAAGAATTGAAAGCTAAACAAGACGAACAAACCTCAGTGCCAGGGTTAATTAACCCTAACACTTTCGTAAGCGTCTCGCTTTAACTATGACTACTGGTGCTTTCCACGCTACTGTTTTCTCTAGGCCATCGTTACTCGGTAACGGGTGTGCCGTCTTTGTTAAACTTCGCAATTGCAGCGCCGGACGCCTTCCATTGCTCACGTTCGGCGTCTGTAGCTTTTGGCGAGAACCAGCCAACATAGGCGTAGAATATCCCTATCAAGGGCGCCGTCCAACAGGCAAAAGCAAGAGGGATATAGAGCAAGTTTTCTAAGCTAGCGCCTGAAATACCAAGGCCTAGCGCCGATATCACAAACGCACCTCCGGCATTCCAAGGAATAAGCGGAGACATTAGCGTTCCTCCCTCTTCAATTCCCCGCGACAAGTTAAGGGTGGAGTAGCCCATGCCCCGATAAACAGGAGAATACATCCTTCCAGGTAAAGCAACCGATAGATATGGGTCGCCTGCCACTAAGTTAGTAGAAAAGGCGGTGCCAACTGCCGCAACTTGTGTACCGGCAAAGGTTTTTGCTTTGCTTTTGATTGCGTTAATGATGCTTCGTAAGCAGCCCGTTGTTTCTAACGCTCCGCCGAAACCAAGGGCAATAAGCACCAAGGAGATGGTCCACATCATAGACTGAACACCACCGCGATTAAGCAAGCTATCTATTTCAACGATATTGGTATTAATGGAGTAGCCGTTATTTGCATAATCGAATACGGCCTGCAGGCTTTGCCCCTGCATGAACATGGCAAATACACCTCCCACCACGGCACCAGCAAATAATGCAGGAAGTGGCGGAATCTTCTTAAGTGCTAACCCCATAACAATCAGTGCTGGCAAAAGTGCCCAGCCAGAAATGGTGAAATTATCTTCTAGTGCCGTGGTAATACCCGCAATTTTAGCAAACGAAACGCTTTGGGCATCTATAACGAAGAGGCCGACGCCAAGGTAAATTAAAAACGCGATTAGCATGGCAGGAATGGTTGTTGCCATCATATTTTTTATATGTGAAAACACATCTGTACCGGTTACTGCCGGAGCAAGATTTGTGGTGTCAGACAGCGGCGATACTTTGTCCCCAAAGAAGGCCCCAGAAACTACGGCCCCCGCGGTCCAGTACATGGGTATATCGAAGCCCTCGCCTATGCCCATTAATGCTAACCCAACGGTGCCTACGCTGCCCCAACTTGTACCTAAAGAAACGGAAACGACTGCGCAGATAACCATACCGGCAGCCAGAAAGATTTGGGGAGAAAGGGTCTTTAGTCCATAGTAAATAATGGTAGGTACAGTACCGCTGGCTATCCAAATACCTATGATCATTCCTACAACAATAAGAACACTTACCGACGGCAAGGCTACGTGGATGACTTTAAAAATACCTGCCCGTACTTCTTCCCATGTAAGACCAAGATAAGTCCCAACAAAACTGGTCAATGCTATGCCAATAGCAAGCGGTATGTGAGGCTCAAATACGCCGAAGTAGAAGATCTGCATACCCAATATCAAAAGGGTTAAAACAACTGGCGTCAAAGCAAGATAAAGATGGGGTGTAGGCGTTTTATCGTTTGTCATATTACTACCCTGTAAATAAACATGTGAAGTGAACGACGACTTAGCAAAATACCCTGCTTGAATCAGTTATCATCCAGCCACTGATTTGCAGATTTAATAAACATAGCTACGGGGTAACGTGGGGAAAAGATCGGTGACGCAAATGAGTGGAGGTTGAGCTGTTTACAAACAAAAACGTCGCCAAGACTTTGCCCCGGCGACGCTTTTTAAGGTCTAGCGATAGAGCTTTTACCTACTCTTGGCAGCTTATACTCGCTGATTCTGCTGCACTTGGCGTAAACTGAATATCTGCTACGCTCAAACTTGCCTTACCTGAGCTGCCTAGCTCAAACGGTACGACAAGACCGGTGAAGTCTATGCCTTCGTCAACAAAGCACTGCAGATCAATGCTTACGTTTGTCCAGGTGTCAGCAGGCATTGTTTTTAGCTGCTCGCTAATATCAATCTGCGTTGAACAGCTGCCCGCAGCGTCCCCTTCGCCCTCACAGTTCATGCCTACGGTAACAGGCGCATTAATATCTGAGTGACGGCTAACGTTAAAGCTTAACGCTCCTTCTGTAAGTAGCTGTGCGCTTAAATCTTCGCGGAAAAAGCTCTTGCTAGCAAAGCGCATAGCCGCAAATTCAGAGCCATCAAAGGTAACTTTTCGTGCATCTTCTTGCACTACCTTGTCCACAGTGCGGTAGGTCAGCGCACCAAGGGTGTGAGTACTTGCGTTCACAGGTAGCGTTTCATCACCTGAATAAAGCCATAGTACCCACGGTGACTGCACGGCACCATTAAGGATTTCCATCGGCTTGTTGCTGTCAGTGCTAACTTTTATTTCAGTATTCAACGCATCGCTTAATACATTGTCATCGCTGAAAGTAAGACCAAAACCATAAGGTAAGAGCGGCTCGTAAGCCTCATCGCCTTTATTCACTATCTGCTGAGGCTGTGACGGCCAAGAGAAAGATAGCTTTCCTTTAAAGTCTTGTTCGCCAAACAGCACATCAGCTACCGCATCACCTTCAGAACCCGGTAGCCATGCAGCAACAAAAGCGTCAGATGCATTAAGCTCGGCATTTACCCACATTGGGCGGCCGCTAATAAACACAGATACAACAGGAATACCTTGAGACTTCAGCTTTTCAAGTAGCGCTAAGTCTTTCTTATTGCCGTACTGATAGATTAGCGTTTCTCTATCGCCGTGGCCTTCTGCGTAAGGCTCTTCCCCGAATACCACAATGGCGACATCTGGCTTAGTTTCAAAATCGCCCTCAACGGAAAGTTCGACCTTACCACCAGCACTTTCGACATGCTCTTTGATGCCGTCGTAAATAGAACTACCGCCTGGGAAGTCCGCATTAGTATTGTTGGTGCCTTGCCACGTAATACTCCAGCCACCAGACTGCTTACCAATGTTGTCGGCGCCATCACCGGCCACTAATATGTTTTTAGTTGCAGAAAGAGGCAGAGTTTTATCTTTGTTTTTCAGCAGTACTAGTGACTCACGTACCGCTTGTGCTGCTACTTCGCGATGCTCTGCTTTGCCAATTAATGAACGGTTACCTGAAAGTGGTCGATTTGCTGGGCTAGGCTTATCGAAAAGACCCGCACGTACTTTCACGCGAAGAATGCGGCGCACTGCATCATCGATGCGGGTCATAGATATAGTGCCATCTTTTACTTGAGCGAGGGTGTTGTCGTACAGTACCTTCCAATCGTTAGGTACCATGAAAATATCCAGACCCGCGTTGATAGCTTGCGCGCAGTCTTCGTTATTACAACCTTTTACCTGGCCATGGCCGTTCCAATCGCCCACTACGAAGCCGTCAAAACCCATTTGGTCTTTAAGTACATCATTTAATAGATACTTATGACCGTGAAGTTTGTCGCCGTTCCAACTGTTGAACGATGCCATGACAGACTGCGCCCCAGCGGTCAACCCGCCAACATAACCTTGGGCATGTATGTCGAATAGCTCTTGTTCGCTAGCTACGTTATCACCTTGGTCGTCTCCGCCTACGGTACCACCATCACCGACAAAGTGTTTTACCGTGCTGATTACACGCTGGTCGCTTAAAAAGTCTTTGTCAGCAGCACCTTGTAGACCTTTAACCACAGATGCGGCATATTCTCTTACAATCGCCGGATCTTCAGAGTAGCTTTCATAGGTTCTACCCCAACGGTCGTCACGTACAACAGCAACTGTTGGCGCAAATACCCAATCAATGCCCGTCGCCATCACTTCTTTCGCTGTGATATGAGCAATTTTCTCTACTAAATCAGGGTTATTTGCCGCACCTAAACCTATGTTATGGGGAAATAAAGTGGCGCCAATAACATTGTTATGACCGTGAACAGCATCGGTACCCCACATCGTTGGGATTGTCGAACCATCTATGCTGTCGTCAATGGAAGCTTGATATAGCTTTTCGGCAAGTTCCACCCAATCTTCAGGTGTTGCATGCTTGTCGTTATTCGGAAATGCGCCACCACCATTGAGGTAAGAGCCAAACCCATACTTACGCATGTCTTCAACAGTGATATTGCGAATTTCTGGCTGTATCATCTGCGCAATTTTCTGTTCAAGCGTCATGGTAGATAAAATATCATCTACCTTTTTCTCTACAGCAGGGTCTGACTTTACTTCGATATCTAGTTTAGGCCATATCTCACTGGCTTTATTCGTTTTTTCTGCGGCACTGTTAACTGAAGAAGCGTCTTCATCGGATGCACAAGCGCTAACTAAGACACTGACCAATGCACCTGCAACAACCTTCGCGATTAGACTTTTTCGCATTATTAATCCTCGTTACTTTTCAGTGGTTTGAAATTTAGATACGCGACTTCCCACAAGGCCATAATAAGCGATGTAAAGATAGCACGAAGCGGGTAATAGGAATGAAAGCGTAACCCCAATTGAGTCGGCCAGCATACCTTGAAAGAGTGGAACGATAGCTCCCCCCACAATAGCTAGACATAAAATGCCTGAACCTTGCGGTGTGTCCTTACCTAGTTGCTGTAGTGCAAGACTGAAAATGGTAGGGAACATAATTGAGTTAAATAAACCTACGCCTAATATACTCCACAGCGCAAGGTCACCCGTACTTGAAAGCGATAGCAAAATAAGGCCAATTGCTACACAAGCATTAAAGGCCAATACATAACCACCTGAGATTTTTTGCATAACGACAGCGCCGATAAAGCGCCCTACCATAGCTCCGCCCCAGTAATACGCCAGCAGTTTTGCCGCGCCAGCTTCAGTTAGGCCGCCCACCGCAGGGCTAGCTAAGTAGTTAACTAGCATACTACCTATAGCCACTTCTGCACCAACATACATAAAGATACCCACCGCACCTAAAACAAGGTGTTTGTGATGCCATGCGCCGCCTTTAAATACACCTGCATTTGCGCCTGTGTGGTTAAGCTTAGGTAACTTCAAGTACATGAAAATAAGCGCTAGAAGCAGTAACGACGCCGCTAGAATTAAATAAGGAACCTGCACATCTGAAGCGCTTGGCGTGCCGCCACCGTGCTCGCCCGTAGCACCGTAAATAAGATAAGAGCCGAAGAATGGCGCCACTGTGGTACCAAACGCGTTGAATGCCTGAGTCATGGTAAGTCGTGACGAGGCCGTTTTAGGGTCTCCTAGTGCTGTCACGAAAGGGTTGGCAGACACTTGAAGTATGGTTATACCTGACGCCAACACAAAGAGCGCCAACAAGAAAACACCATAAATTTGACTAGACGCAGCAGGGAAAAACAGCAAGCAGCCTACACATGCTATACCTAAGCCAAGCACAATGCCTTTTTGGTAACCAATGCGCGACACAACCATTCCCGCGGGGAGCGATACGATGAAATAAGCGCTAAAGAAACAAAATTGAATTAACATTGCTTGCGTAAAGCTAAGGTTAAAAGCTCCTTTTAGATAGGGAATAAGAATGTCGTTCAAACATGTAATAAATCCCCACATGAAAAACAACGTGGTAAGTGAGATTAGCGCAAAACGGCAGCCACCGTTTGCCCCTTGCTCTTGGGCGGATGAAATATTCGGCTGAACTGGTGTGTCCACAAGTAACCTCTGTTGCTATTTTTCTGATTAATGATAAATTTACATTTGAAAGCGCTTACATGCTTATCCAAATTATTTTGTAAGCGCTTACATTGAGTAGATAATTACATGAAGCGTTATCGAATTCAATGTAAATATGATGTTATTTGCTTAGCAATTCGCAAAGCAAATATGACGAAATTGTTATTGCTAGGACATTTCTACGATGAAAGACATTAACCTTCCATCCAATTCTATGATGCTTTCTAAAGACTTCCTGTTTGGTGTAGCTACATCAAGCTTTCAAATAGAAGGCGACAGAAAAGGAAGGTTGGACTGCATTTGGGACACCTTCTGTGAAAAGAGCGGGACAATTTCAGATGCAACTAACGGTGATGTAGCTTGCGATCACGTTGCGCTTTGGAAGGAAGATGTAGCGCTTATCGATGCCTTAGGTGTCGATGCCTATCGATTATCTATTTCTTGGCCCCGCGTTATGATGCAAGACGGCACCGTTAATGAAGTAGGTATGCAATTTTACGTCAACCTAGTTAACGAGGTCGTAAAACGCGGTATGAAAGTGTTCGTTACGCTTTATCACTGGGATTTACCGCAGCACCTTGAAGACAATGGCGGCTGGCTAAACCGCGACACCGCCTACGCATTTGAAAAATACGCAGAGGCCGTTGCAAAGGCATTGGGCGAGAAAGTCTATTCTTACGCCACCTTAAACGAGCCATTTTGCTCTGCTTATTTAGGCTATGAAGCCGGTATTCATGCGCCTGGTAAAACAGGGATGGGCAACGGGCGTAAAGCAGCGCACCACCTGTTGCTTGCACATGGGTTAGCTTTGAAAGTACTTAATAGCCATTGCCCGAACAGTCAAAACGGTATTGTGCTTAACTTTAGTAACAGCCATACCACGACGAATTCTAACGAAGATAAGCACGCAGCTAAACTGGCCGACGACTACCATAACCAGTGGTATTTAAAGCCGATAATAGAAGGTAGATACCCCGATATTATCGACATGCTCGATACTGATAGCAAACCAGAAATACTTGAAGGTGATATGGATATCATTTCTCAACCTATCGATTATTTGGGTATCAATTTCTACACACGCACTCTGTATCAAAGTGATGGAAATAATTGGTTTAAAATTGTTCCACCAGCAACAAATGAGCTAACCGCAATGGGCTGGGAAATTACCCCTGACGCGTTTACCGAACTGCTCGTTGATCTTAATGAGCGCTACAACTTACCGCCCATTTACATTACAGAAAACGGTGCGGCCATGGATGATGTCCTTAATGACGGTGAAGTTATAGATGATACGCGTACCGCTTATTTTCACACTCACTTAAATGCCGTAAATCAAGCAATGGAAAAGGGTGTGGACATTCGCGGGTATTTTGCATGGAGCCTGATGGACAACTTTGAATGGGCGCTGGGTTATTCCAAGCGTTTTGGCATTGTATATGTTGACTACGAAACCCAAAAACGCACCTTAAAACAAAGCGCTTTAGCCTATTCAAAACTGGTGAAGAGTCGCATAAATGGGTACATTAGCGGTATTAAATAAGGACAATTACTAGAAACCGTATGGCAACAATTTACCAAGTATCAGAAGCAGCTGGGGTATCGCTGGCTACCGTCTCTCGCGTTATGAATGGAAACGCGAAAGTAAGCGAACGCACGCGTAAAAAAGTGGAAGACGCTATGGCATCGCTGGGCTATCAGCCCAACGCTATTGCGCAATCTCTGGCATCAAACCGTACCAATAGTGTAGGTTTACTTGTTTCCGAACTGCATGGCTCATACTTTGGTGACTTGATGAGCACGGTTGAACACGTGCTAAAGAAAAGTGGTAAGCATGTAATCATAACCGCGGGACACGTCGATGAAGAGCGTGAACACGAAGCTATAGAGTTTTTGAAAAGCCGCCGTTGTGACGCGCTTATCTTGCACGCTGAGGCAGTCTCTGACGAATACTTGAAAAAGCTGGTCGACAGCAAAGTCCCGGTTGTAGTGATTAACCGAAAAGTAGACGAACTTGAGCAAAACTGCTTTGTTGTAGACAACGTAAAAGGTGGCTACTTGGCTACGAAAGCGGCCATTGACGCAGGTCATACGAAGATAGCTTACATTAGCGGACCGCTATTTAAAAAAGATGCGAGCGATCGTCTTACTGGTCACAAAAAAGCTCTTGAAGAAGCAGGACTTACATTTGACAGCAACAGTTTGTTCGAAGGCGACTTCCATGAGTCTACAGGACAGGAAGGGATGCAGCATCTTCAAGCGACCTTTCCAGACTTCACCGCCCTTGTGTGCGCAAACGATGAAATGGCCTCTGGCGCAATGACGGCGGCACGAGAAGCTGGATTTGATATCCCAACTCAGCTTTCCATTGTGGGTTTCGATAACGTGCTATTTTCGCGCTATCTCTATCCTAAGCTAACAACTATTAATAACCCTATTCACGCTATGGGAGAAATGGCCGCTTATTGGGTGCTTGAACATGTTTATAACATTAAAAGTCCTATCCCAATTGAGCACTTATTTGTTCCTGAAGTCGTCGATAGGGACACAGTAGGCAAATTATAAAATGCATAAAGCCCTGACTCCCTCGCTATACTACACGCTCATTGTTTCCCTTGGTGGGTTCATATTTGGTTTTGATGCCAGCGTGATAGCCGGAGCCAATGGCTTTATTGACGCCGAGTTCAACCTAAGTGATTGGCAGCAAGGTTTTGTAGTTAGCTCACCCACGTTGGGCGCACTTATTGCCATGCTCTTTGCAGGCGGCATAAGCGATGCTATCGGAAGACGAAAAGCCCTGATCCTTGTGGCTTTCTTGTATCTAATTTCATCCATAGGCTCGGCCCTCGCCCCTAATTTCGAATTGTTAGTGCTTGCTCGGTTTATTGGCGGCATTGCCTTCTGTTCACTCATCATTGCCCCACTGTATATCTCGGAAATAAGCGCCCCAGAAAACCGAGGTAGAATGGTATCGGTGAATCAACTCAACATTGTGTTTGGTTTCGCTCTATCCTATTTCACTAATTATTACCTGTTACAGCTGAGTAACAGCGGTGCAGGTTGGGTTACTGAATGGGGTATAGATACGCATTTGTGGCGCTACATGCTAGGGCTTGAAGTCATTCCAGCCGCATTGTGGTTTGGCCTACTATTTACTATTCCACGTAGCCCTCGATGGTTAGTACTAAAAGGAAGGCAAGAAGAAGCAGAGCAGGTGATAAACCGCCTTTTCGATAAGGCACAAGCCCATGCACTTGTTAAGGATATTGCGTCTTCGCTTAATGAGAAGACTTGGACACTACGCGAGCGCCTTGGTTTTTTAAAAGCAAAAGCCATGCGCTTTCCTTTGATGGTAGGAATCATTATTGCCATTGCGCAGCAAATTACCGGCATCAACGTTATCTTTTTCTATGCACCTACTATTTTTGAACAAAGCGGCGTGGGTACCAACGCCGCCTTTATGCAGGCAGTATGGATTGGTGTAGTGAATGTCGCCTTTACTGTTGTGGCAATGATGACTATTGATAAGTGGGGTAGAAAGCCACTACTCATTGTGGGTTTGACCGGTGTTGTAATCAGCATGGCTATCTGCACCTATGGCTTCAAACAAGCCACTTACCAAGTTCAACAAACTGCCGTTAGCACTATTCAACAAGACGCCCCCATCGCAGCAAGCAAATTAGAACCTCTAACCAACCAAGTCTATTATTCGGACGTGGAGTTTAAACGGGCGCTTAAAACTGTTTTATCAAGTGAAGAGTTTGATACTTACCAAAAGCCATTGCTTACCAGCAGTATCACAATGAACGCGCCCTTAGTGCTATTTGGCATTATCGCGTTTGTAGCCTCTTTCGCTATGTCTTTGGGCCCTGTAATGTGGGCGATGTTAGCCGAAATTTTTCCTAATCAAACGCGTGGTTTGGCTATCTCTTTGGTGGGCGTGATTAACTCCTTAACCAGCTTTCTAGTTCAAATTATCTTTCCGTGGGAGCTAGCTAACCTAGGCGCGGCCACCACATTTGCTATTTATGGCTGTTTTGCATTAATCAGCCTCATTTTAGTTGCTAAGCTCTTTCCGGAAACTAAGGGTAGAAGCTTAGAAGAGATTACAAGAAACTTTGAACACAAGGCTATGAAATAGCGCACTGTGTTTGCAGTGAAGTTTTAATGTCGGCTTCGCCTAGTTGAAGGTGCGTTTTTACGTTTAGCGCGTCTGGTGTTGTGTGGGATGCAACTAAAATCAATGTAGTAGCAGAAAGACTATTTAGTACCTCACTCACCTTTTGTTGTGTGTAAGAATCTAACCCCTCAAAAGGCTCATCTACAGCAAGAACAGGTGGCTTCGCTAGTATTGCGCGAGCTAATGCCAAACGCTTTCGCTCACCACCAGATAAAGGCCTTCCAGCTTTTCCTACCCAGTTCTTTAAAGGAAGAATCTCTTCCAAGCCAAGCGCAGACAACAATTCACTCATTTCATTTTGAGAAATATCGTTGCCCGCAGGGTCTAGGTTTAAGGATATACTGCCTGATAACACAATAGGTTCCTGCTCTACATAACGCCAGTTTGTTACCATGCCCTCAGGCATACCTATGCCGTCAATTTCACGCTGCCCCGTAGCTGGCAGCAAACCAATAATTGACTGCAACAATGAAGACTTACCGCATCCCGACGGCCCAGAAATACAAACAACACCATTCGCAGGTAGTGAAGTATTAACCAAACTTGCATGTCGACCTTTAGCAGAAAACTGAATTAAATTAAGTGAGTGTTTTATTTCTCTATCACGATACTGCCTAATTGGCGTGGCTTTAAGTTGCTTAAGAGCATTGACGCTTTGTTTGTACTGCGCAAATTTACTTACACTTAAAAAGCCTGTGCTTGCCCAGTCAGGCGCTGCCAATAGAACCATAGGTATGACTATAGCGATAGGCGCGAACACAAGGGCCGACGCCACGGGTGAAACACCCGACATGACTAAAACAACAAATAAAAACGCTAATCCCTGAAACCACCATGCTGTTCGTTGTGCCTTAGCTTTTTGCGCCAGCTGATAGCGCCATACCTGACTAGCACTCGGTATTTTAGTGCTGTCAGGGTTAGATGAGGCAGAATCACTTTCAATCATCGATTTGTCCAGATGCCAAATGGCACTGCAGTTGAAAAAATCTGAAGATTGCTGACGAAATAGTTTGTTTGCTTTATTGGCCTCTTTCGCAAGCGTTAGTGCGTTTACGCCTTGCACGGCCACAAAAACTAGCCAAGCAACAAATAGCGACAGAATATAAAAAGCGCCGGGGAGGTCGAGGTACACCGCAGCAACGCACAAACCTGAGAAGATGAATACAACGCTTGATAGAGGGGCAACCCATGCAATCCATTTGCTCGCAAGCTCTTCAGTATGTTGTGCTAGTGCTTCTGTGGTATAGGCCTTATCAGTAATCTGACTGTTTTCTAGCTGACAAAAAACGCGCAGCCGTGCTTTTGCAATGCGAGCTAGGAGGTCATTGTGTCCAAACCACATACTGGCATAACCTGACGCAATACGAAGAAGCGCCAAAGCGCGAATGACCACAGCAGGTATTACATAGTTAAACCCCACTGGCGCTATTGCACTAATCGCAATAAACCAAGCAGAAATAACAAGAATACTAATCCCCGCTATGCCGTGCAAAAGAGCCAGTAGTAACGTCAGATAAGCGGGTTTTCCATTATTCAAAACCAAAACTCCTTTTCTGATCATTTGAATTTTTATTCACAGCACTGGTTACTACTTTCACTACACTTGTTACATCACAATCGTGGTTGCCGTGTTCTATACCAGTGTCGCTGTGATCATTATTCGCTTCAGTATTTGCTTGGTTGAGTGACGTTTTTTTCTCAACCGACCAAAACTGATTAAACCAATTACTTGGCAATGCTTTGTGAGAGGCCCATATCAAGGTTTTGCTCTCGCCCAAACGCTTAATCAACTGAGCTAGCCTATGGTGTTGCTCATCGGGTAAATGTGCGGTTGGTTCATCGAGAAGCCAGATACTTTCATCACGTAATAACGCTCTTGCCAGTGACAAACGCTGTGCTTCACCGCCTGAAAGTTGAGGGTAGTCTGTCATCACAGTATCAAGCCCATAGGGCAACAGTGTTAGCCAAGCTTCAAGTTCAACGTCTTGCAATGCGGTCATTAAGATGTCATCGGAGTAAGTATCGTTAAGACATAGGTTCTCCCGCACTGAACCTGGCGTGATGACTGGGTGCTGAGTGATCCACACTACTGGCTGTTCGAATTTATGGGTCGCTGGCCTTTGGCCACTAAGCGCCTCTAACAATAAGGTTTTGCCCGCTCCAGATTTCCCATTAAGGAGCACCTTATCGCCTTTTGAGATTATCAAGGAGTTAGCTTTTAGTAAGGCAGGTTGTACGTGCCCTCCATTAAGTGAAGCAGGCTCGCGCAAGTCGAACACGTTGAAGTTAGAAGCATCTAGTAACCGTGACATTTCCTCAGGACTATCAACGCTTTGAGCATAAGATTGTAGTGAAATCGTATCAGGCACGTGTGAGTACAATGGAGCCAGTTCTTCTTGCGCTGCTTCAGCCTGAGCTTTTTGATGATACACCTGCCCCAGTTTTTTCATTTCACTTAGTAACAAGGGTACGGTAAGTAAAACCCATAAGCCTTGCTGCAAGGTTATAGCCGGGCCAATTTCAAGCTCACCTAATAGCGAAAACCCAATAAACACCGCCACTAACGCCACAGCAAGCGTGGCAAAAAAATCGAGCACACTATTAGATAAAAATGCGACACTGACGACTTTCATTGTGCGTGTATTTAACTGTTCGCTTGCTTCTTTTAGCAGGCCGGTTTGTCTTTGATGCGCTTGAAAATTTGATAGCATCGGCAATGCCGCTAAACGGTCTGTAAATAAGCTTCCCAACCTTTCAAGAGCGACAAAGTGTTTACGATGCAGTGCAGCTGCGCCCTTACCAACAATAATCATGAAAAGCGGCACAACAGGGAGTGTGATTAGTAACCCAAGACCAATAACCGGATTGACATAAAAAATTACTGTTAATGCTAATAAAGGCACTACAACGGCTATTGTTTGCTGAACACGATATTCCAATGCCCAATCTGTAAAAGCTTGTAGATTTTGTAACCATAGCGTTTGCCAGTAATAAACTGAGTGCTGTCGAACCAAGGCATGTTGGCGAGAAACAAACACCTTACTTAACTTCTGCTCCAGCTTGTTGAGCACCGAGTCTTTCGCTTGGCACGACAAGCGATTCGCTACGCCTTGAAGCACCCAGGTTATTCCCAAGCAAACAGATAAGCCCGCTAGATCACTTTGTAAGGCGGGCGTTTTATTCACCACCCAGTCTTGGGCAATATTAGAAAAGTAATAAAAACCAATAATTAAAGAAAAAAGCGACAAACACTTAACCGCTACCTGTGACATAAGAGAACGGCGCAAGCCAAGCGTGTGCGCGCTATCCATTTCCTTACACCACTGAGTAAGTGTTTGCCTGTTGGGAACCTTTTCTTTAATCACTGTTCGTATCTATCTTTCTCGTTATTTGATTTCTTTTTCACCCTCTTCGAAGGGGTGATGGGCTGGCCGCAAAGCCCCCTTTGACGGGTTCACGGCGTGTTCTTGCGGCCAGCCTACTTCCATTTCTACTCTTGATCTTCCGGTCTATCCATATTTTCTGTAGCTTCTAACCACATGGCGTTGATAATGCCGAAAGAGCACGCCAGTAAAACACCTAATATCCAAGCGAAATACCACATAAATATCTCCTTAATAAATAGTGTGCGATTGGTCGAGGTCATCATTTTTGATGCGACCACGCATCACGTAAAAGCTATAAGCGGTGTAGCTAAGTACAATAGGTACAAAGATACAGGCAACAATGAACATAACGTTCAGCGTCATGTGACTAGACGTTGCATCCCATACGGTAAGGCTAGCTTCTGGCATTGTGATGCTAGGCATTAGGAACGGGAACATTGAAAAGCCCGCAGTTAAAATTACACCCGTGATAAACAGTGCACTTGATACGAACGCCATACCCGGATTGCCTTTCTTAGAGAAGAACGCGCAGGCAAGACCAGCTACTACACCTAATACAGGGGCTACCACCATGAAAGGATATTTGCTGTAATTGCTCATCCAAGCGCCCGCTTCAATAGCTACCTCTTTCTTAAGCGGGTTCGATGTGGCAATAGTGTCTACCGCAGAGGTAATCACAAAGCCATCTAAGCCAAATGCTACCCAAAAACCTGCAATAACAAACAAGGCTACGCCTACAAGGCTCAATACTACTGACACGGCGCGGGCTCTAACTTCAATAAAACCATCGGTTTTCATTTGTAACCAGGTTGCACCGTGGTTAAGTAAAATAGCTACTGACAGTAATCCGCTCACTAAGGCAAAAGGCGTCAGCAAACCAAAGAACGAACCTGTATAGGTTGATTTAAGGGTGCTATCTAGCTCGAAAGGCACACCTAATAGCAGGTTACCAAACGCCACGCCAAAAATGAGCGACGGAATAATGCCACCAGCAAAAAGCGCCCAGTCCCAGGCTTTGCGCCACTGAGGGTTTGGTAGTTTACTGCGGTAGTCAAAACCAATAGGACGCATCCATAGGGCAATTAACGTTAGCGCTAAAGCAAGGTAGAAACCTGAAAATGCCGTAGCATAAATCATTGGCCACGCCGCAAAGATTGCACCACCAGCCGTAATAAACCACACCTGATTTCCGTCCCAGTGAGGTCCAACAGTGTTAATCATCACACGACGTTCTTTGTCATTTTTCCCGATAAGGGTAAGCAAAGCGCCCACTCCTAAATCGAAGCCGTCAGTGACGGCGAACCCAATTAGCAGCACGCCAACTAAGCACCACCAAATGACGCGTAACAGTTCATAATCAATCATGCTTTTGCTCCTTGCTCATCAAGGTCAATAAGATCAAGCTCAGTTTCAGTCTTTGTATCTTCCGGAGGCACAGGACCTTTCTTCGCGAATTTTTTCATTAGGTAAAAGCCAATGATGAACATTGCTGTGTAGAAGACGGTATAGGCAACAATAGTGATTACCACATCGCTAATCGCCAAGTTAGACACTGAGGTATGCACCGGCAATACTTCTGCAATAGACCATGGCTGACGACCATATTCAGCAACGAACCAGCCTGCTTCACACGCCACCCAAGGAAGTGGTAAACCATAAAGAGCGCCTCTTAGTAGCCAGCGAGGCTTGGTGATTTTATGTTTTGTACTGTAATAAAATGCGCACAAGAACAGAGCAAGCATAATGAAACCTGCAGCAACCATGATTCGGAAACTCCAAAATAGCGGGGCCACCGGAGGAATGCTGTAGTCAACGGCTTGTTGAATGGCCGTTTCTGATGGGTTTGATACATCGTCTGCGTAGGGCTCAAGCAGCATGGCGTAGCCAAGACTGTCTTTGTTGGCTTCAAAGGCTGCACGCTGCTCAGCGGTCGCTGTGCCGTTTCTTACATCACCAAGCACTTCGTACGCTTTAATGCCGCTTAAAATACGCTCGCGATTCTCTTCTTTAAGATCCTTAATACCTTTCACTTCTTCGGTTAACGAACGGGTTGCAATGATGCCCATTGCCCACGGAATCTGAAGGGCGTATTCGGTTTCCTCTTTCTCATCGTTAGGTATACCAAAAACAGTGAACGGTGCTGGCGCAGGGTGGGTTTCGTACTCTGCTTCTACAGCAGCTAATTTCACTTTTTGCACGTCACCCAGTTCATAGCCACTTTCGTCACCTAAAACAATAACTGACAAAGTTGAAGCTAAGCCAAAGCTAGCTGCAATCGCAAACGAGCGACGGGCAAACGCTATATGCTTATGGTTTAGTAGATAGTAGCTAGAGATTGCCAACACAAACATGGCGCCGGTCACGTAGCCTGCTGAAACTGTATGAACGAACTTAACCTGAGCTACAGGGTTAAAAATAACGTCAGCGAAGCTGGTCATTTCCATACGCATTGCTTCAAAGTTAAATTCAGCACCTACTGGATACTGCATCCAGCCATTAGCGATTAGGATCCAAAGCGCCGAGAAGTTAGAACCAATAGCAACTAACCAAGTAGTCATAAGGTGCTTCACCTTAGACATTTTGTCCCAGCCAAAAAAGAACAGGCCCACGAAGGTAGACTCCAAGAAGAAAGCCATAAGCCCTTCAATAGCCAGAGGCGCGCCAAAGATATCGCCAACATAGTGGGAATAGTATGACCAGTTCATGCCGAACTGGAATTCCATGGTTAAGCCTGTGGCTACCCCAATGGCAAAGTTAATACCAAACAGCTTTCCCCAAAACTGGGTCATTTGCTTGTATATCTCTTTACCTGTCATCACATAGACCGACTCCATGATGGCAAGTAAAAAGCTTAGCCCTAGTGTTAAGGGTACAAAAATAAAGTGGAACATCGCAGTTAATGCAAATTGCCACCGCGATAGTTCTATTAACGTATCGCTCATGGGTTATCTCCCTTGTCTCTTTTGCGCGATAAGCGCTTGACCTTAAATAAATTTATTGGTTATTCAGTGGTTATCACGTGAACATTCATCACAGCTAGAGCATGGTTTGTGCCATACATCACTTTTCTCGTTAATCTGAACTAACAACTGATGAATGACAGTCTATTCGTACTGTGCAGGACAATTATTCCATGGCGAAAAGTTGCGCACTTTGATCCATCGCAAGGATCTAATATGAACTTTGCGCCAATTTTGTCATTTTTAATGACAAAATTGGCGCAGATAAAAAGAAGACAGGGATGTCGTAGCCTTATTCAAAATGGTTGAGAAGAGAGCTTTTGCTTCAGCTAATACAAAATTAACTGAAGTTGTTACTGTGGCGAATAGGTCAGTGTGAACGCGCCGCGCAATTCACCAAGTTCAAACCCAGTGGCCTCATCCTTAGGGTAATGTTTTAAAATGGTGTCCTTTACTGAAGGTGCAACTTGGCCACCGTGGCACGCCATGCAAACTTGACCTTGTTGAATAGCCATCATGTACCGGAATTCGCCACTGTCGCTGTCATACTTAGAGGTATCCATAGGCATAGGCGGCTGTTTACCCTCTAGCTTAGCCTTTTCCAATAGAGAGGTGAAAAGGGCTAGCTGCTCGCGCTCCCACTCGTCTGGCGCGTTATTCGGGTTTCTCACTTTTAGCGCAGTACGCCCTACTTCCCACCCATTTTGGCTAAGCCCCTCGGCGATAGGCTCGGCGGCCAACTGACACTCTTCTACACCCGCTTCTAAACCACCAGACTGAATTGCCTGTTTTAGCCTAGATTTAAGCGCTCCACCAAGTGCTTTAGCGTGAACTCTTGCCTGCTTCACTTTTGTTTGTACTTCGCTTTCAGCTAGCTCGTTGGTTTGTGCATTAGCGAAAGGGCAACCGGCGCTTACGGCCACCCCCAACGCAATTAAAAAGGTGCGTTTTTTCATTGTGTAACTCTCCTATTGACGGACGTATTTGCACTCAGGCATTGTGATTCAACTAAAACAATCAACAAGCTCTATGCCAATATGTTAAGTTGGCAAGATAAAAGTAGCATTAACTAATACGCTGACAATGAACATATCAATTGTACAAGCAATGATAGATGCAATAGACAAACCCGCTATTTTCATCAATCAAAATTACATTATTGAGGCGGTCAATGCGCCTTACAGAGATACTTACCCTGTCGATATCAAGCTCGGTTATAGCACCTGTTATCAGGTATCTCATCGAAACAATAAGCCCTGTGACCAATGCGGCGAGCAGTGTCCTATGCAGGAAAGTAAAAAGTCGGGCCGAGCAGCTAGTGTGGTGCATATCCATACCACCAGCGAGGGCCAAAGCTACTGTGACATTCTGATGCGACCTATCTTCGACGGTCACGGGGATTTAATAGGTTATCTGGAAATTCTAGATAAGCTTGCCTTTGCGTCTAACCGCCCCTCTGCTGGAAAAATGATTGGCGAGTCTGAAGCATTTAAAACTATGCTTAATAAAATAAATCGCGCTGCAAATTCAGATATATCCGTTTTACTGTTTGGTGAAACCGGAACCGGGAAAGAACTGGTGTCTCAGGCTCTACACTCAAGTAGTCATCGCGCTGAAAAACCTTTTGTTGTAATTGAATGTACTGGGTTGTCTGATGCTTTGCTTGAAAGCGAGTTATTCGGCTATGAAAAAGGCGCGTTCACCGGCGCGACCACCAATAAAAAAGGGCTAGTAGAGGCGGCTGAGGGTGGCACCCTATTTTTTGATGAAGTAGGTGATATACCGCTTGCCATGCAGGTTAAACTACTAAGATTGTTTGAAACCCAAACCTATCGCCCTGTGGGTAGCGTAGTCTCTAAGAAAGCTAACTTCCGTTTGGTTTGCGCATCACATAAGAATTTGAAACAAATGGTAGAAAGAGGCGAGTTTCGACGCGATCTTTATTACCGAATTGCGGGCTTTCCTATTAGCCTTCCGTCTTTGCGAGAAAGACCGTCAGATATTGCGCTTATCGCAACGCACTTTTTAGCGCAGTCGCAAGAGAAAAAGCGTTTCAGCAAAAAAACACTAGAGAAATTGAGTAGCTATACTTTTCCGGGCAATATTCGCGAGTTACGTAACATCGTGGAGCAAGCCATATTACTTGCCGATGAGACCGTAATATACGAGTCAGACTTACCTGACCTTGACGATGACTTTACAGGCGAAGACCTAAGCCCAGTGGCAAATAGTAATGGTAAATACGTTCGAAAAGTGGATGTTAAGGGGCTGGCAAAGCCTGCGAATGAAATTATGACCCTAGAAGAAGCCGAGCACGCTTATCTTGCTGAGGTTTATGATACTTTCAAAGGCGATATAAACCAGCTTGCGGACCAGTTGGGCGTGAGTACACGTACCCTTTATCGAAAATTAAATAAAGCCGGTATCAAAGCTGGTATTAACGAACACAATTAATCAGTGGAAATAAACTGTCGTCACAGGCTATGATAAAAGTGCGCAATTTAAAAAGATAAAAAATGTCGATTAAACGCCTGATAGCCTTAACACTTTGCCTTTGTATGCTTTTGCAAAATGCATTAGCACTCGGCCTTGCTTCGCATACTATGCAGCATGCGCGTGGATTGGTGGGCGACGACATCGAGCTTATCTGTACTGGCAAAACCATGCGATACATATCGCTTAGTGCCACAGAGCTTGAAGGTGAATTTGTATTTATAAGCCCCGAGCTGCTAAAAGCGCCTGTCGAGCATGTAGATTGTACCAATAGCACACTCGCAGACCTTCCTCATGTTGATAATGTACCGGTAGATTCAATGCCGGTGCTATCCCTTGTGCGCTATCGCGCCTTAGTATCTCGCCTTGCAGCAGCGCCCTACACATCATTTGCCTTTGCCGCCCCGCTTGGCCGCGCTCCACCAATTGCATAACAAAACCTTAAAACACACTTAACGCGCATGGTTTAACCGTGCATATAGTTCGTTTATTTAATGGAATTGTTATGAAGTATTCTTTACTGGCATTCGCTATTTCAGCTGCCTGCACATCTGCACACGTTTATGCAAACACATCGGCGTTCGTTGACAGCGCTTCAACAGAAGTGATTACAGTTATTGGCTCTTCGCTTAAGGATAATACAGTAGAAATTGAGCGAGAAACGGTGACCGCCGCAACTAATATAGACGCTGATTTTGGCGATCAGTTAGCGCAATTACCTGGCGTATCCGTGTCTAGAAACGGCCCGGTAACAGGTCTTATTCAATATCGAGGTTTGTTTGGCGATAGGGTTGGCGTATCCATTGACGGTGTCGATATAGCGGGTGCGGGGCCTAACTCCATGGACTCGCCATTATCCCACGTACTGCCAGAGCCAGGGCTTACTGCTACTTTGTATCGCGGTATTGTACCAGTTAATGCTGGAGTACAAACGCTAGGCGGTAAGCTGCGAATTAACGCCGATGCGGCATCTCTTTTTGCTTTAGGAAGCGGTATTACTGGCAGTGTAAGTGCAAGTTTAATAGGCCCGGGTAGCGGTCAACAATACCAGGGCAATGTGCTTTACAAAACGGACCAAGCTTTCATTAGCGGCGCCTTCATGCATCAGCAGCGTGACGAGCGAGAATCGGGCGATAACGCTGTTATACCTAATAGCCACTACCAAAGAAATGGCGGCAAATTTAGACTTGGCTATGAATGGGGAAAACACCAATTTGATGCTAGCTATCAACAGCTAAATACCAATGAGAGCGGCACACCAGCGCTCGCCATGGATATAGGCTTTATTGATGCAGCATGGTACCGACTAGGTTATCGCTACAACGCCGGCGAAGCAGAGTACTTGGCTATAAATTGGTTTGGCAACAGTAACCAACATGCCATGGATAACTTTTCCCAGCGCATGGTAATGTCAGCTGATATGGCTAGAGAGAATAATGCAGACGCTATCGCTCAGGGTTTGGATGCCAAGTATGTTATGCCGTTGGATAACGGCGAGCTTGAATTGGGCGCTTACCTGCACCACACCCGAAATAACTCTGTTATTACTAACCCTAATAACGGTATGTTTTTTGTAGATAACTTTACTAATGTACAAAGAGATACCGCGAGTATTTATGCCCAATGGACAGTAAACAAAGAAGCCTATTCGTCTACTTATGGTGCGCGATACACCCGGGTTAATATGAATGCCGGAGAAGCGGGTTCTAACATGGTGATGATGAACCCCGCAGTAGCTACGTTAGTCAGTAATTTTAACGCCGCGGAGCGTGACGAAAACTACAACATGTTAGACATAGCCGCTACCACCCGATACCATGCGAGCGACTCGCTTGATATCGTACTTGGCATTTCTCAGAAAAATCGTGCCCCTACCTATTTCGAGCGCTACACCTGGCTGCCACTTGGCATCTCGGGCGGCATGGCTGACGGCTTTAACTACATAGGCAACCTCGAGTTAGACAATGAAACTGCGCGTAAATTAGATGTGGGTGTTGATTACACCTATAAAAATTGGACTATCTCTCCACGCCTTTTCTATCAAGACATAGAAGACTACATTACCGGCTCACCTAGTACGAATATGGCGGCGAACATGGTATCTACCATGATGGCTGGTACAGAGCCATTTCAGTGGACGAATACCGACGCTGTTATCAAAGGTGTGGATATGACGGTGCAAGGCGAGCTTAGTGAAAACCTAAGCTTGCGAGCAGTAGCAACCATTCAGCATGGTAACCGTGATGACATTGATGATGCTTTGTTCCGCATTGCGCCAGAGCAGTTAACAACAACAGTTCAATGGAATACTCAGGTATTTGACGCGCCGCTTCAGATGCAGCTTACATCTGAATTAGCAGGTGCACAAAACCATATCTCGGCACTGCAAAGTGAAGCACCCACAGCAGGCTATGGTTTGTTTCATATCTCAGGGCTTTTAACGCTTTTTGATAATGCGCAGTCGAATCTTCAGGTTACGGCAACTATTCATAACCTGTTCGACAAACAATATGCCCCGCACACAGCCGGCATCAATCGAGTAATGAATGCCGATGTTGAAGTAGGAGAGCGCGTGCTTAGTGCTGGAAGGGAGTGGCATCTGTCGTTGAACTATCGCTTTTAAGCAGCCAAAAAATAACGGAAAAGGCAAAAAACATGCTGAGCTTAAGAAGCTAACTTCTTAAGCTCTTTTTTCTATAACAAGCTAGCTACAGCCTGCCATAGCAAGCGCAGGGCCAACAAGGTCACTACAATTTTGAACGCCAGCATAAACTTATCGGCCGGCACACGCTTTAATACTTTGAGCCCGAAAAATGTACCGAGCGCACCACTGGCAATCATAATGATGATAAGCCCTGCCCACTGCGCAAAAGAAAACCCTACAAAGGTAAAAACAAACGCTTTAAGGCCGTGCTGGAGTGTCATGCAGCTGGCAAATGTGCCGGTTATCTGCATTTTGCTATATTTATTTCGGTGTACGAATGCAGCCACCAAAGGCCCTGTGGCACCTACAAACATTGAAACCAAGGTGGTCACCAACCCCGCCAACGTTCTACCCGCGGGCCTCATTTCTTGTGCTTTGGGTTTACTCCCCCACACTAAAAATAAAATGAATGCGGCAACTGCAAACTGAATGATAACGAGCGGCAGCTGAACCACAATAAACGACGCTAAGAAAGCGCCAACAATTGCACCTAAAGAAAAATATTTCAGCATATTCCAGTCGATATGCTTTGCCGTCATCAGTGCACGATTTCCGTTGGAACCAAGCTGCACTAACCCGTGAACTGGGATCAGCGCACTAACCGGCATAGTACCGGCCATTACCGCTAGTAATAACACCCCGCCACCTATACCCAGCGTTGCTGTCATCATAGACGTAAAAAACGAGGTAACAACAAGTATTACTGACGTTGACATCGACAATGTATCGTTGGCCGTCAACCAGCTTAAAAGTAAATCCAAGAGTCAAACTCCACCTTAATTTATGACACTGTTTGCGTGGCGTTAGTGATCACAACACCATACAACACCGTTTAAATATCATACAAAGTTACTCGTGTCGCGTTAGGTTATTTATCATGCCTTCTATTAGTTATTTAAACAAAGCACTGCAAATAATATGCGACAAGCACAGTACAAAAGATGCCAAGCTTGTTGCTAGACAAATTCTCCATAACAGTGGCTTTACTGATGAAGACATCTATGAATGTTTGAAGCAGGGATCGACTATTCGCATAACCATATTTGAAGCCTGAACTAGCATCGAACCCAATTCTAACCGCTTGCTCACCCACCCGCATGAGTCTAATTTGTTCACATAAAAAACCGTTGACTTTCTGTTTGGCGCACAGGATACTCAGATCATTAAATACTCACTAGCAGCACACTGTTTTTAAACACTATGCCTAAAAACACGAATACACATACTGCTTACTCAGCATCTGCGCTGATTATTATTCTCGCTATTCTAAGGAATGGGCGGGTTAGCTAGTGCGTAAATAAAATTCACTAAACCCGCCGCAAAGGCGGGTTTTTTATTGGCTCGTCTTGCGGTAAAAAGAACGGAACGACAGCCATGAACAATCCAATATCTCACGTGTTACAACAGTTGCATGACGCAGTAAACCGCGGCGATCAAGACGCCTTATTCCAATGTTATGCGAGCGATGCAACAGTGGTCGCGACCCCCATGTCCAGTTCAACGCAAAACCAAGCCGCTGAAGAACATGCCACGCAGCGCGACTGCGTTGACGCACTGCTTAAATTTCAAAAGAAATTCATGCCCGAACATTTTGTTACAACCGGAGATGAACGGGTTATACAAGCCGGTGACGTAGCGCTAGTCGTCGCTAAGCTTTATCTTGTTCCCAAAGCAACACCCAACGCCCTACCCTGCGAGGGTAAGCGCGCCCTTTACGTTCTGCAAAGGGATGCGAGCGGTGAATGGCGCTGTGTCATCGACAACTTCTTCGGTACTGACTTGTTAGATTTTGCGTGATCCTCTCAAATTCAAATTTTATATTCTAAAAATTAGAATATATTGTCGAAATATTACGCATTTAAAACCAAGTAAAACGAACATAAGATTTATCTCGAGGTTTACGAAGTACTCACAACAAACTTAATCCAAGAGGAAATCGCAATGTTCAATATTAAAAAATCAATGGCAGCACTTGTTACTGGCTTAACCTTTCTTGTTCCTTCTGTGCAAGCGGGAGAGCCAGCCAAGAGCCTTCTGACCCCCGACAACCACACGGTCATTCTTATCGACCACCAGCCTCAAATGGCGTTTGCAACACGCTCACATTCAATCGAAGATGTGCGCAACAACGTTACAGGTCTAGCAAAATCTGCAAAGGCATTTAATGTACCCACCATTCTTACAACCGTAGCTGAAAAGTCATTCAGCGGCCCGCTTTTCCCGGAATTAAAAGCAGTATTCCCCGACCAAACACCTATTGACCGCACAACGATGAACACTTGGGAAGATAAGCGAGTTACCGACAAGGTTAAGAAATTTAAAAAGAACAAAATTGTTATTGCAGCGCTTTGGACAGAAGTTTGCGGTGTGGGGCCAGTGCTGTCTGCCATTGAAGAAGGCTATGACGTGTATTTTGTAACCGATGCGTCTGGCGGTGTATCTAAAGAAGCTCACGACATGGCGGTTCAGCGTATGATTCAGGCAGGTGCTCAACCCATTACTTGGTTGCAGTACCTTCTAGAACTTCAACGTGATTGGGCGCGCACTGAAAGCTATGTGGACGTGACAAACATCGCAAAAGAACATGCTGGGGGATACGGTTTAGGCCTTATTTACGCAACCGAAATGTTTAACGCCAAAGAAGGCCAGTAGCCTTCAATGCGACAGGTCACCGTGACCTGTCGCACTTGTATCGTTACTGCACGAGGAGTTTAACATGAGAGCTTTGCACCCACTTGTAGCACTATTGACTGCGCTTTATATCGCAACACTTTCTTTCAGCGTTAGCGCTAATACCGATAGCGCGCAATACGAAAAAGGCCAAACACTTTCACAATACTGTATGGGGTGTCACGGTGAAACAGGCATTGCCAACATTGAAAGTAACCCTAATTTGGCAGGTCAGAACAAACCGTACCTAGTTTATGCACTTAAAGCTTATCGCGACGGCATCAGGAAAGGCGGTATGGCCAGCATCATGCGCCCCAATGCATCAGGGCTTAGCGATGACGATATTGACGCCCTAGCCACTTATTTTGCAGCCCAGTCAGGTAAACAAACCACTAGCCAAAGCAGCAATAACTAGGAGCTATCCCATGAATTTATTATTGTCACGTTTTTCGATTGTAGCTCTATTGTTTGGCGCTAGCCAGGCAATGGCTGCCCCAGATCTGGTCGTTGTAAATGCAAAAATCACAAATGCGAGCGGCCAAACCTATACGGCTCTTAGCGTAGAAAACGGTAAATTTAGCGCCTTTTCGCAAGATGCCCAACAGCTGCTAGCAGACGCAGATAGTGCCACTCGAGTAATCGATGCAAAAGGACAGCGGCTCATTCCAGGTATTAATGACTCGCATATGCACGTAACGCGTGGAGGACGTTTTTATAATTTAGAAACTCGCTGGGAAGGTATTACAAGCTTGAAAGAAGGCTTAGCCATGCTAGAAGCACAAGCCAAACGCACGCCCAAGGGTCAATGGGTAAGGGTCATTGGAGGTTTCAGCCCTTATCAATTTGAAGAGAAGCGCTTACCTACACCACAAGAGCTTACCGACATAGCGCCAAACACACCGGTATTTGTGCTTCACCTTTACTCAGGTGGTGTGCTCAATAAAAAAGGCCTTGAAGCACTGGGAATAGACAAAGACACCCAAGCACCAAAGGGAAGCGTGATAGAGCGAGATGCTAACGGCAACCCCACAGGTGTTTTGCTTGCTCAACCCAACCCAATGATTTTATATAAGACCATTGCCGCGCTGCCTCAACTAAGCGCAAATGAACAGTTAAATTCCAGTCGACAGTTTTATCGCAAGCTACTTAGCTTAGGCGTAACCAGTGTAGTAGACGCAGGCGGCGGTGGCCATACCTTCCCTGAAGACTATACAGCCAGTGAAACCCTTGCCAAGCTCGGTGAGTTACCGATACGGGTTTCTAATTACTTGTTCCCGCAAGTTCCCACTAAAGAAATGGTGAGTTTTGCTACATGGATGAGTAAGTATGAAGCAAATCAAAACCAGCATATTCATTTAGACAATGGCTATGTAATTGAAGGCGGTGGCGAGCTACTCACTTATAAAGCGTCAGACTATGAAAACTTTCGTGCGCCACGCCCTGAACTTCCAGGCGAAGCCGAAGATGCGCTGGAAGAAGTGATTAGGCTTCATCTATTGCAGCAGTGGCCGTTTAGGCTCCATGCCACTTATGACCAATCTATAACACGTATTTTAAACGTACTTGAACATATTCACTCAACACAGCCCGTTGATAGCGTGCGCTGGATTATCGACCACGCCGAGACGGTGTCTGATGAAAATCTCTCGCGCATTAAAGCGTTAGGTGGCTCGATTGCGGTACAAGGCCGTATGGCCTTTGCTGGTGAGGATTTCGTTGAGCGATATGGCGCCGAGCAAGCCAAGCGCACGCCCCCTATAAAGCAAATGCTTAGTGCTGGCATCACAGTGGGCTTAGGCACAGACGGTACCCGCGTTTCAAGTTTTAATCCATGGGCAACCTATTACTGGGCAGTGAGCGGAAAAACCGTGGGTGGTTTTGATTTAGGTACAAAGCATGTAGACAGACTGACAGCCCTTAAGCTATTTACGCAAGGAAGCGCTGCACTATCTGGAGAAGAAAACGTTAAGGGTAGATTACGACCTGGCTTTTACGCTGACTTTGCTATTCTTAACCACGATATCTTAACAGTAAGTGAAAAGGCATTGCTAAACACACAAGCACAGTTAACTGTCGTAGACGGCAACGTCGTTTTTGCCGATAGACAGCAGTACCCAGAACTCGCAACACCAATAGAAACAGCCGAGCCCGCGTGGTCACCGGTTAACTTCTCCCAACAACGTTAATTGAGAAAGATCATGGCAAAACGAATTTCATCTCACAAAAAAGATTTAGGTGGCTTCTCAGTAAGTCGCATTATTCCCCACGTTGACGCAAGGAGCATTGGCCCATTTGTTTTTGTTGACCATATGGGACCTGCACATTTCCCAGCAGGCAGCGGCATTAACGTTAGGCCCCACCCGCATATAGGACTGGCCACCATTAGTTATTTAATGGAAGGTAGTATGCTGCATAGGGATAGCTTAGGCACTATTCAGGAAATACAGCCTGGCGACGTAAACTGGATGACAGCGGGTAAAGGCATTGTTCACTCTGAGCGAGAGACCATTGAAACCCGAGGCAGTGACCATGTGCTAAACGGTCTACAGTGCTGGGTTGCATTACCTGAAGAAAAGGCAGATATGGAGCCCAGCTTTATACACGTTAACAAAGCTAAACTGCCGTATATACATCGTGAAAAAGTACTGATGCGACTAATTGCAGGGGAAGCGTACGGCTATACGTCACCGGTTAAGACGTACTCACCCATGTTTTATTTAGATGTGATAACAGAAGCAGGAGCGGTTATTGAGCGTCCGTGTGGCAAATCTCAAACGGCCTGTTACGTTATTTCCGGTAAAGTAAAACTAGGCGATGAAGTTTTCAGCGCTGGCGAGTTTGTCCTTTTGGACGATGAAAGTGAAATTGAAACCATGGAGAACAGTCGCTACTTTCTTTTAGGTGGCAAGAAAATGGACAAGCAGCCCATTTTACGTTGGAACTTTTTGGCGTACTCTCAAGAGAAAATAGAAGACGCTGAGGCTCGTTGGGCAAACGGGTTATTCCCAACTATTCCGGGTGACGACCAAGAGTTTATTCCACTGCCTAAATAAAGCTGTTGTTGTAAGCAGGTCTAGCAACAAACTAATGGCTTTAAGCACAAGGTACATTATGACCAAAAAGAGCAGGCTTATAGCCTGCTCTTTCGTTTACTTAATCACTACTGCGTATTAGTGATCGTGATCATCGTGTTCGTGTTCTTCAGCAATACCTAGCCAAACTGCACCTGCAGGCTCAAAATCCAGTTCAAGCAAGGTTTCCGTGGTCTCACTTTCCAAATCAACAGCAAGGATAGCTTGCGCAACAGGGTCAACAACAAACAAGGCTTCTTCATGTTGTGATGCTGCCATGCTAAATGACTGGTCATCCGTTAGGTTTGCCGCGCTGGCACTGGCCACATCAATTTTGTGCGCGAATTCCCAGTGAGTGTCACCATCTTCTTCATGCGCTTCTAGTAGTGTTACAAGACCTTTGTCATCTAAAATAGCAAAGAATTCTCCGCCCATTGAGAAACCGTATGACACAGCACGAGCATCAGTCTCTGGCTGCCAATCAATCACGCTCATTGTGCTAGTTACAGGCGACACATTGGCCAAGATGGCGCTGCCACCGCCGTGCTGTGAAGCAATACCAATAAACGCTTCAGCGTGTTCATGTCCATACATTGTGCCAATGCGCAGATCGCCAAGCCCATCAATGTTGTCAATAAACGCGCTGGTAAATACCTCATCATCTTCGTTGAGAATTAATACGCCGTCGCTACAGCCAAATGCCACAGCGATTTCGTTTTGAGCGGCGCCATGTAAATCAGCACACTCGCCATCAAAGCGTTGCTCTTCTTCGTACTCGCCATCATGCCAGTGATATACCGCAACACTGTCTGGCAAGATTGGATTAGCAGAACGAGACTCTGCATCATCACGACGTACAGTACTAATTAGCATGTCTCCACGCGGTTCCGCGACACCGTGCATATTTACAGTAAATTCCAAAGTAGGAACTTCTGTAATTTCACTGGCAATTTGGGTATCGGTTACCACTTTTACCGCTGCCGGCATGCTGGTATCGGCATTTCCGTCGTAAAACACAGCAAGCTGACCGTCGTGTGTTACTACGTGAGTCGGTTGACTCCCTTCAAGTGTGAAACCAGACAGGCTTGGGGCTTCTTCATAGTCATGAAGGTGTTCTACGTGGTCTTCACGCCATAATCCACCATCGAGAAACTCAGTTAATCCGTTTGCTCGGCTGTTAATTACTGCAAAGCGGTAGTCTGCTGAGGCGCTTACACTACTACCATCATGGGTGGTAGAGAAGGTATCGAGTACTGAATCATCATCTAAATCAAATACAGTGAGCGTATTTGAAGCAGCATCGGCGACTACTAATCTGCCTTCACTTTCTATTTCATAGTCTGAGTCGTGGTCGTGATCATCTTCTGGCACCTCAATAGGATCCAGCTCTACAATGTTTGTTTCTGCATCACCACAGCCTGCAAGCAAAAGCGCACTGGCTATAGCGCTTAGCGTAAGTCTAGTTTTCATGTGTGTATCCCTATCAATAATTCTTTTTCTAAGCTGATTTTAAAAATAACCACGTACACCGAAGGCAAAATTTCTGCCTGGACGCGGTGCAATATCTTTCAAAAATGAGGTGTGAACGCGCGCTTCTTCGTCTGTGAGGTTTTCACCGCTCAGGTAAACAGATAAGTCGACGTCACCCAATGGAATGTCATAGGTGATTGATGCATCAACAAGGGTGTAACCGTCAGTTTCAGTCTCGAAGTTTGAGATGTCGTCTTGTTTGGCAAAATGCGTAATGTCTAAGTCGGCTCGAATGTTGTCGAGTGTGTAGGCAACATGTGTCCCCACGCGCATAGGCGAGGTACGCGGCAGTGCGCCACCGTTTTTAAGTCGGGCTTTAACGTAATCGGCGAAGAAATCAAGCTTTAGGTTATCAGTGGTTTGCCAAGCAACCTGTAATTCAAAACCATGCAGAATGGCGTCAGCTGAACCAAATAGGTAGACAGGTAATTCATCGCTGTGTTCGTCTTCGCTGTGCTCTTCATCACTGTGCTCTTCTTCTCCATGATCGTGGTCATGACCACTTTCAGCGAATAAGCCAGTTTCTTCCTGGAAATAATAGTTATCTACTTGGTTATAAAAAGCATTAAATACAAAACCAACATCGCCCTGTGTTTTTCTAAACGTTAGGTCGATATTGTTGGCCGTCTCAAGATCGATAGGCGTCTGAGAAAGCACAAACTCCCCTTCCTCTGACAAATCAAACAAGGCGCCTATTTCATAGGTACGGGTGCCAATATGCGGGCCAAAAGAAAGGAGCTCAGACGCTGAAGGCGCCCGCTCTGAACGAGAAAGTGAAACGCCTACGTTATAGCTTTCATTAATGGTGTAGACCACTCCTGCCGACAGAGATATAGGGGTAAACTCTTGGTCTACCGCGAACTGGCGAACAAACTCACTGCCTTCATGTTCGTGTTCATCATGGTCGTGATCATGCTCGTCTTCTTCGTGCTCTTCATCATGGTCGTGAGCATCTAACTCGGGCAGCAACACACTCGAAGCGTCCAGCGTTATTCTTTCTGCTCGGGCTCCTAATTGAACCAAGAAGTCACCAAAATGACGTTCTTCCATCAACGCTATAGCGAACATCTCCATTTCTGAAGGAGGTGTAAAGGCCTCTTCACCTTGCGCCGAAACGTCCGCGCCTTTGTAGTGAAGACTCACACCGCCACGCCAGCCGGCCATGGGTTTATGCAATAGCTCTACGCGAAGTTCTTCGGTTTCATTGCTGAACGTAGTACCGACAAAACCACTTTCTACTTCAGCGTGTTCGTAATCGGTATAGCCCGCTCTAAAGTGGACACTTTGCAAAAAGTCATGAGTAAAGTTGTACTCACCTAAAAGTTGATACTTAGTCTGCTCAAGATCAGCGAACACTGATGAGTCATCACCATGGCTATGACCAGGCACGCCGTACTCTCGCTCGAACCTTTCTACCGCTACACCAACATAACCTTGGTCAAATAAGTAGCTGGTACCTAACGTAAACCCGTGGGATTCTTCGTTGCTGTTCTCAACTACATGCTCGCCATCCGGGTCGTCGATATCAGGCGCCATTGGGGTTTCATAGTCATTTGAGTCGCGATAAAAACCGTCAGCATAGAAGGCTATGTTGTCAACGCCAGTGGTCACGTTAAACGTTCCTAGCTTCTGGTCGTTAACGGTTTGGGTTTCTAGTAAAAATTCACCGCGCGTTTCAGTGGACGTGGGCACACGTTGGTCCACTACGTTCACAACACCGCCTATCGCACCGCTTCCGAAGAACAGGGTTGCTGGCCCACGCAGCACTTCAATTTGTTTAGCGGTTGATGCTTCACTTGCTACTGCGTGGTCGGGGCCAACACGGGAAACGTCGCTCACATCCAAGCCATTTTGAGTAATCAGTACCCGTGGTCCGCTAAGGCCACGAATAATTGGCGTGCTCGCAACATTGCCATGGAAGTTAGACTGTACGCCGGGTAATTTTTCTAGCGTATCGCCCAGCGTGGCCGCTTGTTGCCGACGTAAGGTTTCGCCAGATAACACGCTCACTGGAGTGGCCGATTCCATGACAGATAAGTGCATAGGGGTGGCATGCACATCAATCACTTCAATAGCACTTCGCGCTAGGACAAAGTTAGTGCCACCTGTAGAGTTCGATTGCACTGTTGCCTCTTTATGTAAATGAGCAAAGCCAGATGCAAAAATATGCAGTGTATACTCTCCGTCCTTTACGTCAGAGAAAATGAACTCACCCTGCTCGTTAGTGCTGGTAACCCGCTTTAGCGCCTCAATTTCAACAGTGGCATTGGCGAGAGGCTTTCCTGCTGCATTGGTTACCGTGCCAGAAAGCGTTTGTGCCAGCACTAACGGAGACGCAAAAAGTGACGCAGGCGCTAAAAGCGATAAGCCTAGCGCCAATCGAGACAGTTTCATTATTCTAACCTCTGATTTGTGTAATGTGATAATGTATCAACTTTATTTTTATGGTATGTTATATTGTAACGTTTGCGCAAGAGGTAAAAATGAAAACCATTTCTATTACGTGGAAAAAATCAAAAAAAGCGCTACGCGCCTCTTCAGCTTTTCTTAAAGTGGGTGCTTTTGCCGGATTGAACTTGGCTGGAATGGTTATCAGCGCTGTTCATGCTGCGCCGCATACTCACGGCGAAGGAAAGCTACAAATCCTACAAGCGGGAAGTGAATGGCAGTTTGTGCTTCAGTTACCTGTTGCCGATGTATTGGGGTTTGAGTACACACCGACCACAGCTGACGAAAAGAAACGCTATCAGAACATGCAGGAATTGTTTCTGCGCTTCGACGACATTTTTTCCTTAAGCAACACATGTGAATTGCTCGATACCACCCTCGAGAGCCCTTGGGAGATAGCCGAGGGACATGATGAGCATGATGAGCATGATGAGCATGATGAGCATGATGAGCATGATGAGCATGATGAGCATGATGAGCATGATGAGCATGATGAGCATGATGAGCATGATGAGCATGATGAGCATGATGAGCATGATGAGCATGATGAGCATGACAGTGAACACGAAAGCGACGCCCATCACAACACCCATTCTGATTTTCGCGTAGCGTACCTGCTTAGCTGCCAAGAACCTCTTAAGCGTATTGAAATGACAGGGTTTTCCCATTGGCCAAGCTTGCAGCATGTCAACACTATTTGGGTAACCAACAAAGGACAAGGTGCGATGGAAATAACCCCAAATCGGCCAATGTTATCCATTAACAACTAATTATTTTTATACTCTAAGGCGCTAGTTTCATTAATGAAGCATGCGCCATAGCAATATTCGGAAATACTATGAATTCAATAACTCAAGGAAGCAGCGCAATGCCAAAAGTGCAGCTCATTTCAGACAAAATCGCTATGACCCTTTCATCGCTTTGCGTCATCCATTGTTTATTAACGCCTATTTTATTGATTTCCATACCGGCATTGGCAAGCGTGTCTATTCTCCATGATGAAACCTTCCATCAAATACTACTGTTTTTTGTACTGCCTATTGGCGCCTTTGCGCTTTCCGTAGGCTATTTACATCACAAAAATAAATGGGTGGTATTAGCTGGCGCTACTGGTCTTACATTGCTAAGCAGCCCACTGCTGGTCGAATGGGTAGGTTTAGGGCACGAAGTGCTTGGCGAATATGGTGAAGTTATTATTACTGTAATCGCTTCATTTATTATTGTCAGTGCTCATATTGCAAATTACCGACTCAGAGAAACTACTCAGGGCTCGACCTGCGAAGAGCGCGAGAGAGCACAATCACACACCTATTAGTTTCATCACTTCCTCATATACGCGTGTTCTTTTTAGCGACAGCTACAAGTATAGCGATGTAACAGTTTTTAAGGTTTTATTCAGAGGTAATTTTGTCTAGTTTCAATCATCGCGACACGGTACTACCCGATGTCACTAATGAGCAATCTACAGCTCAAGTTCCTGCTATTGATAGTGTTGGGATGCAGGGCATTGCAATACCCCTGCATGTTTTAGGTAAGCGCGGTGAACGCTTAAGTAGTCAAGCAAAGGTAGACGTGACAGTAAGTTTAGATCATCCCAGCGCCAAAGGCATTCACATGTCGCGTTTGTACAACCTGCTACAGCAGTACTTGAGCAATAAGGATCTTCACAAGTCAGCACTAACAAGCTTAATGAACGCGCTTATCGATTCGCAAGATGGGCTCAGTAAAAGCGCAAAATTGAATTTGCATTTTGATCTAGCCGTATCGCGTCCGGCGCTTATTAGTAAAACGTCAGGGTATCAATCCTACCCTGCTTCACTGTGTGTAATGCGTACATCAGAGCATTACAAAGCGCAGTTCAAGCTAAGAGTGCCTTATTCCAGTACGTGCCCGTGCTCTGCATCACTTTCACGCAAGGCATTGGCAGAGGCCTTTGTGGAACAATTTGAGAGCAAACAATTTGAGAGCAAACAGTTTGAAGGGCAGCAGCTAACTGTAGAAGAAATGGGCGCTTGGCTTGCTTCTAAAGAAGCCAGCATCGCCACGGCTCATGCACAGCGCTCGTTTGCCGACATAACTTTGGACTTAGCTAACAAAGATATTCCTGATTTTATTGGTATTATTGATTTAGTAGAGAACGCGCTGGGCACGCCGCTTCAAACCGCGGTTAAGCGAGAAGATGAGCAGGCGTTTGCAAAACGCAATGCCGAAAACCTAATGTTCGTTGAAGATTCGGTAAGGCGTCTACATGCCGCGTTCAGTACGTATTACCAAGCAACCTATTTTCGTGTAAAAGTAGAACATCAAGAAAGTCTGCATGCACACGACGCCATTGCTGAAATATCAGGCCCAATTCACCGATAAAATCATACATGGTTGTGTACGTTGAAATTCGCAAGCAGAAAAAACGATAAAAGGAAAATAACATTGTTATCTGTTAACAAATTCGCTGATATCAGCAAACTAGCGTGTATTAGCGCTGCGGTATCAGTTATCGCGGCATGCTCGTCAACACCATCTACCACGCTGGCCGGTGAAAAAGCGCATACGCTGTCTAACGCCGTGATATATCAAACCAGTAGCAAAGAGTACCCTGTCCTCTCAAACTTTGTTTACAACCAGGCTATTGCCGCACTGCCAACGCGCTTTGCTGAAGGCGACGTTGTAGTCATGGATGTTGATGAAACCGTGCTAGATAATAGTACCTACCAAAAAGAGCGCGAGAGTGTCGGCTTAGGTTATTCATCAAAAAGCTGGGCTGACTGGGTAAAGCGTGAAGAAGCCACACTGGTTCCCGGCGTCGCTGATTTTATCGACGAGGTTATTAAGCGAAATGGAAAAGTGGCGCTTATTACGAATCGCGATAAAACGCTTGATAAGCACACGTGGAATAATCTTTTAGCACAAGGTTTACCGCTGACCACCAGCAATACCTGCGTAGTTGGCCGTACTGCTGAAGATAAAAAAGCAGTCGGACAAGAAGGTATGGTTAATGACAAAGACTTGCGAAGAATGCAGCTTACCCAAGGTAAAATCGCATGTTCAAATGCGTCTAAAGACGCCACATCTACGTGGGCGGCGCCTCACACTATTGTCATGCAAATTGGCGACAATATTGAAGATGTAGGCGGCGTAACCCAAGAATCTGCCAATGTTGAGTCGCTAATGCCTCGAGTTGGTACAGAGATTTTCATTCTGCCAAACCCAATGTACGGTTCTTGGTAATACATTGAAAAAATAAAATTAACGAATGTCGCTTTCTATATGGAAAGCGCCATTCTTAGATTCCGCTTTTCCATCGTTAATGCCATTTCCCAATCCTGAATAGGGCTTTATTTCTATTACGTCTAATAGGTAAGCCGATGTTCCTTGAGGGTCTTCATAGAGCCCTGTAGAAAACTTACCCGAGAAGGTGTAAGCCTGCTGAATGTTTATTCCGCTAATACCGCCTTGTTCGTGGGTATTATTTAGCGAAACAAATACAATTTGATTGGGCGGAGGCGGCGGATAGTGAATACACGCGCCGAAATAAGGCACGATGAAGAAGGAAGTTATTTCACGCTGTGCATTAGCTTCAACAGGCACAATAAACCCGCTGAGTTCGACGTAGTTACCGTTAAATGTATCAACCGTATTCACTGAGATCAGTGCTTGTTGATACTCATCGTCGAACGTGCGTTGAATAGACTGAAATACTTGTTCATGAAGAGGTAAATTTTGTTGAGAATTCTGATTAGACTGAGCTTTACCCAGTAACGCTTTTTCAGCTTCAGGTAACAAGGCATCCCAAGTTAAAACTTGATACTGTTGGGTTTCCTGCAGTCGCGTGCCGTCTTGATAAATAACAACGTCACTGCTGAAAAATCCGATAAGGCCGTTAAGTTTGCCATTAAGCCCTAAACCAACTAATGCACCTAATGCGGCGAATGCAATAAAGAAAGCCAGTAAAGCAAAAGAGGGGCGCTTCATTTGTGCATTCAGCGCCTAACTCGCTAAAATTTTTACTTTGCGCGTGTAAGTGACTGGCACATTCTTTTTAAGCGCATACACTTTTAGTACGAGTTCGTGGGTACCTTCTTCTTTTGCCTGAAAACTGATAGCTTGTTCACCTTTAGCCGAGACCAGGGCGAATCGCTGTGGCGAAAGTAGCGTTACGCCGTCGCTTGCCATTACATCTACACTCACTTCTTTATAGTTCGAAGGAATGGTAAATCGCAGAGGTACAGCAGACGCTTCGAGCTTTGCCACTTCATGCTTCCTATCGATATTAAGGGAGATAAGTGGCTCTTTCGCTGCCGCTAGGTGCTGCTGCATCATAGGATGCTGAAAACCAAACTGCATATTACCCATTCCCGCGTGCAGTTCGCATGCACTGCTATGAAATACTATTGAGCTTGATAAAAGAGTGGCTGCAACGACCGTCTTTTTCATGTTAGTTACTCCTCGTACAGCGTAAAGCTGTCTAGCACTAATGAATACGCTGATGTACCCAGTGCACTTTCGTGGTTGTCGATTTTTACCGTACCTTCGAACCAATAAGGGTCGTACAAGTTTTCTACTGCGATACCTTCTTTGTACTCAACATACAGAATTTGATTAGGCGGTGGTGGCGGCATATGTAAGCAAGCACCAAAATACGGTACGACGAAAAAGGCAGTGGCCTTTTGTTCTTCATTTTGCTCTAAAGGTACAATAAATCCGGGGATGCGAATGGCTTTACCATCAAATTCATCTATTACCCGGGTTGACACTAAAGCTTGCTGATATCGTTGTGCTTGTTCATCTTCTAGCTGCTTTGAAGCAAAATCATCAATTGAGTCGGCGGCAAATCCATCGGCAATATCGTTTAAAAACTCAGGTCTGTTTAAAAGCGCGCTCAAATCGTCCTCGGGCATAAGGGCTACCCAGTCAATTTCTTCGTAATCGGCGGCTTGGGTTAAGTTTAACGCGCTAACTAACATTAGTAGTGTCGCAATTAAACCAAGTTTAACGCTAGGAAGCGTGACAAAAAATTTCACAAAGATGCGACATCAAAGAAACAAAAATACGTTATAACATAATATATTTCAATAAAGTAAGTTTTACGTTTATCTACCCACATTGTTGATTGAGACCTTCATAACAAGAAACTTAGCTCAATATTGTCGAAGCTCGAAACGAATGACTATATTTTAGTGAATGGAGTTTTTATAAATAGGCGCATAGTTGAATGACTAGAACTGGACTTTTTGTCACAAGTGTATTGCTCACCCTTCTCGCGTTAAAGCCCGCCTACGCTGCTACAAACCAAATCAACCCTGCACCAAACGATGAAGTTATAGCCAGTATCAAAGCGCTACATCGAGCACCCGAAAAAGAAATGGCTAGATTAAATTCGCTGCTCGATTCAAATCAGTTCTCTCCAAAACGTCATGAATGGGTATACCTTTATGCCTTAGGTAAAGAAAAACAGGGCGAATATGATGAAGCTTTAGCACTCGCAGAGAAATGCATAAGCGATGTTTACGCTAGTAGGCTAATGCAGCAACGCGCAAAATTGCTCAAAGCCAAAATACTTTCACGCAAAGGCGAAATACAAGAATCGATTAGCTTGCTCAACGCCGTTAAGCAGTGGTCTATGAACCACGGCGTAATACAATTGAATATTGGCGTATTAATGACACTAGGTACTACTTTTGAAAATATTGAAGAACCTAAGCTTGCTCTTGATAACTATCTCTCCGCTTATGAATTAGCTACACAGTTCAAGACACAAGTCCCCCCCTCTCATATTGCTGGTCTGATAGGCACTATTTATTTGCAGCAGTCTAAATTCGAAGAAGCAAAAGCATATTTAAACGAAGCTTATGAATTTGCGGTTAAAAAGAAAAACACTGTTAATCAAAGTCGGGTAGCAGAAAAGCTTGCTCGAACAGAGCTAGGGCTTTCAAACTTTAAAGACTCCGCGCGCTTTTTTGAATTAGCCATAGAGATTGCAAGAAAAAACAATAACTCCCTCCTACTAGCCAAAGCCCTACTCGGCAAAGGGGAAATGTTGTTAGTGCTAGGGAATACCTCTGAGGCAGCCAGCGCCGCTCGCCTTTTATTTGAAGAAGCAAGCGACCTAGCCCGTGATTTAGACTCTACTACTATTTACTTTAACTCGCTTATAGCGCTTTCTCGTCTGGCGCTGTCCAGCGGAGACAAAACAGAGGCATTAGAGATGGTTAGGCTTGCAGAAGAGGTAATAGCGAGCGCAGAAGCAGGCGTTGCCCATTTGGAAGCCGCTTATCTTAAACTGTCTATTCTTGAGAGGTTTGGCAACGAGCAAGATACGATAGACGCACTCAAGCACTACATTGAATTAAATAAGAAAATAACCGAATCACTAGATAAGTCGCGTGAGCAAATAATACGAACGCTTTACGAACTAGACGAAATTCAGGCAGAAAATAGCGACTTAAAAGCTATCACTCAATTACAAGAAGAAAAGCTTGCGCTTAACCAGCAACGAAACTTTTTACTGGCTGTAATCACTGGGTTATGTCTAATACTTAGCTTACTACTGTTTTTACTCTACATTAAGCGTGCGCGTTACCAAAAAAGGTTAGAGCGGCTTGCTACTACCGATGCATTAACCCGCTTTTATAACCGGGTCAAAATTCTAGAGTTACTGGAAGGATCGCTCGCCACCTTTGAAGCGTCTAACGAAAAATTTTACGTAGCAATGTTAGACATCGATTTCTTCAAATCTATCAATGATAACTATGGTCACAAAATGGGCGATGATGCATTGCGCCTATTCGCTCGCACTGCGCGACAGCTTTTTACTAAACACGTCGATATGGGCAGGTTAGGAGGTGAAGAGTTTCTGTTTATATTCCATTGCGCTAAAGAAGACCAAATTTACAAACAGCTTGATAGCTTCCGTCAGTCGCTAAAAATAGCCTCTGCAAGTCAACTCTGTGCAGACATTAAATTAACATTCTCAGCAGGATTAAAAGTAATTGAGTCCGCGCAAAGCGCTACTGCCATTTTAGAAGATACAGACAGAGCCCTTTATGAAGCCAAAGAAACTGGCAGAGATAAAACCGCTGTAATTAAATGTTTGTAATTTGATACACATTAATGGGAAAAAACTACATAGCCGTATCTCACATGCAAAATACGTTTTTTATAAAAGCGTCAGAGATAACGACAATAACCTTTCAATATCAACAGCTTAAAATACCCTTAACTCCATAACAAAAGATTGGCACAGATCACGCATACATTAGACTAACGAATAAACGCAGAACGTAATTTGTAGCCAGGACGGCTTTAGCGACGGAGAGGCCAGATTACGTAAATATCAAAGACTGAAGGTGACGACATAGGAAGCATATGGAATGGTTACCAAGGATGAATGGATGAGTCAGTGTTTGAAATTGAAGGATACCTGTAGAGCATTCGTTAAATTGCTGGTCGATGATGAGGTTAGGTAAAAGATAACCTAGATAAACTCGCAGGACGCATGGCTCTTGTTTCATAAGGATTGCAAACAAGCTCTGAGTGCCTACATCGCAAGCACTGACAGTGATGTCTCGTGCAGCAAGGGATTGTTGACCCTATTTGGATTCGTTGAAGTACGTGTGTGTTGCTTCAGCGAAACCATAGTGAGGACACTGGTAATGTCGTCGATATTATTAGTGAGTTGTCACCCGACGACATTCCTCTCCCCTCAAAGGCCCATCCCGGCCTTTACATACCTCTGATTTTGGCCCGCCTTTGGCGGGCATTTTTTTATCCTCAACTGTGATAATATAAACAATACCAGTTCGCATAGATAAAGAGCTACCTGCGTGTTATCGCCATCCGCATCTACTGTTGTTTTTAAAGTTCTGTTCTGTGCATTGCTAGCTACATCTGTCGGTCAAAGCGTCATGCTAACCACGCTTCCCTCGATGGGGCGACAAGCCAACCTTTCAGAGTTTCATATAGCAACAATCATGTCGAGCTCCGCCCTTATTTTCGCCTTTGGCACTAATGTATGGAGCAAAGTAGCAAAGCGTGCAGGGTTCAAACGAATACTAATGGTGGGCCTTACTGGCTATAGCTTAGGTACCTTTGCCTTTGCTAGCGCGTGGATGGCAGGGTTTTCTGGCATTATCAGTGGTACAAACTTATTCCTAGCGCTACTGATAAGTCGCAGTTTGCAATCTACCATTATGTCGGCAACGCCCCCCTCTGCTGTAGGTTACGCTGTCGCTATAAGTTCGCCGAAGGCTCGGGTAAGTGCTATTAGTAAAGTGACCTCTGCAAGCAATGTCGGGCAAATTGTCGGTCCAGCTTACGCTGGGTTATTGGTGGGTTTCGGCTTATTAGCTCCGCTGTACAGTATTGTTCTATTAACCTTGTTAGCAATGGCACTAGTGTATTTTAAGCTGCCAGTTTTACCCCCTTTATCTAAGCAACAGGCAGCTGTGCATGCTAGCAAAGACAATCAAGCACCCACCAAAGTGCCGTATGTGTTTGTTGCTGCATGTATTTGCGTGTTTTGCGCTATGGCAATGATGCAGCAGTCGTTAGGCTTCTTTTTTATCGATTTTTATCATTACACGCCCGTTGAAGCTGCTCGACAGGTGGGTTTTGCAATGATGGTCAGCGCCGCAGCCTCTCTCACCGCACAGTTTGGTTGGGTACAGAAAGGGCGTATAAGTAAAGAAACAATGATCACGCTCGCACTTCCTCTATTGGGGTTGGCGTACTTGTTACTGTTCCTTCAACATTCATTGTTTGTGCTTTATATTGCCATGGCTTTGATGGGGCTAGGTATGGGTATGGCCTACCCATCATTAGCAGCAGCGGCAACAACCTATTGCGCGCCTTCTCAACAAGCGACCATTACCGGGTTAATTACAGCCACTACCGCCATGGGCTATGTTATAGGGCCACCACTCGCAGCAGTTGTATATCAAGTTAATATTGCCTTACCTTTCGCTGTAGCGTCAGTGCTAATTGCCGTCACCTCTTGTGTAGTCTATGTAGCGCTGCAAAGAACTAGCCGCCACAGATAAGATTTAAAGACTAGCATCACAGGCGCGCACCTGTAGTTTCATAATTGTTTTTCAAAGGTATTTATTTTTTTACCAATTATTTTTAAAAATGCGGAACCTTTTCAGGATTGGGCTATCTTACTTAATACATGAAGTCGTTGAGTGTGCGTCTTTGTGGTGTGTAAATGTGTTTTCCAAGTTATGTTGTGGTTTTTTAAGGGGCTTTTTAGCCCCTTTTCTTTTGCCTCCTGTTTTCCTAATTAGCACCTTTCAAAAATCGCATATCGCTGCGCTTATCTATCAACTGATAGTCAGTGTTCTAAACATCTTGCCTTTAATCTAAAAAATAGAATTTAACAAACGTTATCATTCCTTCTAAAGAAATGGTAATGAGAACTATTATCAAATAAAATCACCTTAAATTTTTAAGGAGAAACTAATGGCTAAACCCCAACCCCGCCAAGCTGTTGTGACACAATCTGTTCGTATAACCCCTACTATGCAGCGCGTCTTTTTAGGTGGTGAAGATCTCCGCACTTTCCCTGCCGTAGGGGCGGGTGCTTATGTAAAGCTTATGTTCGATAAAAACGGAAATCCGCTCAACAAACCTACAGATATGGACCAAGTAGCAATGCGCACTTATACGGTTGCTCACTTTGATGCGGATAAGCCTGAAATGATTTTGGATATGGTTATTCACGCAGATAACGGAAAAACAGGACCAGCTTCAGCATGGGCTACAAGTACTAGACCTGGTGACGTAATTACAATAGCAGGTCCAGGCTCTAGCAAAGGCTTAAACGAAGATTATGACTGGGTATTGCTAGCAGGCGATATGACCGCTCTTCCCAGTATAAGAAATCATCTTGCGGCTCTTCCCTCTCATGCTAAAGGTTATGCAGTAATTAAAATTCAAGAGGAACAAGATGCAGTTGAGCTTGAAAAGCCTGAAGGGGTTAAGGTGGAATGGGTTTATGAACAGTCTCTGCCCCATAGTCTTACACAGCTAGATTGGCTGGGAGGCAATCCTTCAGTTTGGGTTGCGTGTGAATTTTCAGATATGCGAGCTATCCGCACATGGCTTAGGGATGAAAAAGCGTTGGCTCACGACAGTTTGTATATCAGTAGCTATTGGAAGAAAGGTCGAAGTGAAGACCAGCATAAAATAGAAAAGAGACAGGATAGTGAAGCCTTTGCCAAAAACTTAGCCTAATCCCTTACCTGTTGTTCTGTAGTGTTTGCAACTGTTTGTAAATTCTGCATTAAAAATTCCGTTTCATTGATTACGCACCAAGATAATATTCATGATAATCAAAGACCTATGACATGGAATGCCATTTGCTGCTATTTGTATAACTGGCAAGTTTTTTCGTCAGTTTTCTCAACCAATTGTTTGGATAAGGAGAGCACGTTATGAACAATGATCGTATTGAAGGTAATTGGAAAGAAATGAAGGGTAAGGTACAACAGAAATGGGGTAAGCTTACTGATGATGACCTAGACGTAATTGACGGTCGCCGTGAAGAATTAGTAGGTAAGATTCAGCAGGAATACGGCAAAAGCCGCGACGAGGCTGAAAAAGAAGTAGACGCTTACTTCAATTAATAATTTATATTTACCCCAAGGTAATTAAACAAAGGCAATGTTTTTAACAGATATTAGCTTTTGTTACCGCAAATTCTGAAGGGCCACAACATAATGTTGTGGCCTTTTTTGTTTGTTTTTAATGCAGTATTCAAGACTAATGCTGTGGCGGGCTAATAAGATAAGCTTGCCCATCTATTAGCCGTTTCTTATCGGCTCCAAGTAATAAAAATATTTTACTCATCTACCTTCGGCTGTAGATTTTCACGTACTTCTCTAGCATCAAAACTGGTTGCCGAAGTAGGCCGAGTGCCTTTACCCAGCTCTATGCTTAGAATACTCTCGATTTCACTTTTTTGAGAGCCCCCGACAAACACTCCGGTTTCAAATTGGCTAGTGGGGTGATAAGACGTACGGCAAGTAAGTACACCGCAGTCAGTGACGCGTGCGTAACGTTGGCTAAAGCCGGCAGTTGGCGTGGTCTGCACCGTTTCTTTGTCTACTAAGGTTTCGCGGTCGGTAACGACAAACCAGTCATAACCTTCCAGTAGGGTTAGCTCAGCAGCGCGCAACATCGCATAGTCCATGGCTTTCCCTTTATCTGTTCCTTTTGCCTTAAAATGTACGCGGTATTGGGTATCACTTAACTTACTTTCGTTGTAACCAAAACCGCCTTTACCTGCTTGTCTATAATCAGGTTGACTTGCACAGCCCGCCATAATCAATACCGCAAGTACTAACATAATTTTAGTTTTCATCATCTACTCCTTCGGCTTTCTCAGCTAGCCAAGTTGCTTCAATTGCGTTTTTTTCTTGCTCTCGGTTTAATGGCGCGGACGCCATCATCATATCTAACTTATCTTCTAACAGTTTGGCGCTAGTAGCCGTCTGATATTGCCCCGTATTTGCGCCTAACTCATCCAACTTACTGGCCGCAAGTTGCCAGCCGCCTTGCTTGTCTTTACAAGCTATCATTACATTTAGTTCATCTTGAGACGTCACTTCAGCCTGTCGGCAAAAGTTGAAGTCAGTGTTTAAAAAAGACAGTTTAGGCGTTACGGTTATGCCAGATTCAAACGAGGTAGTCTCTCCACTCAAATTACTGTCGAGCACAGACGACACATTAGCCCAGTGTGAAGGTTGTGAAGTATCAGCACCTCGTTGATTAAAGAATACCAAACCAGCTAAAACCGCCACGCTTGCAGCTATGGCAGCAATTGAAGAAACTCCTTTCCACTTTGCTTGTCCACCGCTTGCGCCATCAGCTGTATTCATTTTTTGAGGAAACGGCCTCACATTTTCCGCTGTGCTTTGGTTTGCTGAGCCCTCTCCATTTAAACGTTCACTACGCCCCTGTATTGCGCTTTTCTCACTTAAGCGACTTTCATCACTCAAAAGCGCGACGATTTCTTTAGGGAGCGCAACTGCAGTCGCCTTTTCTGCAGCCACTTTTACTACTCTGTCTACTTCTGCAAGTGCGGCAAGACGGTCAGAAACCGTTACGTCATGTGCTATCGCCTCGCGAACCGTATCCATTTCTCCAGCATCAAGCTCTCCATCTAAGAAAGCAGAGAGTTTTTCGTCAGATAAGATCACGATAGCACCTCATTTTGCCCGTTTAGTAATTTTGATATTTTTGTTCTGGCTCTGGCAAGACGGCTCATTATAGTCCCTGCTGGCACCTGTAAAACTTCAGATGCGTCGGCATAACTCATTCCCTGTACTGCCACCAAAGAGAGGGTTTCTCTTTGCTCACAAGGCAGTTCATCCATGGCGCTTGAAACCTGCTTCAATGTCATAGAGTGGGTTACCGTTTCATCCATATCTACATGATCATTTGCTGATTGCGCTTCATATGAAAGGGTATCGCTAGCGTTAGTTCTCACTTTCTTCGCCCTGTATTCGTCTATCCAGCAATTTCGGCACACTCTAAATGCCCATGCCATTAGTGTAACTTGCTCAGGGATGGGTTTACTCAATAATCGTTCTAGCGTGTTCTGAAGCAAATCATCAGCATCATGTATGTTACCCGTCAATGAGTATGCAAACTTTCGTAATGACGGGACGAGTTCGGTCAACTCATCTTTCATTTTCATGTACCTTCGTGAAGATTTCCGTTATCAATACTCTATTAACGAGCCACGAGTATTTTTATTCCGTTGAATAACAATTTATTTCAAGCTTTTGTGAATTTAGGTTATCAGCCCTTCTTCGACACTCAGCGGAATTTTTCTTCTTTCTATTCGTCACTACATAAAATGGCAGCAGTGACTTAGACTCTATTTATGACCATGGCACAATTTATGCCATTCCTTCTCAAGGCACTGAACTGCTCCCATGTATTCAGTAAGGTAGCAAAATGAAGTACACACTCTTTGTCGGGATAGTAGGCTTGTTGGCAGCATCTATCTCCCAAGCGCAACTTACAGGAACATTGAATCAAGTGGTTCCACCGGTGCGCCCAATAATTGATAGAGCGCCCTCGGAATTGAAGAGCATTAGAGAGGAAGCAAGACGAAAGGTGCAAACGTCTATCGATGGCGCCAGAGGCCTATCTTCATTGGCTTCAGGCGTTGTTGGCAAGGTCCCCGCCCCCCAATTTGTTGCTCCTACGGCCACGACTATATTATCTGCGTCGGGTCAGAAAATTATCAAAGAAGTTAGGTTAGAAAATGGTTTTCTTGCCGTTGAAAAGGAGTGGCTTTTTATAGGTGAGGAAGCCGATAAAGCATATTTCAATGGCACGAATATAGAAATACTAGAGGCACAGTTTTTACCTGCACTCTCTCAGTGGCTTTATAAAGTAAAGGTAACAGGGGATGAAGATGAAGTGTCGTATATTCGCAACAGCTTACCTAAAAACCTGCAGTCTCAAATAGGACGTAATCATATTTACTTATCCCAAAACGAAGTGGCTACGAACAAAAGCGAACCAGAGCTTAAACATGAGTCAAAAGCATCACCGCAAAAATTTGAATCTTGTTCGACACCCTTGCGCATCGGGATGGTTGATACCCATGTTGTGTCTACCCACCCAATGCTGTCGCACATTAGCCTAAAACAAGCCTCTTTTATTGTTGGTCAAAGCCAGAAGAATGAGCATGATCAAGATAGCAATATGAGCAGTGAAGGTGATGGAAAAATTATAGGGCAGCCATCTTCCCAAGAAAATACCATAGCCTTTTCCTCAGATCACGGTACAGCAGTAGCAAGCTTAATAGCGGCGTCGCTACCTGAGTCAAGCCAAGTATTTAACGCTAGTGTATTTTACTCGCGCAATAGTGTTAGCCAAGGTGCAACGCTTATGTCGTTAATTGAAGGCCTTAACTATTTAGCATCACAGCAGGTTGATGCCGTAAACATGAGCCTTGCAGGGCCCGACAATCCTATTTTAGCGCGTGTTATACAACAGTTAGATACAAACGGCATACAAGTTATTGCAGCTGTAGGTAACGAAGGGCCAGCCTCTTTACCCTTATATCCTGCAGCCTACCCAGAGACACTTGGCATAACCGCAGTGGATAAATCACATGCAATATACAGATGGGCCAACCAAGGTGACTATGTAGATTTCGCTGCATTTGGCGTATCGGTTGATGCCGCACACCCTAATGGAAAAAAGGTTAGGCAAACAGGAACCTCAATGGCTTCCCCTCGTGCCACTGCGCTGTACGCCTGCTTTTTCCGCACAGAGCAGCAAAGACACGCCGCCTTATTAAAAATGCAGAAAATAGCTTTAGATGCTGGTAGCCCCGGACGGGACAAGGTATTCGGCTTCGGCGTACTGCCTTAAAATACAGCCCTATTCATATTGGCATTAACGTTCACTAGAAATGAACGTTAATGCCTAACTCGGCAATAGTTTCTTGGTAATTTGCTCCATCGACTGTAGAAGCAAAGTCTCCGTATTGGGTAGACAATTTGATATCCACATGATCATAAACGGCGTAGTCTGCACTCATTTCAACAAGGTGCCTGTCGTCTTCCCTGCCTATACCTCCATCTTGTTCTGAAGCGTAATCGCGCACGTCTAGCTGGTAAGCAACCTTGAACTCAAGCGGCTTACTAAACACCGTAAATGGATAAGTGTAGGCAAGGTCAATGCCCTTCCCTGTATAATCAAACGCATTGTCCTGCGCATCTTCATTTTGGTATTTAAGGGCAATTTGAAAAAAATCTTCCCCTTCAAAAAAGTAAAACAGGTCACTGCGTACGGCAACAGCTTCACTATCACGAATTGGTGTGTCCTCTGGCGTGTTCTCAAACTTCTTGTCGATAAGGTCGCTACTAATACGTAAATAAGTTCTCTGTCCTAAAAGTTTCCCCGCAGACAAACCATATTGTTGATAGGTAAGGAAATCACGCCCATCAAGCGTAGCGCTGGCGTGATAGTAATGCGCACCTAGTTTTGCAAAGTCTAACGTATACTTAGTGCTTGCAGATAAGGTGGTAAGCCCGAGATTAAATTCGCTGAGGGTTTGGTATTTGGTATTTGCCTGACTTATCGAGAGCTCATTTTCCCACTTATCCGTTGGCTTCACTGAAACTTTTAACAGTGCTTTTGACTGTACAGCGCTGTCGTCCACATTAGAATTTGTGTCCAGCTCACTGACACTTACGTTACTATCGTGGCGATAGCCTACATAACCAGAGCCTGAAAACGAGATCGCTTGCTTCTCTTCATCCGTACTTCTTGCATCATTAGTTACTTTTGACTGACTGTCGTTGCTTGCATAGGCTGCACTGCTGGCTATTAATGCGGTAACCGTAGCAAGACCGATGTATTTGCGACTATCCAGGGTAAATAAAATTTTCTTGAGTGAACGTTGAAGTGGTGGGGTTTTCATTATTACTACCTACTACAGAGAAAGTGAAACTCGGTGTTTTCAACTATGAATGGGTTGTGCGAGGAAGTTAGGAGGGGAGCTCTCCCTCCTCCTAACCGTTGAGGCCCATACGTTAAAGACCTAATGCACCCGAGATATTTGAAGCAACGTTATCGTTTACTGTGCTTTCCACAGTGTTTGCAACCGATGCCTCTACCGTGCTTTCTACAGTGTTCGCTACAGTGCTTTCGACTGTACTCTCTACCGTATTTCCTACATTGCTTGCTACCGTTGCAGCAATCACCCCTTCGACGGCGGTAGCGACAGTGCCAGTTACAGTATTGGTCACTGTACCCGTTACTGTGTTGGTCACGGTTCCCTCTACTGCACTTTGAGCGGCTCCCGAAGCCGTGCTTGCTGCAGCATTTTCCACTTCACCTTCTGGCTGTGCATTCGGTTCAACAGATCCTAATGCTGACGACAAAAATGATGTTGAATCAGACACGTTACCCGTAAGCGTTCCTGTCACCGATGCTGTCATTAAATTCGCCGTATCTGATGTCGCTGAAACAACGCCTTCAAGAGAAGCCTGCGAATTAGAAACCAGTGAAGATGTTGCGTTTGTAGAAAGCTGTTGAGCGCTATTTGCCAAGAGGTTAGTGTTTGAAGTAGTCGTTTGTGCTACTTCATTTGCCTCTGCTTGATCTGAGCTGCCTTCAGTGCTTTCTTCAGGAGCTTGATTCAATTCTTGCCCGCTTAATAAGCCATTACCTGTTTGGCTTATCGATAGCTGCCCACTAGCGTTAGCAGAACTTTCGGTAGACATTTGGCTTTGGGTAACTGTTTCACCTTGTGCCGATGTCTGCATACTTGATTGAGCTGCAGCTTGGGCGTTTGCACCATTTGTTAGAGAAACTGATGTAGACGTTGAAGCAATAGCTGAAGTGTTTGCCGAAAAGGTTGCTTCTTGAGCCAACACCGACGTTGACGCCATACCTAAAGCCAATGCAATTGCAGTATTTAACTTTTTCATCCGATTATCTCCGTTGTTCATAAAGGACACTGAGATAACGATTAGATGAAAGGTTTTATTCCGCTGAGGAGTTATTTTTTCGCAGAGAATAAAAAAGCCCTGTAAAAACAGAGCTTTATTTAAACTATTTTTCTGAAGCAGTCATGCTCTTTTCCCACCAGGGAAGAGAATAGTCTATATTTTCCGGGTCGTAGGTTTTAGCATATTTCATTTTTACCGAACTCCAAAACGCGGCTTTGAAGACAGGGTCGTAAATGACAAACTCACCTTGTTCTCGATACTGCTCAAACAGTTTTTGGTAAGCACCTACAGGTGTTAAAGGGTTGTCTTGTTGAAAAACCACATCACCGCCATAGGCTTCATACAGCGCTTTAGATACTTTCCAGCTTTTTGCCATACCTTCAGCCATTGCAAGACGGTAACGCTCTAGTTCTTTATCTTGATAAGTGCCATCACTATCTAAGTCAACGGTCCATAGCTTAATAACGGAATAAGCAGACTGAATTTCGCTGTCGTTGGGCTCTATAGCGTTTTTATCTGCGAAATCCGAAAGTACAGATTCAGTAATTTTATTACCAAGCGCACGTTGGACTAAAATATCGCGAACTTCTTTTTCTGATTTGTCAGTGAGAATTGACTGAAAACGATCAACATCCTCCTGAGAAGGCTGAAGCTCGGTATTAGATATAGATTTGTTGAACAAACGAGCAATAATCTCGTTTGCGGCTTGCGGTGTATTAATCCCAAGCGAAACTACTATGGCTGCAAATAGCACCATAGGAATTACGTTCGAACGCGTCACTTTGTATGCTTCCCTAAGTTCCAATAATTAGCACAAGCACAAGACACATTCATTTGTTATTGTAAGAATTTTCCGTTGTCTTGCGAAATGACATCTAACAGGCCTAATACTTTAGAATAGTTTTGTTTAAAATTCCACTTTCTTACGCATAGATTTTTTCGCGCCCTGTTGTTTTTTTACATCTAAACGACGGGCTTTAGCTGCTCGGCTTACCTTAGTTTTTATACGCGGCTTTTGTTCTACGGTTGCCGCCTTTATCCACGCGACAAGGCGCGCTAATGCATCTTCTCTATTTTGTTCTTGAGTGCGAAAATTTTGTGCTTTAAGTACAAAAACGCCTTCGTTAGTAACGCGACTATCTTTCGCATTCAGTAATTTGGCTTTAAGCTGGTCGGGTAACGTCGACTTATTGATATCAAATCGCAGATGTATTGCGCTACTTACCTTATTGACGTTTTGCCCCCCGCTACCTTGAGCGCGAATAGCCTGAAGTTCGGCTTCGTCCTCATCTATCGAGATAGAGCTAGTTATCGTTAATTCCATATCAGTTCCTATACTCTTAGTGGCATGGCGTATTATTTTTACTGCGTCTTTATCACGCTAATGACTTGCGACTATAACTCATCGCTTACTTGACCGTTAAAAGGTAACCCGATAGGTTAATTTATCCCCTATCTTGGAAACACAGCATGCTGACTATTTTACTTATCGTTATTTGTATCTTTGTAGGTCTTATTTGGTTTACTGCAAAAATGGATAGCAGCATAGAGTCATCGTTTAGGCCTTCGGGAAAGCTTACTCCTGTCGAGGGAGGAATTATTCACTGGCAAAAACAAGGAAATGGGCCATCACTCTTACTAATCCACGGCTTACTGGGCAATAGTAACAACTTTAATGAATTAGCCAAAACCCTCGCGCAGCATTACACGGTTTATTCCGTAGACCGCCCTGGAAGCGGATTTTCTAGTCGATTCAAAACCACATCAGCCAGCTTTGAGCAGCAAAGCAAAATGTTATTAGAATGGATGGAAAAAGAGGGCATTGAAAAAGCGAGTATTGCGGGTCACTCGATGGGCGGGGGTATTGCATTAAGAATGGCTATAGACGCGCCTGAAAAAATCACTTCTGTGTCATTGCTATGCCCGTTAACTACGCCACTTAAAGGTGGTGCAGGCCCACTTTCCGTAGTGTATATACCTAATGAATTCGTGCGCAATAGTATAGCGAAAACCATCGCCAGCCCGTTAAGAGCAAAGTTGGGTAGAAAGCAAGTAGCGCAAATTTTTCACCCAGAACCTGTGCCTGCTTCATTCTCTGTTGAAGGAGGTGGTTTGCTTGCGCTTCACTCTCGCAGTTTTTATGAAGGAAGCCGAGACACTGTCTCTGCACAAGGCAGTTTGCATAGACAACAGTCATCTTATGGTGAAATCCAATGTCCTGTAGGCGTCTTATATGGTGAAAAGGACACTATTTTAAAGCCAAGTGAGCATATCGAAGCTGTCACTTCGGCAATAGACTCGGCTGAACATAAAGTAATTCCTGACGCTGGTCACATGATACCCATTACTCAGGCGCAAACCTGTGCAGACTTTATTGTCGAGATTGACAGTAAAGCGCGACAAGCCGACTAATGAAACACAGCGCCCATTTTTGAAGTGTGAGCATTGTGAGAGAACTCAACAATAGCCAGCGCGTTTTGTCTGCCAGATTCAGTCTGTTTTAATTTACGCAGCTGGTCAGCCACACGCTCAATACCATCGTATTCCTTACACATCTCAAAAGGGGTCGATTCAAGCGTAATATTGTAGCTACTAAACCAAGTTTTCATTTGTTCACTGTCCCCTTCTGACAATGAGATGAGTAAATGATACATACGAATAAATGCAAGCTGCTTTCGGTACTCCGCTGTGCCGCTTTCAAAACCAAGCAAGGTAGTTTGCGCAAGAGATGAAGGAGAAATACCTAATATTTCAGAAGCTTGCTTTACATTTAACCCAAGTTCTTGATAAGCCCAAGTAAATGCTTTTGTAACAACACTGGTAGGAAACGGTGATCTATTCATAATTTCGCCTCTTTCATCGAACAATTTTGATGAGATATTTTTAACTCTTTGCAAGCTACTTTGCGAAATACATACCAAGTTAGTAGTGCTTATGAAATTGAGAGAGTTACTTCGATGCTACTTTTGCTAGATGCGATGAAATGCCTTCTGAATCTATGTTAAAACCGTTGTCCTGCATCCACTCAACTGCATTTTCAATAAATTCAACAAACGTAAATTCGACATTGAGCCCGTTGTACACACGTTTGAGTTGACCTTTGGTCGTTGCCTTTGCCGTCGAGTCACCTAATACAACCGCTATGTGGGTTAACCCCAAAGGTTGCATTGCCGCCGTACGCTCGCGCAGCAGCGCTTCTGCATCCGGTATTAATAGTGACTCTCCAGTAACGCAAACAATGTTACACCACACCTTTCCAAATAACCCTTCCGCGCTGGTGCGATATTCCTTACCAAAGCTTTTTACACACTCCTGATTCCAAGGTCCGTAGGCTTGTGTTACGACGGCGTCACCACACCGAGTTACAATAAATTCACCATGAGCGTACCGCATTTAAACCACCTAATTATTCCAGCAAATTATTGAATAGCACATATTCAGATACTGTATGAGATGAGTACCTTTTACTACGCGGTGTTATGTACAACGCGTAGTAAAAGTATGGTCCAAAATTTATTGAATGCGAAAAATATTATAGATGCTATAAATGTGAAGTTTATGCCGCAAGAATTGTGATCAACTCCGCAAATGTAGGGCGACCTTGAATATCCAGCGGCAACTGCAGCTCTCTAGCAATATCGCTCACGCTGATAACACCCCGAACTTCGTGACTGTCTCTGTCCATCACCAAACAGTGATGTTGCCCATAATCTTTAAGCGTCTCTATCACATCACCCACAGATGAATGCGTTAGCTCAGTATAGTCAAAAGACATAAGCGACGTTTTAGGGCGCATAAAATCGTGAACCGTTAATTCTTCGCGTTTGACTTTAAGCTCGCTTATACGCTGAATGATTTGCTGTTCACCTACATCATGACTGGTGATAATTCCAATGAAACGATTTTCACTGTTCACCACCAGCATCATACGAACGTGAGATTGACGCATAATCGACTCTACTTTTGTCGCGGGTGTTCGAGCATCAAGCACATGTGGTAGATGCTGCTTAAAGTCAGTGAAGACCGCCATGGCAGATGAATTTACAGTAATGGTGTTTTCAATAACCGGCCATGCCAATGTATCGATAGCTTCGGTTTTATATAGATTTAAGGCGTGCATACCTTTCTCCTAATCAAAAGTAAAAAAATAAGTTTTTTGAGTGATTAAGTGAAAGAAGGTGGTCCTCGAATGATGTTGGCGCGCTGCCTAGTAAAGGCTTTTGCATCAATCGTTTTACCAGCCGAAAACCGGTATTTTTCCAAGCCGCTGGTGATGTCGACAAACGAAATGCCATCATCAATGTCGTCGTCAGATACTTCAAAAGCGGAGCTTTCCCATTCGCTAATGAGGGTTGAGAGCGTATTTGCACTGTTCGACTGCCCCGCAATATTTTGCACACTTCTTCCCTCTCCCAATACGGAGACGGATACTAGTGATGAAAATAACGCTGGCAGAATAACGGCCAACAAAACGTACGAAACGCGCAAAGCGTACAACCTCTAATGAACTAAACAACATTGAAGCAAAGCAGCCACTTTTGTTACTGCCTATTTAAACTATAAGAGTATTTAGCGCGTTTAATAGAGGTGTTTAGCGCATTATATCGACCATTAAACGACGCGTCTTCGAAAACTAACCGTGACGCGACTCAGGTTTGGTGGGTTGTTTGCTGTACATTCGTTCTAAAAACAAGAACGAACACTCCCATTAAATGTGATGTTTAGCCAACGTAATTAGAAATACACTACATTCAACTGATCCATAAGGTGTTTTTTCAGCGGTCATTTAGCGTTTGAGATACCGCATTAACTGAAGGTCTAAACAACCTGATTGCAAGTAAGTAATAACGGAAGTGATATGAAACCAAGATGGTCCAGACCTATAGTTATTTTGCATTGGATATCTGCCATTGCCATTGTCAGCATGTTTGCTTCAGGGCTGTGGATGGTCGACCTCACATATTACAGCGACTGGTATAAGACGGCACCGCATTGGCACAAAAGTGTTGGATTAATTTTGCTTGCCATCACTGTTATTCGCTTAGTCACGCGCGTTGTTACTTCACGGCCGCCGTCACATGGCACCCCGTTAGAAAAAAGGTTAAGTCGCATAGGTCATGGGCTTCTGTACACCTTGATTATCATGCTATTCGCGAGCGGCTATTTAATTTCAACGGCCGATGGAAGAAGCATCGACGTATTTAATTGGTTTTCTGTACCTGCAATGGGCGAGTTCTTTGAAAATCAAGAAGACATTGCAGGAGAGGCCCATTTTTATATTGCGTGGTCAGTGATTTTATTGTCGATCATTCACGCGCTGGCTGCGCTGAAACACCACTTTATTAGTAACGATGACACACTGAAGCAGATGTTACGGCTTCGATGATATTGAGGAAAAAGGAGAAATGATGAAGAAGTTAACACTTGCCTTGGCCGCTGCGCTGTCTTTAAGCACCGCTAACGCCGCAGATTATGTGATTGATAGCAAAGGCGCCCACGCGTCTATCAACTTTAAAATTCAACACTTGGGCTACTCGTGGCTTACTGGTCGCTTCAACGATTTTAAAGGTACTTTTAGTTACGACGACGCAGCACCTAGTACAGCAAAAATTATGGTGACTATCGATACCGACAGTATCGACTCAAACCACGCAGAGCGTGACAAGCACCTTAAGAGCGACGATTTCTTAAACGTTGACGACTTTCCAGAGGCGAAGTTTGTCAGCACAAAAATTGTCGATAAAGGCAATGGCATGATGGATGTAATGGGTGACTTCACGCTTCATGGTGTAACAAAGCCTATTACAATCGAAGCCAAAAAGATTGGTGAAGGTAAAGACCCATGGGGCGGCTATCGTGCAGGCTTTATGGGCACAACGACGATTGCACTTAAAGATTATGGCATCGACTATGATTTAGGCCCAGCGTCGCAAACGGTAGAATTAGAGCTTCACGTTGAAGGCGTGAAACAATAGCTATCTACATTTAGTCCTAGCGAACTAAATTTATGATTTGAGAAAGCCCCAAACATGGGGCTTTTTTTTATATGTGGTTAGTGAAGCTTCAGCTTAGGGCTGATGGCCTGACTTAACTTCTTCACAAGGAGCTTTAGAGCACCTTTAATTTTTCCGTGTACTGCAAACTGGTGCATATTATACAAAGAAACGTAAACCAGCTTAGCTAAGCGCCCTTCGATAAACATACTGCTGTTAGATAACGAGCCCATCAAGCTTCCCACCGTGCTGTACTTACTCAAATGAACCAGCGACCCATAATCTTTATAGGTAAAGTCTTTCGTATCTTTTTGGGTAAATAGCGACGTTATATTATGTGCAACAATATCCGCCATTTGGTGAGCAGACTGCGCTCGAGGTGGCACCCACTTCCCATCTTCCTGCTGGAAACCACAGCAATCGCCTAACACCCAAATATTCTTATGAGATGAACTGCGAAGCTGCTTATCAACAAGGATCTGGTTCGCTCTATTTGTTTCAAAAAGCTCAAGCTTTGTTATGAAATCTGGCGCTTTAACGCCTGCAGCCCACACCATTAAATCAGCATCAATGCGCCCACCGTCTTTGGTGATCAACCCTCTAGCATCGGCTTCAGCCACCATGGTCTGCTCTTTAATATCTACACCCAGCTTATGCAGCGCTTTTCTTGCAGAGTTCGCTATACGCTCAGGCAGTGCCGGTAAAATTCGATCGCCCGCCTCTACTATAGAAATTTTTAGGCGAGAAGCAGACATCTCTGGCATGCCATAAGCCTTCGACAAATTCGCTACGTGGTGAAGCTGAGCTGCTAGCTCAGTGCCCGTTGCCCCCGCCCCTACTATGGCGACATCAATTTTGGCGTCTTTATCTTCTTGCTGATTGATTCGGATAAGCTGGTTAAGTAGCGCTCTGTGAAAGCGTTCAGCTTGCTTTAACGAGTCGAGAAAGTAGCAGTGCTCAGCAACACCAGGTGTCCCGAAATCATTGCTCACGCTGCCAACAGCCAGCACTAACTGGTCATATTGAATCTCGCGTTCGGGCAAAACCTGCGTCCCTTCTTCGTCGATTAAAGGCGACAAGGTTATGGATTGCGCTTGCGCGTTAAGCGAGCACATTTCACCTAGTTGGAAGCGATAGTGATGAGCCGCAGCGTGAATGGCGTAGTCCACACCGTCTGAATGTTTATCAATTACACCAGCTGCCACTTCATGTAAGAGCGGCTTCCAGATATGGGTTCGACTGCGGTCGACAAGGGTAATTTCGGCTTGTTTCTTTCTCCCGAGGGTGCGGCTTAAGCGACTGGCTAATTCAAGACCACCAGCACCGCCACCAACAATTACTATTTTTTGCATGGGTATACCTATTAACAATCATTCCACCTATACCGCCTTACCGTTAAAAGCGCTATACATGGCATGACTGAAACCCATGCTGATGGCTACAGACTACGCCTGAAGCTTGCGGGGTACAAGCGGATCACGGCAATAGTCTGTATTTTTGGGGCTAATAGTTATCTATTACATATATCTATTTAAACTTATAAGGCAAACGACGCCGTAATCATGTAGTTCCTAGGGCGTCCAGGAAAATAACGCGGCCCAGTAAAACTAGTAAAATCAGCGCGCTCAGCGTAGTCCGTATCAAATAGGTTATTCACTCGCGCATACAGCGTAATATCGTCACTCACACTGTAACTTAGGCGAGCATGCACTAAATCATGCCCTTCGTACTCGTTTAGGTTTTCAGCGTCGGTAAAATAGCGTCCAACATGCTGCCACTCTAATTGAGTTTGTAGCGATTTCGACACATCAAAGCTTAAGCGAGTGTTAAACTGAAGCTTGGGCGCTGTGTCGATATCATTACCTTTGATATCTTGCTCACCTGAAAGTTGACTGTGTTCATAAGTGTGCCTGGCATACGTACCAGCAAAGTCTAAGCGCAGCGCCTCGCTAAGTTTCTGTTCAAAAGCTAGCTCTACGCCTCTATGCCAGGTTTCGCCGTTACTCACATTGAAAAAGTCGCTGTCGCGGTAGATAACGTTATCTTTTTGCAGGCTGTAAAGACTTAGCGTATAGCTGCCGTCAAATAGCGTACCTGTAACGCCCACTTCGATATTATCAGCCGTTACCGAGTCGAGATCAGTAACAGTCTGCGCACGCTGTAAACGATACAGCTCGGTAGTCTGAGGGGCGCGATACCCTCTTGCAACACCTCCAAACAACTGAGTTTGCTCATTTAATTGATAGCGAATTGAGAGTTTGGGGCTGAAGTTATCAAAATTATTTTCACTGTCTTCAGGCCTGGAATATCTACAGCCGCCAAACCCACACTCTGTGCCATCTTCACGTACACGACCTACGTTCATATTGTTGGTGTAGTCGTATTTCATGGACTCAAAACGCCCGCCAGCAGAAATAGCCCAACGCTCAGTTTCCCAGTTAAAAGTAAAGAACGGTGCGAGCAAGGTAGCGTCTACATCATAATCGTAGTGCTTACCTACGGGTATGGTTTCCACCAAGAACGCAGAGCCTTCGGTAATGCTGTCTTGAGATTGGGTGAGCTCACCTTCTGTATACTCAAGGTCTAACCCCATATCTGCACTTAGGCTGTCATTGATAACGTAGTTGAATTGGGACAGTACACCAAACCCTTGTTGCGCATTTGTTTCAAGAGGCTTTCCAGGTAGAAAATGCATGCGAAAACGCATATCTTGGTTACGTACATAAGGTTTAATTGAAAGGGCGTGACCGCCATTAAACGTGGTATTTAGTTTACTCCACAACCTGAAACTTTCTGCCTTTCGAAACGCCTCGGGATTAGGATTGCTTTTCGCTAATTGCGTGTCTTTGTAACTTTCAAACCCTACTATGTATCCAGCCGTTTCCTGATCTAAATGGGTGTAGGTAAGTCCACTTGTGATAACCGTGTTATCCCACTCAATCCGGTGGCGAAGCGAGACTTTCTCTTGGTCCACGCCTTCTTCATCTCTGTACCCGGTGTCACGAGTTACGCTAGCTGCAATACCTACACCGCTACTACCGAAGTCTTTCCCTTCTTTAAGCTTAATGCGATGAAAGCCATAGGAGCCATAATCAGCGCTTAGTAAACCTTCGCCTTGTGTGGTATCTGGCGTGATTACGTTAATAACACCGTGAATGGCATTAGACCCGTAAAGCGCTGATGCAGGGCCTTTTATTACGTCAATACGCTCAGCAAGCTCGCCATGGGCCTCAAACAATTCATTAATATTGCAAAAGCCTGCTGCTCGAAGCGGAATACCGTCTTCTGCTGCTAATATGCCTCCGCATGCTCCTGCACCGGTTAACACGGGTGAACGAAGGGCTGGTAGATATTCTTGCCCGTTACCACGCTGCACGCCTGCCCCCGCTATATAGTTAAGCGACTCTTGAATATGCTGAAATGAAAGCAGTGAAAGTGTTTCTTCTGAGATGGACGATACCGCGTAGCCAGAAGCGTTCACACTGCCCTGTATACGAGAAGACGTAGTTTCTATTCTTTCTATCTCATTGGTTTCTTGGGCGAGCGCGGCAGACGATAACAGTGCCGTAGTTAGCAGTGAAAGTGGAAAGCTTGGGGCAAAGCGCATTATCTATCCTTATGATGACAAATGTTTTTTTAGCAATTAGCGCTAGTGTATCGTTAATTAGTGAATGAATGGGTTAAAAACCGATAAACTATTGCAATGTTCAGATAACTAAGCCAATTATGTGATTAAGCCCTTGGCGTAATCTTTGCTGTAATTTTTGCTGTGAGCTTGGCTAAAAGCCGTGTAAAAGCCATGAGTAGCTACCTTACTCACTGACTACACTCGGCCATAAATACTGCACAGTAAATAGGCAGTGCGTTATCAAAAAAGTTAAGCAATTAGTTAAACACCGTTGCACTAAAACAAAACCATGTTCGCTGGAGGAATCATTGGACACACTTATTCCGAGTCTTTCACAGCTTATCGAATTTGCTGTAGCCCCTGTATTTTTACTTACCGGTATTGCGGGGTTCCTAAACGTTATGTCATCTCGGTTGGGGCGAATATCAGATAGGGTTAGAGTTGCAGAAAGACAAATTCATACCTTGTCAGACCCACATATTGTCGACCGCTCTAAAAAAGAAATAAAAGTACTGTGGCGCAGGGTGAAAGTCATTAACTGGGCGATTGGACTTTGTGTCGCTTCGGGGCTAATGGTTTGTACGGTAATTATGGCGCTGTTTTCCGGGTCACTCTGGGTGGTCGATTTGAAAACGCCGATTATAGTGCTATTCATATTGGCAATGATGTTTCTAATCAGTGCGCTTATTGTGTTTCTGGTTGAAGTCAAACTTGCAACTAACACTATAAACTTAGTCAGAACTATCCGGTAGCCCCATTATCTAACCCCTAAACTAGTTAGCGAAGAGTTGACTTTAACTGGTACCCACCAAATCGGCGATTAGAGAGCTTTTAATTTCTCTAGTCGCCTTGATTCATTCCAACGTAAGGCTTTAATTCATTTTAAAAGCACTGTTTATGTAAGTATTGAGTAAAGAGCGCAGCTAAAAACGCTCATTAACGTCTAACTGAGGTAAAATTCGCCCGTTAACGTCTTAAATTTGCTACAAATATAGGCCTACAAGTTTTCGGCCAATAGAAGGATTTAACTGCGCCATGAATACTAAATTACTTCGCTCTCTTCAGGTTTTTATTGCGGTGACAGATAGCGGTAGCATGAGTGTTGCAGCCCGCGAGCTACACATGACTGTTTCTGCAATTAGCCAACAGTTACGAAAACTTGAACATGATATTGGGCTTAGCCTTTTTAACCGAAATACCCGAAGCTTAAGTCTCACTGAAGCCGGACGCATATACTACGACACCAGTAAACAAATGCTGCAAACCGCAGAACTAGCGCAGCAGAAAATTGAAAGCCTTCAAGACGACCCTACTGGTAAAATCAACATTATCGCACCTGAAGGTTTTGGCGGTGGCTTACTAAGTGAACCATTAAAGAAGCTGTGTGAAGAATTTCCAAAAATTACAATATCATTAACCGTTACCGACGAACCTAAAGATATCATTGCATCAAGCGCTGACCTTGTACTTTGCTTCGCTCCCGTTTCTGACACGAATTTTAGTAGTTTGAAGCTTGCTACCTGGGAGCGAATTCTATGTGTTTCTACTGGGCACCCGCTAGCTAGCGAAAACTTGTCTTCACCTGAAGAGTTAAGTGATCATGCCTACATTGTGCACAGGCACATTGAAGACTATGTGATGAAACATGAAAGCAAGGGTGAGTTTGAATTAGATTCTCAGCGAATTGATGTAAATTCAATGCAGACATTGATTAAGCTTACCCAAGATAACCTGGGCTATGCCGTATTGCCTGAACCTGAGGTAAGACACTTGCTCAAATCAGGTGAGATGAAGCAGCTTTTCACAGAATGGGAATTGCCTGACTATACCGTTTATGCGGTTACGCCGAAACGGGATCTTATGCCCGCCAAAATTAGCGCCGCGATTACTTGCTTACAAGATTTATTTGCGCAGATTTAACAATCAACTAGTGGCGAATGAGTTGGTAAAATATGATGTCTAATACGAGAAAGGCAGCGTAAAAACGCTGCCTTTTTTTATTGCTATCAACTTCTTCGTTTTTAGAAGCGAGTGTTCATTTGAACACTTAGAATGTGCGCTGTAGCTGACTGAGTACCTACAAAATTGGTAGTAAAATCAGCACCAGGTACTGCATCTTCAACAATTGTTCTCTTTTTATCGATGTCCGCTTCACGACCATCAATAAATACATAGGCAAGGTCAATTGAGGTGTCTTCGCTCATGGTGTAAGTCATACCACCAGAAACCCAGTGACGATCAGTATCTGGAATACTTAGCGAGCGGTTCTCTACCGATACCACACCGTCGTCATAAGCATAGCCAGCACGAAGAGTAATCTCATCGTTTAAAATGTAGGTAACACCGATAGATGCGCGCCACGAATCGTCGAAGTTTTCTTCTTTGATAAGGAAATCATCACCGCTCTCAAGGTTAGCTTCAAGCTTTTGGAAAGTGCTCCAGTCAGTGAAAGTTACACTACTTTGAACAGACCACTGAGCGTTTAACTTCTGATCGATGGCTAGCTCCGTAATTGCAGCTAAATTCAAATCAAGGCTTCCATCTTGATTGAGTGCTGCTCTCAAATCTGAAGATACTTCACCACTTAGCTCAAGTTTTGTCTCTGCACGATGTGAAAGAGCAATATTAGTCATTTCAGTAGGCTGCCAGAAAATTCCCGCGTTCCAACCGTAACCCCAATCGTCTCCTTCTAGATTAAAAAGAGAAGCGCCTGCCGGTACTGTAGTACCCAGTGCGCTGAAGGCGAATGACAGAGACTCAGAAACCCCTGAACCAATTTCAGCTTCGGCGTAGGTTGCGTTCAGTCCGAAACCAACCATAAGCTGTTCGTTTACTTTGTATGATATTGCAGGGTTGAAAGTTACACTTTTTACTTCTGCTTCATCTGCAAATGGCAAAGCTTCAAAGTCGTTTGAGTAATCAGAGCGAAGACCGTAAGTTGTAAACACACCAACACCTGCCGAAAATTTTTCATTGATTGGTGTGGTATAGAAAAATCCAGGTACGAATGCAGTATCGGCAATATCATCTTCTGTTGCTGAAGTAGAAAGAGAAGTTGCATCAGTAGGAAGAGAAGTCTCTCCCAATGCATAAGTCGCGGTGCCATTAATATCTACATTTGGGTCGATAAAGCTTACTGATGCACTGAATTCAGCTTCTTTAAATACACCAATTGCTGCAGGGTTAGTTGCTAAGATAGAGGCATTTTCTGGCTTGGCTGCTTGGCCTGCCATAGCACGGCCTAGGCCGTTTGCACTGTGTTCATTAACTTGGAAACCAGCTGCTAGCGCAGAAGAAGAGGCTAAGGTAGCAAGCGCTAAGCAAACTGAGGCACGTAAAGAAAACTGTTGCTTCATAAGATACTCATTGTAATAGGGGAAAATTGCAGCAGGCATTCTACGGATATGAGTAGTTTTGTTCAATGCAAGTAAACGTTATTTACGCACTTTTATCGCATTATTTACAATTTTAGCTACAACTTCGACGCATTTATAAGCAACATTGATAAAGTTAAGTTAACTAAAGATCACGATATTGTTAACAAGGTTATCTACCGCTTTCACCAGCAACTATTGTCACCGACTGCATTTTTCGCTCAATTTTATAGCCTTCACCCCGTACTGGTTGTGTTTATAACAATCAGCCCCACCCTATTTTTACAGTCGGTGGGTGATCTCAGCTATGCATATTGCGTTTCTATATTAGGAAAATCAGTAGGCGAATCATAAGGTAAATCATTAGGCACACCACCAGAAACCTTTCACATGTTACAGGAGGATACAATGTCAACATATAAAGCTATCACGCTGGTCAAGCGTCCCGAGGATGGAAAAATTGGCCCTCATCTATTCGAAACAAAAGAGTTTGAAGTACCAACGCCAAAAGACGGTCAAATTCTAATAAAGCAAACCCACATGTCTTTAGACCCTGCCATGTTAGGTTGGATGAGTGAAGACAGAGAAAGCTATATTCCTCCTGTAGAGCTTGGCGATGTTATGCGCTCTAGCGGTGTAGGCGAAGTGGTTGAGTCTAACAATCCAGACTTTTCAGTTGGCGACAAGGTTATGGGCATGACTGGCTGGAGTGAATATGTGCTAAGTGATGGCTCAGGCTTTAACAAGCTTCAGCAAAGTGTTACTGAAGAAATGGCACTATGTGTATTTGCACTACCTGGTTTAACCGCCACCACTGGCCTTTATAACTTTGGTGAACCTAAGGAAGGCGAGACACTTATTGTCACAGGTGCAGCAGGCTCTGTAGGTTCTATTGTGGGTCAGTTAGCAAAAGCAGACGGACTTCGCGTAATTGGCGTAGTGGGTAGTGACGATAAAGCCGACTGGATTGTCAACGAGCTAGGTTTTGACGGCGCAATTAATTATAAAACTGACGACTTAGAAGAAAAACTGGCAGAGCTTACGCCAGATAAAATTGATGTATTTTATGAAAACACGGGCGGTCCTATCCAGCACCATATATTCAACAGAATGAATGCCCATGGTCGTATTGTTGTGTGTGGAATGATTGCCGATTATCAATCAGAAGAGCCGTCACCAGGTCCTAATTGGATCCCGTTAATTAAGAAGCGCATTAATATTCGTGGGTTTGCGATGCCAGACCATTGGAATGAAATTCCAAAGCTTTTAGAAAAACTCACACCTTATGTGCAGCAAGGAAAGATAAAGTACCGTGCGCATACCATTGAAGGTTTAGATAACGCCGAAAAAGGCTTAAATATGCTGTTTGAAGGTAAAAACACCGGAAAAATGATACTTAAGCTGTAATTTTTTAAACGAAGCGTAGAGTTTTAATTAAGAGCACAGTGTTAACGCTAGCACTGTGCTTCTGATATCACATACTGTGCTTTACCTTTTTCTTTAGCTTCATAAAGTACTTTGTCGGCTTCATCGATAAGCCAATCAATGGAAGTGTCGCCAACTGAACTGGCGTAAGCAACACCAATTGAACAACTCATAAACGGGTGCTTTGCTCCCTCGGCATGTTTTAATTCAGCCTGCTTCCATTTATCCAATAGTGCTTGTGCGTGCTTTTCAACCTGCTGTTTACTGATATCGCTTAAAACAACAATGAATTCTTCGCCACCGTAGCGGCCCAAGATATCAGTTTCCCGTTTAAAAACTTGCTTCATAATACGCGCTTGTTCTTTTATTGCTTCATCACCCTGCTGATGGCCAAAACTGTCGTTGTATTTTTTGAAGTCATCTAAATCGAGCATTAATACTGCCATCGACACGTCATGGCGCTTACTTAAGGCCAACAGCTTTTCACTTTGATCTCGCAGAGCCCGTCGATTGAGTAGATCAGATAACGGGTCGAACTTGCTAAGCTTTAATAAGCGGTCGTTAGTTTCTTTGAGCATACGTACACTGCGATCGAGCCGATAACGAGCGTACACGCATATAAATAATGACCCTGATACAAAAGCTGCTGAAATAGGAACCCTGTCACCGTAAATTGGCGCTAACCACATCAACCCTAAAAACCCCAAGATATTAATGACATTGGCTGCGGTTGCTAGCTTAAATGGAATACCCAACGCAAATACACAAAAGAATGCATAGAGGATGGTGCCTTCGTAAGGAAAAATAAAGTTGTGCTCTTCCCAGCAAACCCATATTAACCAATAGTTGCTGTAGGAAAGCGCTATAAGCAGGCCAGCAAATATGTACGCTCGGTACCGCATGAATTCGCGCCAAAAAGACAGTACAACAACGATAAGTATAATAGGGAATTGAAGAAGTAGACGGTCGAAGGTGTACAGTTCGTACATACTGCTAGGCAATAGCACTAAATCAGCAGCCATAAACACAAGTACCAGAACAGCGCCGATAATCAGCGCTATTCTTAGCCTGCGTTGTTCACTGGGTCTGTTGATTTGCACGCATCACCTTGATAAATAAAGTCCGTAAAAGTATTTCAATACAGCCAATGGTGGCAGCCGCCGCTTGCTATACAGATGCAACTCATTGACGCAGAATTGCTTTAACTATTATCAGTGACTTCTTGGCTAAGCGCCAGTTTTAACAAACTTTCTTGCAAGGCTTCAACGGTGACAGGCTTTGTGACTATGTCGTCCATTCCCGCCTGCTTAAATGAGATATGGCGCTCTTTAAATGCTTCTGCTGTAAGGCCAATAACAGGGGTTTTGCTGAGCTCACCGTTCAGTTTTCTGATGCGTTTCGTCGCTTCAATGCCATCCATAACAGGCATGTGAACATCCATGAAGACCACATCAATACCACCCTCTTCAACACGCGCAGCGGCTTTTAATCCGTTATCAACGTGTTCAACATCACATTTCAGCTGTTCTAATAGTGCCTGTGCAACCACAGCATTAATTGCATTATCTTCAGCCAGTAGCACCTTTAGCCCAGATGGTAGGCTTGCGCCATGCGCTTGATGTGCAGAAGAAGATTCAATGGATGAATCCGACACAAGTCGAGATTGAACATTCGCAGTAACGGTAAAGCATGAGCCTTCGCCGACTTTACTGACAACTTTTATATCGCCGCCAAGTATCTGAGCAAGTTGTTTAGCAATAGCAAGGCCAAGCCCAGTACCACCATATTTCCGCGTTATAGAAGAATCGGACTGCGTAAACTTATCAAATATATGCTCTAGCCTGTCTGGCTCAATCCCAATGCCAGTATCTTTAACCGCTATAACTAAACGGTTGTCACCCATGGTTGCTGTTGAAGGCTGTTTAAGTTTAGCCGAAATACTCACCGTGCCTTTGTGGGTAAACTTAATAGCGTTGCTTACCAAATTAATAATAATTTGGCGAAGTTTGGTAATATCGCTAGTTACCGCCACAGACTCTAAGTTCTTGCTCTTATAAACCAACCGGGTACTGTTAGCACTAGCGTTTGTGCCTAATAGCGTAATAAGGTCGTTCAGCATTGAATCGAGATCAAACTCTGTCACGTCAATTTCCGACATACCCGACTCAATTTTAGAGAGATCTAATACGTCATTGATAACGGTAGCAAGAATAGATGCTGAGGACTTCAAATCGCTGGCATACTGATGCTGTTTGTCTGAAAGTTGAGTATCTAAAAGCAGTGTGGCTAAGCCTTGAATCCCGTTTAGCGGCGTACGAATTTCATGACTCATTACTGCAAGAAAATCTGTTTTAGCGCGATTTGCCTGCTGGGCTTGCGCTACGTATTGCTCGATTTCACCAGACATGGCTTCAACATCGTGCGCCAAACTTCCTAGTTCATCATTTTGCTCTAAGTCTATGTTGACCCTCTTATGGTCAACAGCGATGCGACTTGCCGCTGATTTGATTTTCTCAATGGGAGAGACTACGAACACCTGGGTTACCTTACCCATAAGTAGGCTAACGATAACTACAGCAAACAGCGTTACTAAAAAGGTTAGCCACGCTATCGTGAATAGCGAGGATTGCAAGGGTTCGGCGGGTTGCAGAACCGTAACTTTCCAATTCCAAGGTGTGAATTCAGAACAAGCAAACAACACATCCATATCATTAACATTCGACTCGCCATAGGCTACACGCCGGTTAGCTATTGTCGCCCTGTTAGCGTTTTCTGCATCCAGTACAACTTCACCTTCAGTAGTACTAAATATTACGGTACCTGTACTTTTATCGCTAATGGCAAAGTGACGATCTGTTGCTTGCTGTAGCGACTTTAGCTCTTCAAACACTTCTTTTTGATAAGCCTCGCGAAAAACGGGAACATTTTCTAGGCCTGATTCAATGAGCAGTTCTCGTCTCTCATCAATGATCTCTAACACGTTTAATGTAAGGGTTTGAGTAAGAAGCTGATATTCCCTTTCGCGAACCGAGTCGTACGCCGTTAAATAAGCCCAATACCCGGTAAGTGCCATACCAATTAACAAAATTGGAATGTAGATAACTAGCAGTTTTGATTTGATCCGCATACTAACTTCTAATTAGGCCTTATTGATACACATGCTCTTTCGAGAGTTTTAAGTAACTTGATGGAATGGGCAATTGCAATTTAATTGCCGTGGTTACGTTTACTGCTACAGTGTACGTGTCCATTTTGCCAACGGGAATGTCTCTCGCCGATTTACTCTGAAGTATCAGCTTTGCTTTTCTTGCTGCTGATTTTCCAATACTCGCCGGTTCAGATACCACACCAATAAGCGCGCCTTTTTTAACTGATGAAATACTTTCAGCAAATAAGGGGAGTAATCCCGTCTTCTCTTTAACTTTATCCACTAACCCTTCGGCTTCTGCTAAGGGGCCTGATGACAACCAATAGCCGTCCAGTTCTGCGCTCTTTTGATCTAAGCTATCAACCATACTATCCGTCATTTCAACGCGTCCTTCATCACCTTCTAGATAAGGCGTACTAACTGCGACTAAGTTTATATTTTCATACTCACTGTCTAACGCTAGCAATTGGTTTACCAGGTTGCTCGATGAGGGGTAGGTAGAATGCACTAAACCTATAGTAAATGGAGTCTCGGGGTTCGATGCTCTAAGCACGCCGTCTAACATATCGAGCTTTACCTTCGCATCGAGTACGTGTGACTCACCCGTTATATTGCGTTTACTCACAGCACCGATTGCAGGGACTATCCCTTCTTCCACGGGAGCGGAAACCACCATAAAAAGCTTTGGCGTTTCAATAAATTCATCAGCAGCATTCAGCGCGCGAGTGGCCAACGTCGCTATGGACGCAATGAGATCAGGCTCTGGCTCTTGCGCCAGTTCGCTCAGTATTTCTTTAGCGCGAGTCTCAGATCCTTCAGCATTGTATGTGGTTACATTGATATCGTGCTCGGGCATAATTCGAATAAGCTCTTTTTCAAATTCGACCCGTGATTCAGTAACAATAGGAACTGGGAGCGTTTCAATAATGACAAGATCCAGCGCTTCTTTCGCATGTGCAGAACTTAGGCCCGCTGCGAGAGACGCAAAAGCAAAGAAAAAGGAAAACCAGACCTTTGGCATGACTGTAAACCTGCAACACTAAATGAAAATACACATATCATTGTATATCATAAAGTTATTCTTGCGCACTGCATAGAAGAAGTTATGACCAGATTTATAAAACTGGTCATAACTTTTTAAGTGCTAGGATGCGATGTCTGCGAACGCTTTAACGCTAAATAAACGCTCTTCTATATCGTAAATGGGCATAGACACAATTATCTCGTCAATATCCGTTGCCTCGATAAATTCAGCCAGCTTGCTTCGCACGGTGTCTTTCGAGCCAACCAAGGCATATCTCAACACACTTGATAGCATGGCCTCATCCGTTGCCGTGCAATATTCATCAAAGTTGTGCATAGGTTTGGCAAATGGCTTGTTAAGGCCACGTCTCATGTTCATAAACTGCTGCTTCACCGACGTGAATAATAATTCTGCCTCTTCATCGGTTTCTGCAATAACCACCATTACACCCGCCATGGCCTTTGGTGCTGATAATTGGGGCGAAGGTTTAAACATGTTGCGATAAACATGGAGGGCATCAAATAGCGCATCGGGTGCGAAGTGGGAAGCAAATGAATATGGCAACCCCATCTTTGCCGCCACCTGGGCACTGTACAAGCTAGAACCAAGTAACCACAAAGGCACATGTGTATTCGCTCCAGGCACTGCAACAATTGGCTGCCCCTCTTTTGGGGGGCCAAGGTAATGCTGAAGTTCCTGAATATCTTCAGGATAACTATCTACATCGCTTTGCAAATTACGACGAAGCGCACTTGCCGTTGCCATATCAGTACCTGGCGCTCTGCCCAGCCCAAGTTCTATACGGTTGGGAAATAACTCAGCTAGCGTGCCAAATTGCTCAGCAATAACCAAAGGCGCATGATTAGGCAGCATAATGCCACCAGCTCCAATTTTGATGGTAGAGGTAGCATTAGCAATGTGCGTTAACACTACAGAGGTGGCAGAACTGGCTACACCATGCATGCCATGGTGCTCCGCTAACCACACACGCTCATAGCCACTGCGCTCGGCTTCAATAGCCATTAGCTTGGAGTTGTTTAGCGCGTCTTTCACGCTATACCCTTCGGATATAGGCGCTAAATCGAGCAGTGAATAAGGAATAGCCATGGTGCCTCGCATTGTTGAAAATCGGTAATGATTTATAAGTATGAACGTGCCGTCCATTTTACAACGGTTGTATTGATGGTTTAAGACGGTTGGGGAGGGTTTGTCGATGAAGTGGCGTCATTAAATAAGTGAATAGGGTTAATTCGATGCTACTTCATTTAGCTAAACCCTCTGAGAAATAAAAAAGCCTGCGAGTTTATTAATCGCAGGCTTTGTTTTTAAGCACATTAAAGTTGCTTTAACAACGCTTCCCTACTCCACAGTCACCGACTTTGCCAAGTTTCTAGGCTGGTCAACGTCTGTACCTTTTATTAGTGCTACATAGTAGCTCAATAGCTGTAGCGGCAAGGTGTAGATGATAGGGGCGATTGGCTCGTCGCAGTGCGGCACGTCAATAACGCGCATGGTTTCATCCCCTGCAAACGCGGCGTCTTTATCGGCAAATACGTACATGATACCGCCACGGGCGCGCACTTCTTCAACGTTCGACTTTAGCTTTTCAAGCAGTTCGTTATTGGGTGCAACCACAATTACCGGCATTTCATCATCAATTAGCGCAAGCGGGCCGTGTTTCAATTCACCTGACGCATAGGCTTCGGCGTGAATGTAAGAAATCTCTTTAAGTTTTAGGGCGCCTTCCATAGCGATGGGATATTGATCGCCACGACCTAGGAACAAACTGTGGTTTTTATCTGCAAACTCTTCAGCTAAATCTTCTATGCCGCCAGTGATAGCTAAGGTCTCTTCAAGCTTGGCAGGCAAGCTATGAAGCGCAGACACTATAGCCTTGCTGTCGGCCTCGGTCATACCATTCTCTTTACCTAATGCAAGGGTTAGCATTAGGAAAGCAGCAAGCTGGGTAGTGAAGGCTTTAGTAGACGCTACGCCAATTTCCGCGCCAGCGCGGGTCATAAATGCTAAGTCAGATTCGCGTACTAACGACGAGCCCTGAACGTTACAAATGGTCAAACTAGACATATAGCCCAGCTCTTTGGCTAAGCGAAGTGCGGCTAGCGTATCGGCTGTCTCACCTGATTGAGAAATCGTAATAAGCAGGCTGTTTGGGTGCACTACCGATTTGCGGTAACGAAACTCTGATGCTATTTCAACGTTACACGAGACATTGGCGTACTGCTCTAGCCAGTAGCGCGCCGTCATTCCCGCGTGGTAACTAGTCCCACAGGCAATGATTTGAACGTGTTTAACCTTTTTAAATATTTCATCAGCACCTTGGCCGAATACATCCGCGGTAAGACCGTTTTCATCAATACGATCTTTAAGCGCATTGCGCACAACCGTTGGCTGTTCATGAATTTCTTTAAGCATGTAGTGACGGTAACCCGCTTTGTCACCCGCATCGTGCTCTACGTTTGACTCAATCACTTCACGTTCGACAGCGTTACCGTCTTTATCAAAGATTTTAACGTCGCGACGAGTAATTTCTGCCACATCGCCTTCTTCTAAAAAGATAAAACGGCGTGTTACTGGCAGAAGTGCCATTTGATCTGATGCAATAAAGTTTTCGCCAAGCCCTAAACCTATAACTAGCGGGCTGCCCGAGCGTGCAACCACTACGCGGCTTGGATCTTCCTTATCCAGGATAACGGTGCCATAAGCGCCGTGAAAAGTTCTAACCGCACTTTGTACTGCTTCAAGCAGAGCTTTTCCCGACTTTAGTTCTTCGTGCACAGTATGGGCAATGGTTTCAGTGTCAGTGTCGCTGGTGAAGGTGTAGCCTTTTTCTTTTAGTTGAGCTTTTAGATTTACGTAGTTTTCAATAATGCCGTTGTGAACAACAGCTACGCGCTCGGTTGAGAAGTGAGGGTGAGCATTCGCTTCTGTTACACCACCGTGGGTTGCCCAACGGGTGTGTGCAATTCCTGTAGTACCTAACGCTTCGCCTGCTGCTACCGCATCAGCCAGCTCTTGTACTTTCCCTGTACGACGAATACGGGTGAGCGTACCGTCGTTTTGCAATAGCGCTACACCAGCTGAATCATAGCCGCGATATTCTAGTCTTTTTAATCCTTCTAGAAGAATTTCTACCACGTTACGTTCAGCAACAGCGCCAACAATTCCACACATAATTATTCTCCACTCGGCGCTGCAATAAGCACGGTCACGCCCTGATTTTCAATATTGAGTTTGTCTTGTTCACTAATGCCTTCATCAGTGATCAAAACAGAAATGTTTTTCCAGCTCAGCTCTAGGTTAGGCATTTTATGCGTTAATTTTTTTGAGCTGGCTAATACCGCCACTTTTGTCGAAGCTTCGGCCATGGCCCGGGTCACACCAATAAGTTCGTTAAAGGTGGTAGTGCCTCTGTTTACATCAATGCCCGCTGCCCCAATAAGTGCAATGTCAAAACTATAGGCGCTAACTAACTGTTCAGCCATTGCACCTTGGAACGATTGAGACTGGGCATCCCATGTCCCACCCACCATTAACACCGTAGGCTCTTTAGCACTTTGGGTAAGGTAATTGGCAGTGGATAATGTATTGGTCATTACCACTAAGTCATCAATATCCGATAGGTAAGGCAAGGCTGACGCGGTGGTTGAGCCGCAATCTATGACTATCTTATTGCCCGGTTTAACTAAACCTGCCGCACACTGACCAATTGCTTTAATTATTGGGCTAGCCGTCTGACTTGAGTAAGCTTCATTAGTGGTGGATTGAGAAGAGTGAGTATCTAAGGCTATTGATGGCACAGGCACTGCGCCACCAAACTGGCGAATAAGCAAACCTTGCTGAGAAAGGGCAGCAAGATCTTTTCTTATGGTGACTTCAGAGGTAGCAAAACGCACGGCCAAATCTTCAACCTGTGACTGACCGTGTTCTTTCACCCACGCCACTATTTTCTGGCGACGCAGCTCAACTGATTGACTACTTTTCAATATAACCTCGATGGCTTTACGAATTACCTTAGCGCTTTAGTGCGCGTTGGGAGGTTCGCTGTATAAACACATCAGCACGTTAGCTTCATAAATATTTCGTAAAAAATACGCTTCTCATAACCCATAACTTTCAAAATGAAAGTTACAAATTACAAATTGAAAGCATCGTAAGTTAAATTGAAAGTTTGATCAAGATAGTTTGTTCAATTAAACGACAGCGTTTGCTTTTTCTCACTCGCTTGTATAGCTAATTCAATGACCTTGATAACAGGTACGACTGTGCTTGCATCAGCTGGCGAAAACTTACCGTCTTCAATGGCGTGAGCAAGACGATTGAAAAATGTTAGGTATTCACCCTTGCGTGTTTCAATGGTTTCCTCCAGCAACTCGCCACTCTCGCTTGCCACCGTTAGCACGCCATGTTCTTTATCATTGGTTGTTGCCCAGCTTGCATCCTCAAAAGACAAGCCCGCTCGTAACTGGTTTTCTTGTGGGTCCAGATAGAACTTTCGAAAGCTACCTTTTGTGCCTTGTAGGTCGTAGCGCAAGGTTGCCCCCGCCTGAAAGGCTGAGCTACCTAGCTTTACTACCCTATCACTATAGTGAAGGGTTACATCGAAGGTGTCATCCGACTGCCCATTCTCACGCAAGGCCTGTATGTTTGCCGACACTTCTTGCGGCTCGCCAAAAAGCTGTAGTGCTTGGTCAATTAAATGAGGGCCTAAGTCCCAGAAGATACCGCTGCCTGGACCTTCGTTTTCACGCCATCTGTCTCGTGGTACAGGGCGAAAACGATCAAAACGGCTTTCCAAGCGTTTAATCTCACCAAGCGCACCGTCGTCGATAAGCTTTTTAATTGTAAGGAAGTCGCCATCAAAGCGCCTGTTTTGGTATACACAAAGCTGTTTGTTCTGTGCCTCTGCAAGCGCTACTAGCGCCTCTGCTTCTTCGCTATCTAATGTGAATGGCTTTTCTACCAACACATGGCAACTGTGTTCTAGTGCCAATTTAGCTTGTGAACCATGAAGATGATTAGGCGTTGTAATAACCACCAAGTCTACATCGTGAATTTTTAACGCTTCGTCTAACGAGCTGTACACTTCAGCTTCAGGTAAGAGCGCTTTAACCGCATCAGGTTTTGAAGAAATAACCACATCTACCGAGAATTGCGGAAGGTAATTTAGAAAGGGTAAATGAAAGGTTGTGGCTGAAAACCCAAAGCCAACAATAAGAGTAGATATCATCGAATATCCTTGTTCAATAGTAAACAACAGGTAAGTAAACACACACTATCAGTAATAATGGAGAGATAAAACCATAGATAGTTCAATATTTGAAAGAGTGTTTAAAATAGGTGGACTATTTACGTTTACACTTACTAGGAAGGCGTTGTTTTAGGCGCTTTTATTAGCCATCGGTTCTTATCACCTTTCTGATTGAGCAATAGAGTGATGGGGCTAAAGAAGAAATTGGGCCAGCAACTTACGGTTAATGGTTGCCAGCCCTAATAGTTTAATTGCTGCTCACGCAGCCTGTAGCAAGGAACATCTTTTACTTTTTAGTCGGACGCGGCCAATTTGGAATATTGCGCTGTTTGCCACGGGCAACGGCTAGCGCGTCTTCGTCTACGGTTGACGTAATTACTGAGCCAGCACCTACGGTAGCGCCTTTGCCAATGTTTACTGGCGCGACAAGCGACGAGTTTGAGCCGATGAAAGCATTTTCGCCGATGACGGTCTTGGACTTGTTTACACCGTCGTAGTTACAGGTAATTGTGCCTGCGCCGATGTTCGCTTTAGCACCAACTTCTGCATCGCCTAGGTAGGTTAAGTGATTCGCTTTGGCACCTTCACCTAAAATAGCCTTCTTCATTTCTACGAAGTTACCCACTTTGGCATTTTTCTGCATTACTGCGCCAGGGCGCAACCTTGCGTAAGGCCCAACTGTACAAGCTTCACCAACACTGGCTTCTTCAATAATAGAATTTGCTTCAATCACCACGTTATCGGCAATGGTACAGTTTCGCAGGATACAGTTAGCGCCAATAGTAACGTTATTGCCAAGCGTAACCTTGCCTTCAATAATAGCGTTTACGTCGATAATTACGTCGTTACCGGTTTCTAGCTGACCGCGTAAGTCAAAACGCGCAGGATCCAACAAGGTTACACCGTTAGTCATTAGCTCGTCGGCTTGTCGGTGTTGAAGCGCACGTTCTAAGTTCGCTAGCTGCAAACGGTTGTTAACGCCTTCTACTTCTACAGCCGACTGCGGCTGAGCTGACTGAATGCGCTTGCCTTCGGCCGCAGCCATTGCAATAACATCAGTAAGGTAATATTCGCCCTGAGCATTGTCGTTGCTTAACTCGCCTAACCAGCGCTTAAGATCAGCACCAGACATCATCATCATGCCGGTATTAATTTCTTTAATTTCACGCTGAGCTTCAGTGGCATCTTTGTGCTCAACTATCGCGGTAATGTTGTCATTCTCACGAATAATACGGCCCATGCCTGTAGGGTCGTCTAAATTCACAGTTAACAAAGCTAAATCACAGCCTTCCTTTGCTGCTTTTAAAGCGCTCAATGTTTCTTCACGAATAAGTGGTGCGTCGCCAACAAGTACAAGCACATCTTCATTGTCTTTAATATGAGGTGCCGCTTGCTGAACGGCGTGGCCTGTTCCTAATTGCTCGGCCTGTAAGCACCAGTTTAGGTTATCTTCAACAATTGTTTCCTTTAGCTGATCACCACCATGACCGTAAACCAAATGAATATTGTCAGCACCCAGTGATTTAACGGTGTTGATAATACGTTGCACCATAGGCACGCCACCCACTTTGTGTAACACCTTTGGCAATGAAGATTTCATACGGGTACCTTTACCCGCTGCTAAAACAACCACTGAGAAAGCCATATAATTCCTTTATTTCGCAAAGAGAATGAAAAATCGGAGCATAGTGTAACTAAGAGGCAATAATATGTCAGCGATATCTTCATTTCGAGGTCGGGCCGGACAACCTTGCGTTGCGCTTTCGTTCTTCGTTATTTAGTCTAAGTTAAGACAAATCGCCTAGTAGTTCATTATTGCAACAGGTATACTCGCCATCTAGGTAAGGTTCAGCCAGGCAAGGGAGCATGCGCAGTCTGTGAACACATTTCGTACACTACATAGAAGTATTCTAGTGTTATTTGCGGTAGTGGTTATCGCCATTGTGACACTGGTTCACTTCAGTATTTCAAAAATCGTTGCCGAACAAAGTCGAGCGCAGCAACAGTCATTGTCGCCTGCTATTTCGCTTATCGTTGAGCAACTTCTTAAGCCACTACATATTTCTGAAGCACTCGGCCACTCTACCGAACTGGTAGACTTAATGGATGGAGAAACCATAGACCAAGACGCCGTTTTCAAAACATTGGATCGTCTTGAAAATGAATTTGGTTTATCTTTTTTCATCGCCAGTGAAGCAGACAGAAAACAATACAATTCTGATGGCAGCATTATTAACCTTATTGAAGGTGAAGTGAGCTGGTACTTCAAATACCGTGATTATCCCGCCGATGCCGTTGCCGATATCGGCAAATGGGAAGACACGCACTTTTATATCGATATAAAAATTCACGATGAAGATGGCCGCTTCTTAGGCTTTTTTGGTGTAGGAAAAAGCTTACGCAGCTTTATTGAAGTATTTGATACCTACAAACAAGAATACGGCTATGACTTCCTATTTGTAGATGGCGAGGGTGACATTATGCTGTCTTCAGACCCAAGCCTTATTGCCTCTTATTCTGATTTTACTAACTTATCTGAGCTCCCTTGGTATGCCAGTCTCCCCATGACTATTCAAAGCGAGCAAGCCTTAAATAATAAGCTAGTTACAATTGACCAAAAAGACTTCCTTATTGCCGAAGTTAAGCTGAATCAATTTGGTTGGACTGTGTTTCTTTTAAGTCCGCTTGAAGACCGTCAGGCAGAAATCTCTCAGGCGTTTATCTTTAGCGTGGTAACACTGCTTGTTGTTGTATTCTCACTGTTCTTGCTTATATACAACCTGCTGTACTATTTCAGAAAAGATATGCAGCCAGACTTAGTGGTACGCCACAGCAACCGTCTCCCTGAGAAAGACAATTTGCAGCTTATTTATAAAACGTTATTGGCTGAGCACAAGTCACTAAGCGTTATGCTGGTAAGCGTTGATGAACTTTCGGAAATAGTTGACGCCCATGGAGGAAACGCAGGCGACGATATTCTCGATAAAGTGGTGTCTTACCTAGCTGAGAACATCCGCGAGCAAGACGTAGTGGGTAGATGGAGTAGCGCTGAGTTTATTATTCTACTGCCTCATACTGGCCCTCACGTAGCGTTTGATATGGCGCAAAACCTGCGTCACGGCATCGCTACGCTACCCCCTCTGCAAGATTTACCTGAAGTAGTAATTACTGCTTCTGTTGGTATTTCATATACTGCGTCACCTCGCGCTATGCACGAGGTAACCGCACATGCTGAAGACGCGCTTTATCAAGCTAAACGCGACGGCAGCAATTTGGTAAGAATGCAGCTGATAGACTAAATAAAGCTGACTTCAGTTTAAGCAGGTTTAACTTTAAGGCGTTTTCGTTTGAGAACGCCTGTGGTTAGCGCAACACCAAACAAAATCATTAAGCCCCCCACTATGGTTTGAGCCGACAAATGCTCCTGCAAGAAAAGTACGCCCCAAATAATGCCAAATAGCGGCACTAAGTAGGCGACGGTTATTGCCTTTGCCGGGCCAATATCGGCGATAAGTTTGAAATACAATATATACGCGATTCCGGTACCACCGACGGCTAGCGCCACAGCGTTTACCCATGCATTCACGCTTGGCATGGTGTCTGGCAGAGTTGCAAGTGCAAAAGGTGCTAACATAATGCTGGCCATAGCTTGACTGCCTGTGGCCACAACTAAAGGCTTAACTCCTTGCAGCCATTTTTTCATCATACACGCTGCAATCCCATAGCCTGTTGTTGCTAAAAGTGCAGTTAAAATAGGAAGAAAGCTAATATCTCCCTCGCCAAGCTTTTGCTGACTAATAACGGTAACGCCGATAAAGCCAACAAAAAGACCAACAACCGCTGACTTTGTTAGTCTATCGCCTAACCACAGCCAAGCAACAATAGCCCCAAACATGGGTGCGGTAGCGTTTAGAATAGCGTTAACGCCTGCCTCTAAGTGCAGACTGCTGTAATTGAACAGTACAAAAGGGACGGCGGTATTTGCCAACCCGACGAGTGCTATGGCAAGCCAGTGATGCTTGATATCTCTAACCGAGCCGCGCAATAACAGCAAAGGAAACAGCACTGCCGTAGCTAGCAAGGTACGAATTGCTACCAGAACATAAATGCCAAACTCTGGTGCCGCAACGCGCATAAAAATAAATGAACCGCCCCATATTCCTGCTAACACCAACAGTGAAATAATGTCTCTTATTGCCATTTTTTCATCACCATTCTCTTATGACCCACTCTTTTATGACCACAGCACCCCTTGGGCTCCCTCTAATTCAAGTAAATACTGCTTACGCGGTAAACCACCTGCGTAGCCCGTTAGGGTTTTATTACTGCCAATTATACGATGGCAAGGCACTACAATAGCAATAGGGTTACGACCATTTGCCATACCCACGGCCCTAACGGCTTTTGGGTTATCGATAGCTTTTGCTATATCCAAATAGCTAGCTGTTTCACCATACTTTACTTGCTGTAAAGCCAGCCATACTTGGTTCTGGAACACAGTGCCCTTAGGAGTAAGCGGTAAATCGAATTCCTGAAGCTGCCCATCGAAGTACGCCTTAAGCTGACGACACGCTTCACTGGTGATTGGGTTAGTGCATGAATGCGTATGGGCGTAAGCCTCATCACCGAGAGCGGTGTATTGCACAGCTTCATCTGTGCTTAAAAACGCAATGGCCGTTACCCCCTCATCAGTCGCTTCAACTTTGAGCGGGCCTTGCACACTATTTACGAAACCTGTGTATATCATGGTTAAGCCTCTTTTTGCTGGTTGCTAAGTTGCCAAAGCTGAAGGGTTAAATAGCTGCGCCATGGCGCGGCCTTATCAGGCTCAATCGGATACTGCTCTGCCACTTTACGAACAATTAAATCGCCCCCAAGATAAATGTCTGGGTTTCTCTCGCCACGCATTTTTAAATAATCTAGTGTCCACGGGCCCACGCCCTTAATTGCAAGGATATCTTCATGGGCTGGCACGCCATCGCCAACAAATAATTGTGCAAAACTGCGTAGCGCGTTTTTTCGCGCCTGTGGCATACGCAAAAACTCTAAATCATTGCCAACTACAGCTTCAGGTGTGGGAAAGCCGTAGTGTTCCCCCGTATCTAGACCAAAGCCGTTAGGTATAGCAGTACTTGGTACCCTTTCGCCTAGCTGATGTACAAGTAGCGTTACTTGTCCAATGGCCGCTTTTACACTGACTTGCTGCCCGACAATAGCCCTGCAGCCGCTTTCAAATACGCTCCACGCGCTAGGGAGGCGTAGACCTGACGTTAGCTGCTTTTGTGACAGCCCTGCCTGTATTAGGCTTTGCTCTATTAATAGTGGGTCGGCGTGAAGGTCGAGAACCAGCTTGATGTTTTCTATTACGGTATGAAGAGCGCGTAAATCGGGCATATCAATGTGAACATTGAAGCCGTTGCGCGCCTGATCATGTTCTGCTTTGAAGAGACCAACACTGGACTGACTTGAAAAATAGCGTTGGTAACTGTTTTCTGTAACTCGCTCCATACCTTCAATGGCGCGCGCTGCTAAAAAATCACGTACATAGGGCCAGTTATACGGAGGACGATAAGCAAGAAACAGGGATATCAACTTTTGTTCAGCGCCCTGCTTTTTTCTAAGCTGTGTCGGCGAGGTTCCGCAATATTGTTCTACAGCTCGCTGCAATTGCCTAAGCGACTGATAACCTGCGGTTACAGATACATCCGTCATAGACAAAGAAGTTTGTTGAATAAGCTGTTTTGCAAACAAAGCGCGCTGCATATTTTGAAACTGTTTAGGCGATATGCCTACCGCATTAACGACCAGCTTATTTAAGTAGCGCTCACTTATACCTAGACGGCATGCAATATCTGCCACACTCTCTATTGGAATGGCAGATAATAGCGATAGCCCTCGACTTACTGTTGCGCCCACGCCTTTCCAAGCTGCAGAACGAGGCGCGCTGTCGGGTCGGCACCGAAAACAAGGACGATAGCCTTGCGCCATAGCCTGAGTCGCATGTTCGAAATAAGTAACATTATCTTCTTTGGGCAAGCGCGCTGGGCAAATGGGTCTACAAAAAATGCCCGTCGTTTTTACTGCAACGAAAAATCGACCGTCAAAACGTGGATCTCTGCTAAGCCTCGCTTTTGAAAACACAGACTCAGCTAACCCTTCGCTTTCTGAAGCCTCTTCATTTTGCACAACATTGTTATCTAACATAAGTATGCAGCGCTCGCCCTAAACTCGTTACGTGAGCATAGTGTATCGTGTCTTTAATTGGTAAGTGCGACAAAATCGGTACTCTATAAAATCAGGGATAGTATGGGTGAGTATAATTAGCGACATTTGATCATTGATGCGGCTAAACGCATAATAACAAGATAATAATAATGAACGCCCTGTGAAGTAACATTGAAGTCACAGGCACAATGAGCTGACTATATGCTGAACTCTTCGCGCTTCTCACTACTGAGCCTGGCTCCACTATGGCTATTTGCAACACTCATGGTTATAACGCAAAGTGCTTCTGCAGATTGGTTAGATGACTACGCAAATCACGTTAAAAAAGAAGCGTTAAAATACAATGTCCCTGGTTATGCTTTTGTGTTTTACGAACAGGGAAAAGCGCCGCGGGTTTACGTTTACGGAAAAACTCGTAAAAAAGGCGGGAAGAGCGTTACCGAGAATACAGTATTCAGGCTAGCCTCTGTTTCAAAAACCTTCACTGCCCTACTATCTGCCAAACTTGTGGAGAAAAATCAGCTTAGCTGGGAAACCCCCATTTCTACTTTATTGCCCGACATTCCTTTTACAGGAAAAGGAATGGGCGCGCTTCAGCTACAACACATTGTAGGGCAATCCAGTGGATTCATGCCTAATGCCTACGACAATCTGATTGAAGCCGACTATTCGTTAGAGCGCGTGTTGAAATCTCTGGGTGAGCTTGAACCTTTATGTGCACCTGGCGAATGTTACACCTATCAAAATGCACTTTTCGGGGCATTGGAGTACTACTTTAGCAACAATAATACCTCGTACTCGCGCCAGCTTCAGGCAAACCTTTTCTCGCCATTAGGCATGGAGACAGCCAGCGTTGGTAAAGGCGGGTTGCTTGCTTCACAATCATGGGCACAACCTCACATTGCTATTGCTAGAAATAAATGGCGTGAAGGCAAAGTTGAAAGCAACTACTACCGCTTTTCTCCCGCTGCAGGTGTTAATGCCAGTATTTCAGATATGACCATTTATTTGCAGGCGCTGCTTGGCGAATTCCCAACGGTGATTTCTGATGAAATGGTAGATTATGTCACAACAAAACGCGTCAGAACCAAGCGTGAAACCTATCGCAGGGGCTGGCGCGGTATGATAGACGATGCGCATTATGGTTTGGGTTGGCGTATTTACGACTTAAATGGGGTGCAGCTTAACTATCATGGCGGCTGGGTAAAAGGCTATCGCGCCGATGTAGCTTTTATGCCCGAGAAAAAAGTAGGCTATGTGATGTTGATGAACGCAGAGTCAAACATGATTAATTCGACAACAGCAGAGCTTTGGAAGCGCTATTTGAAAAAAGCCGACGCAGCTAAGTAGTAGCGGCATCGGCTCTTTAAACCTGCGAAGCTTAAGTGATATTTATATATTAAGAAATAGCAGGCTCTAGATTATTTACTATTGCCTCTTATTGCTTAAGGTAAGTGTAACCCGCTAAGCAGTTTTCGTAGAAATCGGTCCAGCGAACCCCTTCGCGCGGATTCAATTTACCGTCCCATACATGCTTATCTATCATTCGTTTAACATCTGACGCCATTGCACGCGGGTTATACTGCATAACGTTTAGCACATCTTCTACTGACGAGCCTTTTACTACTTCTTCAATGTAGAAGTCTTCCGGGTCGTCGTCATAGCTGTAAATATGCACTTCGTTTAAGCGACCAAACAAGTTGTGCATGTCGCCCATTACGTCTTGATATGCACCCGTTAAGAACAAACCAATGTAATAAGGCTCGTCCTTCTTAAGTGGGTGCATAGGCAGTACGTCAGTAATTTCACGGCCAATCGTGAATTGATCAATTTTACCGTCGCTATCACAGGTTATATCCGCTAACGAGCAATTAACTGTTGGCTCTTCATTCATGCGAATAAGCGGTACTACTGGCAGAAGCTGGTCAATAGCCCATGTATCGGCAGCCGACTGAAACACAGAGAAATTACACAAATATTGAGACGACAAGCTGTAATCTAACTCTTGTAGCTCTTCAGGTACGTATTCTTCGTTGCGATACCACTTCTGTAGGCGACCCATGATATCCCAGTAAAGGGTTTCTATTTTGCCTAGCTCTTCTAACGTAAGTACGCGCAGCTTAAATGCATCGAGCGCTTGCTCTTTGTACTGAGACGCGTCGTTGTAAATCTCATGCATATTTGTTTGTTCGTCAAACGTATCGGCAAGTTCACGCATGTTTTTCAAAAAGAAGTGCTCGCCTTCTTTCGCAGACGTATCCAGTTGCGAAGCATTAGATTTAATCTCGCCCACAATTTCAGTAATAACGCAGCTGTGATGCGCAGTGATTGCACGCCCGCTTTCACTTACCAAATGCGGATGTGGTACACCTTCAAGATCGCACATTTCCTTCATGCCGTAGACAACGTCAGCAACATATTCTTGCATGCTGTAGTTACGCGAAGACTCATTCGTTGAGTTACTGCCGTCGTAGTCGATACCAAGACCACCGCCTACATCAACATAGTCCAGCTCGAAGCCCATTTTATGAAGGTCGGCATAAATACGCGCGCCTTCGGTAACCGCTTCTTTGACTGCACGTATATCGGTTAGCTGACTGCCAATATGGAAGTGAAGCAGCTTCAAGCAATGGGCCATACCCTGTTCTTCAAGGTAGCGGGCTGCGTTAATGATCTCGGTAATGGTTAAACCGAATTTCGCACGTTCGCCACCAGAACTTTCCCACTTACCACGACCTTTCACGGTCATTTTAGAGCGCACACCGATAATAGGGTCGATGTTAAGCTCTTTTGAAATTTTCACGAGTAAAAGCAGCTCGGTGTACTTCTCGACTACCACAACCACTCGACGACCAAGCTTTCTACCTAACAGTGCAAGACGCATTACTTCGTCGTCTTTATAACCGTTTAGAATGGTCAACGACTCTTCGTTGGTATTCATGGCAAGTACGGTAAGAAGCTCGGCTTTAGAACCGGCCTCCAAACCGTAATTATAAGGCTTGCCTGCATCAACAATCTCTTCAACCACTTCACGCATTTGGTTAACTTTTACCGGATACACACCTTGGTACTGGCCTTGATATTCGGCTTCTTCGATTGAGCTTCTGAAAGCTTTATTCAAACCGGCAACTTGCGAGCGCAATATGTCGTGGAACCGCACAACAACAGGGAACTGTACACCCTCTTTGCGGATATCTTCTATTACCGAATTAAAGTCGATTCGAATGCTAGGATCTTCAGGAACAGGGGTAATATGGACATTGCCATTTTCACCAATTTGAAAATAGCCGCCACCCCATTGAGACACGCCATAGACGCGCTCCGCTTCTTCGATGCTCCAATCTGACAATTTATTCACCTATGTGTAAGTGGGCTAGGTCGTTACCTAGCATAGTAAGTGCGAAAATTAGCAGCGTATTATAGACAACGTAAAGGCTAACGCGAGAGTTGTTGCGATGTAAAATATCTATTGTCGCGACTAATTTTGTTTATCGAACGCTAACTTTTATGTGTCTATCCATGTTTGAACATAGTCTATAACTATCTTGTCTGCTTTTGCTTCACAATACACTATAAACTCTGAGATATTTTGAGTACGCTCAAGCTCAAAACCCAGATTAATTTGCGGCGATTTAAAAAACTTCTGCGCAATATGTTCAGCATCAGTCTCATCATCTTCTAACCATGTCTCGCTAAGCTGGTTTCGCCTATCTAGCTTTATCGGCGCTTTTATTTGATTGAAGGAATCTGAATTGGGAGTCTGCCAGCCGCGCATGTCTACAAATAGGTGGAAGGGCCTGCCCTTGCGGGTTTTCAAGCATTCGGAAAGTTTAGCAAGGTACTGAATGTTTGTAGACATATCCCACTTGCCACGAAGTGTGACCAAAATACAATTTCTGAATGGCTCAATATGAAAAGGGGTCGTAGACATTTATTCGTACATCTCTATGACTATATGAATAATAAACTCAACTGCTATAGCTCCTACATAGTAGAGTTGAAAAGCTTAAACTACAACTAAAGTTGAATACTTTGTGATTACGTTTCATACTCAAAAAGTAAAAAGACCTGCATTTACGCAGGTCTTTAAACGTTGCTAATAGAAGATAGACGCCGTATTAATCGTCCCCGAACTCACGAATAATGCTGTTGATGGTGTCTTTAGCGTCACCCAAAACCATGCGCGTGTTATCTTTGAAAAACAGCGGGTTGTCTACACCGGCAAAGCCAGCATTCGCAGAGCGCTTAAGTACAAAGACGGTTTTTGCACGATGGGCTTCGATAACTGGCATACCGTAAATAGGGCTACCTTTCATCTCCTTGGCCGCTGGATTAACAACATCGTTCGCGCCGATAACGATAACCACATCATAGTTTTCCATACGCGGGTTTACGTCGTCCATTTCGTATAGTTGGTCATAAGGCACATCGGCTTCTGCCAATAACACGTTCATGTGACCCGGCATACGCCCTGCTACCGCGTGAATGGCATAATCAACCGTACAGCCGTTTTCTTCTAATAGAGACTGAAGCTCACGTACCGCATGCTGTGCTTGCGCAACCGCCATACCGTAGCCAGGCACCACCAGTACTGCTTGCGCGGCCTCTAATACATAAAATGCATCTTGCGCGGCCAATACTTTAATTTCGCCTTCTATTTTTTCACCCGCTTCTACTGGCTTCGCAAAGCCAGACAACAGCACATTCATCAGTGAGCGGTTCATTGCCTTACACATGATATTGGTAAGAATTAAGCCTGAAGCACCCACTAGTAAACCGGTAACAATCAATATTGTGTTACCAGTAGCGAGACCTGCCGCAGACGCCGCAACACCTGAGTAGCTATTTAAAAGTGCGATAACCACCGGCATATCTGCACCACCGATTGAAATGGTCGCCCACAAGCCGAAGCTTAGTGATAACGCAATAGCACAGTAAATCCAAAGTGGATTGCTTGGGTCGGTAGTGAAGAAATAACCAATCACCACCATACCAATTAAGTGCAAGATGCTTAGCTCGCGAAGCCCTGTGAAAATAACCGCTTTAGAACTCATTTTCCCGGACAATTTACCCCAGGCTACCACCGAGCCAGAGAACGTAATGCCCCCAACTAAAATAGTGAAAAACAAGGTAATAAAGGTAAACGCGCTTTCAGTTTTAAGGGTAATCAGGCTCATTCCGGCTAATGTTGCCCAACCCAGAAGCAATGACGCTGCACCACCAAAGCCGTTAAACAGCGATACCATCTCGGGCATTGCCGTCATTTCAACGGTTTTAGCTTTCCACGCACCAAAAGCGCCGCCAATAACAAAACCTAAAAGGATATATTGGTAGCTAATAATTTGCTGATCAAGCAGGGTAACAACCACAGCAACCAGCATACCTATGGCAGAAATGAAGTTACCTTTTTTCGCGGTATCTGGATGGCTAAGTAATTTAAGTCCTAGGATAAATAGTGCCGCAGCAACTACATACGCAAGGTTTATTACAGTTACGATATCACTCACTTGCGTACTCCTTATTTATCTTTTTTCTTAAACATGCCAAGCATGCGGTCGGTAACAAGATAACCGCCCACTACGTTTATGCTGGCCAGCGCCACCGCGGCCGTACCAAGAATGGTGGTTAGCAAGTTATTGTCGCTACCCGATGCGACTAATGCGCCTACTAACGTAATACCTGATATTGCGTTAGAGCCTGACATTAAAGGCGTATGTAACGTAGCAGGCACTTTTCGAATTAACTCAAAACCCAAAAAAGCAGCCAGTAGCACGATGAAAAGTAGGTAAATGATTTCCATGATTAGGCTCCTTTGTATGCGTTGTTAAGCATGTCGTTGGTAATGCTACCGTCGTGGGTAATAACACAGCCGGCCAGAATGTCGTCTTCTAAATTCAGCCCAAAGGTTTTGGTTTCATCGTCAAAGAACTCATCCACAAGGTTGTAGATGTTATTGGCGTACATGTCGGTGGCGGCTTTAGCCACATACTGGCTCCAGTTACCGTTACCAATTACCTTTACACCGTTAACCTCAACCGTTTCGCCAGCAACCGAACCTTCAACATTACCACCTGATGTTGCGGCCATATCGACTACGACACTGCCTGGCTTCATGAGAGCTAATGTATCTTTTGATATAAGCACTGGTGGTTTGCGACCAAATAACTGCGCTGTTGTAATAACAATGTCAGAGTCGGCAATCGCATCACGCTGGGCTTCTTGCTGCTTTGCTTTTTGCTCTTCGGTGAGTTCTTTGGCGTAACCGTCCTTCGTTTGGCCTGTTTCCCCAATATCAATCTTAAGGAATTTACCGCCTAGAGACTCTACTTGCTCAGCCACTACCGCACGGGTGTCGTAAGCAAGTACGTTAGCGCCTAGGCGCTTCGCAGTTGCTATAGCTTGAAGACCCGCTACGCCAGCGCCAATAATAAATACCTTCGCTGGCTTTATTGTTCCTGACGGTGTCATCATCATAGGTAATATTGATGGCAACTGGTTGGCCGCCTGCATTACCATTACGTAACCCGCAAGACTCGCTTGCGAGCTCAATGCGTCCATTTTCTGTGCACGAGAAGAACGAGGGATCATCTCTACAGAAATAGCGGTTAGCCCCTTTTCTGCAATAGATTCAACAAGCGATTGCTGAAAGAAAGGGTCGAGATGGCCTACCACAATGGCCCCTTTTTTCATCAACGCTAGCTGTGCATCGGTGGGTTTGTTCACCGCCACCAGCATATCTGCTGTTGATAATGCATCATTCACATCATCGATGACAGTTACGCCTGCATCTTTGTATTCTTTATCTGAATACCCTGAGTGTACGCCCGCCCCCGCTTCTAGCAGTAAGGTCGCCCCTTTTTTCACCAGACGCTGTGCACTACTAGGTGTAGCCGCACATCGCTTCTCCACATTATTTAGCGGATCTGGCGCTTTTGACTCATTTAATATTATGATTTTCACACGCTTCTCCTCACATTCCGGCTATCCGAGAATGACACCCTTTAAACAGTACTAAGCCATTTTATTCACTTATGCCTAGCATTCTCTAGCTAAATCAAAAACAGAACAGGCAATTTCTGTATTTATTTTGCTTCGAATAGCACCCCTTATTCCGCTTATTTTTCAAGCGAATCTGCGGCAAAGCTACGCTATATGGGCATACATCACTAGTATCATTTACTTACGAGTCATAACTAATATTTATATAGAAATGGCATACAGGTGATAAATGAAGTAGATAAAGAAGCATTTATTCTGTGAATACATTAATAATTGTGCATTTTTTAAACACACGTAAAGGTGGATTACGCTAATCGATGTCGAAGAAATCACGCCTTTTAAATAAGGTGACTCAATTAATTTAAAAAATTGTTAAATAAATTTGGGGGATTTTACAAACCGTGTCGTCTTGATGAATTAACAGCGAAATGCTGTGAGAGAAAGCCAAGTGGGGTGCACACCATAAGGCGCATTAAAATTAACGATTAGGACACACACCATCATGTATAGGAAAACCAAGCTTGCATGCTCAGTGGCAGCAGTTTTAGCGTCGGCTATTTCTGCGAATAGTGCATTTGCCCAAGACGCGCAACCCAATAAAGACGTAGAAGTGATTGAGGTAAGTGGTATCCGCTCATCGGTTGCAAAATCGATGGATGTTAAACGCAGCTCTGCTGGCGTAGTCGACGCCATTAGCGCAGAAGACATCGGTGATTTTCCCGATACCAACTTAGCTGAATCACTACAGCGTATTACCGGCGTATCTATCGACCGTTCAGGCGGTGAAGGCCAGCTAATTACCGTACGTGGTTTTGGACCACAGTTTAACACCGTGTTGGTAAATGGCCGTCAAATTGCGTCTGAAAACGATTCGCGTGCGTTCAGTTTCGATACGATTGCTTCTGAGTTAGTAAGCAGCCTTGATGTGCATAAAACGTCAACGGCCACAATGCAGTCTGGTGGTGTAGGCTCTACCATTAATATTAATACCGCGCGCCCGTTCGCATTAAACGGTTTTAAAATGGCGGGCTCGGTAAAAGGCGTGTACGACGAAAATAGCGAAGAAACTACGCCGCAATTTTCTGGCCTTATTAGCAACACGTTCAATGACGACACCTTCGGTGTATTACTTGCCGTTTCACACCAAGAGCGTGAGACTCGCCTTAACCAGGCTCAGATGGACGGTTGGCTAGAGAACGTTGGCGTGCCAAACCCTGTTACGCAGTCAGGCGATGCTTGGACAGGCAATGTATTTTCACCGCGAAACTACGATCACAAAGTGACCTTTGAAGAGCGTACCCGTACTAACGCTAATCTTGTATTTCAATATGCGCCTAACGACAAACTGGTAGTAACCGCTGACGCATTGTATTCAGATTTTGATGTTGAGTCTGAAGCAACGTCTTACGGCCACTGGTTTACCGCACCTAACATTCAGGGTGTAGGTGATGACGGCAGTCTGTTTGATGAAAACGGCAATCGCCGCAGCCCAACGGTTGATGCAAACGGTACTATTGTCGATTTATACCAAGAGGTAGGTTTGGCGACCGATATGCACGCCAAAACGTTCGACCGTTTAACTGATACCCATGCCATAGGCCTTAACTTTGATTACCAGTACTCTGATAATCTGAATTTATCGTTTGATTTAAGTCATTCAGAAGCCGAACGCGAAGCCAATAATGGTGGCGGCGATCAGCTTTCACTTATTGGTTATGCCAACCGCGTACGATTCCAAGTAGATGACAACATTTTACCAGTTGCCAGCATGTTCGCTTCGCCTAATGACAATATTTATAGCGGACAACAAGAACTAGATGGCGCGATTGTTACTGGTCCTGACGGATTCCCTATATACAACCCTGCACTGACACCTGATGGTGTGAGCAATCATCTTGATGAAGCGAACAGCCGAGCTCACGTAATGCTGCGTCGAGGCTGGGCGGTAGAAGATGAAGTGAGCCAGCTGCGCTTTGACGGCGAATACGTAACAGATGGCAGCGGCTTAACTGAAATTCGCTTTGGCGCACAGTACAGCACCGAAACCAAATCACTTACCCGTTGGGACAATGAAGGTGTAGGTATTCACTGTACTTACTGTGGTTACCCAGACTTGCCTGAGATCCCAGCAGGCAGCCAATACGTTTTTGACGCAAGCAGCGATTTTCTTTCTGACGTAAGTGGTAGCGGTCGCATGCCCACCTCTTGGCTTGCCCATGATGGCGAAGCCAACTTTGCATTTTTAGAATCTTACTATCAAAGCGTAAATGGTGATTCGATTAGTTTTGATGCGGTGCGCCGTAACAACAGCTTTGAAGTTGAAGAAGATATCATCTCTACCTATATGGAATTCGACTTTGAAGGCGAAGTTGCAGACATGTTCTTAAGCGCAACCGCTGGTGTGCGTTATGAAATGACAGATGTGACGGTTAACGGAACGCAAGCGCCAATAACGGGCTTAACGATTCTGGATCAAACCGAAATGCTGGCTGGTTTTGGCGATGCGCAAAGTATTGCCACTGAGTCTGATTACGACGTGCTATTACCTAACTTCAGCGTACGTTTAGAAATTACCGACGATTTAATTGCGCGCTTTGCGGCGAGCTCTACCATTACTCGCCCTACGCTTAACAGCATGTCGCCGGTAACAGTAATTACAACCACCCGCCAAGGTGGTGATTTAACGTCTACCAGTGGTAACCCTGCACTAGAGCCATTCAAATCGGACAACTTGGACTTGTCGCTTGAGTACTACTATGACGAAGCAAGCTATGCATCGATTGGTTACTTCAGAAAGTTGGTATCGAACTTTATTGTTAATAGCCAAGAAGACAAAACCTTCGAGCTTGCTGACGGCAGCTTGCTAACCGACCCTTCTACAGGCACTAACGCTAGCGCGCCAGATGCGGGTGACGACGTTGCTGTGTTTACCAATACTCTGCCAAATAACGGTGAAGACGCGACGGTAGACGGCTTCGAGCTTGCGCTTCAGCACACTTTCGATAATGGCTTTGGGGTGCTTGCCAACGGAACTATCGTTGACAGTGACGCCGAACTAGACCCGTTCGATATTAATCAAGTATTTGCGCTAACTGGGTTAAGTGATTCATACAACTTGGTGGCATTTTATGAAACTGACGACTATCAAATTCGTCTTGCCTATAACTGGCGTGATGAGTTTGTTCAGTCGTTAACGCAAGGGCAGGGTGACGGCCCAACCATTGTTGAGTCTTATCAACAGCTTGACATTAGCGGTAGCTACAGCGTGACAGACAATGTAGAAATCTTCTTTGAAGGTATTAACCTTACAGAAGAGTTTGTACATAAACGCGGTCGCTTCTCTAATCACTTGCTGTTGGTTGAAGACAGCGGCAGACGTTGGGCCTTCGGTGTGCGCGGAAACTTTTAGTTTCGCGTAATTGGGGCCGACATTTGTTGGTTCCACATTCGTGGCTACCATTTGGTAGCCACAGTTTTTATTCAGGAAATCAGTATGACAACAGCAACTCCCATAACGCACATTGTAGTAGTTGGTGGCGGTAGCGCAGGGTGGCTAACGGCTGGTCGTATTGCAGCGCAACATCAAAGCGCTACCCGCAAATACATTAAAGTAACCTTAATAGAAAGCCCCAATGTGCCTATTATTGGCGTGGGCGAAGGCACCTGGCCAACCATGCGCTCAACACTAATTGCATTGGGTATTAGCGAAACCACTTTCATCAAAGAATGCGACGCCACATTCAAGCAAGGAGCAAAGTTTGCTAAGTGGACCACTGGTGAAGAGCACGATTTTTACTACCACCCTCTTATGCTGCCCCAAGGGTTTTCGCAAACAAATTTAGGCCCTTACTGGCAGACTGTAGCACCAGAATTAAACGAGTCTTTTTCCCATGCAGTATGTGTTCAGGAAGCTATATGCGAAGCAGGTTGTGCACCTAAAAGCATACGCCACGCAGAGTTTGCAGGCACCGCAAACTATGCTTATCACCTAGATGCAGGAAAATTTACCGCCTTTTTAACCAAACACTGCACAGAAAAACTAGATGTACACCATGTGCTGGCCGACGTTAACCGCGTCGAAAGCAGCAATAACGGCGATATCAAAGCCCTTCATACCGAGCAAGGGGTAACAGTAGAAGGCGACCTCTTTGTTGACTGTACCGGCTTCAAATCTATGCTGCTCGGCGAACACTACAAGGTGCCGTTTATTCCCTGTGACGATGTACTTTTTATCGACCGAGCATTAGCAGTACACGTGCCTTATGACACCCCGCAAAGTCCTATTGCATCCCACACTATCTCCACCGCACAAGACGCCGGTTGGATTTGGGATATCGGTTTGCAGTCACGCCGAGGTGTAGGCCACGTCTATTCCAGTAGGCATCAAAGTAAAGATGACGCCTATGCGCGCTTAGACACATACGTTCGCCAAACCAGCACGTTAAACGGCATAGATGGGATAAACGTAAAAGACATTACTATTCAAAGCGGACACAGGCAGCGCTTTTGGCAAAATAACTGTGTGGCTGTTGGGCTAGCGGCAGGCTTTCTAGAGCCGTTAGAAGCCTCAGCGCTTGTACTGGTGGAGCTGTCTGCCTCAATGATTGCTGAACAGTTGCCAGCAAACAGAGCGGTAATGGATATTGTGGCGAAGCGCTTTAATGACACCTTTTCTTACCGTTGGCAGCGAATTATCGACTTCTTAAAGCTGCATTACATGTTGAGTAAGCGAAAAGACAGCGCATTTTGGCGGGACAATCGCGATAGTCATAGTATTCCAGACTCATTAAAAGAATTACTCGCACTGTGGCAATACCACCCACCTAGTGACAAAGACTTCACCAGCAATAATGAAGTATTCCCCGCGGCAAGCTATCAATATGTGCTGTACGGTATGGGGTTTACCTCAGATTTAGGCGCACATCAGCAATGGGTGAACGCCGACTTTGCTAAGCAACAGTTGATGCAGAACAGAAAAGCTCGCGGCATGGCGGTGGAGAAACTGCCTAAACATCGCGAACTTATTAATAAAATTCACCAATTCGGCCTGCAGGCCGTTTAACGTAAATCAATAAGCAGGGCCTACGTATGACTCACATGGTTGCCATTAATAATAAACAACATGCAGATTTGAAAGTAACCGACGATGCATTGTCACTCAGTGCCAATCAGCACCTTGTTCCTGTGGTGGTCTCTGAACTCAACAAGCTTGTGGTACATTACCCCGTGGTGATCACCAAGTTCGACGATTCTGGACAATTTGGCTTGTCTGCCTTGCTAGGTTTTGAAGAAAAAGAAAACCTATTTTGGCAACAAGGTGAATGGGATGCGGTTTATATTCCCGCACAGTTTGAACGCCTGCCTTTTTATGTAGGAACGGAAGTGCAAAGCGCTGACAGCAGTAACCGCGTGCTGTGCATTGATATGGATAACGCTTCAGTAAGCGAAGAAAAAGGCACACCGCTTTTTGATAACACGGGAGAGCCCAGTAACTACCTGTTAGAAAAGCAGCAGATCCTTGCTCAGCTTCTTGACGGTGAAACGCAAAATCAACGTTTTATTGTTGCACTGCAACAGCATAACCTTATCACACCGTTCACCCTAGATATTACCTTTGAAAACGAAAGCAAAACGTCTATAACAGGGTTATATACCATTGATGAAGATAAGCTAGCGGCGCTTAGCGCTGACGCGATTGCTGATTTGCATGCACAACACATGCTGCAAAGCATTTACACGCTCATAGCGTCAAACGCACAAATCTATGCCCTTATCGACAAAAAGAACAAGGCGAATAAAAACGCAGACGCATGGTTTCAAACTACGAATTGATTACGGTTGGTGAAAAAGCCACGCCGGTTGTTGTTATTGATGATTTCATACCAGACCCGTTAAGTTTGGTAGAAACAATTGCGCAACACCACCCATTTACAAAAAAAGATGGCGACTTTTATCCGGGGGTGAGAAGTCACCCGCCCCAAGAGTATGTCGAACACCTACATACCTCGCTTCCACAATTATTTAGCCAACTTGCTTCGCATAATGGGCTACAAGATTTTGGCGTGGAAAAGCCGCTTCAAATACCTCTAGTGCAACTTTCCATAGCCAATCAAGCGCCGAAATTTCTATCGCCCATTCAATGTATTCCGCACATTGATACGCAAAAGGATAATGAATGGGCATTGGTGCACTATCTGTTTAGCGCGCCTTTGGGTGGTACTGCATTCTATCGACATATTGAAACTGGGTTAGAGCGGGTTAATGCAGCGCAATACGAAGGCTATTTTAAAACCTTAAAACGTCAAGCCACCAGCGTAGGGTTACCACCTAAAGCGTACATAAACGGTGATACCGCCATGTTCACCCAAATCGCCCGCATTGAGCCTATGTTTAATCGCGCAGTGTTATATCCAGCCAACTTGCTACACAGCGGCTGTTTACCTAACAATATTTCGGATTCTGTTAATGTGAAAGAAGGCAGGCTAACCGCAAACGCCAGTATCGTTTTTTGCCCCCCTTTTTAACAGAGCATGACGTAGCATCTATAGAGTAGTCTGCGCTTGCAGCATCACAATTGTGTGCCTTGTGCAAAATATTCATGAAGGTTTATTCATACAAAAAGGTGATCGAAACTTTATTTTCAGACGTTTCCTCGCTAAGTCACCGTATAGGATATTTATTATGTTTGGACTTTTCAAAAGCAACCCAACCAAAAAGATGCGAAAGCAGTATGATGCCCTCCTTGAGAAAGCCATGCATGCGCAAAGAAACGGCGATATAAAAACGTACTCCTTGCTCACAGCGCAATCTGAACAGCTATGGAAAGAAATAGAGGCATTAGAACAAAGTGCGCCAAAATCATAGAGCGCTATAAACCAAGATAAATAAGGCGCTTAGTAGGTGATGTTAACGCCCACTGCATAGCGAGCGCCTGCATCTTGCACCAACAACAAATGGTTACTGAATCGACCACGTTTGTGCACGGTTTCGTTAGTAATATTGATACCTTCAAAAAATACAGAAACCCTCGGGCTAAATTGGTATGAAAGGCTCATATCCCACTGCTTGTAGGGGCTAACAAAGGTAGGCTCGGTGCTTTGGGTTTGGTTCAGCGATTGCAAGAAGCCTTCTCGCTGGTTCCAGGCCACCCGCCATTGCAGCGCGTTTTTTTCATAAAACAGCACCATGTTTTTGGCACCCGACAAGCCCGTAAGCGCAAAGGTTGAACGGATATTGGCGGTGTCTAATTCAGCGTTGCTATCTACAAAGCTCGCATTGGCCTGAATTCCCCACCCTGACTCGCCAAACAAATGCTGTACTGCTACCTCTACCCCTTCAACCGTTGCAGACTCACCGTTGCTAGGAGATATTACGGAAAACTGCGCTAACGCATCAGCATCATCAACCGCATTTGGATCTGTGCCGGTGCTAGGGTCAGTCACGTTATTAAAGGTTTGTGTACTGCTTTCGTTAACAATGAAATTATCTACCGTTTTTCTAAAGTAACCTGCAGATAAGTAGCTATTTTCTTGGTAGTAATGCTCAATGGCCAAATCAATGTTTTTTGCCTCGAAGGGCAATAGCTGTGCGTTTCCGATACGCGCTCTCAGATCCCCACCTTGTCGCGTAGTGGTATAGGTTACACCTGGCGCCATCTGTTCTAAGGTTGGACGGGTGATACTGTGATTGTAAGCAGCCCGAAATACCCAGCTATCTAACCAGCTGGCTTTAAGACTAACGCTAGGTAGAACGTTGGTGTAGTTTGACGATTCATCAATGCTTACCGAGGCGCCAAACTCTTGCCCCAATTCGGTTTGGTCTAAAATGACTAACGCAGATAACTGTTCGTCGACACCACTTACTTTTACGTCAGTATACTCAGCGCGTAGCCCTAAATGCACATCGATAAACCAAGGCGCAAAATCCTTTTCGATAGCGGCCTGAGCATACCCCGCATACACCGTTTCTTTGACCGCGAAAGAACTTCCCCGTGTTTCAGCGGCTAGACTGACATCACCGGTGCTCTCCAAGTAACGGAATAACGTATCACCGTCGTGACGTAGCCACTGATGAGGTATGTTCTCGTGCCCGCTAATTGACCCAAGAAAATCGTCGCCTGCGTCAAATACAGTTTGGAAGCTATCGGGGATATCTGGTACATCAAAATAGCCACAAAAACTACAGTGTCTTGCGTCGGCTTCATTGTCTCTTCTTTCATTAGCTTTTTCGCGCTGAGTTAATGCTCCACCAACGTCAATTTTGCTAAACCAGTTATCATCGCCAAGTACGCTAACATTGACTTTTGCTTGCCCTATATCGTCGTCAACACTCCAACCTCTGCGCAGCATTACGTGGGAACGGCCGTTAGCGGGGTCTAAGTAATGGGAGACACCCATCGGCTCACCTAAAGCATTAACTTGACGAGAGTTGGCTTGTTCAAAGCCCGATATTGCGGGCAATATATTCGACTGACGATGATCGAATGAAGAGCGATTTAGATAACCGATAAGCGAGAGAGAATTCCCCTCTCCGTTATTGTCATCGACATTAGCCATTGAATAAGACAGATCAGCATCTACAATGACACTATCGCTTGCGATATATTTTGCTGCAAAACCGAAGCTTTTTAAGGTCGATGAACGGTTAAAAGTGCGGGCGTGAAAGTCGGTGGCGTGCCCACTGTTTTGTGAAAAAGACACCGCTGTGCCATTTTTATCAACCGTAACATCTTCAAGATTACTTGACGTGAACCAATGACCCATTGAGGTTGCCGAGGTCTCCACATCGAATGTCGACCCCAAATAGTCGGCAATAAGCTCTAGCTTGTTGTTGGGTCTATACTGTAAAACGAGCGCAGATCCCGTACGGGTTCTATCATCAAACCGCACTCTTTGATCGTAATTTCTGGGAACGTACAATGTAGGAACGTCCTCATTAAGCTCACTTGCAGGTACGTTAGTATTTATTAACCAGCCATCAATTTGCGCTTCTTCTAACCGCGCTTGACGCTTGTGTTGAGTAAAAGAGGCTAGAATACCAAACGAATTATTTAAATAGGTGTTGCTGAACATGGCAGACGTCGAAGGCGCATATTGTTGCGAGTTGGTATCGTACTGCATTTTGACGCTGCCAGCCGCCCTCATTCCTTTGAAGGACAAAGGTTTAGCGGTGTGAACATCAATTGTAGCGCCGATACCACCTGACTGCATAGTCGCCTGGCTTTGTTTGTGCACGGTTACACTGCTGACAATCTCTGAAGCCAGAGTATCAAAGCTGAATTCGCGCCCTAGCTTATCGGTTGCCATAGGCCTGCCGTTTAATAACACCCGATTAAATTCCGGCCCAAAGCCCCTTACTGTAACAAGTTGGCCTTCACCTTCTGCGCGGTCGATAGATACGCCAGACACACGCTGTAGCGCTTCTGCAAGGTTTTGGTCGGGAAACTTACCCATATCCACCGACTGGATAGTATCAATGATAATGTTCGCGTTGCGTTTAATCCCCACTGATTGAGCTACACGCGCTCGCAAGCCCCTTACTTCAATGTATTCAATGTCGTAACTGCCCTGCTCGTCAGGTACGGTCACCAAGCTATCGTCTTGTGCGGTAATGGCGTTAAAAAGACGACCAAGCAAGTGATTGTTTTCATCACTTTTGCTAGCAGGCACTATTTTTATTCGGGTGTTGTCGACAATTTCAGCACTCAGGCCTGTACCAGCTAAAAGCTTTTCTATTGCTACTTGCGGCGTATAGTTACCACTTACTTCATTTGCAAAAATATGTCTGACTTTGTTGAAGGGAAAGACAACGGTCAGCTCGGCTTGATTGGCAAACGCGATGATCGCCTCGTCTGCACTTTGTGCAGGAATAGTGAAATCTATTGAGGAGAGCGGCGATGTATTCTGTGTAATCACTTCTTTTTGTTGGTGAGGCAGCACTGACTGTGCAATAACAGTGTGGCTTGCGCCGAACGACATCATGCACAGCGCAACCGTTAAAGCCTTAGGCTTAAAAGGCAGCGTGGGTAGTGTGTCGAAAGGGTTATTTGCCACAGGCATATTTGTTTTTACGCTATTGTTATTATTAATTTATGAGGGGGCAATGCATATGCGTCACCCTGCTCTTTATTGTTGGTGTTGTTTTAAACTAGCGCCGCATTATATACAACCCATTAACAAATTTAATTTTTGAGCGATAATGTTGAAAATACTGGGGGAAAATAGCCTGGCTGTCGTCTTAGTAAGTAACAACGATAAAAAATAACAATATGCCCATAGAAACAGCCATACATAATGCCTATATGTCGGCGCGCGGCTCGATGGCCAAAATGCTATCGCGCCTTGTGCCGCCTAAAGAAGTAGATGACATACTGCAAGATACGTACGTTCGCTTGTGTCAGGCTAAATCTACCGAGCATATTAAAGAGCCCAAGTCGTTTTTGTTTAAAACCGCAAAAAACTTGGCTTACGATCATTTAAAGCGTGCTGATACGCGGATGGTAGACGACAGCGTAGAGGTTGCGGCAGCACTGGAAAGCGCAATTAGCGGTGTTGAAGATGAAACGTTTCACAACAACGCCACCCAGCAAGAGTTTAAGTTGTTTTGTGACGCAGTGCGCGCCCTTCCCAAGCAATGCAGGCGCGCATTTGTATTGAAGAAAGTATATGGCTACTCTCTTAAAGAGATTGCCCAAGAATTAGAGATAAGCGAAAAAACCGTGGAAAAGCATATTGCTGAAGGAATAAAAAGATGCACCTTGTTTATGCGACGACAAACGACGTCGTACACACGGCCGAACGCTTATCAAAGTGGTGGGCAACACAGTACGGCGGATGTAAAGAGAGACGCCCATGAATAGTTCAACAGACGAAACAAAAATTGACAAGCCAGTCACTCAAAGCAACGTCGTTCAATTTAACAGTGACGAACGTATACTAGATGCCGCTAGCGAATGGCTTGTTAAGTTAGACGAAGGGCTTGATGACGACGAAGCGCAAGCGCTAAAAAACTGGCTTAAGACGCCATTGCATCGAGACACTTTCCTTGAGATGGTCGTTTTATGGGACAAGATGTCGGTGCTAAAAGAACTGGCTGATATCGTACCTCATACACCTGAGCCTAGCGTCAAACACAAAACAAACAGCATCGTGACTTGGAAGCGCCCACTGGCCATTGCTGCCTCATTTTTAATGGTCGGGCTGTTAAGTTATCAGGGGCTAAATTTATTCTCGCCGTCTAATCAAACCGAACCTGTTGCACAAATGGCAAGCTACTCGTTACAAGCCTCGACCAAACCGGGCGAGCACAAAAGCATTAGCTTAGAGGACGGCAGTACACTATGGCTTAATACCAACTCTCAAGTGAACATCGCTTTTACTGAAACCTCACGGATTATTCAGCTTGTCAAAGGTGAGCTTCATATCGAAGTGGCGAAAGACAAATCCCGCCCGCTCAATGTACTTGCAGCAGGTAAAGCCATACAGGCGGTTGGTACTGCTTTTAATGTGCAATATCACCGCGGCGACCTTGAACTGGTAGTTACCGAAGGCGTGGTAGAAGTCGCCAGCTATATACTTAACAAAGCGAATGGCGAAAGCATTATTGATCCAATTATTAAACCGCAGGCTCAGCCACTGACGTTAGTTCAAGGTGAAAAATCGCTTTTATCTTTGCCTAACAGCACCGTTGAGACGGTGTCAGATAAAGATATCGCGAATGATTTAAGCTGGCGTGAAGGCAAGATTGTATTTCGCGGCGAGCCATTAATTGACGTGATTGAAGAAGTAAGCCGATATACGGATAAAACGGTCGTTTTAGGTGATGCTGCGCTTGCTAACATGCAAGTAGCAGGGCTATTCAACACCAATGATGTAGACGCGCTTATTGCCGCCCTTGCCGACAATTTACAGATATCTACAGACTACTCTAGCGACACTATTGTTCTTCGCCCCCGTTAACGGTGGGTTTGGCTCATAAGTTCTTACTTAGCATTATTGAGCTACAAACTAAGCGTAAAGCGCGTTCTAAAGCTTAACTCGCGCTTTTACCCACTCCCCCTTACAATGACGCCTTATACCAGTCGGCATGCATTGGTATGATAGATAAATGCATTAAACAATAAGGCGTCTTTGATATGCAAATAGGCAGTACTTTAACGGCAATTAAGCAGCTCACTTCCAGGCTACTATTTCTGGCAACCTGCGCGGTGCTATCTAATACAGCTTTCGCCATTGAAGCTGGCCAATATTACTATTTCATCTCTGACAAGTGCGTGGCTAAAGGCCCTCAAACGCCCGAAGAGCGAGGCGCCGTAACCCCAGATGTTATGCTATTTGAAGTGGTACCTGCGGGGATCAGCGACTACTACGTAAACATGAATACGAGCGCACTGATTCACTATACAGAGGAAGGGCAAGCGCACCTTTCTTCAATGGAAGCAGAGCAGGCCTATACTGCTGGTAAAGCACCGTCGAAAGACAGCCTTAGAAAAGATGGCAATGCCATCCAGCACGACTTCATGCTGCAGCGCGAAGCAATAGATTTAAAAACCTTAATAAACACGTTAAATGGTTTTTCCCAGCTTCAGTCTGATAAAGGCTACTTTTTTAAGAAAATTGTAGGCCTTTCTAACCCCGACGCTAAATTTAAAGCCATAACCCGGGTTCGCTTAACCGATATGGGTTATGAAAACCGTATGATGCTAACAAGCTACACCAGCGACTATTTTATGCTTGATGAACAAGGCAAGGCCTCTGACACGCCTTTTATTACGGTAGATCACGGCGCAGCACTTCGCGGTTCACTGCACAACACCAACAGCCCGTACGCCATATTTACCAAAAATTTAGTATGCGGTGAAAAGTGGGAGCCCGGCAATTAACAAGGTAATTAGCTAGGACATACTTTAAACGCTTGTTGAATGGAGCGGGCTTTCTTCGCCATAGCGGCTTTGGTTTTAAGCGGCTTTGATTTTAAAAGGCTCTGGTTTTAATTACTACGATAGAGCGTTTTAATAAGGTGGTAGCCGAAACGGGTCTTCACCGGCCCGTGTACTTTTAGCACGTCTTTTTTAAATACCACATCGTCGAAGGCTTTTACCATTTGGCCTCTACGGAATTCACCAAGATCGCCGCCACGCTTGCCCGACGGACATTTAGAATGACGCTTTGCTAACGTCGCAAAATCCTTACCCTTTTTAAGCTGCTCTAAAATAGAAAGCGCTTCTTTCTCTGTTTTTACCAAAATGTGAAGTGCGGATGCCGTTGCCATGCCTCTTCCAATATTGAAGTATTAATTATTGCAGTATACCGTATAATGCGACACATCTTGGATGTTTCAACATTATTATATCAATGGAGTGGTATGCGCCAGCTTGTAATGTTACTTTGTTTTTTGCATCTCACATTTGCGGCGGAGGCTGACCAGCCAAAAAATGTGATTTTTATCCTCGCTGACGACTTGGGCTGGAACGACACGTCAATCTATCAACATAATAAGTTCTACGAAACGCCGAATATAGATGCTCTAGCACAAAAAGGAATGACATTTACTCAGGCATTTAGTAATAGTCCATTATGTTCCCCGACTAGAGCTTCTATTCTCACGGGCCAGACACCTGCTCGACATGGTATTTTAAATCCGAATATCGAGACGCCTACAGTTAGGCTTACTTCATCTGAACGTAGCAGTGGTCCCCGAAATCAATTATCAACCGTTCCCCTAACAGCCACTCGTCTTGACACATCACTTCCTACTCTGGTCAAGGTTTTAAAGAACGAGGGTTATCACACGGCGCATTTTGGAAAATGGCATTTAGGCTCTTCGCCATATAGCCCTCTCGAACATGGTTTCGATATAGACATTCCGCACTTCAGCGGCTCTGGCCCTTACGGAGGTTATCTTGCACCTTGGTCTTTCGCTCCGAATTTAACGCCCGAAACAGAAGAGGAACATATAGACATCCGTTTAGCTAAAGAGGCAAAAAAGTGGATTTTAAACAATCACAGTCGAGGTCCTTTTTATGTAAATTTCTGGTCATTTTCGGTACATGCTCCCTTTAACGCCAAACAGGATGTTGTGGACCACTTCATTAACAAGCGCTCCCCTTTTAACAGCCAACGAAGTGCAACTTACGCAGGAATGGTAAAACACTTTGACGATGCTATCGCTATTTTATATGACGCGTTAGAAGAGGTTGGAATTATAGATGATACTATCATCGTGTTTACATCGGATAATGGGGGGAATATGTATGATGTACTGGGCGAGATTCATCCAACAAGTAACTTTCCTCTTCGCAGCGGTAAGGCGACGCAATATGATGGTGGCAGTCGCGTACCTACATTCATAATATGGCCAGGCCTCACTCAGTCAAACACCTTATCCAATCAACCTATCCAATCTGCTGACTTTTATCCTACTTTATTGAGTGGGTTAAACGCAGAAATGCCGAAAGGACATATTGTAGATGGTGAAGATATTCGCCCAATATTGCGTGGTGACACCTTATCGCCCAGACCTATATTCACATATTATCCCACAATGCCTCGCGTTCCCGATTGGTTACCTCCTTCCGCTACAGTCTTATACGACGGTTGGAAACTAATAAAGACATTTTTTTACGGTGACAAGGAAGAACATAGGTACGCCCTTTATAATGTTGCAAGTGATGTAGAAGAAGCCCGTAATCTAGCGAATGAGAGGCCAGATAAATTAATAGAATTAGACAGTATTTTATCTGAATACTTAGTATCCACAAATGCCTCTCTGCCTCTCGAAAACCCCGACTATCAACAAGGAACATTTAGCTTTTACAGCATCGGAAAACCTGCAGACCAATATCTACTCCCTGAAGAACAGACATCGAATAACCTATCCCTAAATTTATCGATTTCAAGCCCCCTCGCAAATGCCGGAGACAAGCTTTTTGCATCATGGGATCTATTGAATGGAAGTGCTTCCTCAAGCGTCAGTTATCGCCAATTCATGGGCCCAGACGTAACAACCGAGGCACAGAATAATGGTTTTAGTTTCACTGTACCAGAAGTGGATACTGCTCAATATATCAGCTTTGCGTTCATTGCTAAAGACCACGAAAAGACAGTTAGAAAGCAACTGAGCGTTAAAGTTTTGCCCGTGAATGTTGCACCTACGATCAGTTTGTTACATACAACTATCACAGCTTCAAAAGGCAGCAGATTAACTATTAACTACACTGTGAATGATGTTAATAAAGATAAGCTCTACTTGAGGGTTCAAAGCGATGATTTATCTATCGACGAGAATATTAGTATTGCACGACCTGTTTATTACCTCGATATTCCTGCCTCATTTACTCAAAACCAAGCAGGCATAAATTTTACTGTTTCCGATGGACTCACTTCAAACTCTAGTGCATTACGGATTACTCTTTCCGAAGCTCAGGGCGGAGGCTCTACAAATAATGGTGGAATACAAGAGAGTAGAACAGGAGGAGGGAGTATTATTATGCTGATTCCAATCCTGTTAATTGCTTTAGGACTCAGAAGTTTGTCTTATTCGCTACTCAAAAGCTGAAGTAGCTCAATTTGAGATAGATTTTAATTGTAGGAATGTTAAATAAGCCACTAGCGCGAATAAAATGTTGATAATACCAGAATTCGACTTAGCCCAAGCGATAGGAATGTTGAGTTTTGCGCTTGGCATTTTGTGCTTTTATCAGCGTGATGATCAGCACCTGCGAATAATGATGGTGGTGATGAATTTAAATCACGCCCTGCATTTTGCGCTACTTGGTGCCGTAACCGCATGCTTAAGTGCCTTGCTTTCAGTGGTAAGAACAGGTATTTCAATTAAAACCCGCTCCCGGAGTGTCGCCTATCTATTTATATTAATATCGCTAGCAGCCGGGCTGTATTTGGCCGAAGTTTGGTACGATTTATTCCCTATTTTGGGCACATGCATAGGCACTTATGCCTTATTTTGTTTGTCAGGAATACGTATGCGTTTAGCGTTTTTGTGCGGCGCTATATGTTGGCTAACCAACAATATTATTGTCGGCTCTATTGGCGGCACCCTGCTTGAAGCTACGCTACTGGCAGTTAATAGCTTCACCATTATTCGCTTGTACAGAGGGCAAAAAGCACTCGGTCAGGCATGATTGCTAATTTATGCCAGACTATGCTCACAATCTTCACGTCTTGATTGCCCAAAGCATTGTTATCAAAGAGGCTTTCATTCTGCAAAAAATACGGGAACCTCTCATTTAGCTGCGATAAATGGAAAGGTAATTAGAGGCATATTTAGGCCGCAAACAAAAAAAGCGCAGCTCTTAGAGCTGCGCTTTTCTTTTAAGCGTTAAGCTTGGGGGGGGATTACATCATGCCGCCCATACCGCCCATGCCGCCCATATCAGGCATTGCAGGCGCTGCTTCGTCTTTAGGTAGTTCAGCTACCATTGCTTCGGTAGTGATCATTAGTGAAGCAATTGAAGACGCGAACTGTAGCGCAGAGCGCGTTACTTTAGTTGGGTCAAGAATACCCATCTCCAGCATGTCGCCGTAAGTGTCGTTACCTGCGTTGTAACCGTAGTTACCGTCGCCGTTCTTCACTTCGTTAACAACTACTGATGCTTCTGCACCTGAGTTGATAGAGATTTGACGTAGAGGCGCTTCCATTGCACGTAGTGCAAGCTTAACACCTACAGTTTGGTCTTCGTTGTCGCCAGTTAGGTCAGCAAGTTTAGCTGCTGCACGAACTAGTGCTACACCACCACCAGGTACCACGCCTTCTTCAACCGCTGCACGCGTTGCGTGTAGTGCATCTTCTACGCGGTCTTTCTTCTCTTTCATTTCAACTTCAGTTGCTGCACCAACCTTAATTACTGCAACACCGCCAGAAAGCTTAGCTAGACGCTCTTGAAGTTTTTCTTTGTCATAGTCAGACGAAGACTCTTCAATTTGACCTTTGATTTGAGCACAACGGCCTTCAATCGCTTCTTCGTCGCCGTTACCGTCAACAACTGTTGTGTTGTCTTTGTTGATAACTACGCGCTTAGCAGTACCTAGGTCTTCAAGCTGAACTTTTTCAAGGTCTAGACCAATCTCTTCAGAGATTACAGTACCGCCAGTTAGGATAGCGATGTCTTGAAGCATTGCTTTACGACGGTCACCAAAACCAGGTGCTTTAACCGCTGCAACTTTAACGATACCGCGCATGTTGTTTACTACTAGAGTAGCAAGCGCTTCGCCTTCAACATCTTCAGCGATAATCATAAGCGGCTTACCAGCTTTCGCTACGCCTTCAAGGGTAGGAAGTAGTTCGCGGATATTAGAAATCTTCTTATCAACCAATAGGATGAACGGATTGTCTAGTTCAACAGTACCGTTTTCTTGGTTGTTGATGAAGTATGGAGATAGGTAACCGCGGTCAAACTGCATACCTTCAACAACGTCTAGTTCGTTTTGAAGTGCTTGACCTTCTTCTACAGTGATTACACCTTCTTTACCTACTTTTTCCATTGCTTGAGCAATGATGTCACCAACTTCTGCATCAGAGTTTGCAGAGATAGTACCTACTTGTGCGATAGACTTGCTGTCTGCACAGTCAGTAGAAAGGGCTTTAAGCTCTTCAACTGCTGCAACAACCGCTTTGTCGATACCGCGCTTAAGGTCCATTGGGTTCATACCCGCTGCAACGCTCTTAAGACCTTCAGTTACGATAGCTTGCGCTAGAACGGTTGCAGTAGTAGTACCGTCACCCGCTTCGTCGTTAGCTTTAGACGCAACTTCTTTTACCATTTGTGCGCCCATGTTCTCGAACTTGTCTTCAAGCTCGATTTCTTTCGCTACAGATACACCATCTTTAGTGATAGTAGGTGCACCGAAAGACTTGTCTAGAACAACATTACGGCCTTTTGGACCTAGTGTTACTTTAACTGCGTTAGCTAGTGTGTTTACGCCTTTTAGCATTTTGCTGCGAGCGTCATCACCAAAACGTACTTCTTTAGCTGCCATGATTAAATTCCTCTAAAATTCGTTTTAACGTTAGTTGTAATTACTCAACAATCGCTAGAATGTCGCTTTCGCTTAGGATTAGTACTTCTTCACCATCCAGCTTTTCTGTTTTAACGCCGTAACCGTCGTTGAAAATAACGGTGTCGCCTACTTTAACGTCTAGCGCTTTAACTTCGCCGTTCTCAAGAATGCGACCGTTACCTACTGCGATTACTTCGCCGCGTGTAGATTTTTCTGCTGCAGAACCAGTCAGAACGATACCGCCTGCAGATTTGCTTTCTTGCTCTGCGCGCTTAAGGATTACGCGGTCGTGTAAAGGACGAATTGCCATTTTCAAGTCTCCTGAAAATTCCACTATTCAAGTTTATGTGATTACCAATATTCAGACTGTCTGAATATTGTGTGCCTGGGTTGCTCATTGCTGAGCAGTTAAATTCTTATCTGCACGGATAGATGGGGTAGTACCCAGATAACTTCAAGGGTTTTTGAACAAAAAAATGTAAAAAAATTGGTTTTTTCGCTAAATACTTCTTTTTATTGGGCAAGTAAACGCCGTTTATCTCGGTAAACAGCGTTAATAACCTGAGAGAAAGGGCCTTGAGATTAAGGTCTGTGGACCTTTTTATTTTAAGCGCTTATCCGGGTCGTTGGTGGTGCGATCCGAGTACTCACCTTCAAATACATCACCATCGTTGTTGTGTGAGCGTGAACGCTCGTCGAAAGGGCTTTGCCCAAACGGTGACTGACCTTGCCCGAAACCTGAAGCTCCCGGACCCATACCAGGCCCCATTCCCGGAGCAACAACGCGCATTTTCATATGCTTACTGACCTGAGCAGCAAAGAAGTGACGAGAGCCTGGCATTGCCAATAAGAAGCCGAAAATATCGGTAATAAAGCCTGGTGTAACAAGTAAAATGCCGGCAACCACTAGCATTAATCCTTCAACCAGCTCTTTTCCAGGCACTTCATTTCGCTGCATTTTTTCTTGTGCCGTCTGCAGCGTACTCACGCCTTCGCGCTTAACAAAATAAGCACCAATAAAGGCAGAAAGAATGACCAAGCCAACGGTATTCCAGCCACCAATCACGCTGCCTACATTAATAAGCAACGCAATTTCTAAAATAGGTAATAGGGCAAACAGTATAAATAAAACCCGCAAAATGCTTCCTCTTTCATGTATTCATAACCTGTTATAAGGTCTTTGTACGTAATAACAAGAAAAGGTGCCCATCCTTTCGCTTAAATAGCCACTTAAAGCGACCGATAACGACCGTTATATACTTTGGCTGTGAAAGAATAGTGTGGAGTTTCAGGTCTATTACGCATCGGCTCATTAGCAAAGTAACAGGCGCAAACAAGGTAGAATACGTTTATGACAATAAAGCTTGTACTGTGTACCACTCCAGATGAAAAGACCGCGCAATTAATTGCTAGCACCCTCGTTGAAGAAAAGCTTGCCGCCTGCGTGAATGTTATTAAAGGTATAGAGTCGGTTTATGAATGGCAGGGTAAGGTAGAGATCGATACGGAATGCCAGTTACTCATTAAAACGAACACACAGCTTGCATTACAAGCTTTTGATAAAGTAAGCGAGTTACATCCGTACGATGTACCTGAATGGCTAGAACTTAACGCCGAGGCTAGTAGCGCTTACGGTCAGTGGTTGCAAACCACGCTACAGCGCTAGTTCAAACGTAATTCCAAATAAAAATAACGACAACGCAAAATAGATATAATGAATCGTAACTTTATGACTTTACCTTCTTTTTCATCCGGCACTACATCAGCTTCGCTGTTACATCGCTTTACCGCTTATGTTCTCTCAGCGTTTTGTTTAATAACGTTATTAAGCACGTTCGCATTGGCTCAGGTGCCCAATGCCTTTGACGATCCGTTCGTGGATGAACCACAGTTTTTAGATGTAGACCAAGCGTTTGCGTTCGATTTTAACCAAGAAGACGATGTGCTTACGGTAAGCTTCGATATTGCCGACGGCTACTACTTGTACCTAAAGCAGTTTAAGTTTGTGGCGAAAGAAGCTGAAATCGGCGAGCCTGTGTACCCAACCGGCGTAATGATCGAAGATGAGTTTTTTGGCGAGTCTGAAGTGTTTTACAATGGCGTATCTATTACCTTGCCCGTTGAATCAGCGAGCAGTGACGGCGTAGTAAAAATTCGTTATCAAGGCTGTGCTGACGCAGGGCTTTGCTACCCACCTACGGTGAAAGTCGTGTATTTAAATGAAGTGGGAAGCAGTGCAGTTGCTGATACAGACACTATCTCAGAATTAAATAACGCAGCGACCTCTTCGCAAAGCGAGCAGTTTGACCTAGCCCAACAGCTTATCGATAAAGATAACCTTGCTCTTACTTTAGCTCTATTTTTTGCACTAGGCGTAGGCTTAGCCTTTACACCTTGCGTGTTCCCTATGTATCCCATTGTGTCGGGCATTGTGATTGGTCAGGGCAAACCTAAAACCGCATCGCATTCATTCTGGCTAACCTTCGTTTATGTACAAGGTATGGCGATTACTTACTCGTTGCTTGGCTTGGTGGTAGCAGTTGCAGGGGCGCAATTTCAGGCTGCGTTGCAACATCCAGTTGTGCTGGGCGTATTCATTGTGCTGTTTGTGGCGCTCGCCATTGCTCTGTTTGGTGGTTTTGAAATTCAGCTGCCAGCAAAGTATCAAGAAAAGCTCACTCACATGAGTAACAACCAAACCCCTGGTAGTTTTGCAGGTGTGTTTGTGATGGGTGTTTTGTCAGGTCTAATCGCATCGCCCTGCACTACGGCGCCGCTAACCGGCATATTGTTATTTATCGCCCAAACTGGCGATATGGCCTTGGGCTTCATTTCCCTTTACTTGCTTAGTATAGGCATGGGCGTTCCACTTATTCTGTTCGGGATGACGGGCGGTAAGTTGCTACCTAAGGCGGGTAACTGGATGAATGTGGTTAAAGTAACCTTTGGCTTCATGATGCTTGCGGTAGCCATTGTGTTTATAGAGCGTTTATACAATAGCCCTGCCACTGGCTTCCTATGGGGGTTGTTAGGTTTTGGTCTATTCGGTTATTACTGGGCACTTAACCGCGCAAGTAAGAACTCACTAATGAAGCTTGTACGCGCTGTTATCGTTGCAATGGGAATTATGGGAAGTGCTGGGCTTACTTATCAAGCAGGGCTCAATACCGGGCTTTGGGGCGAACACGCTGAAGGTGTTCACGCCGGGCACCCAGACTTTGTTGTTGCCAGAGACTTAGCAGACCTACGCAATAAAATAGCGGCGGCTAACGCACAAGGTAAAACCGTGATGTTAGATTTGTACGCCGACTGGTGCGTTGCCTGTAAGGAATTCGAAAAATACACATTCCCAGATGAGCAAGTGGTATCTGCACTCAGCAATACAGTATGGATGCAAATGGACCTTACCGATAATACGCCAGAGCGCCAGGAGATTTTTGACACCTTCACTGTGCTAGGCTTGCCTACTATTTTGTTTTTTGACGAAAACGGCGACGAGCTAACTAAAGCGCGTGTGACTGGGTTTATGAAAGCAGAGGCCTTTGCTAGTCATGTGAACGAGTGGCTTGACAGCGCTAAAACCAACCGCAGTCAGAATGAGCGCGCCAATTGAAGTAATTAGTACTAAGAAGTGGAGTTGCCCATAGCGCATTGTTCGTGGCGTTAACGGCGACTTCAGTAATTCGGGGTATCGAAGCATTTACTTAATTTTGCAGCCCCTCTTGGTCCCCCCCTTACTGAAACCGTGAACTATTGCTCTTATGCTTTCTATCGCCTGCCTCTCAAAAACGCAGCATGCTGGGATCTAACACCAGCATTCCGAGCAAATAAAACAAAAAACTTTGCGCCGAAAACACCTGATTAGACCAGTATTTTGCTGCGAAATCTTTATCTATCACTATAATCATCAGTTAACACAATAAACGAGCAGATAAATTGGCTTTTTTTCGTGCAACTGTCACAAAAGTTTGTTGAAATGGCAACAACAGTGACATTTTCCCGAAGATAGCAGCAAACTAGATGAATATTTTGTTATTAAACGGCCCTAACCTGAATATGTTAGGCCAAAGAGAACCCGACAAATACGGCACGCAAACCTTGCAAGACATCGTTGATGATTTGCAAGCGCAGGCTGCGTCGAGCAACGTGAACCTAACGCATTTTCAGTCTAACGCTGAGTTTGAACTGATCGACCGCGTACACGCAGCTATGGGAACTGTTGATGCCATTATAATTAATCCTGCTGCCTTCACGCACACCAGTGTCGCCCTTCGCGATGCATTGTTAAGTGTCAATATTCCGTTTATTGAAGTGCATTTGTCGAACGTTCACGCCCGTGAACCTTTTCGTCATCATTCTTATTTTTCTGATGTTGCAGCTGGCGTCATTGTTGGCCTTGGTGCCATGGGCTATTCGCTCGCGCTGACTGCGGCAATCAATTTACCGAAATCGCCAAAATAGAGCAGAGACAGAACATGGATATTAGAAAGATTAAAAAACTCATCGAACTAGTGGAAGAATCTGGCATTGCCGAGCTAGAGATCACTGAAGGCGAAGAGTCTGTACGCATCCACCGTGGTCCAACAGGTGTTCAAGCGCCAATGAACTACAGCTTTGCAGCACCAGCTGCACCGCAAATGGCCCCTGCCCCAGCTGCCGCTGCAACAACAGCGTCAGAAGCGCCTGCTGCAGAGCCAGCTCAGCCAGACGGTCACGTTGTTAAGTCTCCAATGGTAGGTACGTTCTACCGTGCATCTTCACCAACGGCAAAACCATTTGCAGAAGTGGGTCAGCAAGTAAAAGTTGGCGACACGCTTTGTATCGTTGAAGCGATGAAGATGATGAACCAGATCGAAGCAGACAAAGCTGGTGTGGTTAAGGCAATCTTGGTTGAAAACCAAGACCCTGTAGAATTCGACCAGCCAATGTTCATCATTGAATAAGCGAGTGCTTAACTATGCTAGATAAAGTACTTATTGCTAACCGTGGTGAGATTGCCCTACGTATTTTGAGAGCCTGTAAAGAACTGGGCATCAAAACCGTAGCCGTGCACTCGACTGCGGATAAAAACTTGAAGCACGTGTTGCTAGCTGATGAATCAATTTGTATTGGTAAAGCATCGGCAACCGAAAGCTACCTTAATATACCGCGCATTATCGCTGCGGCAGAGGTCACAAATTCAATCGCTATTCACCCAGGTTACGGTTTCCTAGCAGAAAACGCAGACTTCGCTGAAGCGGTAGAAAAGAGCGGCTTTATTTTCATTGGCCCTAAAGCTGAAACTATTAACCTGATGGGTGACAAGGTTTCTGCTATTAACGCTATGAAAAAAGCTGGCGTTCCTTGTGTACCTGGTTCAGACGGCCCGCTAACCGACGACGCCGAGCGCAACAAAGCGATTGCAAAGCGCATTGGTTACCCAATCATCGTTAAAGCCGCTGGCGGCGGTGGTGGTCGTGGTATGCGCGTAGTTCGCAGCGAAAGTGAACTGGTAAAAGCCATTGAGACCACGCAAGCGGAAGCTGGCGCAGCCTTTGGTAACGCAACGGTCTACATGGAAAAATTCCTTGAAAACCCGCGTCACGTAGAAATTCAGGTATTAGCCGATGGACAGGGCAACGCCATTCACCTAGGTGAGCGTGACTGCTCAATGCAGCGTCGTCACCAGAAAGTGGTTGAAGAAGCGCCTGCACCGGGTATTTCTGAGCAAATGCGTGCAAAAATTGGCGATCGCTGCCGTAGAGCCTGTATCGAAATTGGTTATCGCGGCGCAGGTACGTTCGAGTTCCTATATGAAAACGGCGAGTTCTATTTTATTGAAATGAATACCCGTATTCAGGTAGAGCACCCAGTATCTGAAATGATCACGGGCGTTGACCTTATTAAAGAGCAACTTCGCATTGCCGCAGGTCAGCCACTGTCAATTGATCAGTCGCAAATTCAAATTCGTGGCCACGCTATTGAATGCCGAATTAACGCAGAAGATCCACAAACCTTTATTCCTAGCCCTGGTCCTATCGATATGTTCCATGCGCCAGGTGGTTTGGGTATTCGTTGGGAGTCGCATATCTACGCAGGCTACCACGTGCCACCTTACTACGATTCAATGATTGGCAAGCTTATCACCTATGGTGAAAGCCGCGACGAAGCGATTGCTCGTATGCGCCATGCTCTTGAAGAGATTGTGGTTGAGGGCATTAAAACGAATATCCCTCTTCAACGCGCCATTATGGCCGATGAAAACTTCTTCGCAGGTGGAACCAACATCCACTACCTAGAGAAGAAGCTAGGTTTAGCCTAATCCCCCCTTTGGGCTACACAGTGTCTTTCGTGTAGCCCAATTTTCTTCCTTCGCTATTCGCTATTCGCTATTCGCTATTCGCTATTCGCTATTCGCTATTCGCTATTCGCTATTCGCTATTCAGTACATTCTAATTTTCCGATTACCACAATCAATTTTTAACGATTTTCCTATTTAAAAATTGGCTCTATACTGCATACAAGTTTTAAGACATCTCCCTGAGTTTGAAACTTTTTGTGTGTTTACCCTTATTGGAGTCCCACTCCACTTATTGTCGGCATCCCTGCCGGCTTTTTTTTGCCTTTTTCCCATTACATTGCAATTTATTTGCGCCAATTAATTAGATTTAATGTATAAAATAATTAGTCATGCCGTGTAGGGTTTAATAAGTGCGAAAACCGGTTTTTCTTGTTTTACCACTCATCATTGTTACTGGAACTGACGCTCTTGCAGAGCCAATGTCGCCTTCCTTCTCACAGAAGCTAGACATTCAAGTTCGATACGATGAACGCTCTAATCGCCCTAGCAGAGAACAATACCGATTGCGCTACTATCCCTCTCTAGCAATCACCTCAACGTGGTCAGTAAACAGCTTTGTTGTTACGGGCGATGACTTTTCATCAAGCCACAATACGTTCGGCAGCGATAACACCGATTATCTCTATGCAAGGCGACTTTATTTAAGGCACGAGAACGATTACGGCAAAACCGAGTTAGGCATTATACCGACTTACAAAGGGCGTGTTTCTTCCACCGGCTTATCAAAAGATGGTTGGATAACCGGGGTACGTCACGTGAGGCAATTAGCAAACAACACCGCCATTGAGGTAGTAGTTGGCCAACTAGCTAACGCAGAAGCGTCTGAAGCCTTTAATATTGGGGGAGAAGATGAATATTTCGAAGTAGAGTACTCAGCAAAAATGGGCCAACGCCACAGTTATGAGACCAGTTTTGAAAAAATGCTCGGCGGTACATTCGCTCGTGCAGAATATCGGTTTCGAGTAAACGACGAAGATACGGCGTTTGTTGAATTAGTGCAGCGTATGGATGAAAGTGCCGCAAAAGTTGTAGTGGGCACCAGCGGCGAATTTGCAGCCAGTGCGTTTAACACGTCATACCCTATAGAATACTTCGCATACTACTCCTACATAGACAGCGACTTTGGCGAACGCGCTGAACTAATTGAAGATTTCTTGGGAACAGGTCACGGTGGCTCGCTGGAATTTAGCGGCGTATTATCTGAAAAGCATGATGTGGAATGGTTTGTCAGAGCGGATGTTGTAGATAGCGTCAGCCGGTTACTGGCCGGCATAAAGCTTTCTTTCGAAAGTTAAGTGACTGACGTTCGTCAGTTCGTTAAAACAACCGATAGCATAAGAACGGCTAAGCCAAATAAAAAAGGCCCATCAAACGATGGGCCAAACAGCAAGAACGCGTACACACTTTAACAGTGCATAATAGATTACGAGCTGGTCTGCCAATACGTTCAGTTATTTCAGATTACGTATTTTTAACCTAGCCTACTTTCATCCAGCTATTGGTTTTACTAAAATCAGGCGATGTTAGTTAGTCAGGATTATTAGGTCCATGGCTAAAAAGCTATAAGTTTTACCCGCAACAAAAAGGTGTTCTTGTGCCAAGCCGCTACGCTCAGTTCAAAGAAAAACTTCCCATTTCTCGCCTTTCTGATGAAGTGCTTCTTGCATTTCGGGTTTTATTCGATGCTCCACTTGATATTGTAGATTTAGCGCAAGATATTGCAGATTTGGCGATATACCCTGAACGCTTAAAAGAGAGCTACAGAAAAGAGTGGGAGGCCTATGTTCTCAAAGCGCTTGCTTTTGAAATTAGGCAGCACGACGATTTATCCACTGCCGAGTTTATAGAACTCATGATGAGTAAGGTTGAAGCATTGCAGCAAAATGATGAAACCTACCAAAATCTTTTACGTCAGGTTCACCATGCGAAGAGCATTCTGCAATCAGAAAACACGGTTGTCTTCCCAACGCCTTTGCGCCAAGAACTAACCGCGTTTCTTTTACCTATAACCACTATTACTCCGCCAAAGAAGTAACTTGGGCTAATTCACGTTGTCAGACTGGTAACGCCAAACAAATACTTATCAAAATTACTTATTGGCACTTTTATATTTGTACTGCGAAGGACAATAACCCCTATCCACTCCTTCTGGGCGCAAGCTCGCGTGTTTAGTTTTTCTGCCCGACACGCGCTCACGCCAGTTTTTAAAGGTTTTTTGTTTAAGGTTCTTACGCATAAGCTTTATCACGTCTTTTTCCGGCAGCCCGTATAAACGTTCAATTGCTTCAAACGGCGTACGATCTTCCCACGCCATTTCAATAACTCGTGATTCTTGTTCTTCAGTTAATGCCATGTTTTACATCTCAATATGCACGTTATAACTCAACTCAATACTGAGTTTACGCGTATTTTGTTCAGTGCCCATATGCTAAAAAGTTTAATAACAACGTTATTAATTCGCCGACAGACCCGTCAATTCATCATCTTTCTCAAACGCCAGCTTTAACAACTCAGCAGCAGCCTTGGCATCACTTAACGCGCGGTGGTGCTGTTCCATTTCGATATGGAAGTGCTTGGTTAGGTTAGCCAAAGAGTACGAGGGCAGCCCGGGATAAGTGCGACGCATCTCGCGAACGGTGCACATTTTAGGTCGCCTGAAGTGCTGCTCTAGTCGCGCAAACTCTTGTTTAATGAACCCATAGTCAAAGTTCACATTATGGGCAACAAACACAGCGTCTTCAGTAAAGCGCACCACCTGTTCTGCAACTTCAGCAAAAAGCGGTGCGTCTGCCACCATGTCATCCGAAATCCCTGTAAGACGGGTTATATTACTAGGAATTCTGCGCTGTGGATTCAACAAGGTTTGAAATCTATCGACCTCTTCACCGCCGACTAGTTTAACCATGCCTATTTCGGTAATGCGGTTATAACTATTGTTTCCACCGGTAGTCTCAATATCCACTACGACATAGGGTTGAGCTGGGTCCCGCACCCAATTCACTGTCGTTACAGCAACGTCAAACCCGGCTTGCTGCAAACGCTGAATGGAAACCAATTGGTTACGGCGAAGCTGATCGCCCGGCGCTTTAATTTCTTCAAAGCGAAGCGCGCCGTCAAACACCATAATGTCGGGGAAACCATCGCGCAGGCTTTCAAAATCTTTACACATCATGCGAAGTAAAGCATAGATACTGTCGAGAGAACCGTGTTCTATCAGAGCCTCTAAAGGCGTAAGCAAATGGCTTGACCACATAAACAGGCTGTTCACTTTGCCATAGTGCATTGTGGCCATTTTATGAATGTGAAAGCGCAGTTTCTCTTTGCTATCAAGGGCAAGCAGCAGTGCTTCAATACTTTGCTCAAACTTGGCGTAAAAGTTATTTTGCTTAAGCGATAATGGCCTGCGATCGAACTCCGTAACCAGCGTATCTTCTTCGTAAAGTTGCTTCCAAAAAGTAAGACCGAATAAACTTCGCCACAAACGGTTTTCTGTGCGCCAGCCTTCTACGCCTTGCCTTGCATAATGGGCCAATACGCCGCGTTCTACCTGCTGATTTTGGCTTACATCAATATCTAACGACCTGCTTGCATTTCGTAGCATATCGGTAACGGTACTGGTACGCTTTTTATGGTATTTACGGGCATAAAAATCTTCGGCAAACGCTAATAGCGTATCAGATTGAGGATTATCAATAATGCCCTCAAGAGCTTGTTTGACGTCATCTTCTTGTCCGTCTTTATAGCTCTCTCTTAGCCACTTTTCTTTCGCTTTATCGCTTTGCGCTAGTTTTAAAATGTCTAACCCTTTGGCCCTATCGAAAGCCAACACTTTAAGCCCAAGTGCGTAAAGCAGCTGATCGCGATAGAAACTGGCTGACACACCTTCTGTAGCAGGGAAATCACTATCCGCTAAGGCAAGTAACATATCATTGTTATAAAAGGCTAGCTGGCTATAGTGGTTGGCGTAAAACCAAGCTGCTTGCGCATCGCTTTTACTTTCAAAGCGTGCAGTATCGGTTACCGAATCGGAGCGGGTTCTCATTACACCGAGATCGCGCATAGAAAACTGATTCAGACGGCTTTTGGTATTACCGAAATAGATAAACAGTAAATAGCGAAGCGCATTATCAAATAGACACACTAAATAGTTGTTTAGCGAAAAGCTCTCTGGCCAGCCTCTAGCACCGATATGTTCATTAAGTAACGTCACGAGTTTAGGCTTAGTGAGAGACGCGAGCCCCTGCGTACTGCCGTATTCAGCAAGAAGCGCCAACAACGCATCTTTGGTTAGAACGCCGGCGATATCATTAAGCGACGCGTTCGAAAGGTCGCCAAACCACCCGCTATCAATGAGACAATCTATTTGTGCTTGCGGCTCGGTTATTTCGCCGTAGTTAAACTGGGTTCTGTCAATAACCGCATATTTGCGATTTGCAGCGCGCACCACAATACATTTTTTATCATCGTTTAATGCGTTGAAGCGCTCAACAAAATCAGCTGCCTCATCACTCAAAAGCATGCTGTTAACACCTTCAAAGAACTTAAGGAACTCGTGAAAATGTGTGAGGTAATAACGTGGCGGTAAATCTTTTCGCATGAAGTATCTTTGGCTGTGAAAACACCAATAGTGTATATTTATACAGCCAAGTTAATCAAATTAAATCCATATCGAATGTATTTAAAGTCTACTGGCCGGTATTAGACCAAGCCATTTATTAAACACGCACTCGCTGTTTAGACACCCACTGAAAGAACGTTGAAAGCTGCTCGTCATCTAGTAAGCGTTGTAAATTAAAATAGTGCTTGGCCAATGTCATCTCATCATAAAAGCGATGTATGCCGCTATGGCACTGCCTACAAATATAAATACCGTCCTGCAGTTCGGCTTTGCTAAAGTGCTTTTTGAAATAGGTGCGTCGGTGCATTTTTTTCGGGATAAGATGATGATAAGTAAGTCGCGTTTCTCTATTACAACACGGGCAGTTTCCTACTTTATTTGCCACACCATCACCTCTATTCATTCACCTTGCTGCTGTTTATTCGGGCTAATTATTAAGCCTTTCATTTAATAATGGCTATTGCGATTGCCTCAGCGCGTTCTTTTCATAAATAACGGGGTATTTTGCTAAAGAAAATCCACTCGTCTTAGCATTACGTAATAAACACTATTCATGATTAATAAGGCAATGAAATATGAGTTTAACCCGTTCCATGGGCTTCTCCTGCCCTTACTGTATGGCGCCTAATGACGTTGAGATAGATGAGGTCAACGATGTGGGTCAAGTCCAAGTACTCGACTGTCAGGTCTGCTGCCAACCTATAGAGTTGACCACTTATCAGCATGGTGACGACATTCAAATTGAGGCAGAACGAGAAAATGACTAAGCAGTTTACACGCAGCGAGATAGATGCGCTTGCACAGCGATACCGAGCTAATCTAGTCAATAGCTTGTCTGGCTTTAAGTCGGCTACGTTAGTGGGTACCACAAACGGAAACACCAACAATTTAGCCATTGTAAGCTCTATCGTTCATGTGGGTGCTAACCCGCCACTTATAGGCATGATAATGCGCCCACATACTGTGGTACGAGATACCCTTAGCAATATTAAGCAACAAGGCTTTTACACGCTAAATCACGTGTCGACTGATTGGGTAGACAAAGCGCACCAAACGTCTGCTCGCTATGCTCCAGATGAGAGCGAATTTGAAGCAGTGGGTTTAACGCCGCAGTTTAGCGAGTCATTTAGTGCACCGTTTGTTAAAGAAAGCGAAATCAAGATGGGCTTAAAAGTGGCGCAACATTTAAAACTGCTTAACGAAACCGAAATGGTTATTGGAGAAATTCAAGAGCTTCATATGCCAGAGAGCATTATTGATGAAGACGGATACGCCGATATAGAAAAAGCAAACACTGCCTGTATTTCTGGATTAGATAGCTATCATAGCACTACGCGTGTTGCACAGTTTGCCTACGCCAAACCCGGAGTCCCCCTAGCTAAAAAATGAACTTGTAGCAGATAGAAGGGTCTGATAATTACTATCGGGTATTATTACTCTGAAGTTTATTTAATCTAGATCAAGTGAAAATAAGACATTTCATTCGATCTTTTTTCAAAAAGAGATAGTATTTAAACATTACACAAAACCTGCCTCTTTGGGCAGGTTTTTGCGTTTAAGACACTGAATAAAAAAGAATCATTATCGTTTCTATCTCTTAAGGAGAATGTTATGAAATCTGTAAACCGCCGTGACTTTTTAAAACTGTCTGGCTCTACAGTTATCGGTCTTACATTAGGTGGTGTAGCGTTACGTGCGCAAGCTCAAGAACAATTGAGCGCAGATGACCCAACTGCGAAAGCATTAAACTACACACCGTCTTCAACCGTTGAAGGTGCAAAATGTGCAAACTGCATGTACGTGCAGGGTGCCGATGGCGAACAATATCGCCCTTGTAACATTTTCCCTAATAAGCTGGTTAACGCTGATGGCTGGTGTAGCGCTTGGGTTAAAAAGCCAGGTTAAATCATCACTCGCAGCTACATAAATAGCATACATAAATAGCAAAAGCCCCCGATAATTGTCGGGGGCTTTTTAGTTTCAACACTGCTTAACAGACTTCACATTCAAACCACGTGCTTTTAGCTAGCGGCTCTCATTTAGTCCATTCTTTATGCCTTTTAAGCTGGGGTCATCAAAACGTGTAGGTAAAAGGCCTGGCTTAATGAAAAAGCCATGTTTAGCTTCAAAGACTTTACCTATCTTTAGCACATCTTCATCTTTCCACTTAGCACCGATAAAGCTAATGCCTACTGGAAGGCCTTTCACTTCACCCGCTGGTACTGTGAGATGTGGATAGCCGGCAACAGCGGCTAGATAGCCTATACCAATAAAACCAGCTGGCGAATGATCGCCATACACACCGTCGATTAAAAATGAAGGGCTGTTTGAAGGCGCAACTAATACATCCACGTCGTGTTTTGCTAGCAATGCGTCAATACCGTTTTTGCCCGCTGTATCTTGAATAAGGCGAAGGGCGCTTTGATATGCTTCGCTATCAATAGGCGCAGCGTCTAGCGACTTTTCAAAAATATCTTGATTGAATAACGCTAGCTCTCGCTCGGTTTGGTTGTTAAAAGCAATAAGCTCAGATAGATTTCTTACAGGGATCTCTGCTGGGGAGCCCGACAAATATTCGTTGATGCTGTGATGGAATTCGCTGAGTAAAACATTGTAAGAGTCGGCCCAAAAGGAATCAGGCTGTGAAAAATCACTTATATCCACCAGCGTAGCACCCGATGCTTTTAACTGATTTAGCGCGCTTTCGTAAACTTCCAGTACATGAGGGTTATCACCTTGACGATACCTGACAACGCCAATGCGTTTGCCTTTTAAATCTGTTGCCAACATTTCCGATGAAGGCATGTCAGGTCGATGGGAAGCTGTATTTTCAGTAGCACTATCGCTTGCATCTTCGCCAGCCATTACCGCTGTCATCAGCCATGCGTCTTGAACGTTGGTTGTCATGGGTCCGGCCGTATCTTGGCTGAATGAAATGGGTACAATGTGCGTTCTTGAAAGTAAACCAACGGTTGGCTTGAAGCCCACTACACCGTTAATAGATGCTGGGCAGATTATAGAACCATTGGTTTCAGTACCTACGGCAAGTGACGCTAATCGAAGCGACATCGCTGCGCCGGAGCCAGACGACGAACCGCATGCACTTCTTGATAATATGTGAGGGTTTCGAGTTAAGCCACCCACTGCGCTCCAACCGCTTATCGATGATTCAGAACGAAAATTTGCCCACTCAGACAAATTTGTTTTACCTAGAATGATCGCGCCCGCTGCTTTTAGCTTCGCCACAATGGGGGCATCTCGTGCGGTGTCGTTATTAATTAGCGCCATAGAACCTGCTGTTGTGGGCATTTCTGCGCTTTCAATATTGTCCTTAAGCAATACGGGAATACCGGCTAACGGGCCTAATGCCGCTCCACTGGCTATTTGTTTATCGATTGATTTAGCTTCTGCTAATGCATTAGGATTTAGCGCTAAAACGCTGTTGGGCTTTTTATCTAACTGCTCAATTCGCGCTAGATAACCACTGACCAACTCTGTCGATGTAGTATCGCCATTAACGATAGCCTGCACCTGCAGATATGCTGGCTCATCTAGCCACTTTTTATTATCACTATTTTCACGGTGCGATTGCGACACACAGGCGGTGCACAGCAAAGTGACAGCCAGTACATACCACTGTTTCAACATAGAGCTTTCCTTAACGCATTGTTTTTATGAAAACGTTCTTATGCGATGACTTTTTTACCATCGTGCCTTATCTACGGTTAGGTAAAAAGTGACGGACATAAACGTATTGCTACGTTTGATATACGTTGAATCAAAAATGGTTCACTGTCTACACGATAAAATACGCAATTACAGTTTGGTGGGCGCCTTTGGCAGCTTGTGAAGCAGATTATCAAGCTGATATTCATTGAGCAGTAATTGATACCGACCACCTGCAATAAAGCGATGAAGGGCTGAATTAAACTCTGCTCTCAGCTTTGGATTGGGTATAGCCGCGCGATATATTGAGATAGGAAATAATTCATGGAATTCTGTCTCCTCTTCAACATAAGCGCTGTTTTGAGACTTGAAGTAGTTGAAAATGTTTCTATCTAAAACAATCGCGTCCACATGATCGAGCATGAGCATATCGACCTGCCGGTCTTGCCTTGCCATTTCCATATACATTGGCTCTAGCGCTAATGCTTGCTTGAACTCTTCACCTAATACCGATTGTGCAGTTTGAAACCCAATGACACGCTTACCTTTAAGTCCATTAACATCATTGATGACAAAGTTATTTTGCGTTTTTGTCACAACAACATTTTGATAAATAATGTAGGGGTCGGAAAGAACAGAATCGTCCACATTGTGCGCTGCGCTTTGTGTAAGGCCTATATCCACAGTACTATCTTTTAGAAGCCGAGCAGTACGCCCAAATGGAACATAGATGGGCGAAAGCGTATGCCCCATTTCTGCTAATATGGCTCTTACCAGGTCAATTTCAAAACCGCTGTGTTCTTGAGAAATAACATAGGGTGGCTTGTTCCAGCCAACTACCACGTCTAATTCACGGGCTTTAGCAGGCAAAGCAATGGCAACAGCACACAAAAAAGGGATAAGAATACGCATAAAACTCCGGTTAACTTTACAATCGAACCGCATTGATAACTACTATAGGCGCATTATCAATTCATACCAGTGGACAAAAGGCTAAGGTACTTAAGCCCCACTGACTCAAACAAATAACGCCGTTTGTTTGCGCTTTTCACGTGCTTTCATTTTGTTTAACGCCAAGCAAAGGTACAATAACCCGCAAAGGTCCCAACGAACGATAAATATGGCTTGGCTACAACTTCGAATTAATACTTCTTCTGAATACGCGGAATCAATAGGTGACATGCTAACTGCAAATGGCTCGCAGGCGGTTACCTATGTCGACGCGAAAGACACCCCAATGTACGAACCCAAGCCGGGTGAAGTGTTACTGTGGCCAGACACACAAGTAGTGGGTTTGTTTGAAGCAGATGCGGATATAAAAAGTATTCTGCAGCGCCTAGGTAAAGCTAAAGTGCTTGGCCCAGACTTTACATACAAGCTAGAGCCGCTTGAAGATAAAGACTGGGAACGAGAGTGGATGGATAATTTCCACCCAATGCAGTTTGGCGAGCGCCTGTGGATTTGCCCAAGCTGGCGCGACGTTCCAGACCCTGATGCCGTTAACGTCATGTTGGACCCAGGCCTTGCTTTTGGCACGGGTACGCACCCTACTACTGCACTGTGTCTACGTTGGTTAGACGGCATAGATATGACAGATAAAACTGTGGTCGATTTTGGCTGTGGTTCAGGCATTTTAGCGCTGGCTGCATTAAAACTAGGTGCTAAGCGCGTTATTGGTATTGATATTGACCCGCAAGCCCTGCAAGCCACAAAAGAAAACGCACGCCGCAATGGCGTCGAAGACCGCCTGGATGTATATCTACCAGAAGACCAACCTGAACTAGAAGCCGATGTGGTTATGGCCAATATATTGTCTGGTCCGTTACTGGAACTGCAAAGCGTTATTACTAACTATTGCAAAAAAGACGGCTTGTTAGTGCTTTCCGGCATACTGGCAGAGCAAGTAACTCGAATTGAAGACGCCTATGCTAGCGATATCACGCTTGAGCCCAGCGCCATTGATGGAGAATGGGCGCGAGTGTCGGGCAAAAAACACTAAGCGCAATTATAAAATTGACTAGACGGTTAATTTTACGTCTAGTCAAATAAGAGTCTTTACGGTAAACCACCGCGATATTGCGACGAAAATTCATACGATAAAAATCGTCAGCATCTAATAATTTGTTAATTTTTTTCACATTACAGCCCTTTCAAATCGGGGGCTGTAAGACTTTCGTACAATAATTAGTCTAAAAATCGGCGTTAGCTTACTAATGTGACAGATTTTTTTCACTGTCAAGACCACGAAGTGAAATTTTGTGTGATTTTTAGCCTTTTCAAGCCTTGCGAAAACACGTACACTTAGCGCCCCGTTTTAGCCGGGTGTATATTTTCTGTGCAGTTTTAGATGGCGAGCTATACATTTTACAATGCGAATTGGACCTTACGAGTTAGAAAACAATTTGATGTTGGCCCCCATGGCTGGCGTAACAGACAGACCGTTTCGCCAACTTTGTAAGCGCTTAGGTGCAGGGCTTGTTGTTTCAGAAATGCTTTCGAGTAATCCGAAGGTTTGGAACACAGCCAAATCACAGGCGCGTATGAATCATGAGGGTGAAGAAGGCATTCGCTCTGTACAGATAGCTGGGGCTGACCCTGAGCTTATGGCTCAAGCAGCACAATTTAATGTAGATAACGGTGCGCAAATCATCGACATCAACATGGGTTGTCCTGCCAAGAAGGTCAATAAGAAGCTAGCAGGTTCTGCACTGCTTCAATACCCAGACACAGTGGAAGCGATTATTAAAGCAGTAGTGAATGCTGTTGACGTACCCGTGACGCTGAAAATTCGCACCGGCTGGAACCCAGAAAATCGCAATGGGGTAGACATTGCCCGCATTGCAGAGCAAAACGGCATACAGTCGCTTGCTGTTCATGGCAGAACGCGAGCTTGTATGTATAAGGGAGAAGCGGAGTACGACACCATACGTCAAATAAAGGCGGCAATATCAATTCCGGTTATTGCAAATGGTGACATTACTTCTCCAGAGAAAGCACAAGAGGTGCTGAATTACACTGGTGCAGATGGCGTAATGATAGGTCGCGGCGCGCAAGGTAAGCCTTGGATTTTTAAACAGATCCAACATTATCTTGAAACGGGCGAGAACCTACCAGCACCGCCACTGTCAGAGTTATATGAACTCTTGCACGAGCATGTAGCGAATGTGCAGGACTTTTATGGCGACATAGCCGGTGTAAGAATTGCCCGTAAGCACGTGGGCTGGTATCTCGCGGAGCACGATACGGATCGTCAGTTTCGTAAAACGTTTAACGCTATCGATGACGCGAATGAGCAACTCGATGCACTAAATGCATATTTTCAAGCGCTGCAGACACGAGAGACCCGACAGATCTCTCCCGCAGCATAGTGATGACTAACTTAAGAGCAACACAGTATTATGTTCGATCAAAACGTGACTTCACCTTTTACTACTACAGTAACTACGCCTTCACAAACGCAAGCTCAAAAGCCACTGCGTGACTCTGTAAAGCAAGCGGTTAATAAGTACCTTAAGCAATTGGATAACGCAAACATCGATAACCTGTACGAAATGGTACTGGCTGAAGTTGAAGCGCCGCTGCTAGAAGAAGTCATGACTTACACACGCGGCAATCAAACCCGCGCTGCCATCATGATGGGCATCAACCGTGGCACACTTCGCAAGAAGCTTAAGCAATACGGCATGAACTAAGATTCCAAGGGCTTTGCCCACCAAAGAGCACCAATCGGTGCTCTTTTTGTTTCAACACTACAACATTAGAAACTTAAAATTTATGCAAACACCAAAACCTATTAAACGTGCTCTCCTTAGTGTCTCTGATAAAACCGGTATCCTCGATTTCGCGACAGCGCTGCATAACGCTGGAGTAGAACTTCTGTCGACGGGCGGTACTGCTAAACTTCTCGCTGACGCTGGCTTACCTGTTAAAGAAGTCTCTGATCACACAGGTCATCCGGAAATTATGGCAGGTCGTGTTAAAACGCTTCACCCTAAAATTCATGGCGGTATCCTTGGTCGTCGCGGTACCGATGAAGCAGTGATGGAAGAGCACAACATTGCGCCTATCGACCTTGTGGTAGTTAACCTTTACCCATTTGCTGCAACCGTGGCAAACGAAGACTGCACGCTAGAAGATGCGATTGAAAATATCGATATCGGCGGACCGACCATGGTACGTGCTGCTGCGAAAAACCATAAAGATGTGACTATTGTAGTTAATGCTTCTGACTACGCTCGCGTACTTGCTGAAATGAACGACAATAACGGCTCTTTGTCTTACAGCACACGCTTCGATTTAGCCATCAAAGCATTTGAACACACAGCTGAATACGACGGCATGATTGCGAACTATTTTGGTGCGCGTTTAGATAGCACAGGTTGTGAAGCGGACTGCGACCACCAGCATAGTGAATTCCCACGTACCTACAACATGCAGCTGACTAAGAAGCAAGATCTTCGCTATGGTGAGAACAGCCATCAAGAAGCGGCTTTCTATGTAGAAAACGATATTCAAGAAGCATCTGTGGCTACCGCTACTCAGCTTCAAGGTAAAGAGCTATCGTTTAACAACATTGCTGATACCGATGCAGCGCTAGAGTGCGTTAAGGAATTCGAAGAGCCAGCATGTGTAATCGTTAAGCACGCCAACCCGTGCGGTGTTGCTATTGGCGACGATATTCTAAGCGCATACGATCGTGCGTTTAAAACTGACCCAACGTCAGCATTTGGTGGCATAATCGCGTTTAACCGCGAGCTTGACGCAAAAACAGCACAAGCCATTGTTGACCGTCAATTTGTAGAAGTCATTATTGCACCAACCGTAAGTGATGAAGCAAAAGAAGTCGTAAGTGCGAAAAAGAACGTACGCCTTCTAGCGTGCGGCGATTGGGCTGGTCAGCTAACTGAAGGTTATGACTTTAAGCGTGTAAACGGCGGTTTATTAGTACAAGAGCGCGACTTCGGCATGGTTGAAATGGAAGACCTAGAAGTGGTGACTAAGCGTAAGCCTAGCGAAGAAGAACTTCGCGACCTTATGTTCTGCTGGAAGGTAGCAAAATACGTGAAGTCTAACGCAATTGTTTACTGCAAAGACGCTATGACGGTAGGCGTGGGCGCAGGTCAAATGAGCCGCGTTTACTCTGCGAAAATTGCGGGTATTAAAGCTGCCGATGAGAACCTTGAAGTGGCTGGCTCGGTAATGGCATCTGATGCTTTCTTCCCATTCCGTGACGGCATTGACGCTGCAGCTGAAGCTGGCATTAAGGCAGTAATTCAGCCAGGCGGCTCTATGCGCGACCAAGAAGTGATTGATGCTGCTGATGAACACGGCATTGCTATGGTGTTCACAGGTATGCGTCACTTCCGTCACTAATAGGTATCTACACCATATCTTTTAGTGCAGGCTTAGTGAGGGAAACCAACACCTAAGTTAAACACGCAGTAAAGTGGCACTTTGTTACTTTACTGTGTGTTTGTTATTTTTCCTTAACCCTTTTTAATACGCAAACTCGAGGCGATTGCTTGGTTGTAGTGAAACCTTATCGAAGCGACAAAGTTGCGAATTATTCTGCTAAGGCGTAAGTGCAAATGGGGGTTAGCTGATAGGCTTGATCTGACCCGTGGTAATTTGTAGTAATAGTGTTACTAATAAATGTTATGTTTTACTAGTCCGCATAGACAATTACCTACCCTCGACAGAAAAAGGAAATAAGAATGAAAAAGTTAGCCCAACTTGTGTTAGCCGCAACACTCGGTGTGACAGCAACCTATGCAAGCGCTGATTCAATTTCTGACGCCGCGATGAGCGATATCCGCACCGATAAAGCCAAAGTGCGCGACGAATACCGCAACCCTCAGCAAACACTACGCTTTTTTGGCTTACAGCCAGACATGACTGTGGTAGAAATTTCGCCAGGTGGCGGTTGGTATGCCGACATTCTTTATTCTGTTGTAAAACAAGACGGAAAATACGTTGCAGCCCACTTTTATGTAGACGATGAAACCAGCGGCTACTACAAAAAGTCGGTAGAAGGCTTTAAAGAAAAAATGAAGCCGGGCATGAAGTACGAAGGTGCAGAACTTACCGCATTCGACCCTATGAAAGCGCTAGATATTAGCGAAGCTGGCAGCGCTGATATGGTGCTAACCTTTCGCAACGTACACAACTGGTACATGCGTCACGGTGACGAAGGTATCGACAATGCGTTTGGGGCTTTCTTCAAAGCACTTAAACCAGGTGGCGTACTGGGCGTAGTGGAACATGAACTACCTGAAAGTGCAGATGATGAAGCAATGAAGAAAAGTGGCTACATGAAGCGTTCTTACGTTGTAGCTGCCGCTGAAAAAGCGGGTTTTGTACTTGAAGCAAGTAGCGATGTAAACGCAAACCCAATGGACACAGCAGACCACCCGAAAGGTGTGTGGACGCTCCCCCCTCGCTTGGCACTTGATGATCAAGACAGAGAAAAATACATGGCGATTGGCGAGAGCAATCGCATGACGCTAAAATTCACCAAACCAAAATCATAATATTAAACACTCAAAACGGAACAGTTAATGAACGTACTTGTAATTGGCGGCGGTGGCCGCGAGCACGCGCTAGCGTTTAAAGCAGCGCAGTCTTCTGATGTTTCAACAGTATTTGTAGCACCTGGTAATGCGGGTACCGCTACAGAGCCTAAGCTTGAGAACGTAGCTATTGATGTTAACGACATCGCAGGCTTAGTTTCTTTTGCTCAAGGTAACGATGTTGCGCTTACTATTGTAGGCCCAGAAGCGCCGCTAGTTGCAGGTGTGGTAGATGCGTTCACTAACGCGGGTTTAATGATATTTGGTCCTACTCAAGCTGCGGCGCAGCTTGAGGGCTCAAAAGCTTTTACCAAAGATTTTTTAGCTCGCCACAATATTCCTACGGCTGAGTATCAAAACTTCACCGAAATTGACCCGGCTATTGCCTATGTTCGCGAGAAAGGCGCGCCGATTGTAGTAAAAGCTGACGGTCTTGCTGCCGGTAAAGGTGTTATCGTTGCGATGACCCTTGAAGAAGCTGAAGATGCTATTCGGGATATGCTAGCGGGCAATGCCTTTGGCGAAGCGGGCAGCCGCGTAGTTATTGAAGAATTCCTAGACGGCGAAGAAGCGTCGTTCATTGTAATGGTAGACGGTAAGAACGTACTGCCTTTTGCCACCAGCCAAGACCACAAACGTGCGGCTGACGGCGATAAAGGGCCTAACACAGGTGGTATGGGTGCTTACTCTCCTGCTCCGGTTGTTACGCAAGACATTCACGACCGCATTATGCAGGAAGTGATCATGCCGACCGTTGATGGCATGGCCGCTGAAGGTAACGACTATGTTGGCTTTTTATATGCGGGCCTAATGATTATGGCCGACGGTACACCAAAGGTCATTGAGTACAACTGTCGCTTTGGCGACCCAGAAACTCAGCCAATTATGCTGCGCTTAAAATCTGATTTGGTTCCACTTTGCCAAGCAGCGTGTAAAGGCGAACTTGCGGGCAAAACCATTGAATTTGACGAGCGCGCATCGGTAGGTGTTGTACTTGCAGCTGGCGGCTACCCAGGCAGCTATGATAAAGGTGACGTAATAACCGGTTTTGAAGACGCCGCGAAGCTAGATGGAAAGGTTTTCCACGCAGGTACCGCACTTCAAGACGGTGATGTGGTTACCGCTGGTGGCCGCGTGCTGTGCGCAACCGCGCTAGGTAACAACGTAACCGAAGCCCAGCAAAAAGCCTACGAGCTACTAAAAACCATTCAGTTTAAAGATGTGTATTACCGTACTGACATTGCCCACCGTGCAATTGCCCGTGAAGCTGAAGCTTAATAAGCGACACATATAACACAAATATCAAAGACGCGGCGTAGGCCGCGTTTTTTATAGTGCCTTTTTTGACTCTCACACCTAACGCTTACATAACTATCACTTAATGCGTTAAAAAGACGAAACTTTTTACTTTGACCGTCTATACTTGAACGAAATCAAAGTACAAAAGAATTCATGGTGAATGAAAACCCTTTTCATACTGACAATATACCTAGCATGCTTTACCTGTACGGCGAAGAGCAGTGATACCCTCTCTGACTCAATAGGTATCAGTGGCTTTGCTAGAGTTATTGGAGGACAACTAGACACTAGCGAAGCTGAATTCCAAGGCTATTCAAATGATTTCAGTTTTTCTGAACAGTCCTTATTCGCGTTACAAGCGGACCTAAGTATTAGTGAAAAACTTAAATTGTCTGGGCAATTACTCGGGCATTCAAATGACGATAGAGATTCAGGTCTTGAATGGCTTTATCTAACGTATAACGCGAACTCTAATTGGAGCTTTAAGTTAGGCAAATTAAGAACTCCATTTTTTCGCTACAGCGACGTACTTGACGTGGGCTTCGCTTATCCTTGGATTACGCCTCCCGAACAAGTTTACGGCGGCTTTTTATTTTCAAACTATGAGGGCTTAAGCGCAACGTATCGCATTCACTTCAATAAATTGAATGTAGAAGTTGAAGCTTATTACGGCACTTATGACGGAACTTTTGACCGTGCAGGTGAAGAAACAGCCATTGAAGTAAACGATATTCGGGGGCTTATATTAGGGATATCTAAAGGCGGCTTTCGTGCGCGGGCTTCAGCCATAGTGTCATCTGACTTCTTCGCAGACATCCCCGGCTTTCAAGACTTTGCGACACTCTTAGAGCTTGCCGGGTACACAGAAAACGCCGACGTTTTTCGATTTGATTCAGACGCAGTGGCGTATCAAGCAAGCCTGCAATATGACTCTCTTGATTATTTTGTTTACTCTGAAGTTATTAAAATTGAATCAGATTTAATCAGTGTCCCCGAAGTTAATGCATACTACCTGACTCTTGGGTATCACTTTGATGAGTTTCAAATATTTACGACTATTGCTTCTGCAAATAGCAGCAATGATGTTCCAACAAATCAAATTCCGAAGGGACAATCACCACAACTCACTTCATTGTCTTTTGCCTATGACGCAATAGTCGATAGTCTTCCGCGCTATGACCTTGATTCACTTTCAGTAGGGCTTCGCTGGGACTTTAGACACAATATGTCAGCCAAAGCTGAGGTAACTTGGTTAAGCGGTGAGGAGGGGCAGAACTCATTTTACTCAGAAATAAAAAACCCGGCTTTTGATAGAAATGCGGTACTCACCCAATTTGCACTAGAGTGGGTGTTCTAATGAAAACTCGCACGCTATTGTTTGCCATTCTTTTTGCCATGTTTGCTTCATTCGCAAGGTGCGAAGAAGTCATCATTGTTGCTAACTTGGAAGCGCAAGACGCTCCAACTGAAAAATGGCAAATTCGAGACATCTTTATGGGAAATTCTTCTGATTGGGATATAGAGCCTGTAGGATTGCGACCACCCAATACCGCTAGGACAATATTCAACACTAAGTTTATTGCGCTTACGGAATCCCGTATTCAGGGGTATTGGGCACAAATGCGTTTTAGTGGAAGAAAAACTCCACCAAAAGAGTTTCGTTCTCAAGAAGAAGCGTTGGCATATGTACTAAATAATAAAAACTCAATGACGTATGTTTTATCAACCACCGAAGTGCCCCAAGGCCTTGTTGTTTTGTTTAAAGAACAGTAACCAGCTACGGCTTTGTCTAGCGGTAATTCGATAATTGAATATGTGAGCATCCACAGCCAGTGGATAAAGTTTATCTTATAGCAATACACTGGCTGAAGGGAGCGCGCAAACTCCTTTTTAAGGCTCAAACGCCTTAATTTAGGTCTTCACTACTTCGCTAAAGTCACTTTCCCAAACACAGACGCATCCTTAAACCCCAGGTTTTTATCACCGTTTATTGGAGTAATGTCATGAGAGCCTAAAAAGTGTTCTCTGTCACCGCCATCGGCGTCACAGTAGGCCAACATAAAGCCCAGCGCCATATCTTCTTTTAAGGTTAATGGTGAGTTGTCTTTTCCATGCTGATAGCTATCGTCAAATACACGCACAGCCGCTTCCCAATAAATCTTATGAGGCGCCGATATATCTCGCTGCCATTTGTTTTCAACGTGATTGTTATACAGCTGAGGCACGGCTTCACCCGCTTCATTCGGACCAATATCAACAACTTGGTTGTCTAGCGCTAAGTGATAAGCGAACGCGTTGTAGTTATTAAAGTGATCGCCACCAGAGGCATCCGCATCAATAAAGACTTCTAGGCAATCATCATCCCAATATCGTTCAAGCGGGTTGGCATAGGTATCTGAAAGGTGGTCGTCTTCTATTTCTGCTAAAAGGTACAAGGCCTGTTTATCCCAGCGTAGTTTATATCTACCAGAAAAGTCACTGGGCTCGGGCCTGGTGCCCCACATCAGCGAGGTCATGTCGTGCCAATCACCTTCTTTCCATGCAGCATCATTTGCTACGCCATCTATAACAGGTGCATTCGCGGTAAACATAACACTGTCCGGCTTCGCTTGTACTGCCGGGGCAAGCATAGCGACAAGTAATGTAGAGGTGAATGCTGATACTAGGGGTTTAGTACTTTTCAATTGAATACGCTCTTAGTTTGCCTTCCTGACGTTTAAACTATCATGTTTTGAGCCCTACTGCGTTTGAAAAGCTGCACAGTAACGCCTCTCTTTATCAGAAGCATTATCAATTTATCGCCGTTATTGATATAACAAGGTTAATTCTTAAATCATAAATTTAGCTATGTCATTTCGAAACGCGTGCTATCACATTCTTGCCCCCGCTAGCGAAGCTCACGAATACAAAAAACGTAGCAAGTTGTTTGATATATTGCTTATTGCGCTGATTATCGTAAATATAGCGGCCATGATGCTAGAAACTGTACCGGGTATTCCCACCATTTGGCAGCATGAATTGCATATCATTGAGGTCGTTTCGGTACTTATTTTCACTGTTGAATACATACTTCGCGTTTACAGCAGTGCATCGGCGCCTCCCCGTGTTTCCAAAGCTAGCGGCACTTCCAAAGCTAACGGCACTTCCCAAGAAAAAACGACGGCATGGCAAAAACGTTGGGCTTATATAAAAAGTCCTATGGCACTGGTGGATTTAATGGCAATACTACCTTTTTACTTAAGCGTTTTCGTGGCATTTGATTTACGTATATTACGGGTATTCAGAGTACTTCGAATTTTGAAAATTGGTCGCTATTCCCGTTCAATGCAAACCCTTATCACCGTATTGCGCAACGAGTCGCATAGCCTCATCGCCGCTATTAGCGTACTTCTGCTTTTCACTGTTATCGCCGCCACCTGCATTTACTATATCGAACACACTGCGCAGCCCAACGTTTTCAGCAGTACTCCAGCATCTTTATGGTGGGCACTAGTCACGCTAACGACCGTGGGTTATGGTGATGCCGTTCCCGTTACAGCATTAGGCAAGGTGTTCGGTGGGCTTATAACCATCATGGGTATATGCTTTTACGCCTTACCAGCGGGCATTTTATCATCAAGCTATACCACCCAAATGCAGTTAAAGCGTGATCGGTTCAAAGATACAGTGCAAAGTGTGTTAGACGATGGAAAATTGAGTGAGCATGACATCCATCATTTAGACCACGTACGAGCTTTACTTGATTTAGATGAAACCGCAGGCGGCCGCGTACTTTGTGCAACTGCGTTAGGTAATAACGTAACTGAAGCGCAGCAAAAAGCCTACGAGCTGCTAAAAACCATTCAATTTAAAGATGTATACTATCGCACTGTCATTGCACACCGTGCGATTTCAAGAGAGTCTGAAGCCTAACGTAACCTTTGTGAAATAGCCAAGTGCTTAACGTCACTTGGCTATTTCACGCTCTACAGACGCTCAACGACGGTTTCGTCTGTATTGCCGCGGTGTAAGAGGAAGGATGCTTTTTTCTTTTTTTATTGCCCCACATATATTTATACTCCCAACCAGTTAACTCCTCAACCACGCTAACAACGTGAGGTAACGCATCCTGCTTTGCCCCACCTTTACGCAAGCGACTGACTTCATCAATAAGTATTTTGTGCTTTTGCTTGGTTAACTGAAAGAGCGTTGCGCCAAATAGCGCAATAATCGCTAGACATGTTGGTCCTATCAAAAATAGCCAGTAGACGCCTGAAATAGTCTCACTTGTCTGCACTTTAGCGCCAGATTCAAAGCCGACCCATTGCAAACCAATGCTTGCAATCAACATTGCAGAGGCCTGACATATTTTCCTCCCAAGGGTCATGACTCCAGAGAATATTCCCGCTCTACGTCGCCCCGTCAGAATTTCATCCACATCGGGAATAGAGTTAAAGATCACCCAAGGAATAAGATATATGCCGCCTCGCGCGAGGCCAATAAGAACGGCGCCCAAGAAAACCGCTTTGCTCACATCGAGCGCAATATTGGGGAGAATAGCGAAAAAAGCAAGGCTAACAAACATAAGACCTAATGCTATTTTATAGGCGTTAGCATTCCCTATTTTTAGCGCGAACCACGTAAAGGTAAGCACACCAAAAAACTGCATAAAGGTCATCACACTTAAGATTTGTCCACCTTCACCCGCAGATAGATTGAGGTTAAATGTAATATAGTGTAGAAAGAGTGCGCCAAAAATGTCTAATGCTACTGAACCACCGATATACATCATCAGATGAATTCGGAATGTCTTTATTTGCAGTGTACTTGCCATTTCCTTATATAAATCAACAAGGGTTTCTTTTATGGAAGAGACCTCTTTCGGAGGAGGGAGCCTCGAAGGTTCGATTTCCCACGTGTATTTGTAAATAAAGTACCACGGCAAAGTGAAAATAAATCCAAACAAAAAACCAATGTAGATAAAGGCTTGGGCTTCATCTTCAACATTGGACATGATTAGCCCAGGGATTAGGGTAACAACAAATGCCGTTATTTGACCAAACGTCAGGCGGCAACTTCCCATCTTAGTTCGAATTTCATAGTCGTCTGTCATCTCGTTTGGAAGTGTGCAATAAGGCGTCATCACCACGGTAAACATGGTGTTGAATAAAAGATAAGTGACAAGGTAATAAGTAAACCCAAATCCAGAGATGAACATGAGACCAAACACAATTAGCAACGGTGCGCCAAAAAGAAAAAACACTTTTCTGCGTCCAAATCGAGTTCGGATATTATCAGTAATATACGCAACGATAGGGTCAGTAATGGCGTCCCATAACTTACCAATAGCAAAAATCAACCCTGCTTCAACAGGCGACAAACCTGCAACTTGGGTGAAAAAGTAAAGCATCCACAACCCAATTATAGTGCCAGAGCCGCTTCCAAAAATGTCTCCTGAACCCCAAGCAATGATGTTTTTCCAACCTGGCTGCTTTCTTTTTTCTACGTCATTCATTGATGAACTCCCAACCTTTGCAGCTAATATTTTAACACTGATTTAACACAGACTATTACGTTCTTGACACCGGTGTCAATATAGAATTTAATGTAAATATAGTAAACACTAGGTGAATAAATCACAGTCATTGTTAATCCCTTTGATTGTTTCACACTCTTTTTAAATAACATTTGGTTAAATGTGGGGATACCATGAAGTTAAAACTTGGCGTTATTGGTTGCGGCAAAAAATCATCTCAATATATCAACACATGGTCTCAGCGCACTGATATCGACATTGTTTGTGTTTGCGATCCAAGCGAGGGAGCGTTGCAGCACGTTAAAGCAATTCTTAGCGATCACGATCACAAGCAGGTACACGCTTATCAAGACTGGCAAACCCTTTTAAGTGAACAAGGTAGTACGCTAGATGCCGTTTATATTTGTACTCCACATGCTGTTCACGCAGATCAAGCGTTAGCTGCCCTAGAGTTGAACTTAGACGTACTACTTGAAAAGCCCATGGTAACGACCGTTGATGAAGCGAAAGCACTCCAATTGGCCCAACAGGCCAGCGGTAAGCAGCTTGTGGTTGCCTATCAAGGTGGATTGTCTCCCCTTGTTCACCAATTGAAAGAAGATATTGCCACAAAGCGCTATGGCGATTTGATGAGTATCAATGCTGCAATATGGGAAGATTGGGCAGACACTTACACTGGCCATTGGAAGCAAGTGCCTGAAATCTCAGGTGGTGGTTTTATGTTTGATACGGGTGCACACATGATGAACACCACATCAATGCTTTGCTCTCAGCCCTTTGCCAGTGTTAGTGCAAAAATGAACAACCATAACTTTCCTGTGGATATTGTCACAACGGTAATAGGAGAACTGGCGGACGGGATGCTTTTTTCTATGCACGCGTGCGGCAAAAGCATTCGATGTACATCTCGAATAGAGTGCTTTTTCACTAACTATGTCGTGAGAGTCTGCGCGTGGGGACGCTGGATTGAGATTGAAGACAGAGACGGCAACATTGAGCGCAAAGAGCAGGAATCAGCAAACAATTTGATGAATGTTTTCTTACAAACGAAGGACGGCAATATGCAAAACCCTTCAGATATTGAACAAGGATTGCACATGGCAAAATTGTGGGACGCTATCAAACTCTCTGCCGGCAAAAATGGGGCGCCGGTAGCGTGTTGAGCTCCTTTACGATCGCGCGACATTAGCGTATTGCATTCATTAAAAAAGGGCGTTTCGCCCTTTTTTAACTCTCGCAGAGTGGGTGATTAATCATGCAGACTGGTATCATTTATTCTGTGCGGCTTTTTCCGCGAGCATCAGTTTTCGCGGCTTTTTGAAATACGTCTGTTTGGGTGCGCCTTTTTCTAACGGCACCGGTCTACCCCAGTTTTTCATGCTCCATCCAGATGTATGGGCTTGGTTTGACCATTGTATGGCATTGGCAAGCACCTGAATGATGTGAGGGTTTCTATATATTGGAAAGGTTTCATGGCCCGGAGAAAAGAAAAATATTTTCCCCCTTCCCCGCGTAAACGTGCACCCACTTCTTAGGATTTCCCCACCTTGATACCAAGATGTAAATACCAGTTCATCAGGGTCTGGAATATCAAAAGGTTCGCCATACATCTCCGACTGAGGCAACTCAATTTGGGGCGGCAAATTATAGGCAATCGGGTGAGATGGTTTCAGACACCATACGCGTTCACGTTCCCCTCCTTCGGCCTCTCGCCAGCTCAGGTTACAGCTTGTTCCCATTAAGCGCTTAAACAATTTAGCGTGATGTCCGGAGTGTAAAACAATGAGCCCCATCCCTTCTAATACACGCTGTTGAAGCTTATCGATAAGCTTGTCATCAAGCTCATCATGGTATCGGTGGCCCCACCAAATGGCGACATCCGTATTGTCGATTCTCTCTTGTGGCCACCCTTGCTCAGGGTCGTCTAACGTTGCTGATGTTAAGTTAAAACCGAACGGTTTAAGCCTCTCAACAATGCAACCGCCAATGGTTTCGGGATAGCACTCTTGTACGTCAGCGTCTTCTTTTTCGTGCCGACATTCATTCCATACGGTAACATTTATCATAGTACTGCCTGCTGCTTTAATTGTGGGGAATAGTCCTGTACTTCTAGAAGCAAGCTATCTAACGCGGTAGAAACACCATTGGCTAAAATGTAACTCAACCAGTATTTAACTCGCTCTTCAAAAACTTCATTCGTCGAGAGTGTTTGGGGAAAGATTTGTGATAGACCTAAGTACCCTTTAACTAATTTATCAATCTCGTAAAAGTCACGTTTTTGAACGTCGTAAAGCACATCAGCAAGCGGGTCCTGTACCTCTATCGCATCGCCCTTGGCGTCAAAAGCCATAGTATAGCGAAGCCATGAAGCGACAGCGAAACACAGACACTCAGCGCTCTCGCCATTTTGTAGTCTACCTTCAATAGTATGAAAAAGGCGTTGGGGCAGCTTCTGGGAGCCATCCATCGCAATTTGATAAGTTCTGTGAAACAGCGCTGGGTTCTTGAATCGCTCTAACAAATCTGCTGTGTAGCTTGTAAGTTCCAACCCAGGAGGTGGTGTCAACGTGGGTGCAATTTCATCACACATCAAAATATTTAAGTATCGTTCAAAGGCTTTATCTTCCATTACTTCGCTAACGAATTCATAGCCTGATAAGAACCCTGCATACGCCAACGATGAATGAGCACCGTTTAATAGACGAAGCTTCGCTTTTTCAAACACATCTACATTGCTTACAATAGTAGCCCCAACCTCTTCCCAACAAGGGCGCTTACCAGCAAATTTGTCCTCAATTATCCATTGCGTAAATGCTTCGGTTTTCACCATTGCACTGTCTCTGTAGCCAGCATCATCCGCTAACTCATCAATATCGCTAGGCGTAGTTGCTGGCACAATTCTGTCAACCATGGTGTTGGGAAACGCTACATTCTCGTTGATCCAAGCCACAAATTCGTCGCTCACACGTGTTGCTAACTGCGTCACAATTCTTGCTGTCGTACTGCCGTTCTCCGGTAAATTGTCACAGCACAAAATGGTAGGGGCGTCGACTTGCGCCTCAAACCTTGTTTTAAGTGCACTAACCAAGTAGCCGATTGCCGTTTTCGGCTTATTTAAATTAGATACATCGTGAATAATATCAGGATGCTGCATATTTAAATTACCCGTTGATGGGTCGAGGCAGTAACCTTTTTCAGTCACCGTTAAAGAAATGATATGACACGATGGCGAAGCCATTAACGAAAGCACCGCTTGCGGGTCGTCAGGTGCAACCAACACTTTTGCAACCGATTGAACTAGTTGCTGCTCTTGCCCTTGCGCAGAACTCACCTTAACCGTATAGAAGCCATCTTGCGGATTAAGTTGCTCAGCAACGGTCCCGCTTCTGAGCGACACGCCGGCGATAAACCAGTCATGATCGCCACTCTTGCGCATATATGCATCGGTATACACCGCTTGATGCGCTCGATGAAATGCACCTATTCCCAGATGGACAATCCCAATATTTGGCGTCTGTGGACGATATAATTCGTCGCTTTTACTCACTATTTCGCGATCCAACCTCTTTACTGTCATAACTACTACCTATAAGTTGTAAGCACGTTTAGCTAGGTTATATGCCAAGTCCTTGGCAAGCCCATGAGCCTCATCCATATCGATATAGTGACGCGCTACCAACTCCGCGAGATATACACAGTCCATTCTACGAGCAAGATCATGACGAGCTGGAATAGATAAAAACGCACGGGTATCGTCATTAAACCCTACCGTATTGTAAAACCCAGCGGTTTCTGTGGTTTGTCTTCTAAAACGAATCATCCCTTCAGGGCTATCGTGAAACCACCATGAGGGCCCCAGCTTCAGGCAAGGATAATGTCCTGCGAGCGGCGCTAATTCTCTGCTGTATACAGTTTCATCTAAGGTAAACAAAATAATGTTTAAATTTGGATTGTTGCCAAACTTATCTAATAAAGGTTTGAGGGCTTGAATATATTCAGTGGGAGAAGGAACATCCGCGCCTTTATCTCTGCCATATACTTCAAACACAGACTTGTTGTGATTCCTGTAAGCACCGGGATGAATTTGCATGACCAAACCGTCTTCAATAGACATTTCAGCCATCACCGTAAGCATGTGAGCCCTAAAAAGCTCGGCATCATCGGTAGTAAAGTGACTACTTTGTACTTTGGCAAATAACTTCTTGGCCTCGCTGTGAGAAAGGTCTGCTGTGGCTGCTGTGGGATGGCCGTGGTCGGTAGAGGTAACGCCCATCGTTTTGAAGAACGCACGTCGATGGCGCAACGCTGCCAGATAATTGTCGTAATCTGTACAATCTAAATCGGTTAACGCACCGAGTTTCGCTAATTTTGTTGCAAATTTTTCATGTTCGGGGTCAATGACAGCATCAGGCCTAAACGCACTGATAACTTTACCTCTCCAACCTGAGTCCAGAATTTGTTGATGGTATGTCAGTTCATCGGTTGCACATTCCGTCGTCGCAATCACTTCGATATTGTACTGCTCAAATAATGCTCTAGGAAGGAACTCAGGGCGCTTTAGCGCACTGTCTATGATGTCGTAATAGTGGTCAGCCGTTGATTCCTCTAATTTCACTTCAATACCAAACGTGTGCACAAACACATAGTTTAGCCAGAAGCTAGACGGCGTTCCCTTGAATAGATAAAAGTGTTTTGCAAATATTCGCCATATTTCACGCGGATCAACGTCAGCGCAACTTCCGTCTTTTCTCCATATTCCTAGCTCGTCTAAGCTAATGCCCTGACTATAGAGCATTCTATAAACGTAATGATCTGGCTTGATGAGTAAATCAGTAGGATTGGCAAATGGCTCATTCGATGCAAACCAAGCGGGGTCAGTGTGACCGTGAGGACTAACGATAGGTAAGTCTTTCACCTCATTATAAAGAGTCCTTGCGATGTCTCGTTCCACTGAATTAGAGGAAAAGAGTCTATCTGGATGAAGGTGCAACTTAGACGCCATCAATATTTTCTCCATTGCTTGTCGTTAATGGTCAAAAAGCGCATCATTGTTGAAGAAATGACATGGATAATAGTAAGTGACTACCTTACCTGTCTGATGGCCTTTTCAAAATAGAAGTTATAAACTCAATTGACACCGGTGTCAAATATGTTTATAAAACAATAAGGGCGATAATATTTAATATAAATTTATCATTATTAACAAATAAACATCAACTCAATAGCCGATTTCGGCTTGTATCACAAATACTGTTGGTTGCACTATGGTGATGATTTATATTATCTCGTCAAAGTTTAGAAAGGGTTATGGAATTTTATGGCTTCAGTCACCATTATGGATGTAGCACGAAAAGCTGGTGTCTCTAAGAAGACGGTTTCACGTGTTATTAATAATGAAGCTAACGTGAGACCGCAGACAAAAGAAAAAGTCCAATCTGCAATTGATGAGCTTGGTTTTAAGCGCAATCCTCTTGGAATGGCTCTTGCTAAAAACCGGTCATTGTTTATCGCACTTCTCGCTGATAACCCAAGTCCTGGTTATCTCATGAATTTACAGAAGGGTATCCTTCAAGCGTGTACCGAAGAACACATGGGGCTATTCCTTTATGATTGCCAATACCGTTCGCCATCATTAGTAGAAGAAATACAAACTTTCATTGAAAACACGCTGGCTGATGGTCTTATTCTCGTACCTCCACTTAGCGATAAAATCGAGCTTCTTGATATGCTTGACCGCAAAGGCGTCAGTTATGTTCGCATAGGAACCAAAGATACAAAGCGCGGTGATTTCGTTGGCTCTAATACGACTAAAGCCGCGTTTGATATGACTGAGTATCTTATTAAGCTTAAGCACCGACATATTGGTTTTATCTTAGGTCATCCCGATCAAGCATCGAGTAAACGAACTGAACAAGGATTCAGAGAAGCGCATGCAAAAGCAGGTATTCCTGTCGATGAATCGTTAATTGCCCAAGGGTATTATACCCATCAATCGGGTGTTGATGCGGCGATGACGTTGCTAAATAAAACACCTAGACCAACGGTCATTTTTGCGAGCAATGATGAAATGGCCGTTGGCGCATTGTGTGAAGCACAAAGTCGGGGAATCAAAGTGCCTGAAGAGCTTTCCATAGCGGGGATTGATGACATATCGATAACCACAAAGGTTTGGCCAAATATCACAACCATGCGTCAACCGTTGAACTCCATTGGTTATACGGCAGCCTCTACGCTTATTCGACGATTACAGAAAAAAACTATAGAACAAAGCGAAGAAGCTTTTGTTAACCATCTTTTTGACTGTGAGCTTGTCATTCGCCAGTCAACCAAAACTTATGTTGGCTAAAAGAATATGATTATAAGAAAAGATAGGCGCGCTGCGCACTGACAAGCACTTAGTATTCAGGCCTATCTTTTCGCTTTCGCTCTCTCTACGTAACACCTCTAGGCTACAACTGACTTACTTTCTGTGACCCCACGAGCGCATACCATGCGATATACACGTAGCACAGTGCTGGTACCAAAAAGCTCAACTGTAACGAAAGGGCATCAGCGGCAACACCTTGAATAAGCGGCAGTATTGCTCCTCCCACTATACCTTGGCATAAGTAGCCAGACGCTTTACCGGTATGTTCTCCTAGCCCACAAATGGCCAGCGCAAAAATAGTGGGAAACATAATAGAATTAAAAAGGCCTACAGAGAGAATTGTCCACATTGCCATATCGCCACTACTAGACACCGACACAGATATCATTGCTACTGCAAGTAACGCGTTTAAAGCAAGAATGATTGAGGGTGCAACAAATCGCATAATAAAAGCCCCAAAAAAGCGGCCTACCATTGCAGCTCCCCAGTAATAAGACACCATGGCGCCTGCACTTACGTTGTTCATTCCCTCAATGCCAAGCTGTAGGAAAAAGTTGACCAAATAGCTACCCACAGCAACTTCTGCTCCAACGTACAAAAATATGGCGAGTACACCATATTTTAGGTGGGGAAAGGCATGCATAGAAAATCGCTTTGTCGTTTCGCTATCAGCACTGCGTTCATGCAGTATTGGCAGGCGCAATTTGGAAAAAATGAAAGCGACAACAACCAACACCCCCGCAATTATTAAATAGGGCTGCTGCACCGCTTCTGCTGAATTATCATTTGAGGCTGACGCCAAAATAAGGATCGCACCAAATGCGGGGGCTGCGGTGTGGCCCAGTGAATTAATTGCTTGCGCAAAATTCAGACGGCTAGCGGCGGTTTTTTCAGGCCCTAATGCAGCGACGTAAGGATTAGCTGATACTTGTAAAACAGTGATACCTGCGGCTAGAACGAACAGGGCGAAAAGGAAAATACCATACCTAGATAAGGATGCTGCGGGAAAAAAAAGACAACATCCAACGGCAATAATACCCAAGCCGTAAATAATGCCTCTTTGATACCCCGTTTTGTCAATAAGTCGACCAGCTATGGGCGAAACAACAAAATAAGCTCCAAAAAAGCAGAACTGAACAAGCGCCGCTTGTAAAAAGCTTAGTGCAAAAGCGTCTTTTAAATAAGGCAGCAAAATATCGTTTAAGGCCGTAATGAACCCCCAAATAAAAAACAGGGCAGTCATGGCAAAAAAGGCAAACTTCATTGTATTAGGCTGATGCTCAGTGTTGAGCGCCACCACTTCAGGTGTAGGGTTCATAAATTATCCTTTTTTACAGTTTCACTAATACATCAAAACAGGCACCAAGCGTGTGGTAGTCACACTTTGCACCCGCACTACTCTTCTCATCAGATACTTTGGCATTGTCGCGACCCAGCAACCTAAACCACGCACCGTATTGGTGGTCGACAAAGTGTTCCCAACTGTAAGCCCATAACTTTTTATAAGCGTCTAAATACTTCGCTTCCTTCGTTTCTTGATAAAGCAGAGCAGCCGCGGCGAAACTTTCAGCCTGAACCCAAAAATACTTGTCGTCGTCACACCAGTTTCCTTCGTCATCGAAACCGTAGATCAGTCCGCCGTATTCGTTGTCCCAAGCCACCTTATAAGCAGAGTCAAAGAGAAACTGTGCACGCGTTAACCACGCAGTATTAGGTTCGATTCGATATAGCGACACTAACAATTTCGCCCACTCGGTTTGATGGCCAGGCTGGAACCCCCAAGGTCGATATAAATTTTTGGGGTCATCACGGTTGTAATCCCAATCGGTTTGAAATGTTGGCGTGTAATGCTCCCATACGAGACCGCCCGTTTGATTAGCCTGTCGTGAGGTTATATTTTCGGCTATGCACCTTGCTCTAGAAAAATAAACGCTGTCACCGGTTGCTTCAAACGCAGAAATCATCGCCTCACATGCATGCATATTGGCGTTTTGACCTCGATAAGGCGACAGTACTCCATCCGCGCTAATTTCATCAGCATACAGCTCAAAATCAGGTTGCCAGAACCGAGTTTCCATTAAATCGAACACTCGCTTTATGTCTTCTTTCGCATCTTTGATTTTTGCCTTGTGAATTGCGGCATAGGCCAATAAAACGAACGCATAACCGTAGTTTTGCTGGGTCATATCAAGGGGGTCACTTCCTTGAAGGGTCCATGCATAGCCTTGCTTGTCTTCTCGCCAATGCACGTTTTCAAGGAAGGTAAGGCCGTGAATAGCCAATTCTGCATATTGCTTTTCGCCAAGTAAGCTGTAGCCACGGGCATAGTTAACGATAATTCGCGCACTACTCACTAGTTGTTTGAACTGAGGATTAAACACCTCACCATTGTCTAAATAATTCTGAAAATACCCGCCTTCTTGATCAACAACACGTGGGTCATAAAACCGATAAATGTCTTTGCAATGTTGCTCTAAAAACGCTTTGCTGTAGGGATTTTCAAGTGAAGGAATGGGCATAGTGCAATGTCCTATTTAATTTGTCGTTGTAGGGATTGGCATTATTCTGGTGTTTTTGCATTAAGTGTGTGCCGACGAACTAGGCATCGTTCGCCGCCGACGGTATTGATAATTTACCCCACTGGCTTTCTGGCAGAATGGCACCTTTAAATTGAACCACTTTACTCGCACAAGCATGTGCCTTTTTAATGGCTTGATCTATACTCATGTTCTGAGAAATACCCGAGATAAATCCGCCGCTGAAGGCGTCTCCCGCTCCCGTAGCGTCTACCATGGTGTCACTGAAATCTAAAGGAAGTGTATTCAATTCCCCCTTCATCCAATAGCACGCTTTACGCTTGGCAGACACTAATGTGATGCAAGGCAACGCAGCGCAGAATTGCTCTAACATCGCGGTGTTTGAAAACTTGAAAATTGTTTTTAAGTCTTCGTCGCTGGGAAGGAAGTAATCTGCTTTTGCGATGGCTTGCTGATAGGCATTCACTACATCATCTCGACGCCGCCAAAGGTTCGCTCTGTAGTTCGTATCAAAGAACACTAATTTGCCTTTAGCGCGCTGTCGTGCAAGAAAAGCTAACCAACAGTGCAACACTTCTTCGCTCATCAAAGACAGGGTTATCCCTGACCAATAAAAGGCTGTACAGTTTTCCGCTTTCTCCACCAGTGACGTGAAGAGTGAAATACTGGTAAAGCATTGCTTTGCCGCTGAATTACTGCGCCAGTAGGTGAAAGTTCGCTCACCATGATTGTCGTTCTCGATGGCATACATTCCTGGTGATTCGCCGGGAATACTTATCATTGAACACAGAGGCAGGCCATGATGACGGCATGCGACACGAATACTTTCACTAAATCCGTCATCGCCAAGTGCAGAAAAATAACGCACGCTTGTACCTAACCTTGATAACATTACGGCCGTATTAAATGTATCTCCCGCTACGCCGCGCTTGAACATTCCCTCTCCATAGGGCTGTAGCTCTATCATTACCTCTCCAAATACGCCAATCATGCTCTGTTCCTCACCAGTTATACATTGAGCCATCTTCTAATCGGTTTACGGGCAAGTAAGCGCGTTTATAAGGGTATTTCGCTGCTTTTTCCTCATCGATATCCACACCATGTCCAAGCGTTTCACCGGCTATCAAATAGCCATTTTCAAAACGATAATCGTGAGGAAATACTTCGTCGGTCTCAGGTGTATGACGCATATATTCCTGGATGCCAAAGTTTGGTACCCAAGTGTCGAAGTGAAGTGCAGCGCCCATTGTGATAGGGCTTAGATCAGTTGCACCGTGGAAGCCCGTTTTGACATGATAGAGCTCCGCTAAATGCGCAATTCTGCGTAAATGCGTGATCCCTCCGCCATGCACAATGGTCGTGCGGATATAATCGATAAGTTGTTCACTAATCAGCTGTTGGCAGTCGTGAATAGAAGCAAACACCTCTCCTACTGCAATAGGTGTGGTTGTATGCTTACGGAACAGTCTGAAACCTTCTTGCAGTTCTGCTGGAACCGCATCTTCTAACCAAAATAGTTTGTAAGGCTCTAGAGATTTACCAAGTTGCGCAGCTTCTATTGGTGTGCATCTGTGGTGGGCATCATGCAGTAAATGGTAGTCGTAGCCATAAGTTTCACGAAGCGTTTTGAAAAGCTCAGGTACGCTATTTAAATATTTTGACGTGGACCATACGTTTTCTGTAGGCAGTTCAGCATCTGCGGGTTCATAGTACATTTTGTCTTTTGAAACGCCGTATGTACTGTCTAGTCCGGGCACCCCCGTTTGAGCGCGAATGGCTTTATATCCCATATCGATGTACTTACCGACTTCGGCTACCGTATCGTCTATCGTTTTGCCGTTTGCGTGACCGTAAACCATAACGCCATCACGACTTCTGCCACCTAATAACTGATACAGAGGCATATTGGCAGCTTTTGCTTTTATATCCCATAACGCCACATCAACAGCGGCAATCGCCGTCATCCCTACTGGACCACGACGCCAGTATGCACCTCTGTAAAAGAACTGCCATATGTCTTCAATGCGTCTCGCGTCTTTTCCAATAAGGCATGGAACAAGGTGATCTTCTAAATAACTTGCCACCGCAAGCTCTCGACCATTTAGTGTAGCGTCGCCAATACCGTAGGTCCCGTCTTCGGTAACAATTTTCAGCGTAACAAAATTTCTACCGGGACTGGTGACGATGACTTTAGCGTCGGTAATCTTCATACTCATTCCTATATAAACGATGCTCTGTCGAGTAAAAACACAGATGTAACCTTGAATTTACCACCACAAAGCTTTAAATTGGCCAAACCTTTTTCATTAAGTTAACATTTGGCCCGCCCAATATGCAACATGTAAGTCCAAAAAATCTACATTCTGGTTCTTCGAGCACCGGTCAACGCCTGTATCTTCAAGTTGCAGACTCACTTGCACAGCTCATCATCAGTGACAATTTGAGCCCTGGAGATCGCCTTTCCCCTGAGAGAGAACTTGCACAAGAATACGAAGTCAGTCGCCAAACAGTACGGGAAGCATTGATTGCCCTTGAGGTATCCGGTTTAGTAGAAATTCGCCCAGGTTCAGGCGTTTACGTATTAAAGCGAGAGAATTTAAAGACGAGTTTGGTCATGGAAGATGCACCAGGCCCCCTCGAGATCATGGAGGCTCGAACTTTATTTGAAGGTGAAGCAGCAGCACTGGCAGCACAAAGGATTAGTAATGAGGAACTACTCAAACTGAAAGCTTATCTTAAGCAAATGGAAGACATGGTCGCCCTTGGAAAGATAAAGGAGGCAGAGGAGTTTGACGGAAAGTTCCACCGCACTATTGCACAGGCAACACGAAACAGCGCCATTATTACCACCGTTGAATGGTTATGGTCTTTGCGTGAATCGTCGGAAATAAGCCGTGTATTTAACGACAAGATTCGCCAGAAAGGCTCCAACCCTAATATCGAAGCGCACAAGCAAATTCTTGAAAGCCTCTCTCGCTACGACAGCGATGCGGCAAAGAAAGCCATGCAGTCACATCTCGCTGACGTTTCCGAAGCGTATATTTTATTCATCTCTGACTAGAATTGGACTAACCAATTTGAAATTGGTGTGGCATCTTGTTATAAAGGCGTAAATAACGATTTAGTTTGAGGTAGTTGAGGATGAAAAAGAATCTTTGGTTGACGTGTTTTCTAGCAATGTCGTGTGTTTTGACGCCGCTTTCGTTAAGTTTTGCGACCAGTAAGCAACCCGTTGACCTTGTTTACCCTTATCTCGATTCAGCTAACAGCCGCTGGTTCTTTTTTGACTCAGCATCGCTTCCTTTTGGTATGGTCAACCTCAACCCCGATACCGAGATAGGCGGAGCATGGGGAAGTGGTTATCGTTACCATTCTAACGACATTACAGGCATAAGCCACGTGCATGCGTGGCAGCTATCCGGGCTATCCGTTATGCCTCTCTCGTCTACTCGCCCTGTGGCCGAGATTAAAAATGACTATTACTCTCCGTTTTCTCATGACAGTGAAATTGTAAAGCCGGGCTACCATAAATTTTCATTAGATCGTTACAAAATTGATGTTGAGCTTACCGCTACAACCCGGGTTGGTTTTCATCGTTACCATTATGCGCCTAATACCCCACAACAAGTATTATTTAACTTAGGCGGCAAATTAGGTCCATCAGAATTAGGTCACGCAGAAGCAAACCAAGTCGCGTCTAATGCGGTAGCTGGCTACATAACAAACTTGCCGACGTACCGCAGAACTCGCCCTACAAAAGTTTACTACTATGCCGAATTCGATAAAGACATAGCTCGACTAGACAGCTACAGAGGGGAACATGTATTCCCGGCCGTTAGCGGCATTAACGGACTTAATGCAGGGCTACTCATTGAACTTAGTCATGACGCAAAACCGCTTTTGATGAAAGTGGGGATTTCCTACGTGTCTGTGGAGAATGCGAAAGCCAATATTGATGCAGAGTTATCTACCTGGCACTTTGATAAAACAAAAGATGCCGCACTCACAGAGTGGAACACATGGCTTAAAAAAATCACTGTTAAAGGCGGAACTGAACAACAACAGCGCCGATTTTACACCGATCTTTGGCATGCACTACATGGCAGACGCATCATCTCTGACGTCAACGGTCAATATGTTGATCAAACTGGCATAGATCCTGTTATTAGACAGCTTCCCCTCAATGAAAAGGGGGTCCCGCTATTTAACCATCACAACTCTGATTCTTTTTGGGGAGCACAATGGACCATTGCAACGCTGTGGCCGCTGGTATACCCAAGCGTCGCCTCGGATTTCACCAACAGTCTGCTTACCTACTATAAAGATGGCTCGATGATTCCACGAGGCCCATCAGGGGGAAATTACACCTATGTCATGACAGGCGCTTCATCAACGCCGTTTATCGTTTCTAACTATATGAAAGGCATACGAGACTTCGATGTTGACACGGCTTACAGCGGGTTAACGTACAATCATAGTGATAAAGGCATTATGGCAAAAGCGGGTTATGAGCACTACACCAAAATGGGTGGTGGTATGCGACATTATCTCGAAAAAGGCTACATTCCATTTCCTCTTCCGCCGGAGGAAAGCAGTTATGGCAATCATAGAAGGGGGCCGGGCCAAACCTTAGAAAATGCGTATCAAGATTTTACCCTTGCTCAGTTTGCCAACGCGCTAGGAAAAGAGAAGGACTATCGCTATTTTTTAAAACGCAGTCAAAACTACCGCAATGTTTTTGATCCTGAATCGGGTTTTATGCGCCCTAGAAATGTAGACGGTACGTGGCAAACACCATTCGACCCCTATCAATACGAAAATGGCTTTGTCGAATCGAACCCCGCTCAAGGCACCTGGTTTGTTCCTCACGATATTAAAGGGTTAGCCGAATTGATGGGCGGGGAAGCGGTATTAATTGAGCGTCTAGACCGCGACTTTCTTGTTGCAGAAAAACAAGGCTTCACGTCAGGCACTGCTCATGCAGATGAAACCATTGAGTCGTTACGTCGGGCTCCGATCAATTATGGTAATCAACCAAGCATGCAAACCGCATTTATTTTTAGCGCAGCAGGCGCACCCTGGAAAACACAAAAATGGTCAAGACGGGTGGTTGACGCTGTTTACTCCCATTTATCTCCTGAACGTGGTTACAACGGTGATGAAGATCAGGGTTTAATGGGCGCGCTGGCGGTACTCATGAAAATAGGCTTGTTTCAGCTAACCGGGGGCGTAGAACAGGACCCTGTTTATTATCTTGGCTCACCTATTTTCGATGAAATCACACTTTCTTTAGACAATGACTACTTCACGGGTAAACAGTTTACGATCAAAACCCTAGATAATGGACCAGATAATGTTTTTGTGGAGTCTGCTACGCTCAATGGCGAACCTTTAAACCGCGCCTATTTGCTACACAGTGAAATCACAAATGGTGGAGAACTCGTTCTGCAAATGTCGTCTACGCCTAACCCGTCTTGGCGATAAGCATGACCATAAAGTGTTTGCTTTTTGATAGTGACGGCACACTGGTAGATAGCGAATACCTGTGCAACCTTGGCTTAGCTCAGCAGTTTGCCACTATGGGGCTCAAGCTTGATGCGCATCAGTTGATGAAGCGATATCGAGGCGGCAAGATGTCGGAGGTACTCAACGATATTGCCACATCGCATGACATCACTATTCCTGCACACTTTTTAAAAGACTACCGGGCTCGCGTCGCCAATTTATTCGAAGCGAACCTTAAACCTATCGATGGGGTTGTTGATGCTCTTGAACAGCTAGACTACGAAAAAGCGGTGGTATCGAATGGCCCTAAAGAAAAAATAGACCATGCATTAGGGCTTTGTCACTTGCACCACTATTTTGGCCCACATATTTACAGCGCATACGACATCGGCGCGTACAAGCCAAGCCCAGATATTTATTTAAGCGTAGCGAAAAGGCTAGGGGTAATGCCGTCTGAATGTGTAGTGATAGAAGACAGCATGGCGGGTATAAAGGCGGGTAGTGCAGCAAAAATGAAAACCTTCTTCTACAACACATTCAACGAACCCGTTTCTTTACCCAATGTGTCTTCGTTCAGCGATATGAGAGCGCTACCGGATCTTATTGCCTCGCTTAAGTAAGCGGTAACTTACTTTTTTCCAATTGATGGTAATGTGCCAGATTATTTTTTTGCAACATTCCCACTCAGTCGATAAAAAAATATAAAAACAAAAGGCATTCACCATAGTGAATGCCTTTATTTTTTAAAATTTCGTATTAAGGGTCTTTAACGCTAGCGCTATTTCATTGTTGGCATAGTGTAATGATTGATGTTTTGTTGGCCCTTAGGCCAGCGAGCAGTCACCGTTTTCATCTTAGTGTAGAACCGAACGCCATCTGGGCCGTGCATATTTAGAGGACCAAATATTGAGCGTTTCCATCCGCCAAAACTGTGAAACGCCATAGGCACAGGAATGGGTACATTCACGCCAACCATACCCACTTGCACCTGATGCGTATACATATGGGCAGCCTCACCATTTCCCGTAAATATCGAGGTACCGTTTCCGTATTCGTGTTCATTAACAAGTTTAAGCGCTTCTTCGAAGGTATTTACGCGCACTATACTAAGTACAGGACCAAATATTTCCTCCTGATACACACGCATGCCTGGCGTCACATTATCAAATAGGGTGGGGCCCACAAAATAGCCTTGCTCGTTTCCAGTTACGGTAAAGTCGCGCCCATCGCTGACCAAACGAGCCCCCTCCTTGATTCCTGTCTCAATATAAGACAGCACCTTATCAGCATGCTGACGGCTGATTAGAGGCCCCATATGTGGTTCCTCACCTTCGCCATGCCCTGCACCAACGCGCATATTCGCTATTTCCGTTTCTAGCTTTTCTATCAGTGCATCCGCTGCTTCGTCGCCCACACATACGGCCACAGAAATCGCCATGCAGCGTTCACCCGCAGAGCCATAAGCAGCGCCCATTAAAGAACCACTGACTAAATCAAGGTCAGCATCTGGCATCACTACCATATGATTTTTAGCACCACCGAGTGCCTGCACGCGTTTTCCGTTCTCACTCCCCGTCTTGTATACATATTCAGCGATAGGCGTAGAACCTACAAAGCTAACCGCTTGCACTCTAGGATCGCTGAGCAACACGTCAACTGATTCTTTATCGCCATTTACAACATTGAATACACCGTCTGGCAAGCCCGCCTCTTTTAAAAGCTCGGCCAGCTTTAACGGTACGCTAGGATCTTTTTCGGAAGGCTTCATCACAAACGTATTACCGCACGCTAGCGCTACTGGGAACATCCAAAGTGGTACCATCGCGGGGAAATTGAAGGGCGCAATTCCCGCGCAGACACCCACCGGCTGCATTAATGAGAAACTGTCCACACCACGGCCAACGTTCATTGACTGCTCGCCCTTGAGCAAATGTGGAATACCACACGCGAATTCCACCACCTCTATGCCTCGGGTTAGCTCTCCCTGCGCATCCGAAAAAACTTTTCCATGCTCTGACGTGATAAGCAGCGCCAGTTCATCTTTATTTTCTTCCAGCAGCGCTTTGAACTTAAACATCACGCGAGAACGGTTCAACGGCGTTACCGCACTCCATTCTGCCAGCGCATCATGTGCGGCAGTAATCGCTTGTGTTGTCTCTTGTGCACTGGAAAGGCATACTTGCTTAGTCTGCTCTCCCGTGGCGGGGTCGTAAACTGCCCCCACTCGTCCGCTCTGGCTTTCTACGTTATTACCGTTTATAAAATTACCAAGTGTTTGCATGATGTCCCTCTAAGACGTAAGTCTTCAAAATTAATAAGGTTGCTTAGACTGAGCACCTTTGTATTCTTTATGTGCTTGATTTACCGACTCACACTGTGAGATCTCAGGTATAGCAACGTCCCACCAGCTGCCATTATCAGTACTTATATGCGGGTCGGTATTAAGTGAAATCAGGGTACTTTTTGTATTACTGCGCGCTTTTTCTAGCGCAGACTCTAGCTCGCCAACACTGGACACACTAATGCCGTGCGCCCCCATTGCACTGGCGTGTGCAGCAAAGTCGATGTGCATTGCGTCGGGATTACCCGCACAGTTTTCTAAAAGGTTGTTGAAAGGTGCGTTCCCGGTACCTTGTTGAAGGCGGTTAATGCAGCCGAAACCTCGGTTGTCGAGCAGAATGACGGTGATTTTTTGTTCAAGCATGATTGACGTCGCCAGTTCAGAGTTCATCATCATGTAAGAACCATCACCTACCACCACAAACACCTCGCGCTTTGGCGTGGCCATTTTTACGCCCAAGCCACCCGCTATCTCATAGCCCATGCAAGAGAAGCCATATTCCACATGGTACGAGCCCGGTCCCTCAGCTCGCCATAGCTTGTGAAGCTCTCCAGGTAGACCGCCGGCAGCACAAACAATGACATCGCTTGTGTTACTTTGCCGTTTGATAGCACCTAGCACTTGTGCATCAGAGGGCAGTTCTGTGCCCGTATCTGCTGTGACGTTGTCATACATGCTTTGCCATTGGGCGTTTAACACTTTTGCACGATTGAGCCAGTCTTTAAACAGTGGAACGGGCGTAAGACCCTCAGATAGTTGCATTATCACGGTTCGCGCGTCGCCAACTAACGGTTGAGCGTTGTGCTTTTCAGCGTCGAACACACCTACGTTCAGCTGAATTAACATTTTTTGGTGACTCTCCAACAATGTTCGCGACTCCGTCGTGAAATCCTGTAAACGGGTCCCTATTGCCAGCACCACATCAGCCTCTTGGGCTAGCTGATTTGCAGCAGCTGACCCCGTTACACCGATACCGCCTACTGCACAAGGATGCTCCCACGGCAACGCCCCTTTTCCAGCCTGGGTTTCTGCGACCGGGATTTGATGGGCATGCGCAAAGTCAGACAGCACTTCTGTGGCCTCAGAGTAAAGCACTCCGCCACCGGCGATGATGAGAGGCTTTTCAGCGCATTGAAGTGCGCTAAGTGCATGTGCTAATTCATCCTGATGCGCGCTTACTCGCCGTAAACTATGCACTTTCTTTACAAACAGACTTTCTGGATAGTCGAATGCTTCGGTCTGTACATCTTGCGGAAAAGCGAGAGTAACAGGGCCAGAGTTCACCGGGTCCAAGAGTGTCTGCATTGCTACGGGCATTGAATGGATCAGTTGTTCAGGGCGATGAATGCGGTCGAAATACCGGCTTACTGGTTTGAAGCAATCATTCGCCGTCACTCCAGGATCAGTAAAGTGTTCTATTTGTTGAAGTACAGGGTCTGGCTTTCGGTTTGCAAACGTGTCGCCGGGAACCAATAACACAGGAAGGCGATTGGCATGGGCAAGCGCAGCTGCGGTTACCATATTCGTGGCTCCAGGCCCAATTGAAGACGTACACATCATCATGCGCTTGCGGAAATTTGCTTTAGCATACGCAATTGCAGTATGGGCCATGCCCTGCTCGTTGTGAGCACGAAACGTAGGTATGCTGTCTTGCGCGTGGTAAAGAGCCTCGCCTAAGCCGGCTGACGTTACCATGACCAAAAATCGCAAACGCGCCGCCAAAAATCGGCACCTCTTCGTTGTTGTGAACGATGTATTGCTGGCTAAAAAACTTTACCAGCGCCTGCGCGGCGGTTAATCGAACATACTGCATGTTAAGTATCCTTACGCTTATTCCAGGCTTTAACCAAAGTTAAGTAATTGCTCGCTATTTCAGCTTTTAGACTGTCGTCATCAATCTCCCCTGCTAACCACGCTCGACTTGCTTTAGCAAAGATAGAACGTCCCACGGCAAAGCCTCGACATAGGGGGAAATGAGCACTGTCTTCAAAACCTTTGGCAAGTTGTTCAATTGGTGCGTCCAAGCCCAGTAAAATCACACCTCTACAGTGCGGAGCCCGGGTCTCGATCAGTGAAGAGATAGCTTGCCATGCGCCACGGGTTGGCGTCGGCAGCTTCCACCAATCAGGACGCACACCTAAGTCGTACACATTTTCCATACACCGCACGACTGTGTCGTCGTCGCAAGGCATGTTTTTCGGAGGAATAATCTCTAAAAGCAACTCATGGCCACTTACACAGACCGCATCATAAAGCTCTTTAATTTGTCGACTTTGGGCGTCCCACATTGTTTGCTCATCATCGGGATGCATAAAAATTAAGCATTTTACAATATGTTCTTTAGGCCACGACACCAACCTTGAGCCTATAGATCGCCCTCCCTCTAACTCAATGGGACGAGACGTAGGCACTTCCACCGGTCTACCTATCCACCAGCGCTGGCCTGTAACATCGTTAAGTGCGTCTTGACCAAACGTGTCGTCAATGAGCACACCCACCTGGTTGAGCACAGTGCCGCTATTTGCCACGCCGTTTAGCGAGGCAAGAATATGTTGTTTTAGTGTGGGAATAAGGGTGACGTCTGCCCCCACATCATTTGCCATATCTACAAATTGCTGGCGGTGGTCGAACGCTAAAATACATAGTTCATCCCACGTCGCGGGCTTACGCGTGGTAACGCGATGCAGATAGTTAAGCTCAGGATCTAAATCTGGCCGTTCAATGTCATGCTGATTAGCAATATAGTAGTCAAGCTCTTCTGGCGTAGGAATGGCAGGTGCACAACCATGACGGGATACAACTAACGCGCCAGATGCATTGGCGTATGAACAGGCCTTTTCATACCCCTCTTCTTTAATCCAGCCACGAAGAAAGCCAGCCATAAATGCATCACCGGCACCCAAAACATTGAGCACATCGACTCTAACACCTCCAGCAAAAAACGCATCGTCAATATGATTAGGGATCTCCCTATCGAAAATCGAGCATCCTTGCGCTCCTCGTTTAAGGACAATTTCAGCATCACTTTTCGCGCGTACAGTCTTTAACGCGTCTATGGTGTCGGTTGAGCCGCCCGCAATATGTACCTCTTCTTCCGTGCCAACAATTAGGTCACATAATGGAATAATTGACTGAAGGTGCTTAGTCACATCAGTATTAGACACAAATCGGTTATCGCCTTCACCGGGACGCGTAAGCCCCCAAAGTACCGGACGATAATCAATATCTAAAATAACCTTGGTGTTATTACGTCGAGCATACTCAATCGCCTTTCGGGCCACACTATCCACATGCGGTGTCGAAAAATGCGTACCTGTAATCAGTAACGCTTTGGATGAGGCAATATAAGCTTCGTCGAAATCGCTTTCATCTATAGCCATATCAGCACAATCTGTTCTGTAAAAGAGCAGTGGAAACGCTTCTTTCGTTTTGATTGAGAGAATAGCGAGTGCCGTCAGTCTTTCTGGATCTGTGACTACGTGACTCGTGTCTACGCCGGCGCTTTCGAGTTCTTCTCGAATAAACTCTCCAAATTGCTCATCGCCGACCCTGGTAAGCATTGAGGCACGCAACCCCAAACGCGCCGCTCCAAAGCAAATGTTACAAGACGAACCTCCTAATGATTTGGCAAAAGAGGATATATCCTGCAGCCTATTGCCAATTTGTTGTCCGTATAAGTCGACGGATGCTCTACCAAGACATATGACATCCAACGTTTTAGATATTGTTTGTGACACGGTGGCTCTCTTCTCATCTGTTCAAAATAAACGCCAAATTAAAATAGAACATATTTTCCATTTAATCAATTGTTGGAATATTTATTTTATTTGTTCTATTATTTGGCATAGAACAGGCGTACCTAAAAGCGAATGTGAAGCAATGACTGAAACACAAACCGAACTCGAACAACATATTGAAAGCCAGTATTCATCGCTCAGTAAGCGATTGCAGGAAGTTGCCCGCTACGTTTTGGACAACCCGAATGCGATTGCATTTGGTACCGTAGCCAGTATTGCAAAAGCCGCGGGCGTGCATGCCTCCACTTTGGTTCGTTTTGCTCACGCCTTTGGGTTTGAAGGGTTTAGCGATATGCAGCAGCTCTTCAAAGACAAGCTCATGGTCAGCTCACCAGACTATGAGAGCCGTATAAAGTCGGTACAAGAGGAACCTGCGACTCACGATAAGAAGTGCGGACTTAGTTGGTTGAAGCAAATTGTTATTGCCAACACACACGCCCTCGAAAATTTATGTAATTCAGTAGATGAGCAGGTGCTAAATGACGCTATCTCTGCGCTTCACAAGGCGAATATCATTCATATCCAAGGGGCGAGAAGGTCATTTCCGACAGCCAGCTATTTCAGCTATCTTCTTAACAACATAGGGCGTCGGGCCCACCTGCTCGATGGCGCCGGTCATATGGATATTGCCCAGCTCAACCTTCTGGGTCCTGATGACGTGCTATTCGCTATTAGTTTTGCACCCTACGCGCAAGAAACCTTAGATGCGGTAAATTATGCTAAAAGTAAAGGAATCGCAGTTATCGCTATGACCGATAGTAGCGTTAGCCCTTTAGCTGAACACGCCGACATTTACATTAAAGTGAAAGAAGCAGAAATACACTCATTTCGCTCGCTCAATGTAAGCACCAATATTATTCAAGCGCTTATGCTTGGTCTTATTCACCAATCTAACTAACGGCCACTTACTTATGTCACATTTACACAGTCGACCTTCCGCTCCAGATGTTCAAGGACGTATTCAACATATCACGCCAGCCTCGGCGAATTGGCGCTACGTGGGCTTTGACGTCGTTTTGCTAAAAGCAGGCGACACACGAAACTTTGATACCGCCGGCAATGAAGTATGCGCAGTGGTAGTCAGCGGCCGTGTTGACATCAAAACCCGTGATGAGACATTTTTGAATATAGGGGATAGGGAATCCGTTTTCGAAGATAAAGCCCCTTTTGCCGTTTACGTTCCCCCTAAAGATACCATTACGGTAACCGCATTGAATGATGCTGAGGTCGCACTCTGCAGTGCTCCAGCTAAGGGTGAATTATCTTCAAGGCTAATAAAACCAGAAGATTGTGAAGTTTCAGTGAGAGGGTCAGGCACCAATACCCGCCATATTCGCAACATCATGATGAACAATGTTATGGCGGAAAAACTTTTGATTACTGAAGTGATAACCCCAAATGGTCACTGGTCCAGCTACCCCCCACACAAGCACGATACCGACTCACTGCCTTGCGAGAGCGCGCTGGAAGAAACGTATTATCATAAGCTAAACCCTCAGCAAGGCTTTGCCTTTCAGCGAGTGTATACCGACGATAGAAGCATTGATGAGACAATCAGCGTTGAGCATAACAGTGTTGTAATGGTTCCCAAGGGCTATCATCCCGTTGGCGCTCCCCACGGTTACGATCTTTATTATCTAAACGTAATGGCAGGTCCTAAGCGTGAGTGGGTATTCCACAACGACCCTGATCATGAATGGATGCTAAAATAAACAACAGTGGCAGAGCCCGCATACCAATAAAGCGCGCTACTTTTTGTTTGTAGCGCCTTTGTGCTGTAGCACAATTTCCCCAAATACAGACGCATCCTTAAACCCCAGGTTTTTATCACCGTTTACCGGAGTAATGTCATGAGAGCCTAAAAAGTGTTCTCTGTCACCGCCATCGGCGTCACAGTAGGCCAACATAAAGCCCAGCGCCATATCTTCTTTTAAGGTTAATGGTGAGTTGTCTTTTCCATGCTGATAACTATCGTCAAATACACGCACAGCCGCTTCCCAATAAATCTTATGAGGCGCCGATATATCTCGCTGCCATTTGTTTTCAACGTGATTGTTATACAGCTGCGGCACGGCTTCACCCGCTTCATTCGGACCAATATCAACAACTTGGTTGTCTAGCGCTAAGTGATAAGCGAACGCGTTGTAGTTATTAAAGTGATCGCCACCAGAGGCATCCGCATCAATAAAGATTTCTAGGCAATCATCATCCCAATATCGCTCAAGCGGGTTGGCATAGGTATCTGAGAGGTGGTCGTCTTCTATTTCTGCTAAAAGGTACAAGGCCTTTTTATCCCAGCGTAGTTTGTATCTACCAGAAAAGTCACCGGGCTCGGGCTTGGTGCCCCACATCAGCGAGGTCATGTCGTGCCAATCACCTTCTTTCCATGCAGCATCATTTGCTACGCCATCTATAACGGGGGCATTCGCGGTAAACATAACACTGTCCGGCTTCGCCTGTGCTGCCGGGGCAAGCATAGCGACAAGTAATGTAGAGGTGAATGCTGATACTAGGGGTTTAGTACTTTTCAATTGAATACGCTCTTAGTTTGCCTTCCTGACATTTAAACTAACATGTTTTAAGCCCTACTGCGTTTGAAAAGCTGCACAGTAACGCCTCTCTTTGTCAGAAGGATTACCAATTCATCTCCGTTATTGATATAACAAGGTTAATTCTTAAATCATAAATTTAGCTATGTCATTTCGAAACGCGTGCTATCACATTCTTGCCCCCGCTAGCGAAGCTCACGAATACAAAAAACGTAGCAAGTTGTTTGATATATTGCTTATTGCGCTGATCATCGTAAATGTAGCGGCCATGATGCTAGAAACCGTACCGGGTATTCCCACCATTTGGCAGCATGAATTGCATATCATTGAGGTCGTTTCGGTACTTATTTTCACTGTTGAATACATACTTCGCGTTTACAGCAGTGCATCTGCACCTCACCGTATTTCCCAAGCTAACGGCACTTCCCTAGAAAAAACGACGGCATGGCAAAAGCGTTGGGCTTATATAAAAAGTCCTATGGCACTGGTGGATTTAATGGCGATCCTACCTTTTTACTTAAGCGTTTTCGTGGCATTTGATTTACGTATATTACGGGTTTTCAGAGTACTTCGAATTTTGAAAATTGGTCGCTATTCCCGTTCAATGCAAACCCTTATCACCGTATTGCGCAACGAGTCGCATAGCCTCATCGCAGCTATTAGCGTACTTCTGCTTTTCACTGTTATCGCCGCCACCTGCATTTACTATATCGAACATGCTGCGCAACCCAACGTTTTCAGCAGTATTCCAGCATCTTTATGGTGGGCACTGGTCACGCTAACTACCGTGGGTTATGGTGATGCCGTTCCCGTTACAGCATTAGGCAAGGTATTTGGTGGACTTATAACCATCATGGGCATATGCTTTTACGCCTTACCAGCGGGTATTTTATCTTCAAGCTACACCACCCAAATGCAGTTAAAGCGTGATCGGTTCAAAGATACAGTGCAAAGTGTGTTAGACGATGGAAAATTGAGTGAGCATGACATCCATCATTTAGACCACGTACGAGCGTTACTTGATTTAGATGAAGAAGAAGCAAAATTAATTGTCCGTTTGTTGCAGCATCATCACGAAGGACGTAAAAGGTGATTACATGTAGGCTCACACGCAAATTCACGCCCGAAATTCGATAATATGCAGGTAGTCGTCCCCTTGATTCTTGTCGCGCATCAGCTTATAACTAGTACCCGTCATTTCTAAAAAGAATTCCTATGTCTGTCAAACACCCTATTATTGCTATAACAGGTTCTTCTGGCGCGGGTACTACTACCACGACCAATGCTATTCGCCATATTTTCAGGAACTTAAATGTTAATGCTGCAGTAGTTGGCGGTGATAGTTTCCATCGTTTCACTCGCCCAGAAATGGAAGTAGAAATTCGTAAAGCCCAAGAACAAGGCAGACATATCAGCTATTTTGGCCCTAAAGCCAACGACTTTGAGTTACTGGAAACGCTTTTTAGGGAATATGGTAGTTCGGGTACGGGGCAGTTTAGGCAATACCTTCACACCTTCGATGAAGCCGTTCCTTTTAACCAGATGCCGGGGACCTTTACACCATGGCAAGATTTACCTCAAAACACTGATTTGCTGTTTTATGAAGGTCTACATGGCGGCGTAAAAACTGAAGAAAATGACGTCGCAAAGCACGTAGACTTGCTGGTTGGCATGGTGCCGATTGTAAACCTAGAGTGGATTCAAAAAATTGTGCGCGATACCACTGACCGCGGTCATTCTCGTGAAGCCGTTATGAGCAGTATTGTTCGCGGCCTAGACGATTACTTCCACTATATTACGCCGCAGTTTTCTCGCACCCACGTTAACTTTCAGCGCGTACCGACCGTTGATACCTCGAACCCTTTCAGCGCTAGGGAAATTCCCACCCAAGATGAAAGCTTTGTTGTAGTACGCTTCAGACGAGAGATGAAGAATGTCGACTATCCTTACTTGCTTCAAATGATTGACGGTTCATTTATGTCGCGTATCAATACGCTAGTGGTGCCAGGTGGTAAAATTGCGTTGGCAATGGAACTTATCCTAACTCCGCTGCTTGAAGATATTTTAAATAAAAAGCGAAGAGCCGGCCATCAGATGGATTGGCTTAATACCGACGAGTAGCCTCAGGTTATATACACCACTTCTATAGGCATATATTTAAAACATTAAGTCGTAATGGCTATTCCTCTGCGTCAGTCTAGGTTTTTAACTGCTTAGCTTTTTTTGACTAAGCTTTTTAACCCAGTTCTATGACCGTCGGGCATCTATTATGACTACATTTCAAAGCCAGCAGATTTGGATAGATCAGCAAGACCTTTCTAACACGAAAGTTGTTCACTGCGATATAAACGTAAGCGATTTACAGCAAGACGAAGTATTGCTTGAGACCGATAGCTTCGGCTTTTCTGCCAATAACATCACCTATGCGGCGCTGGGTTTTAAAATGGGTTATTGGGGTTTCTTTCCACCACAAAGTGATGACAATGGTGATAACCCAAACGGCTTCGGAATAGTACCTGTTTGGGGCTTTGCCACAGTCAAAGCCTCGAACCACCCTGATATTCGCGAAGGTGAGAAAGTGTTTGGTTACCTTCCTATGGCGAGCCACTGGGTGATAAAGGCTGGTAAAGTGGCATCTCATGGCTTTTCTGACATTCACGAACAACGCAAAAGCATTAGCCCCGTTTACGACCAATACCTACGCTGTGCAGCGGACCCTGGCTACAACAAAGACCGTGAGGCATGGCAGCTAAATTTCAGGCCTCTTTATATGACCTCGTTTGTGCTTGATGACTACGTGGCAGAGAAAGCAAAGGGTAAAACCTTACTGCTATCTAGCGCTTCAAGTAAAACCGCGTTGGGTACAGCGCAACTGCTTAAAGACCAAAAAGGGTCACGAAACGCAAGCTATCAAGTGGTTGGGTTAACCTCTCAGTCTAATGTGGATATGGTCAAAGCGTCTGACTGCTACGATGCAGTGTATAGCTATGATGATCTTAATGCGCTTACGAGTGACAAAAGCGATTCACGCTACTGGCTTCTTGATTTCGCGGCTAACGGCACGCTAATTAATAACCTTAGCGAGCTGCTTGGCGATAGTTTAAGCGAGGTAACGCTAATTGGTGCAACAGATTGGAAAGCCGAAGAAAAGCCCAACCCCAAACTGCTTAATGCAGAGATTTTCTTCGCACCAGCACGTGTAAAACTGCGCCAAGGGGAATGGGGGCATGAGACCTTTTTAGCGAAATACGCGGGTGCATGGCAGCGCTTCGCCTTAAAAGTCAGCGATCAGTTCTTCGAACAGTCGCACCAGGGCACTAATGCTATAACACAGTTATATCTGGAGACACTTAACGGCACGGCAAATACTAAAGCCCTTAATATCGCTACTTTTGATTAGCGTTACTTTGATTAGCGTTACATAGCAACATGGGGCCGTACCCGCTTTAGACACTATTTGTAACAAACATGCGCTATCTTTTACGCTTTTGTCGCTTTTGTATTTCACATCTTGTGGTTATAGTGAAACAAACGTAAAACAAAAGGTATGAGTATGGGTCAGGAAACCTCTAAAATTCTCGTTGTCGATGATGACATGCGTCTGCGAAGCCTATTAGAGCGCTACTTGCTAGAACAAGGCTATCAAGTTCGCAGTGCCGCTAATGCAGAGCAAATGGATAGGTTGCTTGAGCGCGAGAATTTTCACCTTATGGTTTTAGATCTTATGCTACCTGGCGAAGATGGTTTATCTATTTGTCGCCGTCTGCGTCAGCAAGAGAACGACATGCCCATTATTATGCTTACCGCAAAGGGCGATGAAGTTGACCGCATTATTGGCCTTGAAATGGGTGCAGATGATTATTTGCCAAAGCCATTTAACCCGCGCGAGCTTTTAGCCCGCGCTAAAGCAGTATTGCGCAGGCGCAGCAGCGAAGCGCCGGGCGCGCCGTCTAAAGACGTGCAAATTGTGGAGTTTGGCAATTACAAACTTAATCTCGCCACCCGAGAGATGACAGCAGGCGATACGCCGCTCACTCTGACAAGCGGCGAGTTTGCAGTATTGAAGTCTTTGGTTACTCACCCCCGCGAGCCATTGTCACGAGACAAGCTGATGAACTTAGCGCGAGGCCGAGACTACAGCGCCCTAGAACGCAGTATTGATGTTCAAGTTTCTCGCCTTCGGAGAATGCTCGAGGACGACCCAGCCAACCCGCGCTACATTCAAACTGTGTGGGGATTGGGCTACGTATTCGTGCCTGATGGCGAACAAGTTTAGCACCTATGATGGATACGGCGGATGCTACCGCCTTAGCCAGTTCGCTAGTGAAGTATGTATTCATGACGGCTAACTACGCGTTCACATACTGTCATTACAGACACTGGCTCATTTCTCACAGCGACGGCATGTTATGCGTTTAATTCCCAAAAGTGCATTTGGTCAAACCGTCATGCTTATTGGCGTGTTGTTGCTCATAAACCAAATTGTGTCCTACATCTCGGTCACCTATTACTTTATTCATCCTAGCTACCAGCAAATTAATAGCTTATTGGCCACACAAGTAAAGTCGGTACTGGCTAACGATTTACTGGTGACTAATCAAGAAACTCGTGACAGCTACTTTCAGCAAACGCAGGTTCAAGTATTTGATGAAAGCGTAGCGAGAGAGAACGGTCTAGAAAGCGCGGTTTATTACAGCTATATATCAACGCAGGTTAGTGAACAGCTAAGACAACTTGCCGATGTGCGCATTAGCACAACCTCACAAGCAAGCGACGAAAACGCGCCTTACATTGTGTGGATATCTCTTAATCGCTACCCAGACACCTGGATTTCTATCCCCATTTCGGGGTTAAACGAAGCAAATATCTCCCCACTGACTATGTATTTAATGGTGATTGGGATATTGAGCGTAGCGGGTGGCTGGCTGTTTGTAAGGCGTATGACGCGGCCCTTATCAGCCTTACAAAAAGCAGCAATTGCCGTGGGTAAAGGTGAGCATCCTGCGCCGCTTCGCGAACAAGGCAGCACGGAAATGATCCAGGTTACTCGCGCTTTTAACCGTATGAATCAGGGCATAAAGCAGCTAGAGAACGACCGTAATATCATGACCGCAGGTATTTCTCACGACTTGCGCACGCCGCTTACTCGCATTCGCCTTGCATCAGAAATGCTGCCAGATGATCAGGATTGGATAAAAGACGGCATTGTGAACGACATAGAGGACATGAACGCTATCATCGACCAGTTCATTGACTATGCACGTTACGACACCGAAGAAATGACCCAAGAAACCGATTTAAACGCGATTATTGCAGAGCTGGTGCAAGCAAGGCACTTGGATGATAAACATCATATTGAATTAAAGCTTAACGCCATCCCGCCATTATCGCTGCGGCGTATTGCAATGAAGCGAGTCATCGATAACCTCATCGAAAATGCCTTCAAATACGGCTCTGATGAAATCGCCATTAGCAGTTTCTATAACCGTCACGAAAAGCGTGTGTACTGCAAAGTGCGTGATTTCGGGCGAGGTATTCCAGAAGAAGAATTAAACAGTGTTTTCATGCCGTTTGCGCAAGGTGACAAAGCGCGTAACTCGTCAGGCTCTGGCTTGGGACTTGCCATTATTCGAAGAATTGTAGAGGCCCATGACGGCGAAGTGTCGCTTAGAAACCACCCGCAGCAAGGACTGGTTGCCGAGTTTTACCTGCCATACCTATCTGAACTGCCAGAAAAGAAATAGCGCAGCGTTACACCGTTAATTTGTAGCGCTATGCATACCGGCTAGAAATGTTTGTTCGCACTAAGCCAGCTTTCCCTGCTTTCTTAGGCTTCTCAGCCTTCTCAGAGCGCTCAGCCTACGGGGTCTTTGTGGTACTTTATCTTTCTGCTGTAACCATAAGAAGCTAGCCAAAGCACACAACCCCCTATCGGGATCACCCAAAATGCCGTGGTAAGCGGTACAAAGTTAGCCCAAAGCCCGGTAGAAAAAGAAGCGACCTGCACCCCGGTAGAATTGCCGATAATCGCAATGCCAGAAAGCACAGGGCCGTTGTCGCTGTCGATATTCATTGCCGCAGACAGTGCAAGCGGGAAAAGCCCACCTAATCCTAAACCTAGCAATAAATTACCCGCGCCTATGCCATAGAAAGTTGGCATCAGCTTGAGCGCAAAGACACCAGCAAGGGAAGCGGTAGCCATAAGCACTATCATGCGATGGAGTGACACAAAGCGAAGCAGAAATGGAAAGGTCAGGCGACTTATAACCATACCTGCGGTAAAGCATGCGAGTAGATTACGCGACTGTTCACCGCTAAAGCCTAAGCCGTTTTGCGCATAGCTCACAAACCAGTTAGCGTTACCAAACTCTACCGCGCCATAGCCAAATGTGAGTAAGGCTAGAAATATAAAAACGGGCTGTTTGATGATGGAACCAAATGCCAAGGTTTTCTTAGGCTGTTTCGGCTGACCTTTGAGAACTTTTGCCTGCGACCGCGCAGCGATATAGGTATAGCACGATAGAATGATCATCACGCCAGCCACTACTTGAATAGGCAATCGCCAGTTTTGTTCAATAAGATATAACAGTGTTACAAAAAACGACGCAGCAAACGTACCTAAGCTGAACATGAAGTCCATTAAGCCCATCATAGTAAAGCGCTTTTCAGCGTACATCCGCGCGATTAGTGTGTGACCTATGGTAAAGATCGTTGAGCTTACCACCCCAATCAAAACAGCTAACACCAGAAACCATTGCCAAGATGACAGTACTGAGACTAAAAGCAGAAGCCCCGTATTCATGCTAAACAGGGTCGCTAATAGCGGCATGTACTCGAAGCGACTGGCGTATTTACCGCCAATTACGGCACCTAACATCATGCCCACCGAAAACAGCGAGAACAAAGCACCACTGACGACCTCAGACATATTCAGGTCGGCGGCGATATCAGGTAGAAGTATTCCCCATAAAAGAAATAACTTACCAATTAAGAAAAAACCGGCAAAATAACAATGGTCGCGGGAAGTCGGCTCATTTAGGCTCCACAGTTGATATCAGTTGGGAAACAGCGGATGTAGTTGTAAGGGCACAATCTAGGTAGCGCCCTTAACTTAGAAAGTGTGCCCTTGGGAAAACTGCCTAGTAAGACAGATCAGGGCCCTTTCTTATCTCATGAGCACAACTTACATTATCGCATGATCACAACTTCAACAGACTGCTGATAGTCGCAGTTAAATGCAAGCGAAAGCGTTTTCCCTTTTTCATCCCATGCAACTGGCACGCTATGGCCATCAATCAAAACACGCGAAGGTTTTTGACTAAAGCCGTGCACCACGTAGGTGATGTTGCGCTTCTTCGGCATACCGATATAGCTGCCGTCACTGCCAACAGAAAGGGTTAACTCAGCGTTATCATCAACTGACGAGCGTAGCTGTAAACTAGTGTACAAACCTTTTTCAACAGACGCTGGATTCTTACCGTCATCTTCGTAATAGGTGTAAGAAGATGAAGCTACAGAGCTATCGTGCCAGTAATGTATCTCTAGCTGGCGAGCATTAAACTGCTCGGTACGATCAAGCCCTTTTGACATGGGCATAAAGGCGCCTGCTTTAACCCATACAGGGAAGTTTTCTTGGGTTAACGGGTAATCTACCGTTTGCCCGCCTTGGTATTTGGTGTTTGAGAAAAAGTCGAACCAAACGCCTTCAGGAAGAACTGTCGTCCATTGGTTCTGATCAGGGCTAGTCACGGGTGAAACCAACAGCGCGTCGCCCCATAGATAGCTGTCAGCGTTCTCAAACCAATCGCTTTCACCGTACTCCATGGCCAAGGGGCGCATTAGCGGGGTGCCGTTCAGTGCATTTTCAAATGCCAATGAATAATTGTACGGCAGCATATCGTAACGAAGCTGAATGAACTTGCGCGCAATAGACTTCACCGGGTCGGCATGAAAAACAGGCTCTGGGGCAATATTATCCTGCGCATGAGGTCTAAACACAGGCGAAAAAGTTCCGAACTGAAGCCATCTTGTATAAAGCTCGGCATCAAAGGTTTCGCCTCCAGCAAACCCTCCTAAATCAGAATGGGTATACGCCATACCAAAAACACTCATTTGAAGTGCTAATTCTACCTGTGGCTTAAGCCCGCCCCAGCTTCGGCTTACGTCGCCCGTCCACGGCACCATTCCATAACGTTGGCTGCCCAAAAAGCCTGAACGCATCAGCACAAAGGGGCGCGAATCAGGCTGAAGCTCTGTTAAGTTGTTATATACGGTTTTCGCCCACTGGTGGCCATAACCATTATGAACTTCTGCGCCGCTTACCGTTTTATTACTTAAATCTGCGTTACTCCAAATGTGCTGTATATCATCAGGGTGCACTTCTGGCTCGCCCAAGTCGCCCCACCAGCCGGCTACACCTTGCGCAGCAAGCTTTTCATAATACTGCCAAAACCAATCTTGACCCGCTTCACTGAACACATCAACAAGGCCGGTATTGCCAAAATAAAAATCGAAGGTATACGGCGCACCGTTATCGTTTTGTGCAAGAGCATTATTGGCAACGGCGCTTTCCCATTGCTTTGATGTGGTAAGAATAAAAGGCTCTGTTATAAGCACGGTTTTTACATCTTGAGCGCGTAGCTCGCTGATCATTTTTTCAGGTTCTGGGAACGTGGTTGTGTCCCAGCTTAAGTTACCCATGTGCCCTTTTATGTCTTTACCAAACCAGTAAAGGTCTAGTACCACGGCATCAACCGGTATGTTTTGTTGATTAAATTGATCGACAACATCCATGACCTGCTGCTGCGACTTATAGCCAAAGCGAGAAGCAAAGTTACCTAATAGCCAACGCGGTGGAAGCGGCTGTTTTCCCGTTACTGCTACAGTAGACGTTACCGTATCTTCTAGGTTTTCACCCAACACCATAATGTAGCTGGCGCGCCCACCTTGCGCCTTAAATAGCAACTCGTCGCTGTTCGTTTTGCCAATATCTAGCTCGCCAGAAGCGGTGTTATCGAACAATACGCTGTAATTTTTCGACGACATCACCGCCGACAAGCCAAAGTACATTTGATTTGAAGAGGTGGTGTAACCATAGTGCGCTTTGTTGTATAGCGGCATGCTATGACCACGACGGTCCATACCTAGTACGCGCTGGCCGCCACCATAGAGTTTTTCGTTTTCATCTAGCGCAAACGACAGGCTGACGCCGTTACTGGAAATACTTAGTCCGCCTTGTTCTTTCGCGACAATTTTGCCGTTTACGGAATAACTGATAGCGTGCGTCGCCTTATCAACATGCGCTGCAATATTATTGAGTTTTAAGATTAGGGTTGTCGCAGTTTCAACTAGCTCTACATCATTAACGGTGTTTTTTGTTGCATCAGTCAACGCGGGCTCGGGAAGCGCCATAGACGGTAGATTTGCGTAAGGCGTGCCATTATCATCAGTAAGATACGTTACTTGAAAGCTACTATCGTGCAACGCGCTTATCGTGAAGTCATTGGTATCCGTATCAATATTTAGCGTTGCTTTTTCGAGCGTCGCTGTTTGAACTTCGGCTACCGTATTTACCGAGAAAAATGCCAAACTAGCACATGCAAGTGCTATACGCTGTTTCCTGTCTATCATGCTCAAAACCTTTTTTATGCTTCCTAGCGAAGCGCACTTAATTAAAAGCCTACTTGTGTACTGTGAATGATAGCTAGTGCATTGCTCGACTTAAATAAACATACGTATTCATAATGTTAAATTTGTTAACAAAAATTGCTTTATTAATGATTATCTCTTTGGCTCACTTACTGATATAAAAAGATGTATAAACAGAGAGTCTATTAATCATGGGAGAATACTTCGTTATGCTTTGTGCGCCGATGCCAACCTTTCCTAATAAAGTTAATCTAAAGCGAAATGAATGATGCGATGGATGTTATTTGGTGTCATTACATCTTTATTTGGGTTTTATTGCTTTGTCAGATTATTTCAGCCTAGCGCATTTATTCATGTTGGAGATAATAACGTCGCTTTAGCGACAGTATTTATTGACTCCAGTTGGGACATCCAACAATCGGGATTTGATCGCGAAGAGTTATTTGAGGTTGTCAGTAAACATAATCTCCCTCGAGGCGTTGTGTATTTACATATCCCAGTTATTTATGATGCTCAAAACAAATTAACTCCACCACCAAACAACAGACAAAGAGAGATTCGTATTTTTGATACTTCGCTACTTATCGAAAATGCTCCTTTAGATCCGTTCGGCGTGCCTTACACCCTAAGACTTATCTCTATTGATAAACAGAAATACTGGATAAGAGATAGTCATATGGACAGCGCACTTTTTCAGTACAAGGCCGACATCAACTTTACTCCAGTATCCACAAATTGGTTTAGCTCAATGCTCTAATATTAAAGGTGCCATTAAAGCAGCTAGTTCTCGAAAGCCTAATAATACCAATCCGCATAAAAAAGCCCGCAACACGGTGCGGGCAAAACATCAATCACGTTGAGTGTGATGAACGTTGGGAAGGGGCGAACCGAGTATTAGTTACCCGGCCCGGCTTTAACGATAGCGCCGCTAACGTCATATTTTTCAAAGTTCTGTTTAAAGTCGTTAACTAAGTTAGCGGCATATTCGTTGTACTTCTCTTTGTCTGCCCACGTGTTTTGTGGCACAAGCAAATTGCTGTCTACACCTTCTATTGCCACTGGCACATCTAGGTTTAACGCGTCAATGTGCTGGGTTTCAACATCAGCCAAATTGCCCGATACAATCGCATCGATGATGGCGCGCGTAGTAGGAATATCAAAACGGCTACCTGTGCCGTAAGGGCCGCCTGTCCAACCGGTATTAACTAAGTAAACCTTTGCACCAAACGCTTTAACACGCTTAATCAGAAGCTCAGCATACACGCCTGCCGGACGCGGAAAGAAAGGCGCACCAAAACAAGTTGAGAAGGTTGATTCAATATCGCTAGTAGAGCCAATTTCAGTAGAGCCTACTTTCGCTGTGTAACCGCTTAGGAAGTGATACGCCGCAGCCTCTTCAGTTAGTACAGAAACCGGAGGTAATACGCCGCTTACATCACAGGTCAAAAATACGACCGAGCGAGGTTCGCCGCCTCGGTTTTCAGCAACGCGCTTTTCAATGTGTGAAAGCGGATAGGCCGCACGTGAGTTTTGGGTTAGCGATGTATCCGTGTAATCTGGTGTACGCGTATCATCAAGCACTACGTTTTCTAAAATAGTACCAAACTTAATCGCATTCCAAATGACTGGCTCGTTCTTTTGAGAAAGATCGATACACTTAGCGTAACAACCGCCTTCGATATTAAATACGCTGCCTGGTGCCCAGCCGTGCTCGTCATCACCAATCAAGAAACGCTTAGGGTCAGCTGAGAGCGTAGTTTTACCAGTACCTGAAAGGCCAAAGAACAAGGTCACATCGCCTTCTTCACCCACATTCGCTGAACAGTGCATAGGTAGCACGTCTTTTGCTGGAAGCAGGAAGTTTTGCACTGAGAACATGGCTTTTTTCATTTCGCCCGCGTAACACATGCCCGCAAGCAATACGCGTTTTTTCGCGAAGTTGATGATAACTGTGCCGTCGCTGTTTGTGCCGTCACGCTCTGGCTCACAGGTGAAACCAGGTACGTTTAAGATTTGCCATGGCTGGTCACCTTTCACATTCCACTGTTCTGGAATAATAAATAGATTACGAGCAAACACGTGCTGCCAAGCAGTTTGCGTTCTTACCTCAAGAGATAAAGCATGTTCAGGGTCAGAGCCTACTTGAAGGTGTGAAAGAAAGTGTTCTTGGGTAGAAAGATAAGCTTCTACTCTATCCCACAGTGCATCGAATTTGTCGGCGTCAAAAGGCTTGTTAACCTTGCCCCAATCGATGTCGTTTTCGGTAGTTGGCTCTTTCACAATAAACCGGTCGTTTGGAGAACGACCGGTACGTTTGCCGGTTTCAACGACAAGCGCGCCGTTTTTGTCTAATACACCTTCTCCGCGCAATACGGCGCGTTCGATGAGCTCTGCATTTGGCAGGTCGATAAGTGGCGTTACTTTCAGTTCCGTTTGAATTGAGGCTGCTGCGGTCATGGCTGTTACCCTATATGTAATTTTTCAAAAGCACTTTCAAAAAAGTATCACCTCTTTGAGTGTAATGTAAACAAGGCCTTTAGAGCATTTATAAAACGCATACTCACTATTTAGAACATACTAATTTCATAAATATTGTAAATTAATTACAAAGAAAGCCTTTACCTTGGATATAAATGCAAAAATAGGGATTAGAAAACCTATATTGATCGATGAATTTCAAAATAAAAAATTAAATTTTTTTTGAAACAGCGAGTGAAAACTTTCACTGAAACCGGGAGAAAAAGGAAAATGTGACTGTGGAGAAAAGTTAAACACTTACTGCTGGGTATTTTTTGACCACAAGTGAAGTGTTGAGCGAATGAATTGAGATATACTGCGAGGTGTTCTGAAATAAAAAAGCACCTTCGAAAGAAGGTGCTTTAACACAGAAGTAAACAAGTAGTTACTGATTAGAAGAAGGAGCGTCGAAGTTGCCGCTGTGAATAGCTTCAACGTCTATACTGTCAAAGCGGTATTCTGCATGGCAGTACTGACAGTTCATTTTGATCGCGCCTTCTTCCGCAATAATTGCGTGAAGTTCAGACTTCTCTACATGACGAAGTGCTTCTGCACTGCGCTCTTTTGAGCAAGAACACGCAAACGATACGTCTTTTGCTGGGTACATTTCCACATCTTCTTGGTGATAAAGACGGTATAAAATGTCCTCAACAGGCAAAGAGAACATCTCTTCTTTGGTCAATGTTTCGGTAATTTTTGAGATGTGAGCAAATTCATTGGCCTGCGACACGTCAGTTGCGCTTGCATCGGTAGGTAGTACTTGCAACAACACGCCCGACGCTTTCGCATTTTTAGGGTCGCTCATGTCTGTCATCAGATGAACGCTGGTTGCAAGCTGCTCTGACTGAGCAAAGTAGCCCTCAATACATTCAGCAAGAGACGGTTTATCTAAAGCTACAACACCCTGATAACGTTCACCTTCATCTGGTGTAATCGTAATAACCAATACGGCCTGCGACAACAGCTCAGAAAACGTTTCTGGTAATGTTTCTAATGTCTCGTCCCAGCGCGCCACACCGCGAAGCGTTTGTTCGTGAGTGGCATTTAATACCGCGTAACTTACCGGCCCTTTGCTTTGAATTTGCAGTGAAATTTCACCTTTAAATTTAAGCGTTGCCGTTAAAAGTGAAGTCGCCGCTGCCATTTCACTTAGCAAGGTTTGAATTTGCACTGGGTATTCATAGCTGTGCACTATGTTTTTTAAACTTTCATCCAGGCGAACTAATTCGCCTCGAACGTTAGCTTGGGTGAATAGGAAGCGGTGTAATTTATCGAAATCGCTCATAAATGATCCTGTTGAGCAGCACACTATTGCTGCTTAAATTTAATAATCTGTCGTCGCTGCTTTTTATCAGGTCTATGATCTGGTTTAGGACTGTGAAACGCGCTCATTTTTCGTGCGGCTTGGTTTTCTTCACGTTTTGTTACACTTTCAGCCGTTTCTTCGAAAAGCGCCTGCGCTAAAGGTGCACTTAAACGCTTATCACTTAAGCCTAGCACCTTTATTTCACGAATATCCCATCCTGCGGGAACTTTAATCATGGCACCAAGCTCTACATGCTTACCAGGTTTGGCTCGTTGCCCGTTGTACTGGACCTTTCCCGACTGCACCATATCTCTAGCGATGGCGCGAGTCTTAAAGAACCTTGCAGCCCATAGCCACTTGTCCAGCCTAACATTTTGTGGTGTATTGTTACTTTCCGATTGGCTCATGTAATAATTTCGTAATGGTGCGGCTTTAGTGTTTGACCCTCACCTTTACTAGGCTATTATGGGTTTGCTAAAGCGCGGTTAACCAAAAATTCACTATATTATAATAAAGCAGTACCATTAGTGGCAGCATGACATTCAATAAACCCAATCCACAATCTCTGGTTGTTTATCTAAGCCAGCATCAAAAACAGCTACATACCATAGTAGTGGTTCTGCTTAGCCTGTATTTAATTGCATTTGCTGCCAAACTTGTGTGGCGAATTATACCTGAACCTCAACTATCTGCGACACCCACAGTAAGCCGAGCTCCGGTTATTTCATCGTCATCAGGCAAAAGTGGGGTCAACATAGCGAAAATACAACAGCTGAATTTATTTGGTAATGCGGCAGCTAAACCTGCTGAACCCGTTGCCGAAGTAACCGACGCCCCTGAAACCCGTTTGAATCTAACTTTAACGGGTGTAGTAGCAAGTTCGGAACAAGAAGCTGGTACTGCGATTATTGAAAATCGTGGAAGCCAAGCGGTATATGGTTTAGGCGACAAAATCGAAGGCACCAATGCCACGTTGCAAAAGGTGTATAACGACCGCGTCATTATTAAAAACGGGGTAAGAAATGAAACCCTGATGCTAGACGGCATTGACTACGACGAAGCTAATCGTCGCCGTGAAATGCAGGCAAGAAATCGCCCTGAGCCAGAAGATGAATTAGAAGAAGATAGCGTCGAGCTTAGCGATGAAGCATTAGAGGCAACTGCGGCACTTCGTGAACGGCCTGCTAGCTTTACAGATTTTATTTCGATATCGCCGAAAACTGAGGAAGGCCAACTTATAGGTTATCAAGTTAGCCCTGGGAAAGAGCCTGAGTTATTCAAATCGGCCGGGCTTCAGGCTGGCGATGTCATTACCCAGATTAACGGGCTAGACCTTACCGACTTGCAACAATCGCAAGAGGCACTGTCTGAGCTACGCAATGCACAGAATATAGAATTAACGATTATTCGAGATGGCAGTTTAACCACGCTTTACTTAGATTTACCCGAGGCGTAACAACAACTAAAACGGTAACGTCTCGCTTTTTACTAGTAAGCGTTTGTGTACAGGTCAGCACAGTAACTGTGCAAGCAATTCAGCCATCGACATGTTAGGAAATGAAGGAAGTTAGAATGAAAAGGCGCACTAGCCATAAACTATTATCTCGCTTAGGCACAGCTATGTGTACGGCGCTTCTGTGTTTCTCGGTTACTGCCGCTGAATACATGCCTAATTTCAAAGATACTGACATCAATGAATTCATTAATATTGTTGGCAAAAATCTTGAGCGCACCATTATTGTCGACCCAAACGTACGCGGCAAAATTAGTGTACGCAGTTACGACATGCTTAATGAAGATCAGTACTATCAGTTTTTCCTAAATGTACTCCAAGTTTACGACTTTGCTGTAGTTGAAATGCCAAGCGGCATCTTAAAAGTTGTACGCTCTAAAGACGCGAAAACTTCTAATATTCCCGTAGTGGAAGGCGCGCAACAAGACGGCGATGAGTTTATTACCCGCGTAGTGCCTGTTTATAACGTACCAGTACGTGAACTGGCTCCTATTTTACGTCAGCTAAATGACCAAGCAGGTGGCGGTAACGTAGTAAGCCACGACCCATCAAATGTTATGATGCTGACAGGCCGCGCTGCGGTAGTGAATCGACTAGTTGAGATTATCGAGCGCGTAGACCGCGCGGGTGACGAAGAAGTAGAGATTGTTAAGCTTCGCTACGCCTCAGCCTCTGAGATGGTACGTATTATTGAAAGTATCAACAAATCACAAGGCAAAGCGAATACTGGCGCAAAGTCTGAGCCTCGTGTAGTCGCTGACGATAGAACGAACTCTGTGATCGTAAGTGGCGACGTTAAAGCACGTCAGCGTCTTATTAACCTTATTCAGCGCATGGACCAAGAACTTGAGTCCAATGGCAACACTCGCGTATTGTTCTTAAACTACGCAAAAGCAGAAGATTTAGTTAAGGTACTTCAAGGCGTATCGGCCAGTATTCAAGCAGAAGAGCAAGGCAGCGGTACTACGTCACGCCGAGCGAGTTCAAACCGCGAAATCAGCATTGACGCACATGAAGACTCTAACGCTATCGTAATCACCGCAGAGCCGGATATGATGCGCTCGCTTGAGGAAGTGGTGCGACAGCTAGATATTCGCCGTGCGCAGGTACAAGTTGAAGCTATTATCGTAGAAGTGTTTGAAGGCGATGGCACAACGCTAGGTGTACAATGGGTTTCAGAACAAGGTGGCGGCACGCAATTTAGCAACGGTGTAGTTCCTGTAGGTTCATTAGCCGTAGCCCTTAAGCAAGCAGAAGATGATACAGACACTGAAGCCTATGTTACCGACGACGGTGAAGTGGTAACTGTTACTACCACCGATGAAGGCGACTATACTTCACTAGCCAGCCTTTTAGGTGGTGCTAATGGACTGATTGCCGGTGTTATCGAAAATGGCTGGGGCGCTGTTGTCCAAGCGGTAAGCACTGACACCAATTCTAATATTCTTGCCACACCTCACCTTACCACTATGGACAATGAAGAAGCCTTTTTCATTGTAGGTCAGGAAGTACCGATTATTACCGGTACTACAACGGGCGCGAACAACTCTAACCCGTTCCAAACGGTCGACCGTCAAGAAGTAGGTATCAAACTTAAAGTGACACCGCAGATCAACGAAGGCGACGCTGTTCAGCTACTTATTGAACAAGAAGTGTCGAGCGTAAGCGGTGCAACCTCGGTAGATATTTCTATCAACAAACGTGAAATCAAAACCACAGTAATCGTTGATGATGGCGGTACTATCGTACTAGGTGGATTGATTGATGAAGACGTACAAGAAAGTGTGTCTAAAGTACCACTTTTAGGCGATATCCCTATTCTTGGTCACCTTTTCAAAACCACGTCGACCAGCAAGCGTAAGCGTAATCTAATGGTGTTTTTAAAGCCTACGATTGTGCGTGACGGCGCTACTATGAACTCAATCAGTCACCGTAAATACAACTATATTCGAGCGCTACAGCTTAAGCGTCAGCAAGAAGGCGTGTCTCTAATGCCAACGGCTGAAACGCCGAGCATGCCTGAGTGGAACGATGCGCTTGCCCTACCACCTTCATTTGAAGAGTACCTTTCAGAGAAAGAGAAGCAAAAAGAAGGTAACGAGTAGTATGGCGGATGAACAACTTACTCAAGCACTAGAGGCGCAAGAAGAAGCCCTAGAAGCCATGGGTGAAGAGCAGGTTTACCTGAAGAAGAGGCTGGCCCTAAGCAGTTATCGTTTAGTTTTGCAAAGCGCAATCAGGTGTTGCTTGAAACCAACGAAACGCCTGCAGTTCTGTATTTTACAGAAAATACGCCATTTGACGTGTTCGCCGAAGTTAGGCGCTTTTATGGGGAACCGTTTGTACCTAAAACTATCCCTGCTGACGAGTTTGAAAACCTATTAACGAGTGCATTTCAGCGCGATAGCTCTGCAGCTAAACAGCTTATGGAAGACCTTGGTAATGAAAGCGATTTGTTCGCACTAGCCGAAGACTTGCCAGACACTGAAGACTTGTTAGACAGTGAAGATGATGCGCCTATCATCAAGCTTATTAACGCTATGTTGGGCGAAGCGATAAAAGAAGGTGCGTCGGATATTCATATCGAAACCTTTGAGAATCAGCTTGTTGTTCGGTTTCGCGTAGACGGTGTATTGCGGGAAATTTTGCGTCCTAACCGCAAACTTTCATCCATGTTGGTTTCGCGTATTAAAGTTATGGCGAAATTAGACATTGCTGAGAAACGCGTACCTCAAGATGGTCGTATTACGCTTCGCATTGCCGGTCGCGCTGTGGATGTTCGTGTTTCTACCATGCCATCAAGTCACGGTGAGCGCGTGGTGCTGCGTCTTTTAGATAAAAACAATGCTCGTTTGAATCTAGAAGATTTGGGCATGACGCTTCAAAACCGAAACCATTTTTCGTCCCTTATCAGAAAGCCTCACGGCATTATTTTGGTTACAGGCCCAACAGGTTCTGGTAAAAGTACCACGCTGTACGCCGGGTTAACTGAAATAAACTCGCGAGACAGAAACATATTAACGGTTGAAGATCCTATCGAGTTTGATCTGCCAGGTATCGGACAAACACAGGTTAACCCTCGTGTGGATATGACCTTTGCCCGCGGGCTTCGCGCTATTTTGCGTCAAGATCCTGATGTAGTCATGGTGGGTGAGATCCGCGACATAGAAACCGCACAAATTGCCGTTCAAGCCAGTTTAACCGGTCACTTGGTACTGTCTACACTACATACCAATACTGCAGCAGGTGCCATTACTCGTCTAGAAGACATGGGTATTGAGCCATTTTTGCTGTCTTCGAGCTTATTGGCCGTATTGTCACAGCGACTGGTACGTACCCTGTGCTCAGATTGTAAAAAGCCCCATACGCCAGACGCTTCTGAGCTTGAAGTACTAGGGCAGAGCGCAACGAGCGACACCACTATCTATAAGCCGCACGGCTGCGCAGCGTGTAATCAAACTGGTTACCGTGGCCGTACCGGCATTCACGAGCTGTTATTAGTTGATGAAAAAGTGCGTGAAATGATGCACGAAGGTGTGGGCGAACAAGCTATTGAACGTTATATCAGAACCTCGACCCCAAGCATCCGTGAAGACGGCTGTAGCAAGGTGCTAGCTGGAGAAACTTCTCTTGAAGAAGTGCTTCGAGTAACGAGGGAAGATTAAATGGCGGCATTCGCTTATAAAGCGGTTAATGCCCGCGGTAAAAATACAAATGGGGTGCTTGAAGGCGATAACGCACGTCAGGTACGCCAACAGCTGCGTGAAAAAGGTTTAATTCCGTTAGAAGTAGAGCAAGTTGCAGAGCGGTCTCAAAGCGAAGGTAAAGGGCTTTCTTTTTCACTGTTTAAACCACGTATTTCAGCATCGGATTTAGCGCTTCTTACACGCCAAATGGCAACGCTTGTAGAATCAGCACTTCCAGTTGAAGAAGCACTACTCGCTGTCGCCGAACAGTGTGAAAAGCCCCGTCAGAAGAACATGATGATGGCGGTACGCAGTAAAGTCGTGGAAGGCCACGGTCTTGCTGATGCTTTGGGCCAATTTCCCAGCGTTTTTGATGAGCTATACCGCGCGATGGTCGCAGCTGGTGAAAAATCCGGTCACCTTGATACCGTGCTTAACCGATTGGCCGATTACACAGAGCGCAGGCAGCAAACCCGCAGCCAAATTACTCAAGCGATGATTTACCCATCGTTAATGCTGTTCTTTGCAATGGGTATCGTATTACTGCTGTTAACCGTAGTCGTGCCAAAAATTGTTGGCCAGTTTGACCATATGGGGCAAGACCTGCCGGGCATAACACAGTTTCTTATTTCCGTAAGTACATGGCTTCAGAACTACGGTTTATTTATGCTAATTGGCATAGGCGTACTTATTGTTATTATTCAGCGCGTGCTACAGCAAAAACACATGAAGCTGCGCTATCACAGAGCACTTTTAACCCTACCTTTAATAGGCAAAGTGTCTAGAGGCTTAAATACGGCCCGATTTGCTCGTACCTTAAGTATATTGAGTGCCAGCGCAGTGCCGCTACTCGAAGCTATGCGTATTTCAGGCGATGTACTGGAAAATCAGCATATTAAAAATCAAGTAGCCGATGCGGCAGTCAACGTCAAAGAAGGCTCAAGCTTGCGCGCCGCACTTGATAACACAAAAATGTTTCCGCCAATGATGATGCACATGATTGCATCAGGTGAAAAATCTGGCGAGCTACAGCAAATGCTAGCTCGCGCTGCAGATAATCAAGATAGGGAATTTGAAGCGCTTATTGGTGTCTCACTTAAGGTATTTGAACCCTTACTTATTGTATCTATGGCAGGTATTGTCCTGTTTATCGTTATGGCAATATTGCAACCAATTTTAGCATTGAACAACATGGTGAATATTTAATGAAAACACTTAATCGCAGTTCTGGTTTCAGTTTGATTGAAGTCATGGTCGTACTTCTAATCATCGGTATTATGGCCTCAATGGTTGCACCACAAATTTTGGGTAATCAAGAGGAAGCACAGCTTAAAAAGGCCGCGGTAGACATCCAGCAAATGGAAAGTGCGCTTGAGATGTACAAGTTGCGTAACAACCGCTTCCCAACCACTGAACAAGGTCTGGACGCACTAGTGACAGCGCCGACTATCGACCCAATCCCACGCAACTATCCAGAAGGCGGCTTTATTAAGCGTCTACCTGAAGACCCATGGGGCAACCCATATGCGCTAATTAGCCCGGGAGAGCTTGGCGTGGTGGATATCTTCTCTAATGGCCCAGACGGTGAGCCGGGTACTGATGATGACATCGGTAACTGGAACATCAACGAATACTTGAACTAACCTATATGCGCTACCGCGGCAGTACATCGGCTTGTAAAGCAGGCTTTACCTTATTAGAAGTCATGCTAGTACTGCTGCTTATGGGTTTGGCGGCGGGGTACGTTATGTTTAACGCCTTCGGCGCAAGTAAGTCAGACCTATTAAAAACCCAAGCTCAACGCCTGCAGGTGATCATTGATATGGCCAGCGACTTCGCGGTGTTAAATCAACAGCAGCTGGGCGTACGTTTTGAAGCTGACAAAAACGAATACTACTTCGTTTACCTAGACGACGATGATGAGTGGCAGCGTATTGAAGGAGAAAAAACCTACGAGCCTTACACGTTACCCGAACCTTTTACCTTCACCTTAAATTTAGACGACCTTCCGTGGGACGTTGAAGATAGACTCTTTGACAGAGAATTATTCGACGAGAACCTAAGTGTTTCTGACGAAGGCGTAGAAATAGGTAACGAAGAAGAGAAAAAGCTGCCTCCGCCTCAAGTGCTGATTATGTCGAGCGGCGAAATAACACCTTTTACCCTATCGTTTAATTATGAGGGCGATGACGGCGACGACCCTGTCTATTACAGCTTGCAGAACCAAGACTTACCGCCTTTAGTGCTTGAAGGTCCCCTGGAGCGTCCATTATGAACGCGACCACTATGAAAGCACCTTGTATGAGAACAAACTCGGTAAATTCGCCTAGCAAGAGCATGTCGTGTAACAGCCCCCATAACCAACGTGGTTTAACCCTACTTGAAGTTATGGTGGCCCTCCTTATATTCGCACTAACAGGCACCGCCGTGCTTAAAGCCGCTGGCGAGCACTTATCTAGCGTTGGCCAAATAGAGTCTGTCACTTTTGCCAATTGGGTAGCAAGCAATCGACTTAACCAGCTTCAGCTTGATACCACCTGGCCACCCAAAAATAATTTAAAAGGCACCATGGAGATGGCTGACCGCACTTGGTACTGGCAACAAACCGTTGCGAAGACCAACGATAACGACTTGCGTGCAGTTACCGTTTCGGTAGGCGAAGACGAAAGCTACGAAAGTTCAGTGACATCGGTTACCACTTTTGTGGCTAAGCCAACGGCGGGGAACTAGTATGCAGCGCGGATTTACGCTTATAGAAATACTGATTGCCATGGCCATATTTACCCTTATCGGGCTGGCGTCAACGGGATTGCTTACCACAGTTATCGACAGCAATGATATTTCTGAAGAGCGCTTTGCTAAGCTCCAATTGCTACAGAGGGCCATGATCACTATTGAACGTGATCTTCAACAGGCAGTACCTCGCGCTTCTCGTGTAAACGGAGAAAAGCAAGATGTAGTAATGGCAGGTGGAGAAACCGACGACAGCGATGATGATGGCATTGGTTTTGTGCGGGGCGGTTGGCACAATCCTCAGTTAATGCTGCCAAGAAGTACTTTGCAGTTTGTTGCCTACAGGCTTCAAGAGAACAAGCTTGAGCGTCTTTACAGTAATTACGTGGATAATGTTATTGGCTACGAACCAAAAGTACGAGTACTACTAGAAGACGTAGAAAGTTTAAAAATTGAGTTTCTCGCCACCTCGAACAGCAGTTCGTTAGATGATGAAGAAGATATCTCGTGGAGTGAAAGCTACAAAGGCGCGGCGCTACCGCGGGCGGTGGCGATAGAATTTGTAAGTAAAGACTTTGGCAAAATTCGAAGGGAATTTACCTTAACTACGGGTGAATCGTCATAATGCCAAACACAGGAAGACGCCTTTTAAAAAACCATACGCGCGCCAAGGCTGAGACGTGTATGCCCCAGCTGTCTAGCCCACCAGCTAACCAAAGGGGTGTGGCGTTAATGATTGTGCTTATGATTGTGGCACTAGTGGCCGTGCTAGCTACAGAAATGGGCACGCGATTGCAGCTACAAGTACAGCGCACCATGAATTTAAAAGACAATAATCAGGCTTATTGGTACGCCATGGGCGCCGAAGCTTTTGCACGTAAGTCAATTCAGTCGCTGATAGAGGAAAGCCCAGATACTATTTCTATTGACCAACCTTGGGCACAAGAATTTAGCTATCCGTTAGAAAACGGCGGCTTAACGGCTAATTTGGAAGACCTTCAAGCTTGCTTTAATCTTAACGCGATAGCGTCGGGTAGTGCCTCGAATAACGCAAATAGTGCATCGAGTAGCGCCTCAAGTAATACTACCGAAGCAATGGAAGCTTTTCACACCATGTTGCTATCGCTAAACGTAGATGGGCTAGACAACTTTACCGCCGATACACTGCGCGACAGCTTAGCAGACTGGGTTGATGAAGATGACAGCATGCGCCCCTATGGTGCAGAAGACAGCGAGTATGAGTCAAGAGAGTTTCCATATCTTGCAGCCAACGGACCACTGGCATCAAAAAGTGAATTGCGTATTGTTAACGGCGTATCACCAGCGTGGCTAGACGATTTAATGCCTTTGGTTTGCGTGATCCCAGATCACAGTGAATTGAAAATAAACGTTAATACGTTAGAAGAAGAAGATGCACCACTACTAGCAGGCCTAACGGGGCTTGATATTCAGCAAGCGACGAGTTTACTCAGCAGCCGCCCGCAAAACGGCTGGGACGAAATCAATGATTTTTTAAGCGAGCCCTCTGTTCAAGCGCTTAATTTAACAAGCTCTCGACAAGATTGGTTTACGGTTAAAACTGAATATTTTATGTTGCATACAAAAACACAATACAACAAAGCAACCTTTAAGCTTTCCACCGTGTTTCATGCAAGCGCCGATAGTGGCGTTAGCATTGTGAATCGCGAGTTTGGGGGAACCTATTAATGGAACAATTATTGGTGCGTTTAGGCGCCAACTATACAGACCCGATAAGCTGGCTCGTTTATTCAAAATCTGAAGACGAGATCATTGCTTCTGGCGAACTACCTAGTGCAGAAGACTTATCTACGCTTACCGAGCGCGCTGGTCAGCGAAGCGTTATCGCTCTAGCTCCTAGCAGTGAGATTCTGCTTAAATGGGTAGAGCTACCACCTAAAGCTGGGCGTAAAATTATCTCTGCAATTCCATTTATGCTGGAAGACGAATTGGCTACCGACATTAGCCAGCAGTTCTTCGCTATTGGCCCTAAGCGCGGCGACAACCAAGCTGTCGCTGTGGTTAGCCATGAAAAAATGGAGCAATGGCAAGCTTGGCTAAGCGAAGCAGAGTTATTCTGCGACACTATTATTCCTGATGTACTCGCTGTTCCAATAACCGAAAACGGCTGGTCGGTACTGACCTTAGGTGAGCAGCTACTGGTTCGCCAAGACGAGTTTAAAGGGGTTCAAGGTGAACAAACTTGGTTGCTTCCTACATTAGTGCACTTTACTACGCAGCAAGAAGCGCCCGTGACCATTACGAACTACGCCGGTATCGATTTAAGCGGTTTACCGAATATTGAAGAGGCGCAGGCCTCACTTGAGTTGCCCATGCAAGTATTGGCTAAAGAAGCCATGCAAAGCAGCTTTAACTTGTGCCAGGGCGATTACAAGATTAAACGTAAGCGCGCCGGAGTGCTAAGTCAGTGGCGTGTAGCCGCTGTACTCGCTGTACTTGCACTGTGTACCAGCTTAGTAGATAAAGGCGTTACTCTTTATCAGCTAAAGTCGCAAAACCAAGCACTTAGCAGTGAAATAAGTAGCGCGGTTAAAGCCGGTTTCCCAAATATTGGTACCTATCGCAACGTGCGGTTAAAGCTACAAAGCGAGCTTGCCAAGTTAGAGCAGGGTGGTGGGGATGCTTCCATGCTTATTATGTTAGATCGGCTTGCACCGGCTTTTTCAGCCACCGACGTTAAGCCGCAAACATTGCGCTTTGATGCTACCCGCACGGAAATTCGAATTCAGGCACAGGGCAAAAACTTCGAAGCCTTGGAACAGTTTAAACGCAGCGCTGAAAACGCCGGTTTTGTGGTTGAACAGGGTGCTATCAATAATCGTGACAATGGCGTTGTGGGTACAGTTTCAGTAAGGAGTACGTTGTGAACGCGCTTTTAGAAAAATACAAAGCCCTCACTGAACGGGAACAAAAATTAGTGCTAATTTCTGCAGTGATGGTAGTGATAGCACTGTTTTATTTTGCAGTTTGGTCGCCACTTAATGCTGCGCTAGACAAACAAAAGCAATTACTTGATAACCAGCAATCGCTTTTAGTTTGGGTAAAAGACAGCGGTGCACGCGCTCAGCAGTTACGTCGTAGTTCGGGCAACAAAAGGGCGTTTTCAGGGTCGTTACCGCAAGCGGTGAACCGAACCACTGCCCAACATGATATTGCTATTTCCCGTATGCAGCCTCAAGGTGATGAACTGCAGGTATGGGTGGACCAAGCGCCATTTAATGCGGTTCTGGAATGGCTTAAAGCCATGGAAAACATGGGCGTAGTTATTCTTCAAGCCGATATAGCTGAAGCAGATGCGCCGGGCTATATCAAAATTCGCCGACTACAGTTAGGTAAAGCATGAAGTCGAAAGTTAGTTGGATCATAGGCGGAATTCTTGCCTTCCTATTGTTTGCTATTGCTTATATGCCCGCAGTGCAGGTTATTGGTCGTGTAACACTGCCGAATAATGTCTCGGTAAGCGGAGTAAGTGGCACCTTATTTTCTGGTAAAGCACAGACCCTAGTGGTTAACGGCTTGCCTGTTAATAACCTGAAATGGGAACTTAGCCCACTTCACATGTTATTGGGTAAAGTTAAGCTAGATCTTAAAGCCGGTAATATTCGCGATAAAAACGAGATCGCGTTTGAAGGGCCTGTTACTACACGGCTTTTCAGCCAAGATACGATCAATACCGAAAACTTTACGCTGTATCTGCCTGTAGATAGAGTGCTTGCACAAGTTCGCCTCCCCTTACCTGTCAACGCTGGCGGACGTTTTAAAGTCTCGTTAAATGATCTAACCTTTGGTCCAGCGTGTGAGTCGCTAGATGGTACAGGAGACTGGTTAAACGCGACGGTTGCGGGAACTCAAGGACCCATTGATTTCGGTACTTACTCAGCGAAACTTCGTTGCGAAGGGAAAGACATTGGCATCATGGTAAGCGAGCCTAACTTGTTGAGCTTATCTATGGACGCGGTTATTCCTACCAACATGAAAAATATCCGCGTTAGCGGTAAATTTAAACCCGACGATAGCTTGCCCAACGAAGTACACCAAGCGGCTCGCTTGTTTGGTGCGCCTAATAGCAGTGGGTATATCCCAATAAAGCTTTAACGTACTAAACCCAATTAATATCACAGAATGCGCCCTGGTTTTTATACCAGGGCCACTAGGAAACACACTCAACAAAGGATTGTACAATGAACAAACCTCTTTTAGCTGGCGCTGGCGTGACTTTAGTTGCGCTTGGTATTGCCCCTTATTTTATCGGTTCTAGCGTTGAAGATAATGTTAACGCTGCCGTAAACGGATTTAATGAACAGGCTGTATATTCAGCCGAAGTCCTTTCGTACGACAAAGGCTGGTTCTCAACAAAAGCGGAAATCAAACTTGCTATAGACTTTCAAGCGCTTTTCAATGCGCAAAATGTCGATGCAGCAGAAATGCCTTTAGACGAAAACCCTAACATTACCGCTACTTTGGTTGCGCATCACGGTCCTGTGTACTTTGGTGACGGCGTTGGATTAGGGCGCGTTCATTATACAGTGTCAATTGATGGCGATGAATTAAGAGAATACGTTCAATGGAATGCGCAACAGTCTATCTATCACAATGAAGGCGTGGTTGGTCTATTTGGCGGTCTAAGCTATGAAGATGTCATTCCGGCCCTTAGCGCAACTAATGAGGAAGAAGGCTTTACCCTGCTGTTTTCCGGTTATACGGGTGAAGCGAAGCCTGATGGAGGGCAAACCTTATATACGTCCTCGGGCGAGTCGCTAAGTATTAACGCCGATGAGTTTTCAATGAAAATGGCTAATTTATCTATGGATGTAGCCTATGACGGCAGCATGATGGAAGCTTTCAAGGGCGAATTGTTTGAAACTAAAATTGAAGCGCTTATCGAAACCATGGAAGTTTCCGGCCTTGAAGCGGGCGCTACGGTGCAGCTAGAGAATATTGCACTGATTACAGACACTGACATTGATAAAGATAACAACACCGCCAATGTGTACGTAGAATACGCCATTGATAAGGTCGTGGGGCCAGAACTTGAAGCCTCTGATATGGTGTTAGGCGTTGCCCTAAACAACTTAGACGTAGACTTCATCGAGGCTTATCAAGACTTTAGCAACACATCTTTAATGATCCCTTCTGAAGAAGTACCTGCTAAAATGATGGAGTTTATCGAGGCTAACTTACTTCCACAGCTGAAAGCCGAACCCGAACTTAACATTACGACGCTGAAAGCGACGTTACCTGAAGGCTCGTTTAGTGCCCATGCGAATACTAAGCTAGTAGGCATTGATGCGCTACCGGGTACCATGGAAGATGTGGCTTATTGGGTAACACACCTCATGGCTGATGCACAAATAGTTGCTGATAAGGCCTTTGCGCAAAGCGTAGCGTCTGGTTATATGATGGGCCAATTGATGGCAACACCACAAGCGCAAAACATGTCAGCAGAAGAACTCGAAGCCGCGGTAGAGCAGCAAACACCAATGATGTTAAGCACCTTTGCTCAGCAAGGCTTGATAAAGGAAACCGAGAAGGGTTACGAAACAAAACTGGAGCTTAAAGACGGCAAAGCCAGCGTTAACGGCACGCCTATTCCACTGCCTTTTGCGCCTCAGTAACAAGTAGAACAGTATTTTAAGTACCCGAAAAGCAAAGTACGGTTAAGAGTACGGTGAAAAGTACGGTTGAAAGCGCGGTTAATAGTACGAGCGCTATTTGCGCTGAGCGTTGACTGACTTACTCTGAATTAAACATGCCCAAATTAAAAATGCAGAGCCCAAACGCTCTGCATTTTTTTGATAACCCCATTCAACTCAGCTTTAAACATCCAAAACCCGTAAAAACCAAGCTCCTTGTTATAGGCTACCATAGCTACGTATTTGACTTGAAACTGCGGCTAGTTGTCATCAAGCAACTCGATATTCATCAATTCTTGAGCAGCGTAGACACGCCCTTCGGCTACAACTGTAATAGCCTCGGTAAGCGCATCTAAGCCCGATTCGCTGCGCTTCATAATATGAGACAGCACAATGCGTTTTGCTTTAGACTGCTCGGCAATATCGATGATTTGTGTTGGTGTCATATGCAGGTTCTTCGCAACGCGCCCCGCGTTATCGTCAATCGCATTGTGCAGCACTAAAAGGTCGGCGTTTTTAGCAAAGCGCGCTAGATTTCCTTCTTTATCGTTAGTATCGCCAGAAAATACCGCTTCACACCCGTTAGCCTTAACTTTCCACGCAAGTGTTGGTATAGGCCCATGATTTACCGACATAGATTGAACGCTAATGTCACTATTCACTGTGTATTCAAAGGGTTTCTCTAATGTGGCATTTGCAATGCTTTTCGCCGATATTGTGTAGTCGTCTTGACCATCGATAGTGTAAGAAGACAGGTATTTAAACGCGCCTTTCTCGCCAATTAACGATGACACGTAGGCGTTAGTAGAGGGCATAGTTTGGTTACCGTCTGGCCCCATTACCCATAGATTTTTATCGCGATTAGTGAAATAGCCACCTTTTACGAAGCTGGGTAAATCCGCTGAATGGTCGGTGTGTAAGTGGGAAAGTAGAATCACATCTAGTGATTCAAATGACGCGCCAGCGGCGCCGAACTGAACACTGCTGCCGCTGCCAGCATCTATCAACACACGAGCTTTATTTTTTACCCAGACCAAATAAGCGCTAGAGGTTCTTCCATCATCCAATTCAGGCCCACCCGACCCTAGCACCTGCACGGAGACATTACCGCAAGCCATAGAGGTGTCGCCTTCACTCTCGCTTTTTGCACTATTTGTTTGTTGAGACAATGAATGAGGTGATATATCCGATTGCAATGATGTATGAAGTAGCGCATCAGACGATGCCAATGCTGCAGAAGAAAATGCCAGCGCAGCAGTAGCGGCTAGTATACTTAGCGAGCCCTTGCACGCCTTACCGCTTTGCTTCGCGCACTTAATGGACCTCTTGTTGTACTTAATGTCAGCACTTAATCCTATACCGCTTATCTGTCTTTGTAAGACCTTCATCGCCATCATCCTATATCGCTTCATAAGAATTTATACATTTATATCAAAGGAAAAGACCGAACATGGGTGAAAAATCATTCAATGAAAGCTCTGTGATAGCTAAGAAAGGTTGAGAGTAGGGCCGCAGACTTACAAAAATGGGGCACGTATGACGTGCCCCATTTTTTTAACTCATTATATTAATTAGCTAATGGCTTTACTTAACTAATGATCACTCCGCAGCGTTCTCCGCTACCATAATGGTTTTGATATTTACGAATTCACGCATACCATAACCACCGTGCTCACGGCCATAGCCACTGTCTTTTACACCGCCAAAGGGTAAGTTCGGCTGCGCTAAAGAATACCCGTTAATGTTTACCATGCCGGTGTCAAATTCGTCTTTCGCTAGGGCAACAGCTTTATCAGTATCAGTACTAAAGATACCGCCACCTAGGCCATAGCGCGAATCGTTCGCAACTTCCATCGCCTGTTTATCATCACGGGCACGAATTAACGACGCAACAGGGCCAAACAGTTCATCATCATAAGCCGGCATACCAGATGATACGTCTTCAAGCACAGTTACTGGGTAAAAGTAGCCATTAGAGTCTGGAATTTCACCACCAAGAGTGAGTTTCGCCCCAGCTTCTACTGACTTTTTCACTTGCTCATGAAGTTCATCTCGCAAGTCTTCTCTGGCCATAGGACCAAGATCAGTGTTTTCATCCGTTGGGTCACCCACTTTAAGCTTCTTACACTGTGCTGCGAACTTGTCTCTAAACTCGTCATAAACGCTATCCACGATAACGAAGCGTTTAGCCGCTACACACGTTTCACCGTTATTGATAACACGGCCTTGAATACACATTTCTACCGCATGGTCGATATCGGCATCTTCAAGTACTAAGAAAGCATCGTTACTACCAAGTTCCATCACGGTTTTCTTCGATAAACTCGCGGCCTCTTTCGCAACTTGTTTACCGACTTCATCACTACCGGTGAAGGTAACGCCGCGTACGTATTTATGCTTGATTAGGTCGCTTGCCGTACCGCCATCAATTAATAACGACTGATATACGTTTTTCGGGAAACCAGCATCTTCGTACATCTGCTGAATGGCTTGTGCCATACCAAACACGTTTTTAGCGTGTTTAAGCACTGTCGTATTACCTGCCATGATGTTCGATACGCTGTAGCGTATAACCTGATAAAGAGGGAAATTCCAAGGCTGTATACCCAGAATAACGCCAATAGGCTGGTAAGTAATGATCGCACGACCACCTTCAAAAATACGGTGCTCGTCTTCTAAAAATGATGCGCCATGCTCCGCGGTATATCGACAAATTTGAGCACACAGCTGCACTTCTTGCTTACCCTGCGCCGTCACTTTTCCCATTTCGCGGGTCATTAGGCTGGCAAGGTCGTCAATGCGCTCTTCCATTAAATTGGCAAGGTTATTAAATAAATCGGCTCGAGTTTCAAATGACGTACGGCGCCAGTTCAAATAGGCTTCTTGAGAACGCGTTACCGCTTGTTCGGCGTCTTCAGCTGACATCAAATGATAATGATCGATCTTTTCACCTGTAGCAGGGTTGTAGGTATTAATTGTCTCACTCATTGTCACTCTCCTTAATCCGTTTGTTAAAGTGAAGGTGCAACTAGAAAGCCAAATTGCAAAAAACTTTTTTTCGCAACATATTCAGCAACATAGAGCAAGGTCACAGCAAGGATGAAGTCTGAGAATAAAACTGGAATTAGAAAAGATTACCTATCGCAGTAAAGATTTCAGAGCGAGCACTTCAGGAAAAGAAAGGCGGCCCTCAAGGGGATTACTTTTGTTCGAGGGCCGATATGCTGCGTTTGGTAATGGCTAATTTAGTGTAAGGAAACTTAACCTGACTAGTCGGTATATAAGTCTGGAAAATGAAACTTCGCCATAGCAAGGGTCAACGCAACTTCATAAACACTTTGTCTAGAGGCATGATTTAGAGTCAGTAACCCTATAGCGCCGCCTTTTTGCTTAATATTTACCGTATCGAAAAGCTTATCCATGACCGGACCAAGCTCTTCGCCTCGCTGCAGCGCTTGATACACGCTAACAGGCAGCGGCAAACTCGCACTTCGTGTTACCGACCAGTGACCTTCATGGTAAATCGCCACATACGCAAAGGTTGCAGGGCCATCTTCAAATACATCTACACCACCTTCAATTGCCACATACCATGCATCTGTTAAACCGCCTTGATGATGAGCCAGCATGGCCTTCACCCGATTAATAGCACCTAGGCGCGTTTCATCCTCGTTCATTGGCTGTTCGGGCACGCCGATTGGCACAGCCATGCCCTGGGCGTCAAAGTCATGCTCTAATGTGTCAGAAAGTGTATTGAGCGCAGCATTTATTTTTACCGGATTCAGCGACCCTACAAAAATTGTGTCAGAAACCATTTGCATTTGTCCTTTAAAAACGTTCTTTTGCAACATCACCCACTGGGCTGCGTTTAATATCTTCTAGCATTAAACGGTAATCACGTACTGCTGGAAATTCGCTAATATTGCGATTTGGCAAGGTACTATCAGGGTTATCTACAGCAAGTAAATGTTTAATACCGTACGTCTGTGCCGCTTTCAAAATAGGCAGTGAGTCATCGACAAATAAGGTACGGCTATTATCAAATTGCACTCTCTTTTGTAGCCGCTCCCACAAAAGCTGAGACTCTTTGGTAACGCCAAATTCATGGGTAGAAATAAGGTTGTCGATATGCGCATCAAGTTGGGTATGCTCTATTTTAAGCGCCAGACTGTTTGGATGCGCATTGGTTACTAACACTACCTGCCTACCTGAATCATGAAGTGCATCAAGGAAGGGAATGGTATCGTCGCGAAGGGCTAGCAAGTGCGCCAACTCTCGTTTCAGCGGCATAAACTCATTTTCTAGGTCCAGTGCTAGAGTTTCAGCCCAGTAGTCTAAACAGTACCACTGAATTTGCCCAAATACTGACTCATAACGCGCGCTCATTTCCTTTTGACTCTCGGCCTCAGAAATACCTTTTATCTGAGCTAACCGTTTTGGTAAATGGTGCAGCCAGAACTGGTTGTCGTAATGAAGGTCTAACAAAGTACCGTCCATATCTAGCAGTACAGTTTCTATTTCATTCCAGGGCAGAAAGGGCAAGCGATTTTCCTTATAATGAAGTAAGCTAAGAAATTGTATACAAGTATGATAACAAAGTTGTAGCGAGAGACATGCCAAAAATCGATCCGAACAAACCGTTACCACACATTCATTCTCGTGAAATCGTTGCGCAAAGCAAACTCTTTAGGGTAGAACGCTTAGACCTTGAGTTTTCGAACGGCGCTACCCGTGAATTCGAGCGGATGGCGGGCGGAAACCGGGGTGCTGTAATGATAGTGCCCATGCTTGATGAAAATACCATGGTGTTAATTCGTGAATATGCTGCCGGTACACATTCGTATCAACTAGGTTTTCCTAAAGGCTTAATAGACCCAGGTGAAACGGCTATTGAAGCCGCTAATCGCGAACTACAAGAAGAGGCGGGCTTTGCAGCGAACGATCTTATAGAGCTCCATAAGGTCAGCATGGCCCCTACGTTTTTCAATGCAAATATGACCATCGTTTTGGCCCGCGACTTGTATCCTAAACAGCTTGAAGGCGATGAACCCGAGCCTCTTGAGGTGATTCACTGGCCTTTAGATGAAGCAGATGCTTTACTTGCACGAGAAGACTTTGTTGAAGCACGCTGCATAGCCGCGCTGTTTTTAGCTCAAAAGTGGTTTAAGGAACAATAAACAATGCCCGATGACGCCCATGCCGACTTACTAGAACTTGCGAAAGACATTGCCATTGAAGCGGGTCAAGCCGTACTAGAGGTATACGATAAAGGTGAGTTTGACGCTTATCAAAAGGACGACGACTCTCCTGTTACCAGTGCAGACTACCTAGCAAACGATATCATCAACAAGCGCTTACAAGCTGCAACGCCTGATATCCCAATCCTCTCAGAGGAAAACAAACACGCAAGTTTAGAAGAGCGAAAGCATTGGCCTCGATACTGGTTAATCGACCCCATCGACGGCACCCAAGAATTTATCGCCAGAAGCGGAGACTTTGCGGTCAACATTGCCCTAATAGAGAACAATGAGCCAACTATCGGCGTTATTTTCTGGCCACCAGGACAATCGCTGTATTATGCGCAAAAAGGTAAAGGTGCGTTTAAGTCATCCCCTGATGGCGATCACCCAATAAGCGTTCGCAAGCTAGACGACCCTAAAAACAGCGTGGTGATGATTGCAATTAGCCGTCGCCAGTCAAGAGAGAAAGTACTCAGCAGAATGTGCGCGAAGCGCGTATACCAAACCCTTCCACTGGGCAGTTGCTCACTGAAAGCATGCTTTATTGCCGAAGGCAAAGCTGATGTATTCATGCGTATCGGTATCACAGGTGAATGGGACACAGGCGCATCTCAATGCATTGTTTCTGAAGCTGGCGGGAGTATCGCCGCGGCCAACTTCGAGCCGCTTACGTATAATCAGCGTCATTCGCTGGAGAACCCAGATTTTGTAGTAATGGGCGATCAAAGGGTGCCATGGCAAGACGTAGTCCAGTATGATGACTTTGTAAACCCACATCAGCACTAGCGCGTATTATTTCTTTAGCGCAGTGCAATAAACCTACGTATAATAGCGTAGTAATGTTGCTGGGCCACATTACTCTGGTATTGGTTAAATCAAGCCAGATGGAACCAAAAAGTAAAAGGAGTAACCTATGATGACTACACGTATTCGCACGTTATCTGCAGCATTGCTCGCATGTGGGCTAGCATTCCCTGCCGCAGCCGACTGGTCAATAGACGGCGACACAAGTGCACTACATTTCCTATCAACTAAGAATGCACAAGTCACTGAAGTACATAAGTTTGATAGCTTTGACGGTACCCTGTCTGATAGCGGCAAGCTCTCCGTGGCGGTAGACTTATCGTCAGTTAATACAGCCATTGATATTCGCAATCAGCGAATGCAAGAGATGCTTTTTAACGTGAGCAAATATGCACAAGCTAAGTTTGAGGCCGATTTACCTGAGTCGATGATGAGCCTGAAAGCGGGTCAAGTTGTTAACGGGAAAGTAGATGGCATTTTGATGTTACATGGAAAAGCCGTTCCTACATCATTTGCGGTTAAGGCGAGTAAAGTAGACGACGATACCCTAACTGTATCTACTACTGCTCCTACACTTATTAAAGCAGAATCTTTCGGCCTTGCCGAAGGCGTAGCTGCGCTACAAAAAATTGCAGGGCTAAAGAGTATAACGACGACAGTCCCAGTGACGTTTTCTGTTACCTTTACGCAATAGAATACTGCTATTGCTAGGGTCTATCGATAAGAGTTAGGCAGTGGTAATAAATGAAAGCATAAAAAAACCGCACGAAAACGTGCGGTTTTTTTGGTTTTGAGAGCTTCTCTCTAAGACTGATGCAGTCTGTTAGGAAGTCTGTAACGCATAGGTAATGGCTTTTGACTTAACGCTTGCTCTGGCATACCTTGCCACACGTTCTCGGGAAGGGCAGGTACTTCTGCCTTATATTGAGAGACAGTGAAATATCCCATCGCAACACGTAAACGCTTCAGTGCTTTACATTCATTTACTTCCTGATCAATGACAAACACGCCCCATTTGCGCATCGCTATGCCTAGTTTATCACTGCTTGTTAAGCGGATAACCGGTGCTGCCAACACCATGCCAATTAATACAGGTAGCAGCCACATAAACAGCGACGGTGTGAAATAAAAGGTGGTTACGCCCCACGCAACCGCTAAGCAGCTCATAATTTGCGTGTGTTTAATTGCAACTTTCCACGGCACTTTTCGACCTTCACGCTCTTGTGCTTCCCATTTAACTGAGTGACCGATAAAAACACTGATCACAAAATAGCTGTGGTAGAACATCATCAGCGGAGCAATTAGCACAGCCATGGCTAATTCAATTGCCGCGCCTTTTAGTAAAGACCACGCCCCACCAAATTCTTCACGACGTTTCATTAAAGCCAAGGTAATACCTAAAAGCTTAGGCAAAAATAGTAAGGCTGCAGTGCCCCACATGGTTACCATCATCATGTCTTGACGAGCTACCTGCCAACTAGGAAAAAGCTGATACTCAGATACGAAGAACTCTGGCACTGACGTAGCGCGAATTAATGCATCTGCGGTCCCTAGTGCCAACATACAAAACAGTATTAGTGAAGAAATGTACGCAAACGCACCAAATAAGAAGTGCAGGCGATTCGCCATTTTAAGACCTTTCACCTTCAAAAGCCCTAAATGCTGTATGTTGCCCTGCACCCAACGGCGGTCGCGAATGGCGTAGTCAACAATGTTACTTGGCACTTCTTCATAGCTACCCGTAGTGTCGGTAAGCAAATAAGCCTGCCAACCTGCACGGCGCAAAAGCGCAGCTTCAACAAAGTCGTGGCTTAGTATTTCGCCACCAAAAGGTGCACGACCTTCAAGTGTGGGTAGACCGCAATGCTGCATGAATGGTGCAATGCGAATAATGGCGTTATGCCCCCAGTAGTTTGCACTGTCCGTTTGCCAAAACGATAGACCTGTCGCCAACATTGGGCTGTAAAGGTGAGCAGCAAACTGCACAAAACGACCAAAGAAGGTGTTTTGACGCACCGGCATTGGAATGGTCTGCACTAAGGCCGTATCAGGGTTTTGCTCAATACGGCGGGCTAGGTCCTGCATACGCTCTTTGGTCATTACGCTGTCGGCATCTAATACAATCATCGACTCGTAATTTGCGCCCCAGCGTTCGCAAAACTCTTTAAGGTTACCCACTTTTCTGTGCAGGTTTTGCTCGCGACGGCGGTAAAACACTTGGCTAGAGAATGCTCCCAAACGCTTTTTCAATCGAGTAAAAGCGCGTAGCTCAGCATCCGCTTTTTCCATGTCACGGGTGTCACTGAGCATATAGAAATCGAAATTCGAACTGTTTTCGCTTTCCATTAACTCGCGAATACAGGCTTCGAACCCCACCATAATACGGCGGGTATCTTCGTTATAAACCGGCATGACTACGGCGTGTTTTTGCTTTAACGGCGACGAAGCATCGGGCTTTACTTGGTTTCTGCGTAAACTCAGCGGATCTATATTGAAAAGCTGTAAAAAGAAACCAATGATACCCGTCCAAAACGCCATGCACAGCCAAGCGAATAGGGTCAAACCCAAGCCTAACTGCGCAATTTCTAGATTCGTAAGGCCGTTCGGTAAAAATATCTCGTATAAGCTCCAACCGGCCAATGCCGTGCTTGGAATCACTAGCATTGCCATGATAAACAAACGCATATGCTCTCCTTTTAAGATGAAGTGTGCAGCACGTGCGGTGCTGTCACGTTTAACCTGAGGCACGGCTTTAGCCTCGTTCGATACTGATGTTTGAGGACGATTACTTTGGCTGGTAGACATAATTCCAAACCTCACTAACACGCTTTCCGTCTTTTTCAATGTAAGCGCGCATATCTACCGTTTGCTTTTCTTTCGGCTTAACAAAAAAGGAAGCGCGCCACTCTTGGCCGTCGGCTACAGGATAAAGGCGCTGTTGGGAAATCGTTCCGTTGGTGCCCTGTACCACCAGCTTCATAGTTTCATTGTCAAAAGAAATGGCAGAAGGAGCACTGAAGTCCACATTGAACTGGCGGGTAGTGTTCAAGCTATCATCTTTAAATTCATCGCCTGGTAACACGGCCTTTCCCTGACGGGTACGCACTACAGAAGCAAATTCGCTAACAAAAGGGTTTTGCTCTACCGTTTTAAGGTCGTAAGAGAAATACAGAGACTCACCGGATTTGAATGGTTTTTCAGGTGTCCAAAAAGCCACGATATTGTCATGAATTTCAGACTTAGTTGGAATTTCTACTACTTCTAAACGGCCTTTCTCAAAGCCGGCTTCTGGGGTAACCCATAGCCCAGGACGTATATGATAGTTGGCCTCAGCATCAAGGTAGTTACCCCACTCACCGTCGCGCTGAAGCATGCCAAAGCCTTTGGGATTTGTATCGCTAAGTGACGTTACTTGAAGGCGTGCTGGGTTAGTCAGTGGACGCCAAATCTCTTCACCCGCATGAGTTACCATTAGCACACCGTCACTATCGTGCACTTCTGGGCGATAATCGTCATGACGCTTTTCTGTGTTCTCGCCATACAAAAACATACTGGTAAATGGTGCAATACCTAGCTTATTCACGTCGTCGCGAGCAAATAACCAGCTTTCTACCTTTACGCTGGTATCGATATCAGGCTGAATAACGAATTTATACGCACCTGCAACAGAAGGACTTTCTAGGCGAGCATAAATAGTAATTGGTTTGCCTTCACCGGGCTCGATAACCCAGAACTCTGTAAAGTGAGGGAACTCTTCACCTTTCGCTAACGCGGTATCAATTGCCAAACCGCGTGCTGAAATACCATAAACTTGATTTTTACCTACCAAACGAAAATATGAAGCACCCAGGAATACAGCAAATTCATCTTTGTACTCTTCGTTCTTGATAGGATAGTGAACGCGAAATCCAGCGAACCCTGACTTTTCATCCGTTAACCCAGCTAACCCCGACGCAGACCCGTCGTAGTTAAACATATCGCTGTTAAACGCTAAGCGCTCAGGCTTGTTGCTTTCGCCAATAGTGTGAATGGTGACGGGGTACTCATATAAAAAACCCGGATGAAAAAACTGAAGTTCGTAGTCGTTCTCGCCGTGCCAAAGACTTTGCTCAGGCTTAAAGCGAATAGAACGATAAGTGGTGTAATCAATCTCTTTTAACTTGCTGTTTAATCCGTGATCGTCTTGTTCATAGCTTTCTGTTGCTGATTTGCGAGCAGCATCAATTATAGATTGAAGAACGGGTGATGCTTTTTGAGGCTGATTGTTGTCATTAACCTCGACAGCGCCTGCTTGGTGAAATGCAAATAGGGCAATAACGCTGGTCATTGCTAAAAGAATGCGCGACAGCTTTCGATGCTGAAACGCATTAGTTTGTAATTCTTTTCCGAAAATTGAAACTGGCTTAGCCATTTGTCCTCTCCTTATGAAAACAATGGTTATCCAGATGGTCGTCAATCTCTTAACTTTATCCCTTAGCTATGTATAGCTAGCAACAGAGTATCCGCTGCTTTAAAAGCGATGATGAGAAAAAGTATTCATTGAAACCATTCAAGAAAGGCGCTCTATTCCTTTCCTTATTCACTGGTATCGCGAAAAAAAACCGAATTCCGTGCCTGTTGGCAAAAGTGAATGCTGGATAACACACAGGTACTTCAGCAAAAGCTGTTCCAACACTAAAAAGACGGGCTAATTTATTATATTTACATTTATTTACAGTCACTTAAAAGCATCGACATTGAAGTTAGTGGCCAATTTCTTTGTTGTAAATTTGTCCGATGAGTTAGACAAAAGGTTATCTGTTGTTTTTTAGCGACAGTTCCCCATGCCAATATGTTTACTTTTTAAACTTCACCTAGGCATTACCAGCTTAGGTATTCATATAACGCTTCTTCTTATTTTTTAATTTCTCTATATTTATCAGACAAATGAATGCCTCCCATTTGAATTTCAGCTGAGTTTTTTTCGCAGTTGGCAGACGCTTTGCACTCCACCATGTTGATAAATACATCGGACACGATTTCTGAAAAGAAATAATTGAGATGACATGAAGACGTTTTTGGTTTTGTGTTCATCAATCAAGTGGCCCACTGCACAGCGATGTATAGAAGCAGAGCGATTTAGAAAGACAGCGTGTGTGCAGAAGAGCAGCGCGCTTTAGAAACGCTGGCTTGTGACACGCTTCGCAAACACATTGGATGTTTGCGTTGCAGAAACTGGGCTACTGAGCATACTAAGGAGTTATCACATGCGTAAATCAATCACACTTATTGCAGCTACACTTACTGCGGCAACACTTCCTCTTACAGCAATGGCCGACAAGCCAGACTGGCGTTACGTAGAAGGTGGTTACACCAAAATGGACTTTGACGACAACGAGTCTTTCGAACCAGACGGCCTAACCGTTAATGGCAAGTACCTGTTAAACAGCAACTGGTACTTAAACGGAGAGTACAGCTTTTTTGAAGAAGGTAACTTCGACTTCGATATGCTAACCCTAGGTGCAGGTTACCGCTTACCTGTAAACGCCACAACAGATGCCTATTTTGGCGCTAACCTAGAGCGTGTTGATGGTGACATAGATGATGAGACAGGCTACAGCATTAATGCAGGTCTTCGCTCGATGATTACAGAACAGGTAGAGCTTGCTGGTGAAGTAGGCTATTACGATGTAGACGACGGTGAAGCGACATTTAAAGTAGGCGCTAACTACTACATCACGCCACAGTGGGCTGTTGGTGCAAACTATAAAATCATTGATGATTTAGACATTATGCAGGTAACTGCACGCTACGCTTTTTAAGCCTTCCTCTCCTCAGGTAGGTAGCCGGGTTGCTCGACCCGGCTTTTTTATGTCTGCATTTCAAGAAGACGGTTTTTCTTTCGCTTTGTTTTCTATTCAGCTGTGTCGCTGGGCTCAATCTCTTCTTTTCTTTTTATATCTACACTTTCGTGAAGCTCTGAGTATACGAGTACTGCCTCGCCAGATTTTAACCTGCCTAGCACCTGCTGAACTTTTACTTCTAGCTCAACTTCTTCAGCGCCATAGTCGGTGCCTTCGCGTAATACAAAAGACTCAGCCAAGCTATAAAGCGTATCGGCTTCTAATGCGTCGATGGGAATTATCATTCACACTCCTGGGAAAAACGTTTTATAAAACTTAAACCGCACTAAGATCACCTCAGTATTAGCGACTAACATAACCACAGGTTGAGTTTACCGGTAAGGCTTCGCTAACGAAGCGTTTTACGCGCTCGTGCAGCCAAACCTTCGGGTTTAATACAGAGCCTTGCATGAAGCCAACATGACCGCCCCGTTCACTCAATTCTACGGTGACGTTACGCGCAAGTTCCTCTTCTTTTGGCACAATTAAGTGGTTCATGAAGGGGTCATCGATGCTATGCAATACTAACGTTGGGCAGTGGATGGCGCTTAAAAAGTGATACGCGCTGCACTTTTCATAATAGTCTTGCGCATCTGCAAAACCGTGCAGGGGAGCCGTGATCTTTTCGTCAAATCGAGTAAAGCTAGTAATGCCTTCTACATCACTTTTTGTAAGCTGAATAAGCTTGCGATAATCAATGTATTCCATCTTCTTACGCAAAGTATCTTTCATGCTAGTAAGTAAATACTTTTGATATACCCGAGAAAAACCCTGATTAATTGACTTTGCGCACTCAGATAGTTTAAGTGGAGAAGAGATGGCAACCGCCGCTTTCAGCCACTTTTGTGCAGGGTTTTCACCTAAGAGTTTCAACAACATATTACCGCCAAGCGAAAAGCCAATAGCCACCTTGGGAATACGTGGAAATTTATCGTGCAGCCACTCTAAGAAAAAACTAGGGTCTTCTGTTTCGCCACTGTGATAAGCGCGCGCTTTTAGGTTTGGCACACCGCTACAGCCGCGATAATGCATCATTACCACCTGCCAACCATTCACAGACAGTTGGGCCATCATATCGTTCGCATAATGCGACTTGATGCTGCCTTCCAATCCATGAAACATTACCACTATTCCTGATGTTTCTTGTGGTTTGGGACCCCATGCTACGTCAACAAAATCGTCATCCGGTAAGGTTAAACGCTCCATGTTATAAGAAAGGGGTAAGCGCTTTTGAATAAAACGCGGCCATATGGTTTGCACATGTCGGTTCTTTGCCCATCCTGGCACTTTAAAGCTACTTTTTATTATCTTTCCATGCGATAGCGCTGATTTGCTCATTGTATTTTCTTATTGTGTTTTTACGATAATTGATTAACCACAAGGCTCACTAACTGGCGCGCCTCGTTGTTGTCGCGTAACTCGTATGCATTAATGAACGCAGCAATAGACGCGTTAAATATATTCGTTGACGAGGCCTGCTGACCCAAGTGCGTAACCGCCTGCTCATTAAAAGATGCAACGATGTCTTGCTGCTGTTGCCTTTCAAGCTCTAATTCTTGCGCTTTGAGTGCATCGTAGGCTGTTTGCTCACCACCTTTCTCAGGGCTTGCTGCTTTGCGCTTCTCGCGATGCTGCTTTAACTTTTCGTCAGTGCTCGCTGATGCCGCTATAACCGATTTAAGCTGAGGCAAATTTATAATGACATTATTCTCTAAACACCAGCAAATCAGCAAGAGAACGTTTACATTCACCTTGTGGTTATCTTGAAGCAGAAGCGCGAGCGGTGCCATATCACCTTTCGTATAGCGAGATACGCTGTACTCCCAAAACTCGTTGCTATTAATATTAGGCGCTGACACTGTCATACTCTTCTCGCTTTTGCTCTATCTGCTCTTGGGCATCTAGCCATGCCACCTCTTCCTCTTCAAGCTGTTGCTTAAGCTGAGTTTGCTTGTCGAGCAAGCCCATGAGTTCTGCTTTTTTATCGTCGCTGTAAAGCGAGGTATCGGCGAGTGATGCTTCTACCTCTGCCAAGGCGGTACTGCATTTCTCCATGGCTTTTTCGTGTTTTTCGATGGCTTTTTTAAGTGGCGCTACGCTTTGTCTGAACTCGGCTTCGCGGCGCTTTTCTTCTTTACGATCTAACTTGCGTTCCGGCTTACTGTCCGCTCCGGCCTCTTGCTGCGCGCCGTTTTTAGCGTCGCTGTTGGCACTTTTAGCCTCGCTATTGGCCTTGGCTTTTTCTGCCGCCTGCTGTTTTAGAATCCAGTCGCGATAGTCATCCAAATCGCCTTTAAATGGCTCAACTTCACCGCTGTCTACCAAATAGAAATCTTCACAAACCGAGGAAAGTAAGAAGCGGTCGTGCGATACCAGCACCATAGCGCCTTCAAAACCTTGAAGAGCAATATTAAGCGCGTGGCGCATTTCTAAGTCTAGATGGTTGGTAGGCTCATCCAGCAGCAATAAGTTAGGTTTTTGGTAGACAATTAGTGCCAACACTAAGCGCGCTTTTTCACCACCTGACATAGGTGCCACGGGCGCCAATGCTTCATCACCATTAAAACCAAAACCGCCCAGGTAATCGCGTAGCTGCTGTTCAGTAGCTTTTTCATCAATGCGCTGCAAATGTAAAAGGGGTGTGGCATTAGCGTCTAGTGTTTCTAACTGGTGCTGGGCAAAATAGCCAATCTTCAGACCTTTTGCGGTATTGAAAATGCCCTGCTTGGGCGCATGAACGCCCGCTAACAGCTTGATTAACGTTGACTTACCTTGCCCATTTCTACCTAGAAGACCTATTCGGCTACCGGGTACTAAATTCAGTTTTACCTGTTGAAGCACTATATGGTCATCGTACCCCAGCTGTATTTTTTCCATTTGAACCAGCGGGTTAGGAAGTGCAGTAGGCGGAGCAAAGGAAAAGCTAAACGGGCTAGCCATATGGGCTGGCATTAACGTTTCCATTTTCTCTAGCTGCTTAATACGGCTTTGCGCTTGCTTCGCTTTACTAGCCTTGGCTTTAAACCGCGTAATAAACGAGTTTAGATGGGCTACCTTTTGCTGCTGCTTTTCATACTCAATGTTTTGTAAGCGTATACGCTCAGCACGCTGGGTTTCGTAAGATGAATAATTACCTGTGTAAGTAACAAGCTTCTGTTGCTCAACACTAATAATTTGCGCGACGGTATTGTCTATAAACGCTTTATCATGAGAAATAAGTAAAAGCGTGCCCGCATAGCGTTGCAACCATTTCTCTAGCCAAATTACGGCATCTAAATCTAAGTGGTTAGTGGGCTCATCAAGCAGCAGTAAGTCTGAAGGGCAAAGCAGCGCTTGAGCCAGGTTTAGGCGCATACGCCAGCCACCAGAAAAGTCACTGACTGGTGCGCTTAACTGCGCATTAGTAAACCCTAGGCCGGAAAGTATAGTCGCTGCACGTGATTCCACATCGTAAGCCCCAGCCTGCTCTAGTTGCCCATGAATTTGGCCAATCTTTACGCCGTCTCCGCTTTTTTCAGCGGCGTCTAGCTTAGCCTGTAAATCACGTAAATGTTTGTCACCGTCTATCACGTAATCTATCGCAGTTCGATCAGTCGCTGGCGTTTCCTGAGCCACGCTCACAATGCGCCAATCGCTGGGTACGCTGCAATCTCCGGCATCGACGCTTAGTTCACTACGCAACAGAGCAAACAGCGTGGACTTTCCGCAGCCATTGCTGCCTATTAGCGCCACTTTGTGGCCTGGAAAAACCTGTGCCGACGCCTTTTCCAGCAGCATTTTGCGGCCGCGAAGTAGCGATACATTTGAAAGCTTAATCATGACTAACCTGTGATAGAACAATCTAGGGCGCGTATAGTATCAAAAACTTAAGGTAAAAGCTGATCAACACATACCATTTCAAGGTATAATACTGGCGAAATTCCCCAAAGGTGTATGTATGTCAAAACGTGTAAAACGTCGCTTTGTAGCAGGGGCTACGTGCCCAAAATGCCAAGAGCTAGATACTATTTCGTTATATTTTGAAAATAACGTGGAAAAGCTGGAATGCGTCGCATGTGGGTACAACGAAGCGCAAACCGACGAAAAGGTGAGTGCCGCTACGCGCTCTAACGAAAACGTGATTGGTATCTTTAAACCGCACTAGCATTCCTACCCACACCTCAGTAAATCTTACCCTTAAGCCTGTGTAACACCTTCTCATACTGTACTCAGGCTTTTTAAAACCTTCTCTGGGTATCGCGCCACTAGCGGCTAACGCCCTTACCGAGGAAAAACGCTCTCCAAGGCATGTTTTTTGTATTCCTTTCCCTAAGGAGTGAAATATGAAACACGCTAAAAAACGATTTTGCTATGTAGTAGCAGGGCTATTGCTCATGCTCGTCGCGTTTAGGTTGTACCTTCCTTATGCCGCAGCCACATACATCAACAACACACTAAGCCAGTCGGACCAATACAATGGTCGTGTGGGCGATGTCGATTTAATGCTATGGCGTGGTGCCTACAGCTTAGAATATGTGTTGCTGTATAAAGCGAATGGACAAATAGATAAGCCGTTGTTTAAGGCTGACTATGTGGAATTTACACTATCGTGGTCACAGCTTTTTAAAGGTGCGGCCGTTGGCAGGGTGGTGGTAAATTCTCCCGAAATTAACTTTGTAGACGGAAACACGGAAAAAAAGAGTCAGTCGGGTAAGAACGAAAACTGGCTGTCTATTGCCGACCAATTGTTTCCTCTACGTATAGACAAACTCACCATTAACGAAGGGAAAATTGCCTTTCACAATCCTGATACCTCTCCGGCTATCGATATTGCGCTACACGACATTCACCTTGAAGTGAATAATTTAGTAAACAGCGACGATTTATCAGACACGCGCGTGGCTACCGCTACTGCGAAAGGCCAGACGGCAGAGCAAGGGACTATTTCATTAAACGCCAAGCTTAATCCTGCGACCAAAGCCCCTACCTTTGATTTAGACATTCAAGCTGACAATGTGGGACTGGTGAATTTTAAAAACCTGCTTGATACCTATGCGCCTTTCGACCTAGAAGCCGGAACGCTTACGCTTGCTGCCGAGGTCGCGTCTAATGAAGGGCAGGTAAAAGGCTATATAAAACCTATTTTGCATAACGTTGAAGTATTTTCTTGGAAAGGCGACATTGAACGTGACGGAGACGGTTTTGTTGAAGGCAGTATTGAAGCAATTTCCGCGTTTATCACTGAACTGTTTGAAAATCAGAGCCAAGACCAAATTGCCACGCGTATTCCCATTGAGGGCGACTTATCTAGCCCAGAAACACAGACTTGGGAGGCGTTTACGGCGATATTGAAAAACGCATTTATTAAAGCATTTCAAGGCGATGTGGAGGAAAGTGTAGAGCTCGACAGATTGGAGTTAGACCGACTAGAGAACCCTGAGGGGTCTAATTAAAAACGCTGAATTTTTCTTACGCTGCTAAGGGCTGATTTAACCGCTAAGGGCTTATATAACGCTAAGGGCCATTTATTCGTTAAGGGCTTAGCACGAGCCCTTAGCGGTTTAGATAGTATTATATAGTACAGCTATCGCCACAATCGTTGGCACCGTCGCGCATGCCTTCAATTTCTTGGCTTTCCTGCTTGTCTTTTTCAGCCTGCTTTTCGGCTACTGACTGTTCAACTGAGTCAAAATCGATGCTGTCAAACGCATCCATATCAAAATCACTCATAACTACTCTCTTATTTGTTGAAGATAAGGCTCGGTATTACTTGGGCCTGTGCAATTGCGCGCAAGTGTAATTCAATTAGATTATCAGGATAAATGCAGTCTTAGCCTAACTCATAACAAGATAAACTAGTGTTTAACCCGAAGCCTCATAAACGGTTGATTTTACTAATTTGTCGACTGCCTTTGAGGCGCCTCTTTCAAACCAAAAAAGCGCCTATACCACTCAATAATGGCTAAAATTAATAGTGCGGAGGCGGGGTTTCTTCCGATTGCTTAGCAATATTAGACGGTTCTATGCTTTTAACACGGTCTATTACGTGACTTACTTTAAACGCTAAATCATCGAGTTGCTTTTGTTGTGAAGCCAACGCTTCATTAAGTGCCTCGATAGTGTGTTCTTGAAAGGCTACTTTCATCTGTAACTCTTCAATATAGCTATTGGCGCTATCTATTTGCTGTTGTAACTGCTCAGCGCTTTTGTTTGTCATGTAAATTCTCTATCTCTCTCGTTGCCATTCTTCGGCAAGGCCACTGCTACTTATAGACAATATATTATCATTGGGAAGGAAGCCGACGCCATAAACAACTGCGGTTGGCGGTGAAATAGACTCTCTCGAGGCGACTTGAATTGACTGGATTTGCTCGCCGTTTTTCAAATTCCAAAGATAAACCTTCCTGGCTGGCGAGCCTGTTAATAAATACTGACCATCTTTTGAAAACTCGACGTCGGTGAAGATTTTTTGTCGTGATGCAAACTTCAGTGAAGTTACGGGCTGCCCTGTTTGTACATTCCACACTTGCGACTTACTTTGACTGTCGGCAGTAAAAGCAAACCGGCCTTCATCGTCCAGCGCAACCTTGGTTACTCGAGTGGGGTGCGTGAAGGAGTGGATAATCTGCCCAGTGTCTGTACTCCATAAATAGGCAATATAGTCATTGCCACCAGTAAGAGCAAACTTGCCATTAGGTGAGATATCAATGGAATTAACTTTTTCCTGATGCCCAAAAAACTCAAGACGACGAGAGGTGCGCGGCTCAAAATACATTACCTTACCATTTGAGCGAGCGACGAGTATGCCATTACCATTATTGGTGACTACCACATCGCGAATAGAGGACTCATCTATTCGCCAAAACCCTTCTGGTTCGCCAGTTTCTAAACTCCACAGAGCAAACGCTTCACGGTCGGCAGTGACCACATAGCGCTTATCTGCACTGATGTGCACTGACATCACTAGGTTGTTACCTTCCCCTTGATGACTCCAATGATAGAGGGGCTCGCTCTGCCCAATTCTCCACACATTGACACCATTATTCACGCCAGACACTACCGCTAAGGTGCCGTCGGTGGATATATCTGCCGCGTATGCGCCCTCTTCTACATGACGCCACTGCTGTATTGGCGTAGTATCAGGGACAGAACATCCCATGGAATTGCCAATAAGTAAGGTGAGTAACACTATTCTATGGAACATTTGAGGCCTAAACATAATCAAATGGGTTTCGCTTTGTAAACGCTAGGTTTAACATAGCATGGATCACGCATCTTTAACTATCGTGCAAACTGCCTTAGATGCAGCAGTATAGACATAGACGCATGATGATAATAATTAATGGAGACGTTTTTATGCAGAAGTCGCTCGTTGCCTTATCTACTATCGCTGCGCTAGGCCTTTTCGCTTGCCAGCCAAACACATCTGATGAGGCCGCTTCTACAAGCGCTGATAGTGCAAAAACAACTGCTGTTGCAGCAGAAGAAATGACAGATACACAAAAGCAAGCTTACGCCATGGGCGCGAGTATGGGTCTGTTCGTTAGCAACCGTGCCGAACAACAAGAGCAGCTTGGTTTAACCCTAGACCAAGATGCGCTACAACAAGGCTTTAAAGACGGCCTGAACGACACCCTTAAGTTTACGCCAGAGCAAATTCAGCAAATCGCTCAAGAAGGCGAAGAAGTATTGCGTGCTAAACAGCAAGAAATGGCTGAACAAGCGGCTGAGAAAAACATTGAAGCAGGTCTTGCTTACCTAGAAGAAAATGGTAAGAAAGAAGGCGTGACCACAACAGAGTCTGGTCTTCAATACGAAGTACTTGAAGAAGGCAAAGGCGCAAGCCCAGAAGCAACTGACATGGTAAAAGTTCACTACCGTGGTACCTTGCTTGATGGTACAGAGTTCGACTCTTCTTATAAGCGTGGCGAACCAGCTGAATTTCCACTTAATCGCGTAATCGCGGGTTGGACTGAAGGCGTACAGCTTATGAAAGAAGGCGCGAAATACCGCTTCCACATTCCATCAGAGCTTGCTTATGGCGCACGTTCAACAGGCGCGATCACGCCTAACTCAACGCTAATTTTTGATGTTGAGCTTCTAGAAGTGGTTAAACCTGAAGCCGAAGCGCCAGCTGAATAAGCTAGAGTTTCAGAAAAGAGAAAGCCGACGCTATGCGTCGGCTTTTTTGTTTTAGTGAGTCAGCGTGATCCTTGCTTACCTTTTCCCTACGAGCTAGTGGATTTTCACCACGCGCGTACCCAAATAGTAATGTGGGTTATTCAATATGCTTGGTGCCTCGAATTACACTGTTAAGCTTAGCCTAAAGTTGAAATATTTCACGGCCCAAACAAGGTTTTTTAGGAACAATTAAACCTTAAAAATGCGGGCTTAAAACTAAAGGTTTTAACGGTTAGGTGCGCGTCGTCTTTCCGTATGGACTTTAAACGTCGCAAAATGATTAAGCAGTGAGTGCCCTACTTTATACATGGCACACGCTAAGATAAGGTATATCACGGTTCGTACACTATTTAAGCGAACAACTATATCAAGTAAGGCATACAACAATAACAGCGCGCCGCTTAAAAACAGCATAAAACCTATGATAGTGCCGCTGGTTTGAAGCGGATCGCTTCCCGACCTTCGGCGGTTCAACACAGGCATTCTGTTACGCATTCATTTCCCCTAATGGCTAGTATGGTATTGATACTACGACACTGACAGAAAGGTTTATGTTCAATAATTATTCAATCTGTCTGTTTTGTCACTTTTTACCTTATCGAAAGATTGCGTTTTGCCTTATTACCCACATAAAGTAGGGGTAATTAGCTGGATTATTTATAGGACATTGTGAAAACACCGCTTATCACTCGAAAAGGCTATTTAAAGCTTAAACAAGAACTGGATTTCTTGTGGCGTGAAGAACGGCCAGAAATCACTCGCAAGGTAACTTGGGCGGCCAGCCTGGGCGATAGGAGTGAGAATGCTGACTACCAGTACAACAAAAAGAAGCTTCGCGAAATTGACCGTCGAGTTCGTTACTTACGCAAATGCTTAGAGAACCTAAAAGTTGTTGATTATGATCCACAGCAAGAAGGAAAAGTGTTCTTTGGTGCATGGGTTGAAATTGAAAACGAATCCGGCGCTGTTATGGAGCTTCGCTTAGTTGGCTATGATGAAATATTTGGCCGTAAGGACTACATCTCTATTGATTCACCCATGGCTCGTGCTCTACTTGGCAAAGAAGAGGACGATGAGTTTATTGTTAAAACTGAGGCGGGTACTAAAGAGTGGTGGATAAACCGTATTTGGTATGACGCAACAGACAAACTTTAAATAAAGAGATGGTCTTCTTAACTACCCAGTTGTAACACAATGATCAGACGACTTTCCCTACACCGCGGTGATATACTCACCGCTCTTATTTTCACTACTAACGCTGTGTATGTAAGCCTGTCACACACCGTTTATTCGCCATTGCCTAACGCGAACTTTTAGTATCTTAGAGCGACTTATGATTACCAATAAAATTGCAGAAGAGCTTAGCGTTCAACCCTCGCAAGTAACTGCCGCAGTAAAACTTCTCGATGAAGGGGCAACCGTTCCTTTCATTGCCCGATACCGCAAAGAAGTAACCCAAGGCCTTGATGATACGCAGCTGCGTAATCTAGAGCAGCGCTTGACCTACTTACGTGAGCTAGAAGAACGCCGCGACGTTATTCTTAAATCTATCGAAGAGCAGGGCAAACTCACTGACGAACTCAAAAGCAGCATTGCCGGTGCTGACAGCAAAACAACCCTTGAAGACTTGTACTTACCGTATAAGCCTCGCAGGCGTACTAAAGGACAAATTGCTATCGAAGCAGGTTTAGCGCCGCTAGCCGATGCATTGTTTAGCAACCCTGACACAGACGCTGAAAGCAAAGCGCAAGAGTTTGTAAATGCAGACAACGGCGTTGCTGATACTAAAGCCGCGCTAGAAGGTGCTCGCTATATCCTTATGGAAAGGTTTGCTGAAGATGCTGCTTTGCTAGCGAAAGTGCGCCATTACCTTACTGAAAATGCTCACGTAAAAAGTACGGTTGTACCAGGTAAAGAGCAAGAGGCGGCCAAGTATAAAGACTATTTTGAACACAGCGAAAAATACAAAAAAGTTCCATCGCACCGCGCATTGGCCATGTTCCGAGGTCGCAATGAAGGCATGCTTCATATTCAGCTAGATGCCGACCCACAATCAGAAGAAAAGGGACCATCTCATTGCGAGCACATTATCGCAAGCCACTACGATATCATGCACCGCGGTCGTGGCGCTGATGATTTCTTAGCTCAGGTAGTGCAGTGGACGTGGAAAATCAAAATTGGTTTACACATGGAAACTGAGCTATTCAGCGCCCTTCGAGAACGTGCTGAAGAAGAAGCCATTGAAGTATTTGCTAAAAACTTAAACGACCTATTAATGGCTGCACCTGCAGGTGCAAAAACCACTATGGGTCTAGATCCAGGTTTAAGAACTGGCGTTAAGGTAGCGGTAGTAGACAGTACAGGTAAGGTGGTAGCGACGAATACCATATTCCCCCACGCTCCGCAAAACCAGTGGGATAAGTCTATTCGCACGCTAACAACCCTGTGTAAACAATACAAAGTAGACTTAATCAGCATTGGTAACGGTACAGGTTCTCGTGAAACCGACAAACTTGTCGGAGAAATGCTTAAGAACAATAGCGAACTTACAGCACAGAAAATTATGGTAAGTGAAGCTGGCGCTTCTGTGTATTCAGCGTCTGAGCTTGCCTCGAAAGAACTGCCTGAACTGGATGTTTCAATTCGCGGTGCCGTGTCTATCGCACGCCGCCTGCAAGACCCTCTCGCAGAACTCGTTAAAATTGAGCCTAAAGCCATTGGTGTAGGCCAATACCAGCACGACGTAAGTCAAAGCCAGCTGGGTAAGTCTCTTGACCGTGTGATTGAGGATTGTGTAAATGCGGTAGGCGTTGACCTAAACACGGCATCGCCTGCGCTATTGAGCTATGTATCAGGCTTAAACAAAACTTTAGCGCACAACATTGTGAATTTCAGAGACTCCAATGGTGCTTTCCCAGACCGTAAAGCACTGTTAAAAGTAGAACGTTTAGGGCCTAAAGCTTTTGAGCAAGCGGCGGGTTTCTTGCGTATTGTGAACGGCACCAACCCACTTGATGCCTCTGCGGTTCACCCCGAAGCCTACCCAGTGGTGGATAAGATTGTTGATACGACTGCTGTTGCGGTTAACGACATCATCGGCAATACCGAGCTTCTAAAAAGCCTGTCGCCAGATACCTTTACCAGCGATGCATTCGGTTTACCTACTGTTAAAGACATCCTTAAAGAGCTAGACAAGCCAGGTCGTGACCCTCGTCCTGAATTTAAAACAGCGGCATTTAAAGAAGGCGTTGAAACTATTAACGACCTTAAGCCGGGCATGATTCTAGAAGGCGTAGTGAGCAATGTAGCTAACTTTGGCGCATTTGTTGACGTGGGCGTGCATCAGGATGGACTGGTACATATTTCAGCATTGACCAACAAGTTTATTTCAGACCCTCGCGAGGTAGTTAAAGCCGGCGATATCGTTAAAGTAAAAGTGCTTGAAGTCGACGTACCGCGCAAGCGTATTTCCTTTACCATGCGCTTAGACGATAAACCGAGTCAGAGTAATAATACCGCTGGCGATAGCTCTTCAGGTAAGGGCGTTTCAGGCAAGGGGGCTTCAGGTAGAGGTGCGAATAACCAAGGGGCTGGGCGTGCCAACAGCAAAGCAAATCCGCGCTCAAACAAGGGTGGCGGCAATCGCAACAGCCAGCCTCAAAACAGCGCCATGGGTAATGCCTTTGCTGACGCGTTTGCTAAAGCGAAAAAGTAGATCGTAGCGATTCACAACAATTTAATGTTGCTTATAGTGGGCCTGTCATTGACAGGCCCTTTTTTATCACCTTTCATTTAGCCTGTCGTTTTTTTCTACATTATTTTGTGGCACATTAGTTTGTAGTGCATAGAAATTCTATATGCCTAAATACTCTTTAGCCAAGAGCACCAAAATAGAGAATACCGAAGCAATAAAAAGGTGTGGGTCACCCCGAAACCGAATTTCGTATATTGGTAGCGTTTAGCAGGGCCGTTGACATGCTTTTAGTGCCTTAACGTTTAACGAAGGTAATGTAGCTCATTTGACCTCAGCCTTTTTCTAGGCAGTACTTTCGGACGACCATAATGAGTTAACGGCTACCGACCTTTGATGTACGCACGTTTCATTTAGCTGTACAGCAAAGATCAACTGCCCTCATCAGAGGATGATGCTATGAACTTACCTGTTTCAAAAAGTATGCTGAATGTCAGCGCAGACTACCCCGACCTTCGGGATCGCTACTACCAACCCAACCTTACGCCGCTTAAACCTTTTATCGACCCGCCGGGTAACTTGGGTATCTTAGATCAAGGCAAAGACGGCGCTTGTACAGGCTTTGCCTTGGCCGCCACCATAAATTTTATCTATCGCCAGCAAGGCCGAAAACATACCGTGAGCCCATGGATGCTTTATGCCATGGCAAAGCGTCACGATGAATGGTTGGGTGAAGCTTATGATGGCTCTAGCTGCCGCGGCGCTATTAAAGGCTGGTATAACAGCGGAGTTTGCAGCGACTCACTGACGCAAAATATCAATCACAGCAACGAATTTGAAATGACCCTCGCCATAGCTGATAACGCCAGTAATCATAGGCTCGGCGCATACTACCGGCTTGAACGGGAAATTAGCGATTTTCATGCTGCACTTAATGAAGTGGGTGTAATCTTTGTTTCTGCGAGAATTCATGAAGGCTGGAAAGACGCCGCGGGCGACGCGATAAACTTAAGACCTGAACCCATGGGAGGTCATGCGTTCGCCATTGTTGGCTACAATGATGAAGGCTTTTGGATTCAGAACTCGTGGGGTACGGATTGGAAAAAATCAGGGCTAGCGCTTTGGCGATACGATGACTGGGCGTTGAATGTTATGGATGCCTGGGTGGTACAACTTGCTCTTCCCATTTCAGGTACGGGTACCTACCATCAAGCTACGCGATCTATCGCACAAGGGCTGTTCTCTCGCTCTACGCCACGAGTAAGTATTCAAGATCACTTCGTTCATTTTGATGACGGGCACTTTGATACAAGAAGTAAATATTGGAGCAATAAAAACCACGTCGATGCCATTATTGAAAAGCTTTTCGACAGTAATCATGAACATGTAATGCTGTACGCGCACGGAGGCTTGAATAGCATTAAAGCCTCGGCTAGACGCATTGCCGCCATGAAAGACACCTTTCTTAAAAATGATGTGTACCCCATTCACTTCATGTATGACACAGGCATGCTTGAAGAGCTAAAAGATATTTTAGGCTTTAAGAATGAAGAAATTAGCACCAAAGTTGGGGCTTTTACCGACTACACTGACCGCATTTTAGAATGGGCGACACGTAAAGTGGGCGGCGCACTGTGGCGTGAAATGAAATCAGACGCTTGCACGCCTTTTACCCGCACCACGTCCGATGGCACCTACTTTTTAACAAAGTTAGCCGACTATTTGAAAAACAACCCAAGGATACAGCTGCACGTTGTGGGTCATTCGGCAGGCTCTATTTTTCATGCACACAGTCTATCAAGGTTATTCAAAGTTGATGAAAATTTAAAAGTAAAAAGCCTGCATTTAATGGCCCCAGCCATTAGCTATTCTCTATTCGACGAAAAGCTTTCGGAGTTTATAGAGGGAGAACATATCCAGTCGACTACGATTTATAACTTATCTGAAGCGTTAGAAAAAGATGATCACGTGGCGCGTATTTACCAAAAATCGCTGCTTTATTTAGTATCAAATGCATTTGAGCCTAAACCTGAGATGCCATTATTAGGTATGGCCGTGTTTAATCAGCCGCTGTCTAACGTAACGTTTAAATACAGCGAAGGAAAAGAAGGTGATGCGACGGCAGCTACATCCCACGGTGGATTTGATAGCGACGTAGATACCATGAACTCGGTGCTATCAGATATCACTGGTGGCTCACCTAAATATCCGTTTACGAAGGCAATATTGGATTATTAACGCTTGCTGATGTGAAGAAACTTTTGCATAAATAAAAGTGCCGTTCTTGCGATTTAGCTCGCAGTTTTTTGGGCTAGATCGTGATTTATTCTGTAAGCTAAATTGTTGGTGTAATGTGAAGCAGCCAGCGCTAACTTGACGCTATTATGCTTGAAGAGATATACCTTCTCTAGACGGTGTGTAAGCCTGCAAATAAGCGTTTTGAATACGGCCTATTCTTGTCTGCATGGCGTCAGGCGCATTTGCTTCTAAACCCTGTGAAGATACAGGTTTTGCGGGGTTAGACGCTACATCCAACACTTCGTCTGCCGCAGCTCCTATACTTGGGCCAGTTTTAATTTCAGACTCAGTGATAGTTTCAATACCTGAGACTGTATCGACACTATCGGTTGGAGTCTGCTCTGTAATAGATTCCGCTGTTGGTGGGTTACCAGCTTGCGCTTTAGCAATCTCACTTCGCGCCTCTGTCGCTTTTTGAGATGCCTCTGCGGCTACTTTTAAGTCTTGCGAGGAAGGCTCAGCTGGCGCGAGCGCTGCGGCGCGCACCTGTTCCATTTTTTGCAGCGTTTCTTCTGGCGTTTTTTCTTCCGAAACATCGATAGACACTTCGCCATCGGTAACATAGCGCTTATTATCTGGGCCTGTAGTGTATTCATATCGCGGTGCACCAGCGTACTGCCCACCTGTTGCTGCATGCGCCTGCTCGTGAACTCTTACTTCCTGATCACGGGCTTTTAGCTGTTCAATTTCCGAAGCTTCTTGCTTCTCTTGTTGCTGTTGCTGCCTGTCTTTCGCGTCTTGCTTGCCAGCACTCTCGTCCTGCGCATTGTCTTTTTCTTGCCCAAACACGTTTTGGAAAGCGGCTTGAAGCTCGGTTTGTATTTGAGGACGTTCGTAGGTGACAGGAGCTGGCGGCTGACCCGGGCTTTTAGCCTTATCAGTTTCAGAACCTAAACCTTTTTGAGAAGCACCTTGCTGGGAATCTGACGCTTGAGGAATAGTTTCCCGCTGCACGTTATCTCTACGGGCAGATTCTGTATTTACATTCGCCGTGGGATAAGCAATGGCGTTAAGGATTGGCGTTACTATATTCACCGTACCAGCTCCACTTAAGCCAATACGTCAATGATAGTGCCAAGCATCTCGTCGGCCACCCCTAAAACTTTGGCGGAAGCTTGGGCATTACGCTCGTTTACATTAAGCGCAATTAAGTCGTCGGTTAAACGGGTAGTGCTAGAAGCTGAGTTAGAAGAAGCGTTATTTGTTTCGCTGCTAGCCACTGTAGGTTGAGCGGGTGCAATAGCATCTTCAGCTGTGCGCTGAGCAATATTTGCCGCTGCCTGCGATACGCCATCGCTTGCACTTTGTAATCCATATTGAGCCGCTGCAAATGCAGAGCCTACACCTAAACCATCAACACTTGTCATACACTACCTCTAACCTCTCATGTGTAATTATTGACCAATTTCACACAAATGGAAAGACGTGTATCAGGCACTGACATTAACTTATTGTTAGCTGGCGACTTTTATTTGGCTGTAACGAAAGAAAAAGCTTCAAACCACCAATTTAGATAGGTTTGAAGCCTGTTGAGGCGTTAGTTCAAGACGCTTTCTGTTGGTAAATACCTGCTGCAAAACGAAATAGAATATCGGCGGTTTGCTGAGGATGAGAAATGAACGGGGCGTGAGAAGCGTGTGGCAGCACCACCGTATCCGCCTGCGGATGCAGTTCGCAAATTCGGTCTATACCGCTTGTAGGCACCAAACTGTCTAACCTGCCATACAATCGTAATGTAGGCGTAGTTATTCGCCCTACATCTTGTCGCATGTCCTCTGTAGAGAGTATTCGTAGCCCTTTTTTAAGCGCTTCCTCTGCAGGTTCTGGAAACTGTGTAACCTGCTCTCTAATTGACTTAATATCTTGCTTAGCCGTTTCACTGCCCATAGCCTGAATTGCCAAAAATCGTTCCAGTGTTTTTTGGTAATTCTTCTCCAGCTGCGTTTCAAACATAGTAAGTAAGTCACCCGCAATGCCCGGCCAGCATGGTCCGGCTATAAAACGAGGCGTTGAAGCAATGGTAACCAGTCCTGTGAGCTTTTCTGGTGCTAATAATGCGAGCTTTTGGGCTACTAATCCCCCTAATGACCACCCGACCAAGACACACTGCTCTGGCAGTTTATCTACAACAGCTTGGGCAAGTGATTCTGCATTGTAAGGTGAGGGCACGATTCCCGCGTTTTCGCCAAACCCAGGAAGGTCAATGGTAGTAACGCGAAAATTATCACTAAGATATGGAATAAAGGATGTGAACGCCCCGCTGTTCATACCCCACCCATGAAGAAATACTACATCTACGCCTGTACCCTGAGTACGGGTGACAAGCTCGCCATTTGTATGCAAAATTTCCATTTACACCTCCTTAGGCAGAAACGTGTTTTTGAGAAAACACGAAATGATGAAAATAGGTCGACGTTCGACAATTCAAGGAAGTTGATGGAATCAACACTATGAACCTTTCATGCTTGCTATGTTATCAGGCAAGTCCTACGCCAGTATGTCACTGGTGTGAAGATGACATGTTTTTTTTCGAAGCCTCATTACATGGGAGTAACCTACTTCAATACAGCCCTGTGGCAGGCCACGTCAAGCATAGCCATTATGACGCACTATCCGTGCTGGGGCTTCACACATGGCCCATGTCATCGCTGGTTCACCAGTTAAAGTTTACGCATTCACTGACGGCAGGAAAAGTATTAAGTAACTGGTTTGTCCATAAAAAGCGACAGTGCACTCTATCAGTGCCAGATGTACTGCTTCCGGTTCCAATTAGTGCATGGCGGCTTGCAAAGCGGCACTACAACCAAGCTACGCTTTTGTGTGACAGCTTTAGCTGCGAACTAGATATACCCATTAATCAAGCGTGGGCTAGCCGCAAAGGCTTTAGTGTGCAGCATCACTTATCAAAGCTAGCCAGAGCAGAGAACGCAAACCGTGTATTTAGTCTATCGAAACAGTGTATCGATGACGAAATAGCGGCAGCGCAATGTGATAAAGAAGGCAGCGATTTCACCGTTGCGATTGTAGATGACGTGCTCACCACAGGCGTGACAGTGAACACACTAAGTAAAAGACTTAAACAGCGCTACCCCAAAATTCAAATACAAGTTTGGGCGGCGGCATTCACGCCGCCTCCCAAAAGCAGCTTATTTCAAAGGGGATGATGCTCGAAGAAGAATACGAAAAGATGCGCTTTTATGGCGCGGCATTCACCGCGCCTTATAAACTGATTTAGCGGATAAAGTGCGACTGGTAAATTGCATTGGCCAGCATTTTGTTCGTGCCGTACCAGTAGCCTCTAAACTGCGTGTTGTCGGTAAAACCAATGACAACTCCACGCCCCATCTTCTGAGTCGTCACCGCAGTTGATTCAGCCATTAGCGCAAGCATTCTTTTATCACTAAACCCTGCCACAAGGGGCTCGTCGGTGTAGCGTGCTGGCGTGACGAACGGCGAACTACTTGCTTCCACGATCATATTGTTCGTTTTAAACATAGGTAGCGTTTCATCGCTATAGCCATAAAAAAGCGGATGCGTATTATCAATATCGGCTTCAAATACAGCACCTGCCACAAGCTTTTTAGCATAGAGCGAGGAACCATCTTCGTAGCTTAAGTCGCTTTCATCAAAAGCATTATCTATGGTCTCTCTACTGACAACCTCCGCATCTAGCCACTTGTGTTTAGTAAAGTAACGCAGTGCAGATTTTTGGCCTACAATCACGCCACCGGCTTTCACCCAGTCTTCAATTCTCGCTCTGTCATTGTCTGTAAAGCGATAGCGACCGCTTGGAAATAGAATGTGAGTGTATGAGGTGCTAGGGTCATCAAGCGCACCTAATAGGTGTTGTTGATCTACAATACTTGCAGACAAGCCGACTTTTGTATCGAAGTAGTGCCACATTTCTCCCACTTCGTATTCACTCGTCCCTTCACCCCCTACAATTAATACCTGCGGTAAGCCAACTGGTGCCATACTCCGGCTACCTAAATCATTACCTGTCGGCGTTAACCCACTACGCAAGCTAAACACAGGTACCTGAAGTTGCTGTTGCGCTTCACGCAAAATGGACGCTAAGTTTTCAGGCTGTCCCAAACCTTTAGGCACCACGACACTACCAGGCTGAAGGTCAACATTTTTGCCATCGTATTTAATAGCGGAAAACGCTTTTTCACTACTGCGCACTTTCACACCGGCTTCCAGCAAGGTTTGAAGCATGGCAGGCGCATAGTAATGCAGCCATGAAAACGCATAGGCATAAGCGTCTTCATGAATATCATTAAGTGCTATTTGTGCCAAAGAAGTACTGTCACTTAGCGTAAGGCTTCGCACATCGCCTTTGTCTAAGGGCGCGTAGTCCAAGTTAAACGCCAACGCTAGATTCCACGTTGAAACATCATAAAAGGTGTTATTTTCAAATGATGTTTGCGTAGAAAAAATTGACTTTACTAGACGGTATTGGGGTTGGCCTGTAGGAACAAATATCGCCTTTCCAGCTTCGTAACTAACCTCGTTTACGTCAAAGTTCTTTGTAAGCACTTCATATTCAATGTGATGCTGCTCAAGTAATGCGATAAACGCATTAAAACGAGCGGTATCATTCGATGCACTTACCACGAATCCAGCCTGTGCATCTTGCTTAGCTAAAGACTGCGTACTCTTCACAAAGCCCGATTGGTAATCAAGTATTGCAGCCTTATTTGCCAATGCGCCCCTAAAGGTACTGAGAGACGTGGTAATTTGGTTCGCGATGGTGTCTTTGAAAGCAAGCTTGCCGTTTATAGAGTCTTGAAGGTGTCCTCGTGAACTGGCCTGTTCAAACAGAATACCCACGCTACCGTGTAAATCCGGGTAGGTAGACCCTTTACCAGCGTAGAAATCGTCGAATGCTTCTTCGGTGAAATACAGCTCGCCTTGTTCATCAAATGCAGCCGCGTGATAATTCGCAAGCGCTTCGGTTAAGGTGACGTTCTCGTCTGGCGTTAAAGGGTTTTTGCGAGAGCGTACGCCGGGCTGAAAGAAATAGGTACTGTCTGTGCCCATTTCATGAAAATCGGTCAGAATATGTGGCCGCCATTTGTGAAACTGTTTAATACGCGCCTGCGACTCAGGATGCGCCAGCAATAGCCAGTCACGATTTAAATCGAACCAGTAGTGATTTGTTCTGCCCGACGGCCACCCCTCGTCATGTTCACGGTGGCGGCTGTCAGAAACTAACTGCTTACCTTTGTGCATATTCGCCCACTGAGCAAAACGAGAAAGTCCATCGGGGTTGAAAGATGGATCAAACAGCACAATATTGTTGTTCAACAAGGCATCAATTTCTTCACCTTCAGCGGCGGCTAAGTAATAAGCCAGCGCTAGCGAAGCATTGGTACCGGAAGGCTCGTTACCGTGAATACTGTAGCCCATGTAAAAAATCAAAGGAGCGCCGCCACCTACTTTTTTGCCACTTTCCATGGCATCAATGTGCTGCTGCCTCATGGCTTCAATGTTGTTTCTATTTGACGGCGCAGTGATAGTCATCAGTAAAAGCGGGCGATTTTCGTGGGTACGGCCAGTTTCCTCGATGGTAATGCGGTCAGATTTCTCGGCAAGCAGCTGCATATAATTTACGACTTGGTCGTGACGTACGTGCCACTCACCAATGTTGGCGCCAAGTACAGACTCAGGCGTAGGAATAGCTGGGTTGTAGGATACTGTATCAGGTAAGTATGCGGTAACTGGCTGCCCGCCGGTATCAGGGGTAATAGTAACCACTGATGATAGGGCTGGCTGTGCCAGGGCTTGCTGGCTGGTTGTCGCGCCAAGGGCGATAGTGCCAAGCGCCAACAATAAAGCGAGTGATAATGGGTTCTTTTTGGCGGAGTTTTTTAGTTTCGCTAACATAGCGCTTCCCGTCTTGTTGTTATGGTTGAGAGTAATAGCGGTGTACGTCGCTCTCAACAAATTCGATTCACTGGAATAATTTATTTAATTAATACCTGACTGTTTTACTCAGGTAAATTTGATACAATAATCTAAATTTTCAAAATATGTAGGACTTGCTGATGATAACTATATCAGAAGAAGCCCAGGCTCACTTCGTAAAACTGTTGAGTAAACAAGAGTCTGGCACGAATATTCGTGTATTCGTCGTAAACCCAGGCACCTCGTCAGCTGAGTGTGGCGTGTCCTATTGTCCGCCAGATGCTGTGGAAGAGACGGATACTCGCCTTCCGTTTAACGGTTTTGATGCCGTGGTGGACGAAGAAAGTGCGCCGTACCTTGATGAAGCGGAGATTGACTATGTTACCGATCAAATGGGGTCTCAATTAACGCTTAAAGCGCCAAATGCTAAAGCCCGTAAAGTGGCTGACGATGCCCCTTTGGTTGAGCGGATCAACTATATGATCGAATCAGAAATCAACCCACAGCTTGCTAGCCACGGGGGTAATGTTGTACTTACCGAGTTAACTGATGATGGCTACGCTATTCTTCAATTCGGCGGTGGCTGTAATGGCTGCTCAATGGTAGACGTTACGCTTAAAGAAGGTATAGAGAAGCAAATGATTGAACAGTTTGCTGGCGAGCTTAAAGGCGTGCGTGATGCAACTGAACACCAAGCTGGTGAGCACTCTTACTACTAAGCGCAATACTGTGCTTGTTTAGGTGCACATTACAATGCTGCCCTTATGCTGACGCAAGATCCACTCAAGAGCTGGCAACGATTCAAAATAGGCTTATCTATTTTCGTTGTCGGCGTCTTGATGTTGTTTACCCTTAGCGAACTTCATGTTGCGCTGCGTTACCTAAGCCTTTTAGTGCTATTTCTTGGCTTTGCTATTGCCATGTTAGGTTACTGGGGCATTTTCATTCAGCGTTTCTCGTTCATCAAAAATAAGAAGCGGCCGCCTAAGTTCTAACAATTGAGCTTATCTATTTAATTTAAGCCACTTTACCGCGTTAAAGTATTCACAACGCGCCAACGTCTCTCCCTACACTTAGCTAGTTATATCGCTGTTATATTTCTGTTCATAATGTTTTCCTTCTTCCAGCCACTAGTCGCGACTTCATTTTATCGGTAGATTGAAGGTAGTACTAAATACCTAAAAAAGGTGAACTGTGGAAAATACTATTAAAAAGCTAGGCTTGCTCGGCGGCATGAGCTGGGAATCAACGGTAAGTTATTACCAAGCAATAAACCGTGACGTTAATACACGACTTGGCGGCCTTCACAGTGCACCGCTAATAATAAGCAGCGTCGATTTCGCTCACATAGAACAGCTTCAACATAAGGGTGAATGGGATAAAACCGCCGATATACTTATCCGCGAGGCAAAGCATTTAGAAGTTGCTGGTGCAAAAGCCGTATTAATTTGTACCAATACCATGCACAAAGTCGCGGCTGACATAGAGCAAAATATTAGTATCCCTCTTATTCACATTGCCGATGCCACGGGTCGTGTGCTGCAGAAAAATTCAGTTAAGAAAGTTGGGCTGCTAGGCACCCGCTTCACCATGGAGCAAACCTTTTATACATCCCGTCTTGAAGAGGCTTTTGGTATTGAAGTTGTTATTCCAAATGCGCAACAACGAGATACAGTCCATAACATTATTTATGAACAATTATGCAAGGGCGTGATTTGTGTTGATTCTCGTGAGGCGTATATTGAAGTAATAAACGCGCTTGCGGCCGAGGGTGCTGAAGGCATTATTTTAGGCTGCACAGAAATTGCGTTATTAGTGCAACAACAACATACCAAGGTTAGGTTATACGACACTACCGCTATCCATGCTAAAGCCGCGGTAGACTTCGCTTTAGGGCAATAAATACACTAAGGCAGAGCACGAGTAACCTAATTTGATAAAAGGGGGTTACCCCTACTATTTCAGAGGACACAACTATGTTTAGCCACGTTATGTTAGGCGCAAACGACCTTGAGGCGTCGAAGAAATTTTATGACGCTATTTTAGGTGTATTGGGTTACGAACCCGGCGTTTTTGATGAATATGGACGCGTGTTTTACTACACGCCCAAAGGTATTTTAGCCCTAACCAAGCCAATTAATGGCGAGGCAGCGACACACGGCAATGGCACTACACTTGGCCTTGCGGCACGCACACCCGAGGTTGTAGATGAGTGGCATAAGGTAGGAAGCGAAAATGGGGGCGTTCCGTGTGAAGACCCACCAGGCATTCGGGGAAATAGCGAACGCCAATTATACCTTGCTTACCTGAGAGACCCGTCAGGTAACAAACTCTGTGCCACGCATATCGTAAAAAAATAGCTGAAGCTAGCCTGCTTAGGTGCCTACGCCTTTTTGCAGGCTATTCGCTTTTAGATGTCTATTTGGCCCAAAGCGCTTTTAGTAATAGCGCTTTGGGTATGCCTATTTAAGTCTACATATAAGCCCTAGCCAAACGAAAACGCAAAGGCGTTAGTGTCAGGCCGCTCCATGCCTCAAACGGGTTTCGCTTTTTCTCTTCCTTGTACTTTGACTATACATTGCTGCTAAATGAATTAATCTTGAACCAGTATAAGCTCGGCTAACAGAGGGAATATGACACCTGAAGAAACCGGCAAGGCCTACGACACCATTACTCACCTTTGGACTCGCCCTGAATTTAATCAGAAAAATGGCATGACGGCCTATCAAAAAGCCCTGTCATTTTTGCCGGACATCCCATCACAAGAGCCCGATACAGTGCCAAGCGAAGCGCCTAACAAAAGAGAAGCGCCTAACAAAAGAGAAGCACTAAATAAAGGAGACGAGAGCAATCAAGTCAAACCAAAAAAAAGAGGTTACGCGCTAGACATAGGTTGTGGATGCACAAACCGCTTTGTTCCCATTATCGAAAGCGCAGGGTTAACGTACGAAGGTATTGATGTATCCGAAGAAATGCTCGCCATTGCGACAACTCAATTACCCGCTCATACCTTCTATCGCGCCGACGTGTGTACATTCACTATGCCCAAGCACTATTCGTTTATAAGCGCTTGGGATAGCTTTTGGCATATTCCTCTAACGCAGCAAGAGCCTTTGCTTAAGAAGCTAGTGAACCACTTAGACGATGACGGCGTGTTACTTTTTAGCTGCGGTGGCACGGATGAAAGTGGTCAACATACAAACGAAGTGATGGGCCCAGAAGTCTACTACGCCTCGCTAGGGCTACATAGATACTTGGAAATATTGATGGAAGCGGGCGGATTTATTCGCCACGTTGAGTTTGATCAGCACCCTGAGCTACACACTATTATCATTGTGCAAAAAAGAGCCGCGCAAAAAACTCAGTAGCAAAAATAAAGCGGGATAATGCACTAAGAAGGCTGAAAGAAGTAGCGTGCTAGGCACGCCCTCCTAAAATAAGGTCAGCGATACGCTCTAAAAACGCTAGTTTTGCGATGTAGCTAGTTCACCGCGTTTATCTAAACGATAAAAGCTCCACGCCAGTGTCACGCCTCGAGCAAGTAAAAAGGCGAGTAGGGCGTACCACAGGCTAACATTACCTTGGTCTTGCGTGAGATACCAAACAGGGAAATATACACCTAAAGCACTTATTATCATGGTATTTCTCATGGCGCTGGCTCGAGTGAGACCAACAAACACGCCGTCGTACAAAAAACACCAATGCGCTAATAAAGGAAGTAATACCATTAGGCCAAGATAAGGTAGCGCAGCATCTACAATGTCACTATGCTCCGTAAGCAACGTAATAATAGCCTCACCGCCAGCGAAAAATATCAAGCTATAAATAAGGGCAAAAATACTCGACCAGACTAACCCTTGGCAGGTGCGTCGTTTCACTTCGCTGCTGTCAGACGCCCCTTTGGCTTCACCGACCAGCGCTTCCACGCCATACGCAATACCATCAAGCCCCAATGCAATTAGAACAAAAAACTGCATGAGTATAGCATTGACGGCCGCCGACGTTTCACCGTAACGGGCCCCTTGAATAGTGAGGAACGCTAGGCAGCCTTGCAGTGCCAGATTCCGTAGTAACATGTCACCGTTTAACTTCATTAGCACCTTACGGGCCGCACGGTTAAACCAAGACGCACTTACCGCTACACTGCCCACGTGTTTAAATGCCACCATTAACGCCATTATAGCCATGGTGTATTCAGCGATAACACTGGCCAGCGCTACACCAGCCACGGACAAACCAAGACCGAACACAAACGCCACATCGAGTGCCGCATTTAATAAATTTCCCACTATTTGAATAGCCATGACGCTGCGCGTTTTTTGCTGCCCGACAAGCCATCCAACCAATGCCAAGTTCAGCATAGCCGCTGGCGCACCCCATACCCGCGTCGAAAAATAGTGTTGAAGGTGAAGGGCGACGTCACTGTTTGGCTGAGTTAGAGCTAAGCCTATAGACAAAATGGGAGATTGAAGAGCAAGTACCGATGCCCCCAATACCAAGGCAACAGCCACCGTTTGCCACAACACTTTTGCTGACTCTAACGTGTTATTCGGCGAACCTTTAGCTTGTGCACTTAAGCCCGTTGAAGACATGCGAAGAAATCCGCACACCCAGTATATTTGCGTTAGAATTAGTGCGCCTACCGATGCTCCCGCAAGCATTGCAGGTAAAGACATATGCCCCAAAACTGCGGTATCAACCAAGCCCAATAGGGGCGTGGTAATATTTGCTAAGATCATGGGAAGCGCTAACGCCAACAGACGGGAATGGTCGTCAAAAAAAGAGCGCTGAGTTACTTGGGTACGGGGCATAAATGATCTCAGTAGGGGTTAATTTCGCTATATACTATCAACCTAGGCAACAGCATAAGTAAAAGCGTACCTGCGCGACCAAATATAAAATTGGCCCAATTTGCGTAATTTTGAAGTTTACCATGCTATTGAATTTGTTCAGGCACTCAGTGGATGATGATATGAAAACCAACAATGTAATTCAAAATAGAATGATGATTCGCTCGCGTTTGAAGATCTTTTCTTTAACGTTGTTGGGGCTCTTCAATATGTTGCTGGCCTCGCCTAGCTTCGCTTCAGATTCTAGTACGAGTGCCACGCCTAACGCAGCCATTTTGCTTTACCACCATGTGTCGTCTTCAACACCGGCTAGTACCAGTATTTCGCCTGAAGCCTTTAGATCGCACATGGAATACTTGGACAAACACCACACAGTTGTTTCGCTACAGGACGTTGTTGAAGCAATACAACACAATAAAACACTGCCCGAAAAAGCAGTGGCTATCACGTTTGACGATGGTTACGCGAATATCTTACACAATGCTCATCCTATTCTGGCTGACCTTGGCTTTCCATACACAGTGTTTATCAATCCCGATGAAATTGGCGTAGGCCCGAAGCAGCTAACCTGGGAGCAAGTAATTGCCATGCACAACAACGGCGTTACTTTTGCCAACCATACGCTAGATCACCTTCATATGCTAAACGGTGAGCAAGCGATGGGGGAGCGCGCATGGCTGGAAAAAGTGTGGGAAAACGTAGAAAGTGCTGAAAAGAAGATAGAAGACAAGCTAAATATAAGCCTTAAATATCTAGCGTACCCGTTTGGCGAGTACAACACCGCGCTTACTAATAAGCTCAAAACTGAAGGTTATGTTGGATTTGGACAGCACTCTGGGGCTGTAGGCCCATCTAGCGACATGCAAGCCCTTCCACGGTTTCCAGCTGCAGGTCCTTACGCAAATTTGGCAACGCTCAAGACCAAGCTTAATAGCCTTGCTATGCCAGTAACGCACAGTTCACATGAAAACCCTCGCATGACGACACGAACCTTGTCTTCACCCATAAGCTTGACTATAGACAGTGACGATGTGCGTCTTACTCAGGTTAATTGTTTTTTTGGGGGCGATACCATCGAGACAGACCTTGAAGGTAAGGTGCTTTCGTTCACCTTAGATAAGACGCTCCCGGTAGGCCGCTCACGGGTGAACTGTACAGCACCATCCAATACTCAAGCTGGTCGCTATTATTGGTACTCAACGCCCTTCTTTGTGGCGGATGAAAATGGCAATTATCCTGACTAAGTAAATTAAAAATTTTGACTTGGAATTAGCCTGATGTGGGGCTCGCGCGAGTTCGCGTCAATGAACTCGCGCTTACATAAGGAAACGTTTACCTAAACTGGACGAGCAAAGCGGATAAAGCCTTTATTAATAGACTCTTCCACGAAGTCATGGTGTTGATAAAAACGGATAGCCGACACGTTCGATACTTCAACATCGAGCACAAGCTTACGTTTCTTGAGTTTTTCCGCTCGCACCTGCATAGCATCCATCAGCATAGAGCCCACCCCGGTTCGTCGGGCGCTTTCTTCAACGGAAAGGTGTCCAATCATTAGTTCAGTATTGGTGGGGGGCGTAAGGTTTACCGCTACTGTTTGGTTACGCATGAGTACTGTCATAGCTTCATCAAGCGTAAAGTATGACGTAATGCTGTCTAGGGTTGCTCTATCAAATGCGGCACCCAGTTTGCTATGCCAAGCAGTTACCACACCTAGCACTTCATCACCACTGCATGCCACCCAATGATTGTTGAAGCCATACTGACCGCCGCCTAGTTCCCAAGCATGAGCAAGGTAGCCATCGGCTGTTTTATTCTTATTATGTCCAAAAATAGACGTTAATAATGACTGCGCCGCGTTCAATATGAGCGGCGTAGTTTGCGCGGCATCAGATGCCACACCTTGCCTAATTTCTATTTCCATACTACTGCTTCGAGGTAATTATCGGCATATCTGCCAATATTTGCTGAGAATCACTTATCGATAGCTTTCCTGGCTCTCTTTTTGGTTTGAATCTTCCTATCACCCTGGCTTCAGGGTCGACAAGTACAACAGATGCACTGTGATCAACTAAATAGTTGGGGTTATCGGTACTTTCAGCAATAGCATACATCATCCCTAAATTACGTACGAACGGGAATAGCGCTTTGTGCTCTCCGGTAACGGCGATGAACTCCTCATTAAAATAGCTCACATACTCTGAAAGTCTTTCTATTGAATCGCGATTCGGATCAACGGATACAAATACAACTCGAATTGGTTCGACAGTATTTAATGCCTTTAGTTCAGAGTATATTTCGTTTAACTCGGCCATGGTCGTGGGGCAAATATCTGGGCAAAATGTATAGCCCACAAATACTAAGCTCCATTGGCCTTTGAGCGAGGAATTATCGAATACGTCACCTTCATGTGACGTTAGTGTGAAAGGTGATAATGCTCTTGGCTCAGGGTAGGTTTGAAAGTATTCAGGCTGACTTTCAACACTTGGAGGCGCGATATAAAGCGCCCCGACAATGCCCGCACACAACGCTAAAAATGCTACAAGGCCGACAATAGTTCGTTGGTTCATAAACTCAATGGAATGTAGTGATCTAAGAGTAATACTACAAACAATACCATGAGATGAATAATAGAGAACCTAAAAGTTTTCATTGCTGTTTGAGGCTGTGCATCAAATTTTAGCTTTAAAGCATAATATAAAAATCCAATGTTAAGCATGCTTGAGCCAATTAAATAAATGAGGTCACTCATACCTGTAAGGTAGGGAAGCAGGCACACAAGTCCTAGCAACACTGTATATAACAATACTGAAGTTTTCGTAAAAGACACACCATGGGTTACTGGCAGCATAGGCACCTTCGCTTTGGCATAGTCTTTTTCTCTATGAATGGCGAGGGCCCAAAAATGGGGTGGGGTCCAAGTAAAGATAATCAGGACCAAAAGTAGTGCATGTGCATGTATTTCACCGGTTACTGCCGTCCAGCCTAAAAGTGGCGGCGCGGCACCCGCCAAACCGCCAATCACGATATTTTGCGGTGTCGCTCGCTTTAAGTACATAGTGTAGATAAACGCGTAGCCCACTAAACTTGCTAGGGTTAACCACGCGGTTAACATATTTACAAATAAGGCCAACACCACGAATCCTACCACACCTAAGATACCGGCAAACCACAGCGCGTTGTTTATACTGACTTTGCCTTTCGCGACAGGCCGATTAAACGTACGTGCCATGACGCTGTCTATTTTATGGTCGACAACGTGATTAATAACGGCAGCAGACGCAGACAACATACCAATACCCAATAAGCCGCAGATGAGCACAGTTGCGTTTACCCAAGTAGGCGTAGCTAAGCACATTCCCACTAACGCGGTTAACAGCAACAACATGACGACATTAGGCTTAGTCATTTCATAGTAATCTCGCCACGTGACTACATTGTGCTTGCGTGAAGTACGCGCATGTAAAGAGACCGATTTAGCCATGGAAACCTCCTGGAGCTTTAGGGAGAATATGAGAAGACGTTGACGCGTTAAATGGGCCCTGCAAAGGCGCTTCATGTATGCTAAATGCACCTGCCCCCTGCAGTGGTTTCGAGCCTGAGAATGAGTCTGTTCTTCGTTTTTCTGTACCAAAGACGTTATCGTTTTCTAGTGCCAGAAATACGGTAAAAATGAGGTTGAGTAGGGAAAGAAGTAACACGGCTGCTACTGCGTTATGCATTACAGCGACAGCCAATGGCAGCATAAAGATAATGTTGCTAAGCCCTAATGCCACCTGCGTACACAAGGCTACCAACATAAACGCGCTCACATATTTTTGTTTACTTGAGGTATGGCGGCTTACCAACACACTGATACCCAGTGCTAGCAAGTATAAAAACGTAATGACCGCACCGAACCTATGCACTATGTGCATAGTGACTCGCTCGCCGTAATCGTGAGCACCGAATTCATAGTTGTCTGCATCAGGCACACTGAATGCGCCTGCCAAATCAATTCGTTCCTGCCAACCGCTTTCACAAACCGGCATTTCCGTACAAGCTAAGGCCGCATAATTTGCCGAAGTCCACCCTCCCAGAGCAATCTGCGTAACAAGTACGCCGAGTCCAATAAAGGCGAAAAATTTGAGGTTTCGCTGAAAGGCTCTAGCTTTAGGTAAGTCGACAATGCCCTGAACATGCATAGCTGACGCTATGGGCGCTTGTTTAGTTTTCGGTGCACCGCCTGCGGTATTGCGCAAGCGAAGATAGAGAATAAATAGGCAGGATATTACGGAGAAGCCTCCTAACAAATGCCCCATTACAACAACGGGAAGCAGGTTGAGCGTCACTGTCCACATACCAAGTGCAGCCTGGAAGATAATAAGCCCCAGCAGTAACAGTGGTAATTTAACGGGCGTGCCTTTGTCGCGCTGCCGAACAGCAATAATGGCAATAGCCAGTACACATAGCCCTAACGTTCCTGCAAAGTAGCGGTGAATCATCTCATTCCACGCCTTAAATGCTTCTACCGGACGCTCAGGGTAGGCGGCGTTTGCCTGTGCTACCTTTTCTTCACTTAAGGGGACGGTTAAGTTTCCGTAACACCCAGGCCAATCCGGGCAGCCTAATCCGGCATCGGTCAAACGGGTATAGGCACCTAAAATGATAACAACAGCAGCTAAAAATATACTGAATAGGGTTAACTTTTTCATGGCGTTTATCCTATGCGTGATAGCTTTAATAGCTTTCTCATGTCCGCCAGCATGTTACGGCTTTCCATCACCGCGTCTTTTCTATCGTCTTTAATTTCGTAAAAGAGCATGGCGTTATTTTGAGTATCGACGATATAAACACTGCTAGAGGCGAGGGCGGTTGGCGTGGTAACCGGCAAGGTTTCTACAAAGGGGTAGTCCGCTAAGGCTGCTATCGCGACTTGATCACTTGAATCGCTTGTTACGACCACGGCTTGGGCGCGATCAGACTCTTTACCTAAAGCAAGCCATACTTGGTTAATGCTAAATAGTGCGTTTTCACACACTGCATCGCACTCATTCGGCATGACGTAAAGTAAACGCCACTTAGGCTCTGCATCTTTCAAAAGTGCACTCATGTCGATTGTTGGCGCAAGCAGCTGACCTTTATTAGTAGCGCCTTTGGTAAACCAATCGTTGTCAAGTGCAAGCTTCGCCATGACGACAGGCAAAACAAACACAGCTACCATGATAATTAACGTTTTTTTCGAAGCAGCATTACTCATAACTACGTCCTTTCTTATTAATTGCAAAACCACCTATAGCCGCAGCGGCAATGGCTAAACCAAACCACTGAACGGCATAACCCAGGTGCTTTTCGGGAGACATTACAACGGCCTGATGTTCGCGAATAAACGCTGGGTCAGGCGTAGTAAGCTGGAGAACAAAAGGTAAAAAATGTCGCTCTAAGGCGTCGTTTAATTCGGGAAATTCGATGTGCTGAACAAGCGCAGGGCTTTGCGCCAAGGCCATGTTGGTTTCTTTAACTAAAGGGTTATTACCCGGAACACTGACGACACCGGTAAAATCGCGAATTTCGCTCGTAAAACTTATATCTGGCAAGGTGCGAGTTAAATCTGGTGCGGGCACCCAGCCAAAGTTCACTAAAAGCCAACCGGCATTGGTATATACCGGCGCTATCACGTCAAACCCTACCCGTTGATTGTAAATCTGGTTATCTAAAAGCAATACGTGATTTGCATCTAAGGAACCACTGAAAGAAACGGTGATATCTCTCGGATCTGTGTGGTTCAGCGCCTCTTCTAAACTCAAGGTTCCATTACTTTGCTTTTGCGCTATGCTAGCTAAACGTTGTTGCTTTTGAACCATGCGATCAAGTTGCCAGTAACCTAACCCGCACATAATCGCCACACTAAAGCCTGTGAGTAACCAAGGAATAACGTGGCGAGTGCGAAAAAGCATGATTATCTCGCACCCTGCAAAATGAGAATAAAAACTGAGGTGAGTATGTTGATAAAAATAGTCCTTGTTGCGTTGGTACTGTACATGATTGTTAATCTGTTCATGGCGATGCGCATCATGATAAAAAACGACACATCTAAGGGGCCAATGAGTAAATATATTGGTCGACGAGTGCTCACTTCTGCCGTCATTGTTATTATTATTCTTATTGCTATTGGTACCGGTTTAATTACCCCAAACCCAAGGCCTTATTGAGTTTGGGGTGTTGTTTCTAAAGCACGTAAACGAAGAGATAGAGCATGACCCACACTACATCTACAAAGTGCCAATACCAGCTTCCCGCCTGAAAAGCGAAGTGGTTTTCTGGTGTGAAGTGCCCCTTTAACACTCTAAAAAACAATACAATAAGAATGATGGTACCGAGGGTCACATGCATACCGTGAAACCCTGTAAGCATAAAGAAGGTGTTGCCATAAATGCCTGACTGAAGCGTAAGCCCCAAGTCGCGATAGGCATGAATGTACTCTTCCACCTGTAAAAACAGGAACCCACACCCGAGTAAAATGGTAATGCCTAGCATAAGGGTCAACTGCTTGCGTTTGTTTTGCTCTAGACCCACATGAGCGAAGTGCAGTGTGATTGATGAGATAAGCAAGATAACAGTGTTGATTGTGGGTAAACCCGCAGCACTCATTTCTTGTGTGGTTGTGCCGCCTGGCGTTGATACCAGCGGCCAGATTGCCTCAAAAGTCGGCCATAAGACTTCATTGGTCATAGCGTTATTCGATGCGCCACCAAGCCATGGAACCGAGATAAACCGTGCGTAGTAAAGCGCACCGAAAAACGCGGCGAAAAACATTACTTCAGAGAAAATAAACCAGCTCATGCCTTGGCGGTATGAACGTCCTAGCTGGTCGCTGTAAAGCCCAGCCATAGACTCATCAATTTGGTTTTTAAACCAGCCCACTAGCATAATCAGCAATACGGCTATTCCCGCTAAAAGGATATGACCGCCATAGCCGGTTTCGCCTTTGGTCGCCTGCACCACATAGTTGCCTGCACCTACAGCTATAAGAAATAGAGCGACGGCCCCTACAATGGGCCATGGGCTTTGCGCTGGTACATAGTATTTTTGGTATTCGTGATTCTGTACTTCGGTTTGCATTTTCTTCTCCTTATCCCTTCTGCTTATTCGCCAGTTGATGGTGTCGAAGCCATAAAGGGATTCGGTGTTGTCGTTAGGTCACTGGCTCGCGCTGTGACGTCATAGAGTGTGTACTGCAAGGTAAAAAAGGTTATATCTTCAGGAAGCTGCGGGTCTACGTAGAACTGCATAGGCATATAGGCCTCACTCCCCGCATCAAGTGGCTGCTGATTGAAGCAGAAGCATTCCGTTTTATTCAGATAGAGTGCTGCTGTTCCGGGAGATACAGAAGGAATGGCCTGAGCGACGATATTGCTTGATGCAGGATTTCTCACATAAAACGATACCGTGTTTAGCTCGCCGGGGTGCACTTTCACACGCTTGGTTTCAGCGCGAAACTCCCACGGCATACCGGTATTTGTGCGAGTAATAAATTCTACGGTCACTTCTCGCGATTCATCAATCTCAACTGATTGGTAAACGGCTGCCGTGTTCTCGGTTTTGCCATTAATTCCCGCTACGTCACAGAATACGTCATACAAGGGAACCAAAGCGAAGCCAAAACCAAACATGCCTATGACAATAGCAACAAGCTTGATAACCATTTTGTTATTTGCACTTTGCTGTGACATCACGCAACCTCCGGGTAACTCCAAAAGTGAAGCTTGGTAAACGCTTTTTTAGCCGCTTATCTACTCCACCGTCAGCAATATGTGAATACCATCCTTACCGCTGCAGTTTAGCGCTTTACAAGAATGGTCAATTCACAAATCCCACCTATCATTACTTGACGACAGGCGGAGTTTCAAACGTGTGATAAGGAGCGGGGGATGGAATTTCCCATTCCAATCCTTCTGCGCCGTCCCAAACTTGCGCTGATACCGGCTCACCTTGCTTTTTGCACGCCTTAATAAGCAGGGCAAGAAAGATAAGCTGAGATAAACCGAATGCAAAACCACCCAAACTTATCCATTTATTGAAATCAGCGAACTGTAATGCATAGTCAGGAATACGGCGTGGCATACCTGCCAAACCCACAAAGTGCATAGGGAAGAACAAGACATTTACCGATACTAAAGAACACCAGAAATGCCATTTAGCCAAAGTAGTGTCGTACATTTTGCCTGTCCATTTAGGCAGCCAGTAATACACGGCCGCCATAATTGAAAAGACCGCCCCTGTTACCAGAACATAGTGAAAGTGAGCCACAACAAAGTAGGTATCGTGGTACTGGAAGTCCACAGGTGTTATCGCCAGCATTAGTCCAGATAGTCCACCAATGGTAAACAGCACGATAAAAGCAATAGCGAACATCATTGGCATTTCAAAGCTTAGTGAACCACGCCACATGGTCGCTACCCAGTTAAACACTTTTACCCCAGTTGGTACCGAGATAAGCATGGTGGCAAACATGAAGAACATTTCCATGTACACCGGCATGCCCGTGGTAAACATATGGTGAGCCCAAACTACAAAAGAAAGCAGTGCGATAGACGCCGTGGCGTAAACCATAGAGGCATAGCCAAACAGTTGTTTTCTAGAAAAGGTAGGGACAATTTGAGAAATAATGCCGAAAGCGGGCAAGATCATAATGTAGACTTCAGGATGCCCGAAGAACCAGAAAATATGCTGGAACATCACCGGGTCGCCACCACCTGCAGCATCAAAGAAGCTGGTTCCGAAAAACTTGTCTGTCAATACCATGGTCACCGCGCCAGCAAGCACTGGCATTACCGCAATCAGCAAGAACGCTGTAATAAGCCACGTCCATACAAATAGCGGCATTTTCATCCAAGTCATGCCTGGCGCACGCATATTAAAGATGGTCACTATCACGTTAATCGCACCCATAATGGATGAGATACCCATAATGTGAACAGAGAACACAAACAATGCTGTCGAATCGCCACTGTAGGTTGTTGAGAGCGGCGCATAAAAAGTCCAACCGAAGGCAGGGCCGCCACCTTCCATAAATAGCGAGCTAAGCAGAATTAAAAAAGCGCCAGGTAAAATCCAAAAGCTCCAGTTATTCATGCGCGGCAATGCCATATCTGGGGCGCCGATCATCATGGGGATGAGCCAGTTTGCGAGCCCTGTAAAGGCAGGCATTACAGCACCAAACACCATGATAAGCCCATGCACCGTGGTCATTTGGTTAAAGAAGTTTGGCTCAACAATTTGCAAGCCAGGTTGGAACAATTCAGCGCGAATAACCATGGCCATTGCGCCGCCAACCAAAAACATGATGAAGGCAAACCACAGATACAGTGTGCCTATGTCTTTGTGGTTAGTGGTAAACAGCCAGCGCGTTATTCCCTTAGGAATATGGTCGTGATGTTCATGGTCATCATGTAGATGATCGCCATTTACTTGACCACTGTGAGGCGCAGAGGTATCTGGCGAAATAACTTCAGTTGCTTTGCTCATTTGTCTGCTCCTAGTTTCCGTTTGCCACTGCATTGACGTCTTTGGCCTGCACCATATCGCCCGTGTTATTGCCCCACGCATTGCGCTCGTAAGTGACTACCGCAGCAATTTCTTTAAGGCTCAGCATTTTGCTAAACGCTTGCATGGCTGTACCCGCCTTACCATGAAGTACAATGTCGATGTGACCTTGCTGATCCTCTAACGCCATCTTGCTGCCTTTAAGTGCTGGGAATACACCTGGTAAACCCTCACCATTTGGCATGTGGCACGCTGCACACGTAGCGTTGTAAACGCGCTCGCCTTCTTTCATCAATTCATCCATAGACATATTCATAGAAAGTAGACGCTGCTCTTCTTCTTTTGCTTTGCGAACAATTTCTTCTTGTTCACCCATCCATTTATCAAATTCAGCTGGCTCTTTAGCAATCACCACAACCGGCATATAGCCGTGGTCTTTTCCACAAAGCTCTGCGCACTGTCCGCGATAAATACCAGGCTCATTCACTTTGGCCCAAGACTCGTTAATAAAGCCCGGGTTGGCATCTTTTTTCACAGCAAAATCCGGGACCCACCACGAATGGATAACGTCGTCAGAGGTAATAAGAAAACGTACTTTTTTCCCAGTTGGAATAACTAACGGACGGTCAACTTCAAGCAGATAATTGTCGGTTTTTTGAAATTTGTTCTCTATTTGCTCACGCTGAGTAGCAAGCAGTGAGTAAAATTCTACGTCGCTGTCCATGTACTTGTAGTGCCACTTCCACTGTGAGCCTGTTACTAGCACAGTCATGTCAGGCTCAGACGTGTCCTCCATCGCAATAAGCGTGTTTGCCGCAGGCACAGCCATAAAGATGAGAATAAGAAAAGGTACAACGGTCCACGCTATTTCAACCTTCACGTTCTCATGAAAGTTAGCGGGCTTGGCGCCACGAGACTTTCTATGCAGATACATTGAGGCGAACATCACGCCAAAAACTACAACCGCGATACCTACACAAATGAAGAACATCAACATATGCAGATCATAGACCTGCCCACTGATGTCGGTAGCACCGCGTCTCAAATTAAGCGAAGAGGCTTCTTCACTAACTTCTTGTGCAAGAAGCAAAGGGGAGAAAAGCAAAAATGGTATTATTGAACACCACTTTGCAAAAACGGTCGTTAGTTGTTTCACTCAGCACCTCCGTAATAGCAAGACCAAAAACGCTGATTATTCTGCGCGCTGCCCTACCAAATGGTTTGCGAACGATTGACCCATCACCTCAACTTGTAAAACAAATTTAGAGTCATTGTTATTATTTTGTTAATCTCTGTATAAGAATTGCGCAATAATGTCGTGTCGTCTAGTCTTTTCTATTAAAAATTTAATGAAGAGGCTAATTTTTAACCATTTCTTGTGGCAGGCTTACGTTACAATTTTGTTGGAGAGGATATTGGGCGTGCTCGCGGCGCTTAAAAAATCAAACGCGCATTTTGAACGGGGTGTTGATGAGGATGAAGCTTCATTTGGTCATAAAATCAACAATTAACACATCGCTCGTCCTATTTTTCAAACAAACTTTCAAATAATAAATGTGTATTAGCCAATTCATTCTCGGGCCAAATAGCGCATATCTTTCGCACAATGGTGATGCCAGATTTCGTAGTTTTGAGACATACTAACAAACGCTAACCTAAGAAAATTAACTAAAATATGGTACTAAAAGGCATAAAAAAAGCGGCTAATACGCCGCTTTTGATTGAAGATGCTAAAACCTTACATCCAGTCGGCGTTTCTAATAACACCTACGGCAATACCTTCAATAGCAAAAGGCTCGCTGGCAAGGTCTACCTTAATTGGCGAAAACTCTTCGTTTTCAGCATGAAGTAAAACTTCACGACCGCGTTTCTCTAAACGCTTCACCGTAACGTCTTCATCCACCCGCGCGACCACTACCTGACCGTTGTGGACATCAGTCGTGCGATGCACAGCAAGAAGATCGCCATCCAAGATACCGATGTCCTTCATGCTCATGCCGTTTACACGAAGTAAAAAGTCTGCCTGAGGCTGAAACAAAGCAGGGTCGACCTTGTAGTGGGATTCTACATGCTCTTGCGCCAAAATTGGCTCACCAGCCGCCACGCGCCCTATTAGAGGCAAGCCTTCTTCTTCTGGTGCAGTATCCTCGAGGGGGATATTTAACTTAATACCACGCGAGGTACCAGGCAAAATTTCAATTACGCCCTTACGCGCCAATGCCTTCAAATGTTCTTCTGCTGCGTTGGCAGAACGAAAACCAAGTTGACGAGCTATTTCCGCGCGCGTAGGCGGCATTCCCGTTTCTTGCATGGTTGTTTTAATAAGTTCTAAAACTTCAGTTTGTCGAGCTGTGAGTGGGCGCATAAAAGACCTGTCTGTTCATACAGTTCCTGTAAGTATATACACCTAAAAGCAAATAACAAGCGCAAAATCTTGAAACTATGGAGCAAGCTGCATGGGGCTAGCACCTAGTATATAAAAACTAGGGGGCTTAAGGCTGTCAAATACGTGAAACCTCGCACAGCCTAAAGTTTTTATTACTCTAGAATAACTCGATTTCGGCCATTCTTTTTCGCCGTATATAGCAGTTTATCCGCTTTGGAAAGTAACACACTAAGGTCAAGATTCAAGCTATCCTCAGCAAAGACAGCACCAATACTTATTGTTACGAATATCGTGTCTTTCTTGTATTTAACTTCTGTTTTTTCAACAGCCTCTCGAAGTTTGTTAAATCGCCTTTCTTCGTCTCTTTTGTTGTCTGAAATTGCTACTATCGCAAACTCTTCTCCACCAAGACGTGAAACAATATCGGGCTCCACATAATATTCTTCGATGAGGTGGGCTACCGAAATTAGTGCTTGGTCTCCTGCATCATGTCCATAAGTATCGTTAACCTTTTTAAAGTGGTCTATATCGATTACCGCTACGCTCACTCTATTGCTTTGTGCAGAGAGCTGATGGCATTTATCAACGAAAGCTCGTCGATTGTACAGCCCAGTTAGCGAGTCAGTCATGGCCAGCTTACGCAACTTCTCCTCAGCTATCGCGCGTGATTCTTCCAGTTCAACCGCATAGAAAAGACCGGCTAATGCATCTAATAGAGGTTGCAAAAACTCAGCATCATCGAAGGTGTAGGGCTCGAACTTATTGGCTAAACCAATCATGCCCACCACTCTATCTTTGATCTTAATCGGTAGCCCTAAAAATCGACTAATGCGGGGGTGCCCTTGGGGCACCCCTTTTGAGTTTGGATGACTTCCTGAGGCATTACTAATCGTTACCTCACCGGTTAGAATTGTGGTACCGAAAAGGTTATCGAAACTGCTGAAATACAAGTTTCGCTTTTTGTACTCGTTGTATTGCGTAAAGCTGCTGCTGTCCCAGACTATTTCAGAAATAGCATGAATAAACAGCTTCGATGCATCGCCTTCACCTTTCATTTGCCCAATGAAAGCGAACTGACTATCCGAGATATCAATAAGCTCGGGTAATACCGTTTGGCAGGCCATGGTTAAATCGTTGTTCTGAAGATAAGAGGCACGGGTTTTATTTATAAATTGAAGTAGTTGGGTTTTCTTTTTCTCATGAAGCTCACTTTCCATTCTCTGCGTAATGTCGCGATGAATACCAGCAACGCGAATAGCCTTACCCGTAACGTCAGATTCGACGGTTTTTCCATAGGTTTCAACCCAAACCCACGCGCCGTTAGTATGTTTCATGCGAAACGTGGTATTGAAAACCTTACTTTTACCAATGATGTGCTCGTTTAATTGTTTTTCTACTTTTACATAGTCCGCAGGGTGAATTAACTGCCTGAAAAAGCGAGAGCTGGTATCATAGTACTCATATTCCATACCGACGATATCACACCAACGCTTGTTTACTTGGTTTACATCAGCGGCCAAATTCCAATCCCACGTGCCCAATTCAGAGGCTTCCAATAACAGCCGCATGCGCTGGTTTGTTTTGTTGAGCTTGTCTTCCACATATTTCTGATCGCTGGTGTCAAATAAGAACGCCTGAACTGAAGACAACATACCGTCTTCACGGAAACTCGCCGTAGAGATCATACTTACCCAAATGGTACGTGTGGGCGTAGCTATTTGAAGACGACAGGTATGCGTTTCCACGCCCTCCATATGCGCCTGCATGGCAAATGTAAAGTCGCCCTCAGCGTCTTGTGTTAAAACATCGCCAAGCTCGACTGCGCCGCACAGTAAGTCTTGTGCCGATATACCCAACACACTCTCACTATTTTTTGAGATATGAACCAGTTTGAGCGACGTAGTATTTCGCCACGTAGCCAGAACAATAGGGGACTTTTCTATTAGCCCATGCTCACGCTTGAGTGCTTCATGCTCTTTAGAAAGAGAAATATGCTGGCTAACAAGCGCTCCAATTCTATTCAGCACTTCAAGATATTTGGCATCAATTTCTCGAGGAACAGTATCGATAAGACAGACAGCACCAATAATCTCATCATTAATTTCAATGGGAGTTCCTGCATAAAAGCAGATGTGCGGCTCACCCGTAACTAATGGATTATCTTTAAACTTGGGGTCCTCGTGGGCATTGTTAACAACAACTTGTTTGCGCTCTTCTACAACACAACTGCAAAAGGCATGCTCACGGCTCACTTTAGAAAGTGTAGTTCCATATCGCGCTTTGAATGTTTCTTCAAATTCACCAACAATTCCTATTAGCGCGATAGGCACCTTATATGCCCCTGCTAACACAACCATAAGGTCGTCAAGATCTAACGGCACCTCATCACTGAGCAAAAAGTCATCAATCGTCTTTAACCGGTTTTGTTCATCCACTACTACATGCTCACATTCATTAACCCTTATAAAAGTAGTAATTATCAAAGCTTATAGCAATTTAAATACTTCTAATGTTGCATTGCTAAAAGGGTCAGTGAGCCTTACCCTAAACAAAGTTACGAAGATATAAAAATACAGGCGCTTATGAATTTCATGAACTTACCGCTAGGTAGGGAGTCTGTAAAACAAGCAAATCAATAACAATGGCTCGTCGCGAGATTGTGACGCGATTGTGTTACACTTCACCCGTTTTTATTTCATAGGATTACATAATTCATGTCGTGGATGCGAAAAGCCCTTCTGTCGGTATTTCATTATCCTGTTAAGTTACTGGTTAAAGCTCACAGTATTCCAGTTAACGTTGAAACCGAATTAGGAATAGATAAGAGCAAGCCTATTGTTTATCTACTTCCCACTAACTCAGTGACCGACCAGCTTGCGCTGAGAATGTCGACTAAATACCTAGGCCTTCCTAGCCCAACTGACACGCTTACACTGGCAGGTCGAGAGTACTCATCGACTCTATTTTTACGTAAAACTCAGCCTCTTTTTCGCTCATCAGCCAAAGATACGGGCATTGAAGACGTTTTCACTGACCTTTTCCATTTGCACCGAGACCACGAAAACCTCGATCTACAGGTAGTTCCTGTTTATGTAACCTGGGGTCGTGCACCAGGGCGCGGTAACCCAGGGTTGAGCGACCTAATTGCTGATAACGCTGCACCGAGCTGGCTACGTAAACTTTTCATCGTGCTGTTTTTAGGCCGTGATAACTTTATTAATTATTCTAAAGCTGTCTCGGCGCGCGCCATGTCAAATCAGCATGGTAGTGACCAAAGCATCGCACACAAACTTGTACGCGTAGCAAGTACTCACTTTCAACGTAAACGTCAAAGTATGACTGGCCCTACGCTGCTAGAGCGACAAGAACTCAATAACAGTGTATTGGGTTCAGATGCCGTACGTCGTGCGATCGCCGAAGAGTCAAAAAGCAAAAAGGTCACACACGAAAAGGCCAAAGAGCGGGCTCAAAGCTATATCACCGAGATTGCTGCAGATTATCGTGAAGGGCTTATCCGTTTCGGTGACAGATTGCTGACACGCATTTGGAACAAGATTTACAACGGCATTAGCGTAGGTCATGCAGAGCGTATACGTGAGCTGGCCGCTAACGGTCACGAAATTATCTATGTGCCTTGCCACCGCAGTCACATGGATTATCTGTTATTAACTTACGTGATTTATCACGAAGGTATGGTAACGCCTCACATTGCAGCGGGTATCAACCTTAACTTCTGGCCTGTTGGAAAAATGTTTCGCAGAGGAGGTGCATTCTTCCTACGTCGTAGTTTTGCAGGCAACAAGCTCTATACCGCGGTATTTAGAGAGTATTTAGAGCTGCTGTTTAACAAAGGTTACTCTGTAAAATACTACCCTGAAGGTGGACGCAGCCGTACTGGTCGCCTAATTCCACCGAAAACCGGTATGCTGGCCATGACAATTCAAGCCATGCTTAAAGGCGTTAACCGCCCAGTTAGTATTGTTCCTGTCTACATTGGCTATGAAAATGTGATGGAAGTGAAGAGCTATTTGAACGAGCTTAAAGGCTCAAAGAAGAAAAAAGAGTCTAACCTTCAGGTTTTCTCAGCCATTCGTAAGCTTAAGAATTACGGGCATGGATATGTGAACTTTGGTGAGCCTATCGCTCTTAATCAGTTCCTTGAAAGCCATGTGCCGAACTGGCGCGACTGTCGCGATGCCGAGCCAGAGAAAAAGCCTGCTTGGTTAACACCTGCCGTTAATGAGTTGGCTAACAACGTCATGACGCGCATTAACCGCGCTGCGGCACTTAACGGCATGGCATTAGCTTCGCTATGTTTACTGTCTTCTAAAAGGCAGACCATGAGTGAGATGGAGCTTAAACAAGCCATGGATGACTTCATGAACTTGTTCAAAACAGTGCCCTTTAGTGATGACGCCACTATTCCAGATTCATCAGCACAAGAATTGCTTCGGGATACATTAAAATTAGGTCGTTTTGATGTTAAAGAAGACGATTACGGACGTTTGATCAGCCCTCAGCCTAAATCTGCTGTATACCTAACCTATTATCGCAACAATATTTTGCATTTGTTCGCCATACCCGGCCTTATCATGGCGTCTATCTTCGCTAAGAAGGGCGCAACCAAGAACAGTATTTTCCAACTCATTGCAGCACTTTATCCTTTGCTGCAAAAAGAACTGTTTTTGCATCTAACACAAGATGAAGCACTTGCGCATACTGATGCGCTGATCACCGCGATGTTAGACAACGGGCTGTTGCGCCAAAAAGACGGTGAGCTTCTCCCCCCAGATGCACACTGCAAACAGTTCCATTCTGCTTGGTTATTAAGCCGCTGTATGCAAGAAACATTGCAGCGCTATGCCGTAGTACTGACTATTCTCGATAAAGAAAAAGTAATTAGCCGCAGTGCATTAGAGCGAGAAAGTAAACAAGTTGCTGAGCGCTTATCAGCCCTTTATGGCTTAAGCTCTCCTGAGTTTTACGATAAGAACGTATTATCTAGCTTTATCGGCGCATTAAAAGATAATCATTGGTTAGATTCAGAAAAAGACGGCAGCTTAAAATACTCGGAAGAGTGTGAAGCCTTGCGGGCTGACGTGATGGCGCTGATATGGCCTGAGATGATTCAGCATTTGGAAAATGTTGCGCTTAATTCGGCAAATTAGCGTTGTAAGCAACAAAGACTATCGCTTTGTTAAAGGCGTAAAAAAACCCATGCATCCGCATGGGTTTTTTATTGGCCGTATTCCTAACTTATACCTATATTTCAATAGGCACTCAGCCAGGCCTCCATAGAGGCTGATATAGTAAAGTTGAAATAGTGCCGCTTTGTATCGCTCCTCGGTAAACCTGCGCTTAACGTGAAGCAATACAAAGCGAAAAAAGGTTTAAAACGAACTAAGTTTCGCTTTTGAATGTATAGCTATCGAAGGCTGCTGTGCATAGCGGACAAAACGTTATGCTGGTTGCGACAGAAAAAAGCGATACGCAGGGTTATCCGTTACTTCTTCAACCTTATAGCCTAACTCGGCAACATGCTGGTTAAAGTCATCTCGGCTTTCTGGCGCAATATCAAAACCAGCCAATACCAAGCCTTCCGCAGCCCCGTGGTTACGATAGTGGAATAAAGTAATGTTCCACTGCTCACCTAACGTGTTTAAGAAGTTCAGTAGTGCACCTGGGCGCTCCGGGAACTCAAAGCTGAACACTTGCTCGTTGAGTATAGTTGGCGGGCGACCGCCTACCATATGCCGAACATGAAGCTTAGCTAACTCGTTATCCGTTAGGTTAACGCAGTCATATCCTTTACTTTCAAGGTCACTTTGAAGGGTCGCAAATTCTTGTTGACCGCCTTTTAGCTTAACCCCAACAAAAATATGCGCTTCGCTCTCACTTGCGTAACGATAGTTAAATTCAGTAATCGCTTTTGCCCCAACGCATTCACAAAACTGTTTAAACGCGCCTTTAGTTTCAGGAATTTTAACGGCAAAAACGGCTTCTTTCTGCTCGCCTAATTCACAGCGTTCCGACACGTAGCGCAAGGTATGAAAGTTAATATTTGCGCCACATAAAATACCGCCTAACTTTTTACCTTTAAGGTCGTGTTGCTTAGCATATTTACGAATCGCCGCTATAGATAGAGCACCAGCAGGCTCGGCTATAACGCGGGTATCATCGAAGATATCTTTTATAGCCCCGCATATTTCATCATTGCTAACCGTAATGGTTTCATCGACTAAACGGTTACACAGGCGAAAAGTTTCTTGCCCCATCACTTTAACAGCCACGCCATCGGCGAAAATACCTACGCTTTCCAGCTCTGTAGGCTCGCCTTGCGCTTTTGCTTTAATAAAACAGGCCGACTCTTCTGACTCAACCGCTACAATTTTTATACTGGGTTTGAGTTGCTTTAAGTACACCGCAATTCCCGCGGCTAGGCCGCCACCGCCAACAGCAATAAACAAAATATCCAAATTTGGGTTCTGCTCCAACAGCTCTCGTGCAACAGTACCTTGCCCAGCTATTACATCGGGGTTGTCGAAGGGAGGCACAAAAGTATAGCCGTGGGTATCACACAACGCTTTGGCATGGTTGCTTGCCTGGTCGAAGCTCGTGCCATGCAAGACTACATTTACGTTATCACCACCGAAACGACGTACAGCGTCCACTTTAATATCAGGGGTGGTTTCGGGCATCACGATAGTCGCTTGAATGCCCTTCATTTTTGCACTGTATGCTAAGCCCTGTGCGTGATTACCCGCTGATGCGCCAATAACGCCAGCTTGCAGTTGTGCTTCACTTAATGAGCAGATGCGGTTGTAGGCTCCGCGCAGCTTAAAGCTTTTCACTGGCTGCTGATCTTCTCGTTTCAAAAAGATCTCATTGCCAAGCTCAGCTGAAAGCAAAGACATATAAGAAAGTTCACTAGCCACCGCCACATCGTAAACGGGAGCGAGTAATATCTTTTTTAAATACTCGTGGTCGCTAACGTGCTCGTTTTCCATTACAAGTCTTCCAACTTACTGACATCGCGCACTGCACCTTTGTCGGCACTGGTTGCTAGCGCGGCAAAGGTCTTAAGTGATGTAGACACTTCGCGTACGCGATCTTTTGGTTTCCAGGGCTTATCGCTTGCTTCCATTTTTGCACGGCGCTCGGCAAGTGCTTCATCTGAAATAACGATGTTGATGCTTCTGTTAGGGATATCTATTTCAATCTTGTCCCCGTCTTCAACTAAGCCAATACCGCCACCGCTGGCTGCCTCTGGTGAACAGTGTCCAATAGACAAGCCGCTTGTACCACCACTGAAACGCCCGTCGGTTACTAGCGCGCAGTGCTTACCCAGCCCCTTCGATTTCAAATACGACGTTGGATATAGCATTTCCTGCATGCCTGGACCACCGCGAGGACCTTCATAGCGAATAAACACGACGTCACCGGCTTTTACTTCGTCGCCCAATATGCCTGCTACCGCATCATCTTGGCTCTCGTAGATACGCGCGGTACCGTTGAATTTTAGGATGGATTCATCCACACCTGCGGTTTTAACAATACAGCCATCTTCGGCTAAGTTGCCATAAAGCACAGCAAGGCCGCCTTCTTGGCTAAACGCATTGTCGATAGAGCGAATACAACCATTTTCACGATCGGCATCGGCCTCATCCCAGCGACAATCTTGGCTAAAGGCTTTAGTAGTGCGAATACCCGCAGGGCCTGCGCGGAAAAAGGTGATCGCATCTTCGTTTTCAGGGTTAGTGATGTCCCACTCGCTGATAACCTCAGTAAGCTGTTTGCCTAAGACGTGATTAACATCGGTATTTAGTAAGCCCGCTTTATTTAGCTCGTTTAAAATACCTAGTACGCCACCGGCACGGTGAACATCTTCCATATGATATTTAGGTGTGGACGGCGCTACTTTACATAAGTGAGGTACTTTGCGAGACAAGCGGTCGATATCATCCATAGTGAAAGGCACTTCACCTTCCATTGCCGCTGCTAACAAATGCAAAATGGTATTGGTTGAGCCACCCATAGCAATGTCTAAGCTCATAGCGTTTTCAAACGCTTTAAAGTTAGCAATGTTGCGTGGCAATACACTTTCATCATCATCGCCATAATAACGCTTACAAAGCTCAACAATTTGCTTACCTGCTTGTTTAAACAAGCCTTCACGGTCGGCGTGAGTGGCCAGCATAGAGCCATTGCCCGGTAGTGATAAACCTAACGCTTCGGTTAAACAGTTCATTGAGTTTGCAGTAAACATACCCGAACACGACCCACACGTTGGGCAGGCAGAACGCTCGATTTCGTCAGTATCTGCATCGCTCACTTTTTCATCAGCAGCCGCTACCATGGCGTCAACTAAATCAAGTTTAATCAGCTGGTCTGAAAGCTTGGTTTTACCCGCTTCCATTGGGCCGCCAGATACGAATATAACGGGCACGTTCAAACGCATAGACGCCATTAACATTCCCGGGGTGATCTTGTCGCAGTTAGAAATACATACAATGGCATCCGCGCAGTGTGCGCTCACCATGTACTCCACTGCATCAGCAATGATTTCACGAGACGGCAAGCTATATAGCATGCCGCTGTGTCCCATGGCGATACCGTCATCTACCGCTATCGTATTGAATTCTTTGGCGACACCACCGGCTTCTTCCACGCTGCGCGCTACTAGCTGACCAAGATCTTTGAGGTGAACGTGCCCAGGTACAAACTGCGTAAATGAATTAGCAATAGCAATAATAGGCTTGCCGAAATCAGAATCTTTCATTCCGGTTGCACGCCATAGCGCACGAGCACCGGCCATATTTCTACCTTGTGTGGTAGTTGCAGAACGTAACTTGGGCATAAATCCTTCCCGTTAATTTTAGGTGCTAGGGTTTAATGCTAGACCTTTGTGTGAAACTTAAAAACAGTGGTAAACCAGTAATGCTTTGGCTTGTTTTCCAATACGCGCTGTTTTACTCAAAATTGCATGTCATACTGATGATGTATTAAATCATCTTAGGTCGTTCAAGCGAAGGGCGACAAAGCCTTACTGCTTACAGATCAGTAGCGCTTTGTTTTATATGATATCTTTGACTTACAATGCCGTATTCCTTTGGCATTATAAAAATGAAATGTTGTTCGTTAGGGGCTATGGCTTTACCCCTAAACGCAATGCGCGCTAAACCGCGAATTGGTATTGGGCAAAGAAATAGCATGAAACACACGGTTTGATCAAGTTTTTGCGGTAGAAATAGCGAGTTCTTAAGAGTAGTAAAAGGGTAATAAGCATGTTCGATTGGTTTCACTGGTTAAACCTGGCAGGCGTTGCCGTGTGTGCAATTTCAGGCACCCTTATGGCTTATCAAAAACGCATGGATGGATTTGGCGTGGTAGTGCTTGCCAGTGCTACAGCCATTGGCGGCGGTACCTTGCGAGATGTGATGCTAGATGTGCCCGTGTTTTGGATTGCCGATACCGATTACTTGTACACCACGCTAATTGCCGCCTTTATTCCCATTGTTTGGCTGCGAATTAGCCCACGCTTCCCTTTTCACTACCTGTTAATCGCCGATGCTTTTGGGCTAGCACTTTTTAATGTCGTGGGCATAGAGAAAGCCTTAGCCAACGACACAGGCATGGCAGTGGCGGTAGCAATGGGCACCATTACTGGCGTATTTGGGGGGTTATTACGAGACGTAATCTGTCGCGAAGTACCGCTGGTACTAAACGGCGAGCTTTATGCGATGACCTGTATTGCTGGCGGTATTGTATATGGCATCGCTCTTGAATTTAACCTGGCTACCCAATGGTGCGGTATTGCGGCCCTTGCAACCACGGTATTGTTTAGGCTAGGCGCCATGCGCTGGCATTGGCAGCTACCTGTATTTTACAACGATCAACATTAGCATTTAACCTTCGTTGGCTGGCTAGGCAATCAATGCCCTAGTTTGATGAGTATTGGCGATAAATCCCGTCGTTAGTACAGTTACATCTTCATCCCACTCTCTCTAGAGTTTATGCCTAGTGCGTTGGCTATTTGGCCGCGCCTAAGTTTTGAAATTTTAATTAGGCAAAAAATGAGTGAGTAAGAAGAGAGGGTGTTCACAATATGGGAATGGCTGTTGTTAAAACCTTTGCAGGGCAGGGAGTGTCCGCACCAGAGGTAAGTGTTGAAATCCACTTGGCTAATGGCCTACCTGCCTTTCAACTGGTCGGTATGGCGGAAACCAGTGTGAAAGAAGCCCGTGAGCGGGTACGCAGCGCGCTAATTAACAGTGGTTTCGAGTTTCCTGCCAAACGTATAACGGTTAATTTAGCGCCGGCTGATATTCCAAAGTTCGGCGGGCGGTTCGACCTTCCTATTGCCGTTGGCATTTTAGCAGCATCGGGTTACATTTCAGATATTAGCCTGCTTAATATTGCCTTTGTGGGCGAGTTAGCGCTAAACGGTGAGATTAAACCGGTTAACGGGCTTATTCCTGTAGTGATGACGGCAGCGAACGAAGATATAGCCCTTGTGTATCCGGGAGATAACGATGTTGAAGCAGCCTTGGTTTCCCACGCCACACGCTTTCCCGCATTCGATCTTCTATCTGTGTATGAACACCTTACGGGTAACAAAAAGCTCGCCAAAGGGCAGCCTTTCACTTCTCATTCATCATGTAACTCCCCAACGGGTTGGGACGATATTATCGGCCAAGAGCAGGCTAAACGGGCCTTAATTATTGCAGCTAGCGGGGCTCACAACTTATTGATGGTAGGCCCGCCAGGCACAGGTAAAAGCTTGCTTGCCAGTCGAATGTTGTCGCTATTACCGGATATGAGTGAAGAAGAAGCCTTGGAAGTCGCTGCTATCCATTCAGTGAAAGGCGAAAAGCTAAATGCTGAACGTTTTCTAACCCGCCACTTACGCTCCCCCCACCACACAAGTTCTGCCGTAGCACTTACGGGCGGGGGCTCTACTCCAGTACCAGGTGAAATTTCGCTGGCCCACAACGGTATCTTGTTTTTAGACGAACTCCCCGAATTTGGCCGAAAAGCGCTGGATGTATTGCGGGAACCGCTTGAAACCGGTGACGTGCATTTATCCCGTGCATCAGGAAGTGCAACGTATCCCGCAAATTTTCAACTCGTAGCGGCCATGAACCCCAGCCCTACTGGAGATATCGACGACAACCGTCTAACACCTCAGCAGCAGCTGAACTACTTAAACCGTTTGTCAGGCCCGCTGCTAGATAGAATAGATATACAAGTCGAGGTGCCTAGGCTTCCAGACTACGACTTGCCAGAGCGGGGTAATAGACCTAATGACTCATTGCATGACATGCGGGAAAGCGTGATAGCTGCACGGCAAAAACAAGAGTCTCGACAAGGCAAACCCAATGGCGCTTTACACGCGGGTGAACTTGCCGACATCTGTTTGCTAGATGACGCAGATCTCCTCTTTTTACAAGCAGCCGCGAAACAACTTAATTTATCTATGCGCGTATTTCACCGCACGCTAAAAGTGGCTAGAACCATTGCCGACCTTGAAGAAGAAATTGCCGTATCCAGAGCTCATATCGCAGAAGCGCTCGGCTATCGTGCTCTCGATAACCTTATAAAGCAGCTCAGTACTAACTGAGCGCAACTAATAAAATAATTTACCCTCGAGAATGCAAGTTTAGCTGCATGAAGGCGTTGATAAGCGGTTCGTTTTGCTTATCTTGTAAACAACATAGGCCAAGGGCATAAGGCTCGATATCTTCAACCTGAATTTGGGTTACCGCATTAGCCATACTGGAATGGTCGAGCACTACCTTTGGCACAAAGCCTACACCACACTCTAGCGCTACCATGCTTACAATTGCTTCGTTACCGCCCACATAGGCATAAACATTCGGCCGAATACCGTGCTCGGCAAACCAGTGATAGGCAGTGCGTCGCGTTGGCCCTGTTTCAGGCATTATCACCTGATGCTTGGTCCAATCCAGCTGGTTTAGCTGAGTAAGTCGCCATTCCTTTGGCGCAATAAGTACCAAAGGTACATTATCAAGAGCAGTGAAATGCAAATCTGTCGGCATATCAGGGGTGTAGATAGCAATAGATAAGTCGCACTGTTTGCCTTTCACTTTTTCTATCGCAAGGGCAGGATCGCCGGTAATTAGGCGTATATCAACACCCGGGTGCTGTTGCCTGAACTGTCTAAGCATAGCGGGTAAGTGGCTTTGACTAGCGGTAACCGAGCAAAATACACTTAGTTCTCCCTGGAGTGCATCGCTATCTTCTTTTAAATCAATTTTTAATTGCTGCCAATCAGCTAACGCTTGTTTTGAGAAGGACAGTAACTTGTGCCCGCTATGGGTGAGCGCGACTTTACGGTTATCCCGTTTGAACAAGGTGCAGCCCAACTCGTCTTCAAGACGCTGAATTACACGGCTTAACGTAGATGGCGATACATACATGGCCTCAGCGGTGACGCCGAAGTGAAGACTGGTAGCCAGGTGGTTAAAGAGCTGTAGACTGCGAAAATCCATATATATTTCACTTTATGCAATATTATCTTGCAAATATATCATTTTCCAAAACAAAAGAAATCTTTTAGTCTCACTACCAAGTCGTCATAGACGAGGTCTGTCAACGCCAAGGTCGGTGTTTGATATTGACAAAAATGAATGTTGTTCGGAAATTTTTATGGCTAATTATTTCAACACCCTGTCACTTCGCCAGCAGTTAGACCAGCTTGGCCGCTGCCGTTTTATGGCACGCGATGAATTCGCTGACGGTTGTCAGTTCTTAAAAGGCAAGAAAATTGTCATTGTAGGCTGCGGCGCGCAGGGCCTTAACCAAGGCCTGAATATGCGTGACTCAGGGTTAGATGTTTCTTATGCGCTGCGTCAGGCAGCGATCGATGAGCAACGCGACTCTTACAAACGCGCTTCAAGCAATGGATTTACTGTTGGTACATATCAGCAGCTTATTCCAGAAGCTGATGTAGTTTACAACCTAACACCTGATAAGCAGCACGCAAGTGTAGTAGAGGCAGTTATGCCGCTTATGAAAAAAGGTGCAACGCTAGGTTACTCGCACGGCTTCAACATTGTTGAAGAAGGTCAGCAAATTCGTACCGACATCACAGTTATTATGTGTGCGCCGAAAAGCCCAGGCTCAGAAGTACGCGAAGAATATAAGCGTGGCTTTGGTGTACCAACACTAATAGCTGTGCATCCAGAAAATGACCCTGAAGGTAAAGGTTGGGATCAAGCCAAAGCACTGGCAAGTGCAACTGGCGGTGACCGCGCAGGTGTACTTGAGTCTTCATTTGTGGCTGAAGTTAAATCTGACCTTATGGGTGAGCAAACCATTTTATGTGGTATGCAACAAGTTGCAGCAGTACTTGCGTTCGAGAAAATGGTTGATGATGGTATTGACCCAGGTTATGCAGGTGCGCTTATTCAGTACGGTCTAGAAGCCATTACTGAAGCACTTAAGATTGGCGGTGTAACTAACATGATGGACCGTCTATCAAACCCTGCAAAAGTGAAAGCGTTTGAGCTTTCTGAGCAGTTAACTGATTTACTTCGTCCGCTATTTGAAAAGCACCAAGACGACATCATCAGCGGTGAATTCTCTCGCACCATGATGGAAGATTGGGCCAATGGTGATGCGAACCTACTTAAGTGGCGTGAAGAGACCGGTGAAACCGCGTTTGAAAACGCACCTGCTTACGAAGGTGAAATCAGCGAACAAGAATTCTTTGACCACGGCATCTTGCTAGTTGCCATGATCAAGTGTGGTGTTGAAGTTGCGTTTGACGTAATGGTTGAAGCTGGAATTCTGCCTGAGTCTGCGTACTACGAATCACTGCATGAAACACCGCTAATTTCTAACACAATCGCACGTAAGCGTTTGTATGAAATGAATGTGGTAATTTCAGACACAGCAGAATACGGAAACTATTTGTTTGCTAACGCAGCAATTCCAATTTTGCGTGAGAAATTTATGCCTGCTATTGATACCAGCGTTATCGGTAAGGGTTTGACTGCTGCTTCTAATCAAGTAGAGAACAAACGCCTTGTTGAGATTAACGAAGCCATCCGCTCACACGGTGTGGAATCGGTAGGTAAGACCTTGCGTGGCTACATGACTGATATGAAAGCCATCATAGGATAGGACAGTTTCTGTCGTTAGGTGCTTAACTAAGCCCTCTTGCCCGACCATTTTGGTCGGGCTTTTTTATACCTGTAACTCAGTGAGTCAGTGAGTCACATATCCTTTTAAAGCGTACTGCTTAGCTAACTCAAAGCAGTGACTAACAACCACTTATCTTTTTAAGAAACAGCCACTTCCCGAACACGCTCAGCGTAGCGAACTGATGCATACGCCAGCGCAAAAAAGATAAGAAAGCCCCAACCAATGGGCATCAAGTTTCCATTCAAAAAACTATCAACGATAAGGGCAACGGGCACAGAGAATAAGCTTGAAAAGCAGCCAATAATTGCGGCACCTAAACCAGCCATATCGCCAAGAGGCTGCATTGCCATAGCGTTTAAATTGCCAAACAGAATGCCCACGAAGAAAAAGCCGACGAACATAACACCCACGGTTGGAATTAATGGCGGTAGACCATCGTAGGCAAACAGCAGCGCTAAATACACCACCGCAAACCCATTTACCCCTTTTAGCGCAAAGCGACACAGCTTGCGCATGCCGAAACGCATTACCATTTTGCCGTTGAAGTAAGAAGCAAGCCCGATAGAAAAGGCGAGGGTAGCGAAGATATACGGGAACCACTCTCCAACATTGTAAAACACGGTAAATATGGTTTGTGACGCGCTTAAATACGCCAAAAACGCCCCGAAGATACAACCCATGGCAAAGGTATAACCCATAACTTCTGGATGGGTCAGAATAAACTTTGATGATTTAAAAAAGTGTGCCCGCGAGAATTTTCTGCGCTTTGCACGAGGCAAGGTTTCGCCTTGACGAGAAAAAAACCAAATCCCCGCCATAGTAGCCACTATGAGGAACATAGTGAAAATGTGAAACCATGACGTCAATTCCATCACAGTTTGGCCAATAATTGGAGCCAACATAGGCACTAGGATAAACACCATCATGATAAACGACATAACTTTTGCCATGGCATCACCTACGTATAGGTCACGTATAATTGCCATAGAGGCTATGCGAGGGCCAGACACCCCAAACGCTTGAATAACACGCCCCACCAGCATGGTTTCCAGGTTAGTAGCAAGCATGCATACAAAGGTTCCCAACGCAAAAATACACAGCCCCACTAAAATGGTAAGACGACGACCACGGCTGTCTGAAAAGGGGCCAAAGAACATTTGGCCAAATGCCATCCCTAAAAAGAATACGGTGACAATCAGATGAGTCTGATGCGCCTCTTGCACATTAAGTGATTCGCCAATTTGAATAAGTGCGGGCAACATAGCGTCTATGCTAAGTGCCACCAGCGATGTCATGGTCGCCATCAAAGCAACAAATTCAACAAGGCCAAGAGCGGGCTTTTGCACAACTGCAGTATCATCAGATACGCCATTAGATGTCTGGGGCATAAAGTCTCGAATATGAAATAAAGTGAGGGAATTAAAAAAGGCGCGAAATCCTCGCGCCTTGGTAAGTATACCTGAAACTTGGTTAAAAAGCCGTCAAACCAGGCTATCTTATCGTAAATACTGCCACCTTTAACGAGTGTTACTCCTCTGACAGACTAGCTGCTACCGCCTCGCCGTTCTTAGACGGTTTTAAGTATTGGTCCAAAAACACATCCATTTCTTCAAAAAATAGGTGACGGTTGCGCTGAATAGAAAGGTTATGGTCTCCATTTTCAAGCTCTACGTATTTAAAAACTTTGTCGTAGTCTTCTAGCTCGTCAGCCATGTAACGGCTGTGAAGAGGTGGAACAATACGGTCTTCTTCGCCATGCACAAGTAGAATAGGCGTCTTGATCCCTTTTGCATTGTAATAAGGCGAGCGAGCTTCTAAATCATCGTAGTCGTCACCAATTTGATTTTTAACAAACTCATTATTGAGAAAGCGACGAGAGTGAATGATAACGTGTTTAAGCGAACTCACTCCCGCAAAACTTACGGCGCATTGGAATAGTTCGGGGGTTTTAACCGTTGCCATTAACGCGGCATAGCCACCGTAGCTTGCTCCCACTATGCACATATTATCTTGCTCTGCGTATCCCTTTTCTACCATCCAACTTGCGGCGTCAGTGATGTCGTCTTGCATAGCTAGGCCCCATCCTTTCATTTGGCTTTGCGCAAAACTATACCCATAACCTCTTGAGCCTCTAAAGTTTGGCCTCAACACCGCGTAACCTTTAGAGGTGAAGTATGCAGTCCAGTAGTCGAAACCGCTGAAATCACGAGCCCCTGGCCCGCCGTGAGGATGAATAATGGTTGGGAAGGGTCCGTCCCCCTTAGGGAGCGTCAAATATGCTTCAATCTTGATACCATCTCTGGCTTCATACTCAATAAGTTTATGCTCGGATAGTTTCGTCGAGTCTATTTGGCTGTATTGCTCAAATAGCATGTTCAGCGTGCCTTCCTTGCGATTACCCAGTAAATACACACCAGGCAATACATCAGACTCAGAATAAACAATATAAGTTTGTTCATCGTCACTGAAACTAACTAACGTGTTGTTATAATCTGGAAGCCCTTGGTCGATACCGTTTTGAAGTGCAACATAGCGTTCATCCCAATAAAAACGACCATCGTGACGCACACCGATAGCATCTCGCGTGACCGGTGAGTAAATAAGACTACCGTTTACGTCGTACCCTTCATCAGCATAAACTTCAGTTCGCTCATTGGTTTTAAGGTTTAGGGTGTAAAGTGCGCGGTAGTCACCTTTGTAGCCTTTGTAATAAAGAATATTTGGGTCTTTCGCAAACCCCACAGGGTATTCCCCTTTCTCTGTCATGGCGTTATAGGCAAACAAGGTTCGCCAGCCATCCTCTTCTTTTAGAAAGACCTCGCGCTCACCGCTATCATAATTAAGTGAAACGCCAATTCGGACGTTACTTTGTTGATCGGTAAGCCAATCTCTGATGCGTTTTTTACCGCGCATAATGCGACTTACCCCTCCAGTGTTGACATTGACTTTATACACTGAAGGTAAACCTAGCACCTCGGCATCGATTGCTATAAGCACATGATCTGGGTCATCAGGTAGCCAATCGATAACCTCATCTTGAAATTGGGGAATGTGGTTAGGGTTACCGGCCCGACGCTTAATTCGTTCCCATTCAACCATATTAAACGCGCCGCCCTCGCCATCGAATTTAATACTTAACAAGCGGGTGTCATGCACTTTTGTGGTACCACGGCGAGTTTCATAGCGCGCACTCACCACGACACGTTCATTGTTCACCCACTTGTACCAATTAATCTTTACACGTTCATTGTCAGAGCGAAGTAGGTAATGCTTTTCACCCTTTACCAAGTCGAAGGTGGCGAGCATGGCAAACGCCTCTCCTTGTTCAACATTTTGAACAAAAGCGATTTTTGTTCCATCGGGCGACAAAGATGGTGTCCAATAGGTTGGTAGCTTACTAAAAGCATCGTAGGCATTTTTCTGAGTATTTGACTCAGCGCACAACGTAGTCGAAATAGCTAACAATAGTAGGGCAATAAGCGTAGCTGGTGAGAAAGCCTTTTTATAAGACATAACATTCCCTTGTATTTTTTTATTATGGGCGGAACTTAGCTAATGAGTAAACCTCAAAACTATGTTAATTAGAGTATACAAATTTGTGACCGAATGTACAAAAACCAACCCGCACGGATTGCTATAGACAATATTGACGCAATAATTTGATCTCTCGTCGTACTTTGCGAATACAAAATACAGATATGGTACTATTAACCACAGATATAATATGGACTTTACCCTAAACCGGTAAGCATCTAAGCCCAGCGTTACCTTAAGGATTTAGCCTTTTCATGCCTTCAACTTGGAGCGGGCTTGCCACTTTGCAAGGCCTATTTTCCCGACAATTAGTGCGCAAAACATCCAAAGCATGCTCTTTATTAGCTAAGGCTTTGTTGTGCGTGCAGCTGTGCTTGCTGTGCACGACATCTTTGGCTCAAGAGTCAATTACCTACGATGTTCAAGGTGTTGAAGACGGGAAGCTACGTAACAACATCCGACTGCATTTAAGCGGACTTGATGTGGAAAAAGCACTTTTAACTGACCCTTATTGGCAAGACGAAGTGGCAGAAGCGGTGGCGACGGCGGTACAACCCTATGGTTTTTACAACAGTGAAACCAAGGTACGCATACAAGAAGGGGACAAGGTCACAGTAACGGTTGCGTTGAATACTCCTCTTACTATCAACAAAGTTACCCGAGAGATCATTGGTGCGGGTCGTGAAGATAAAGCATTTAGAGAGCGTTTTAACTCACTTAAACTCAAAGAAGGTGATGTGTTAAATCAGACCATCTATGAGTCGTTTAAATCTTCCATGTTTAACTACGCTCTCTCAAATGGTTATTTTGATTATTTCTGGCAAGCAACACGTTTAGATTTAGTACGTGACGAAAAACAAGCAAACGTGCTGCTAATTGCGCAAAGCGGGCCTCAATATAAGTTTGGGGAACTCAAATTCGTAGGTGATGATAAAGCTAAAGCGATTATTGAGCGCCTAAAACCTTTTAAAACTGGCGATGCCTATTCATCTTCAGTGTTAGGCGACTTTAACAGACGTTTAAATCAGTCGGGCTATTTCAACCGAGTGATAGCAAGGCCAGTAGTGAGCGACGCAGAAGGTTTACTGGTTCCTGTTGAAGTCTCGCTTCAACACAGGCCTACCGATGCATTTAACGTCTCGGTCGGTGCGGCTACCGATACAGGTCCGCGAGTACGTTTGGGTTGGGAACGTCCTTGGGTAAATGACAAAGGCCATTCAGTTTCATCAGATATTTTTATTTCGGAGCCTGAGCAATCGGTTACCGCCGACTATCGCATCCCGATGAAAAATATCACCCGTGACTATGCCAGTATCGAAGCGGGCTATCAGTTTATTGAGTACGCCAATACCTCTTTTGAAAGCGAAACCCTTTCTTTGTCAGCACATAGATACACCCAACAAGACGGATCGCCTTGGCAACATGATTATTCAGTAACCTACCTTAGAGAGACTTACGATCAGGGGGACCTTGATACAAATACCACCTCGTTAGTTTTACCGGGCTATTCACTCACCTACCGAGATAAAGACGACGAACTAAACATTGGCAACGGCACCTATGTTCAAGTGCTGGCTCAATATGGCAAAGAGGGTTTTGGCTCAGATATTGACTATGCTAAAACTGCCGTTGAAGGCATGTTAATTCGTACATTCGCTAATAAGCATAGAATAACTTTACGCGGCGAAATTGGAGCAATTAAAACAAATTCTTTCGATGATGTACCAGCTTCACTTCGCTTTTACGCTGGAGGAGACCAAAGCGTTAGAGGGTTTAAATTTCGTGACTTGTCGCCGAAAGCAGATGTTATTAACCCAGAGACTGGCGAGCTTGACCTTGAATCTATTGGCGGAAAGTACTTAGTCACATCAAGCATAGAATACGCTTACTCAATTGCAGACAACTGGCGAATAGCCGCTTTCGTAGACGCGGGTAAAGCAGCTAACGATATAAGCGATTCACTCGCTTATGGTATAGGCCCCGGGGTTCACTGGCTGTCACCTATTGGCCCTGTAAGATTATACTTAGCCAGAGGGCTATCAAAACAAGGAAATGATTGGCGCATTCACATCATTTTAGGGCCTGAGCTATGAGAAAACGTACTCTTTCGGCCATTCTGCTCTCACCTATACTGCTATTGGTTGCCATTTACGCGCTACTTATTAGCCCATTGGGCGGCCCAATGGTAAAACTTATAGCGAATAGCTTTGTTACAAACCTTTCCATTGATGATATCGAGGGAAGTTTCGCCGATACCCTCGAAATACGCGATTTAAACTGGGAGAACGCGCAGTGGCGTGTGTCATCGGAGTATGCCTATATTGATATAACGTGGCGTTGTTTCTTTGAACCAAAAGTCTGCGTGAATGAACTCACGCTTGAGAATGCCAAATTAACGCAACTCGCTGCTGCTCCTGAGACTGATGAAGAAACAGACGATAGCTATGAATTTTCTTTGCCTATCCCTATTGAGGTAGGGTATCTAGCGCTTGCGAATATTAACGTTACGCTTCTTACCACAACCGTCGAGGTTGAGGAGCTAGAGCTTACGGATTTCAGCGGTGACCAGACGCTGGCTCTTGACAGTTTAGCCACGAAAGGGGTTCGTATAGCCCTGTTAGAACAAAATACAAACTCACCGGCAGCAAATACGGCTTCTCAAGCTCAGTCTTCCACGTCAAAACAGACGCTTGAACAAAGCGCTGATAAAACAGCAGGGCAAGCGACTCCAGATGAAGAAAGCACCTTGCCTAGCTCTTACTCGCTTAGCTATGAAGTACCTGAATTACCAACAATTACCGCTCCTATTCCCGTATCGCTTGGTACTTTATTGGTTGAAGATTTACACTTTACACAAGCTGGTAGCACACAACAAATAGCATTGATCTCGCTACTTGATGCGCAGTTCAAAGACAGTGATATTGCCATTGAAGAAATGGTCTTCGCACATGAACAAGGGGAAGTAAAAGCAAAAGCGAGCGCCACCCTTAGTAGGAACTTCCCGCTAAGCATTGCAGCTAGAGCAAAGACACTCCTTGATGATGCTCCCCTTACCGTAAACTTAAACGCATCGGGAGCACTTGATGACTTGGCCCTTACTCTCAACACAAAGGGGGCTGTAAACGCAGACGCTAATTTAGCGGCAAACGTTCTTAATACCGAACTCCCCATTAAATTTACTGCAAAGTGGCAAGAGCAACCCATTCCAACAATGGAAAACGCCACGTTAAAAGCAGGTACGCTGTCACTTGAAGGCACTATGGGCGATTACCTGCTAAAAGGCGCCGGTGCAGCAACCTTGCCAGACATAGGCAATGTGCCTGTATCACTGGATGTTGTGCTTAAAAAGAACAATATCTATGTCAATCAGGCGAATATTGAGGCGCTAGAAGGTAGCTTAGTCAATACAGGTACCCTTTACCTGAACGAGAGTATTGCTTGGGAGGGAAAAACCACGCTTTCAAACGTGTCTGCACAGCGTTTCAGCGCTTACGCACCTGAGAACTTAAGCGGCCAGATAGAGAGCATTTTACAGTACTCAGAGCGTGGCGGGCTGCATATGAGCTTTAAAGATATGCAGGTATCTGGCGTGCTACAAGGTGAACCACTAGAAATAAAAGGCAACGCCGTGTATGCCGGCCCCAGTGACTTATTCGTTACTAACGTAAACATTGTGCAAGAAGGGGAAAATGAAAAGAACGTTATTCGAGCTATTGCACAAGTCTTAAACAAGCGTCATTTAAACGCCGATATTACTATTAACGCCAACACAATAAATAATCTTTACCCAGAAGTATCCGGTGCGATAAATGGTAAAATATCTGCCTCTGGTCCGTGGCAAAATCCACGAGCCAACGGCACATTAGATTTATCCGACATCACTATATCTCCAAATTTAAATGCGTCTGCGGCGCAGCAAGGGCCATTGAGCGGCGAGATAACACTAGATGGCACTTATAAAGACCACAAAGCTCGGCTAGACCTTTCTGTGCCCGATAATCAAGTCGCCTTCAGCCTTAAAGGCGCATGGTCAAACAATCACTGGGTAGGTGAAATAAGCGATACCCAGCTAGAGCTTGCTAATATGCAATGGGTGTTATCAAGCCCGTTCACGCTTGATATAGGCACTGCCCCTGTTACGGCCAAAATAGGCCAGCACTGTTGGACATCGCGACGCGAAGGAGAGCTATGTATCTCGAACGTGAATTACCAAGACAGCAAAGCAAGTTGGGATATTAAGGCAACGTCACTGCCTGTGGGGCTGTGGGCAAATGAACTAGTGCCGACCATGGTTTCAGCGCCCTCTGAAGCGACGTTGAGTATTCAAACAATAGGCAGCTATTCACAACAAGATCCTATTGACGCCACTTTTACCGCGTCAATGAGTGCAGCCCCGTGGCAATTAGGTGAAACCAGACCATTAACGCTTACCATTAACTCGTTTGAAACTAGCGGTAAAATAAAACAAGGGCTGCTGGAGTCTACTTCACTGATCTCTAGTCAAGATATCGGTGATGCAACACTTACGTTAAACACCCGACCGTTTGAAGAGGAAATACCTTTGGAAGGTAAGTTGGTAATGGAGGGACTTGATGTAGCGCCACTGAAACCTCTTTCTCCCGCTATTCGCACCTTAACAGGGGTGCTTAACGGTAATATTACCCTTAGCGGTTATGTCGATGACCCATCTCTAAATGGCGAACTTACGGTTTCTAACGGCGCAATAGATATTCAAGATACGCCAGTCACCTTAGCTGACTGGAATCAGAAAGTAGTTCTTAGCGACCAAACTGCAGCGCTTGATGGCAGTTTTATACTCGGTGGAGGTAAAGGTACGCTAAAAGGTGAACTCGACTGGTCATCAGAGCCTAGCGCTAACTTTAAGTTAAAGGGCAACAGCTTTGAAATAAGACAACCAAACATTCGCCTTAAGGTATCGCCTAATATTGATGTTGCCGCAACTAAAGAGAAGGTCGATGTTACAGGCGATATTAATATTCCGTGGGCCCGAATTGAGGTAGAGTCCCTGCCTGAAAGTGCAGTTTCACCATCAAAGGACGTGCACTTGCGCGGAGAACCAGACAAAGAAGAGCCACTGGATATTGTTCATGCTTCTGTGCTGGTTAATATTGATAAAAACAAAACAGAAGAAGTAAAGCTTGAAGCCTTTGGCCTTACAGCTAGCTTGTTCGGCGGTATACGCGTGAACACTCAGCCGGCGTTAGTTGGCTATGGAGACCTGCAAATAATAAACGGTCGCTACAGCGCCTATGGCCAACAATTAATAATTCAAACCGGCGAAGTACAGTTCAATGGCCCAATCGACCAACCGCTGTTGCTGGTAGAGGCTATAAGAGACCCGGCGAAAACCGACGATGATGTTATAGCGGGCATTCGTATTGACGGGGCCGCTGACGCACCGAGCATCAACCTTTTCTCTGAACCCTCTATGGACCAGCAGGGCGTATTATCTTACTTATTAACAGGGTCTGGACCAGATTCAGGCAGTTCAGCAGATCCTAACTACGCAGCTCTGCTATTGGGCTTTGGGCTTTCGAACACAGAAACCCTTACTGGCCAGTTAGGCAGTGCTTTAGGCATTGATGACTTTAGCCTAAGTACCAATGAAAACTTGCTTTCTGTTACCGGCCAAATCAATGACAGGCTCTCGGTGGAATACAATGTGGACGTAGGCATAAAAGATAACGATGCCAATAGCACCTTGAGACGTCGACAGCTACCACCTGACTTGGCGCTTAAATATCAGTTACTACCGAGCCTGTATTTAGAGGCAATCCAAACCACACTGGAAGACCAATCAGAGTTTGCCTTAGACCTCTATTATGAGTTCTTTTTAGGTGATAACAGAACTCGCAAAAGCGATAGCGCTGATGACGACAGTGATGATACCGATGAGGCCGATAATAATTCAGAATCATCACAGAGAAGCAACGCTGATACCTCAAGTGCTAGCAAGGACAGCTAAACGCTCTGTGTTGATGCTTTGATTAGTTAGGCTCTATTTTTTAGCGCTGCTGCGCCATACTTTCTAGCGTTTTGAGTTGCCGCTCGAAGCGCTTTTGTCTTTTGTGTGCCCATACATACCACACTAGCATTCCGATACTAAGTGTTGTCATAACTATCGTCATCTTGGTGATTTTCTCTGGCGCAGGGTCACCGAAAAAATAACGTTCCAACAAGAAAGCATATCCAAAGAGCACTGCAGTCCACGTTGAGTGCTTAGTAATGAAGGCAATCTTCACGTTATTTTTAATTTGTTTAGTCAACTGAATGAGATGATCAGCGGTTTGCGTATCTTTTGAAAATGCAGCCACTCTTCTTAGCCATAGCTGATAGACAAGCAGGGGAAGAGCAGTAATAAGCATAAATATAAACATTGCGTGAGCGACAAACGTAAATTTATCCCAACTGTTAATAAGAAAATAAATCGCTGGGACAAACGCTAGCGAGTCTATCACCATATACCAACGCTGTTTTATTCGCTCGCTACGCAAACTGGACTTTACTTCCTCAACATCGATAGTCGTAACTGGCTGAGTTTGCCATAGCGCAGATAGGGCCTCGTTTTGTTCGTTACCTGCTGATATTGGCGGCGTCTTTTGATTTTCTTTATCTGAATTATGCATGCGGTTGCTCCTGCATGATATTTTGCTTGGCGCGTTTTAATATCACACCAACATGGTTTTTTGTCAGACCACATACGTCTGCTATTTCGTCGTAACTTAAGCCTTCAAGAGAGAGGGTAAGCACCTGCCTTGGCTGCAGTGGCAAGGATCGTACAGCGTGCAATAGGCGTTCTAAAGACTGATGGTGACTAGACATTTCTTCTGGAGAATGCGTGTTACTCGCGTACCCGTCAGAGCCCGTATCATCGTGTTCGTATTGATGAGTATCAATACGCTTCACTTGACTTGCTACGTGAGTCACAGCGCGGTTGTGGGCTATTTTCAAGATATAGGTTTTTACGCTGCTATCGCCTTTAAAGCGAGACAGTCCTTGCCAAACTGCAATAGCAATTTCTTGCAATAACTCTTGCTGCATCGCCTCGTTTGCCTCATAGCTGTTAGCTACACGGCCAAGTAGTGCTCCGTATTGCGCAAAAACATCTTCAAAACCCTGCCCCAAGGTTACATCCCTAATAGCAAAAACTGTTGTTATTTTATTGTGTTACTTCTATCAGTCTGCCCACACCTATTTTTATTACAAACTTTTTTCGATGAAGCTGTAATTTTTTTGAACAGCTCACGACTACTCAACAAAGACAGGAAATAAAACACGAAGTAACGGGCGGTGAGGACACTTCCCCTAAAAAGCTTCAACTTTAAATGCTGAAATTTAAATGAGGAAAACACTATGTCTACGTTAAGTTTAGTTTTGTTAATTGGCAGCATCACGTCGCTTGTGCTTTTGGCAAGCTACTTAGACGCAAAATTCCAGTGGCGATTGAACGACTGGATGAACGGCGAGTGCAGTAATCCTTTTGTAAAAGCCGTGACCGACAAACAGCAGCAGCGCTTAGAAGAAAAAGATGCGCAAATTAAAACTTTAATGAAGCGTATTGAAACCCTTGAAACCATCGTCACTGAGCCTGCTTACGAGCTAAACAAGAAAATCAATGCACTTAAGTAAACGTGCTTATCAGGAGTGTTGATTTAATGCATAGTAGGGCTCAGCAGACCCTAGCTAGATACGGGTGGGCGACGCATAAAGCGGGGAACTTTTCCCATTGCAATGGCGTTACCCACCAGCACAATTACTACGCCAAGTACTGATAACACGCTCCAAGTGTAACCTTCAAAAAATGTAGAAATAACCAGTGCAACCATGGGGTAGACCAGCACAACGTAAGCTGCCTTGTCTGCGCCCATCTGCTTTAACAGTTTCATATATGCGCCAAATGCGAACACAGAGCCAAATATTGCCAAGTACACGAGTGATAAATAAAACTCAATGTGGGTAGGTATCTTTAATTCTCCAGGCATAGCCAGCGAGGTGATAAAAAGCAGCGCCATGGCGTAGCTCATGGCATAGAAATTCATTTGAATAACAGGCGTCCCCGAAGTCAGAATACGCTCGGAAATAACGTTGCCCGTTGAGGCACAGAAAAAGCTGACAAACGCGATGGCAAGACCGGTGGCAAGCGCTGCGTCCATGGATACTTTTGAAAACTCAGGCACGAATAGACACACAATGCCCAGCAAGCCAAAGGTGGCCCCAACCACCACTTCTTTTCTTATGGGCTCTTTTAGCCACCAACGGCGAAGTACAACGTTGATATAAATAATGCAGGAACTCATAAGCGCCAATAGCGCGCTAATAATATGCGCCTGTGCAATATACAGCAGCGTGTAATTCAAACTGTATAAAAAGAGACCTACTGCCGCCATCTTCACATGAACGTGCAGGGGAAGTTTTAGCGGTAAACGTTTAATAACACAGTATGCCCCTAAACAAGCCGACGCTAAAAAGTAGCGAAGCGCTATGGCAAACGTCTCTGATGTGTGTCCGATTTGATAGGTAATTGCTATCCAAGTCGAACCCCAAATCAGGCAGCACAGAGCAAATAAGGTCGCGTTATTCATCGCCGTGCTTTAACCCAAAAAATCTTTTAAATGGACAAGGGCTTTATCAAGCAGTTTTTGCCTTGCACTATTACCAATCCAAGCATTATGTGGCGTTACCAGTAAATTAGGTAACGGCTCCTTTAGTAATATGTGATCAGCGGGCGGTGGCTCTACGCTAAGTACGTCTAAGCCTGCACCACCAATCTTGTTGTGTTTAAGCGCATGGTAAAGCGCCTCTTCATCAACCAGCCCGCCACGAGCGGTATTGATAAGAAAAGCCGTAGGCCGCATCAATGACAGCGTATCTGCGTTAATAAGCTTTTCGGTATCTTCAGTAAGTGGGCAATGAAGGCTTATCACATCAGCACTGGGCAAAAGGGACGAAAGGCTAGGGCGAGGGTCGTCTTGTTTACCGGGGCGAGCAGCAATACTCACTTTCATCCCCATAGCTTTGAACAATGCTTCTACACGCTTACCAAGTTCGCCGTGACCCACAATCACCGCGTGTTTACCTGCAAGTTCAATCACTGGGTGATTAAGTAAGCAAAAATGAGAAGAAGCGGACCATGCCTGATTATCCATATCACGCTGATATGCCACAAAGTTCGTAGCCAAGTTCAGCGCTAAGGTTAAAGCGTGCTGCGCCACACTATCAGTGCCGTAGCCCTCTACATTTTGAACAGTAACACCCGCTTGTTTACAGTAATCATGGTCGATATTGTTCGTACCAGTAGCCGTTACACCAATATAACCAAGCTGTTCTGCCTGCTTTAGATCTTCAGCTTTTAGCACAACTTTATTGACTAAAACCGCATCGGCTGCTCGAATACGCTCGGCAACTTCTTCAGCACGAGTCTGCTGATAAAGTGTGACGTCGGCATAAAGACTATCGAGTACAGAAGTATCAAGGCTGGGTAAATCCATTGTTTCAGCGTCTAGGAAGACAACTCGTTTTTTTTGACCGTTGCGCGACGATTGCGTTTGGTTACCTTCAGTTTTATTGTTTAAAGCATCGTGTTTTGTCATTGTCGATAGGCCTACATTACTTCCACAATAGATTCTAGCGCCGCTTTCACGTTTACAGGGATCGGAATAGCTTTATCGGTCTTCCTATCTACAAATACATGCACAAATTGACCATGGGCCACTCGTCGCTTGTTATCACCAGCATACACAGACAACCCATAGGTCACTGAACTTCGACCTACTTTTATTACCCGTAGCCCCACAAAAATGTCTTCTGGGTATGCCGCCGGAGCGACGTATTGGCACTGACTGCTTACCACATACGCAACGGTTTGCCCGTTATGTATATCTAAATTGCCTTTCTCAATCAAAAAGCGGTTTACCGCGGTATCAAAGAAACCGTAATACACAACATTGTTGATATGACCATATGCATCATTGTCTTGCCAGCGGGTGGCAATAGTGACGTTATAAGGGTAGTCGGCAAGTGTCGGTGTAATATCAGTCATGAACAATCCTTGGCATATACATTTGGGTAAGTGTTGTTGCCCAAACAGTGAACAAATATAGCGCCTAAGCGCTATATCGTATTTCAATGATAGTGCTATGAATAAAGCACCATATCGTCACGGTGAACGGCAACATCGCTTGTTTCATAACCTAACACACTGGCGATTTCTTTCGACTTTTTCCCTTTTATTAGGGTTAAGTCTTTTGCGTTATACAAGCAAAGACCTTTAGCGATAATTTCTCCATCGCACATCACTTCAACGGCATCCCCTTGTTCAAATGAACCGCTCACATTCACAATACCCGACGGCAGCAATGACGCGCCTTTTCTTACTAGCGCCTCTTTAGCACCAATATCTACTTCTATTCTACCAGCGGTTTTAAGGGTGTGAGTAAGCCAAAGCCTTCTGGCGCTGGCCGGTGTGCTGCTAGCAGTAAACAAAGTCCCTGGTACCTTACCTTCAAGTAAAGCATCGAAGGTTTCGCCTTTTCGCCCATTAACGATAAGTGTTTGGATACCACTACTGGTGCACTTGTCTGCCGCTTCAATTTTCGTACGCATACCGCCAGTTCCTACCGCAGTTCCAGCGCCACCGGCAAGACCGTAAATGGTGCTGTCTATTTTATCTACCTGTGGAATGAGTGTCGCGTTGACGTCTTTTCTTGGGTCTGCGGTAAATAAACCGTCGATATCTGAGCAGATAATGAGGGTGTCTGCTTGGGCGACCAGGGCGGTGTAAGCACCCAAGTTATCGTTATCACCTACTTTAAGTTCGTTGACAGCTACCGTGTCGTTTTCATTCACAATAGGTAACGCATTGTGATTCAAAATTTCGCGCAATGTATTTTTAATATTTACGTAGCGGGTTCTATCGCGCAGATCATCCGCCGTTAACAATACTTGTGCACAAGGAAAGTCGAAAAAGCGCTGCCAGTTGGCCATCATTAAATTTTGACCAATCGCAGCCATGGCCTGCTTCTCTGCAATAGAAGCGTTGTGGCGAACTTTAACTTGGCTACGACCAGCAGCGACACTGCCAGATGAAACCAAAATTACTTCTTTGCCAGCCTCTCGGCTTGCGGTAATGAATCGAGCAAGAGATAAAAGGTAGCGTCCGCTACACCCATTGCCTTCAGGTGCAATAAGGGCACTGCCAACTTTTATAACAGCACGTTGCCAATTAAAACAGTTCATAGGGGGAAGAAAAAAGATAACAAGAGCTTAAGAATACGACAGTTAAAGCGTATAACAAAACGTTCTGTTACAGTTTTTTTGCGTTAAAACATGGTTAGTTTACGGTCAAAAAATTGGATTGTGTGTGCCATGCTTATATACTAGCGAGTGTTATCTTATAACAATTCTAACTTACAAGTTGCAAGGAACCTGCATGAGCACCGCAAAACGACACCTTTTCTGGCTAGCGCCAGTGTTGTCTATGCTGATTTCTCTTCCTAGTACCGCCGCTATAAAACAAACAAAAGGCGACTTTGAAGATAAATTCCGTCAGCTAGATGAAGTACTTCCTACTCCCAATGTTTATCGCAACGCCGCTGGTGAGCCTGGTCATCAATACTGGCAACAGCAAGTAGATTACGATATCGACGTAAAGCTACTTGAAGACGAGCGCCGTATCGAAGCAAGCGAAGAAATTACGTATTACAACAACTCGCCCGACACCCTTAAGTACCTTTGGGTTCAGCTAGATCAAAACAAGTTTCGTGACGACTCAATGTCTGCGCTTACTACCACTTTCGGTGGCATTGGTAACCGTGGACCAGGCACGCAAGCAGCAAGTGGCAATACGCCCGCTAAATTAAGCATGGGTGCACTGCGCCGTCAGCAGTTTGTTGACGACAACGAGCTGGGCTACACCATTTCTCGCGTTGAAGACAAAGCGGGCAATGACTTACGCCACACCATTGTCGGTACCCTAATGCGGGTTGACCTAGCTAAGCCACTAAAGCCGGGCAGCAAAGTAACCTTTGATATCGACTTTGCCTTTAATATTGTTGAAGAAGATGCGGTTTCAGCACGTGCAGGTTACGAGCACTTCCCAGATGACGAACGTGAAGGCGGCAATGATATATTCTTGCTAGCCCAGTGGTTTCCGCGCCTAGCGGCATACACCGATTACGAAGCATGGACTAACAAAGAGTTCATTGGCCGTGGTGAGTTCACCCTAGAATTCGGTAACTACGAAGTAGATATCACGGTTCCGGCTGATCACATCGTATCCTCAACAGGTGTGCTGCAAAACCCGAAAGACGTGCTTACCAAAACACAACGGGATCGTCTAAAAAAAGCAGAAAAAGCTGACCGAATCGTATTCATCGTTTCGCCAGAAGAAGCGATTGAAAACGAAAAAGAAGGCACCTCTAAGCTTAAGACTTGGACCTTTAAAGCGGATAACGTACGTGATTTTGCTTGGGCCTCTTCGCGTAAGTTTGCATGGGATGCACGTGGCTATCAGCAAGGTGGTGACACTCAGCCGCTTGTAATGGCAATGTCCTTCTACCCGAAAGAAGGTGGTGAGCTTTGGCAGAAGTATTCAACAGAGTCAATCATCCACACTATGGATGTTTACAGCCGTTTTAGCTTCGATTACCCCTACCCAGTAGCCCAATCAGTAAATGGTCCAGTTGGCGGCATGGAATACCCCATGATCACCTTTAACGGCCCGCGTACAGAACTTCGTGATGACGGTTCACGCACCTACTCGCTAGCTGAGAAACGCTTCCTAATTGGCGTAGTTATCCACGAAGTGGGCCATATCTACTTCCCTATGACAGTAAACTCTGATGAGCGTCAGTGGACGTGGATGGATGAAGGTCTTAACAGCTTCCTAGATGGCGTTGCCGGTCGCGAATGGGACCCTACGATTCCATGGGGTGTAGAGCCGCGTGATATCACAGGCTACATGAAGTCTCAGACGCAGGTTCCAATTATGACGCAGTCTGACTCGGTACTTCGCCTTGGCCCAAATGCTTACACCAAGCCAGCAGTAGCGCTGAATATTCTTCGTGAGACGATTCTTGGTCGTGAGCTGTTTGACTTCGCATTTAAAGAATACGCACAGCGCTGGATGTTTAAACGTCCGACGCCATCTGATTTCTTCCGCACTATGGAAGAGGCTTCAGGTGTAGATCTAGATTGGTTCTGGCGCGGTTGGTTTTATACCACAGACCACGTAGATATTAGCCTAGACAGCGTACACAAGCTGCGTTTAGACACTGAAGACCCAGATATCGACTTTGCTCGCGAGCGCGAAGCGGAAATGGAAAAACCTAAGTCACTTACCGATATTCGCAATAAAGAAGAAGGTAGAAAGCTGTGGGTAGACCGCTTTGAAGATATCAGTGACTTCTACGACAAAAACGACCGCTATACCGTAACTAACAAAGAGCGCAACAAGTACAAGAAATTCCTTGATAAGCTTGAACCTTGGGAGCGTAAAGCCTTTGAACGTGCGGTAAAAGAAGACAAAAACTACTATGTGCTAGATTTTAGCAACAAAGGTGGTTTGGTAATGCCGATCATTCTTGAGCTAGCCTTTGAAGACGGTACGAAAGAAGAAATGCGCATTCCAGCAGAAATCTGGCGTCGTACACCTAAAGCCGTTAGCAAGCTTATTGTGACTGACAAAGACAAAGAGTTGGTAAGCGTGACGGTTGACCCGCATTGGGAAACAGCGGACGTAGATGTGGAAAACAACCACTACCCACGTCGTATCATTCCTTCGCGTATTGAAGCGTATAAGAATAAGCCGCGTAACACTTACGAGTACCGCGACCTTATGCACGATTCAAAGACCGAGCTAAAAACTGACGACGAGGATAAAGATGACGAATAAGTTGTCTTTAGCCCGCCTGCTGCAGAGCTCTCATGCTCTGCTTGCAAGCGTTGGTGGGTTAGCTATTGCGGCTGCCCTACTAGTTAGCGCAATGTCGTTCAGCACGACTGCTCAAGCGCATCAAATAAAAGCCGCGATTACAACGGTACTGTTCAACCCTAGAACAGAAAATATTGAAGTGATGCACCGCTTTAATTTGCATGATGCTGAGCACGCGGTTAAAGCTTTGTTCGACAAGCATGCAGATATTATGGATGACGTTAAAACGCAGCAGCAGTTTGCCGATTACGTCGCCCATCACTTTGCGATTTTAAACGCGGCAGGCGAATCGTTAGAACTTGCTGACGTGGGCTTTGAAGTTGAAGGTAAGCACTTTTGGGTTTATCAGGAAACTGCTGAACCGCCTGTGCTAGAAGGCATTAAAATTCGTCATGATGCATTGCGTGACTTGTGGCCGAAGCAAGTGAATACGCTAAATGTAGAAGGCAAGGGCAATATTAAAACCCTCACCTTTGCTGATAGCGTAAATCTGCTGGAAGTGAGCTTTAAAAGTCAAAATAGCGACCATCACTAATATTTAGCTGAGTAACTTGTGAAAAGCCCACCAGCTTTCATCGTTGATCGATGGTGAATGCTGGTGGGCTTTTTTAATGACTAACTTTTTAGTTCCCTAATTCGAATACCCCTGACTCAAATGCCCTTTGATTCGAACTGAGTTGGCAAATACCCATATCGAATGCACAAAGATCCGCTCTTTACTCTCCGTATAAGAAGTTTTACTCCATGATGTCGATGTGAGACCGAAGTCTTATAGTCATAGCTTAAGGCATGCTCTACCTTATCAGTAGACAAATACGTTACTGACACCTAATTAATGAGGTATATCATGACCGATAGCGCTTCAGCACCGTTGCCTTCACAGGTCAAGAAAACCCAATCAAGAAGTGAGCGCCGCGCTAGAAAAATGCGTACTGCTAACGCAGCAGAGCGCGCTGAACAAAAGGTAAATGCAGAACTAACCCCAGATGCTAATTTAGCAAAGGGTAAAAACAGCAATGCGTTCGCAGATAAGAAAAATATCATGTGGGTGCTGTTGAGCGGTGCCATGGCACTGACATTTATCGTAATGCTATTTCTGCCCGATACAGGCATGGGCGGGGGCCTAATATCAACTTATTCTGCAATGCTATGGTGCGGATTCTTTGGTGCTGCGCTTTGGCGTCACAGAGCAGCAAGCGGATGGGCTGGGTTTGCTTATGGCAGTGTCATTGGTCTAGTGCTCCAATTTATTTCTCAAATCATCTAAATATATAGCACTGTGTAATCCGCACACTTATGCAGTGCTCAATCTTATTTTTACATCTCTTCCTGATTCTATAATCTCAACACTACTATCAAGCAATTCATTTAGTTATTTGGCGATTTATGGCTCTTATACCCGATCCAGCCATCGTACTTAAATGTATAAAGGATTAAATGTATAAAGGGTCAGAGTACTTTTTAAGCTATGCTTTAAACCATAAAAATTAATATTCCTTTCCGTCTTCAATAAAACAGAGTGAACCTATGGCAGAGAAGCCGACTAAATCTTCCGAGTCGCCAACCCGTTCAAGTAAGGCTGTACCCTCGTCTCGTTTATCGCGTATAGGTCGTTTAGGTACGTTAGCAGGTAGGATTGCAGGTAACGTGGTTTCTCAGGGCGCAGGCCAGCTGCTAAAAGGTGAGAAGCCGGTCCTGATCTTCGCTGCTTTTAACACCAAAGAATATTTCAAATATTGCCGATCAGCTTGCCAGTATGCGTGGCGCAGCAATGAAGCTAGGGCAACTCATTTCCATGGATGCGGGAGACTTTTTACCCGAAGAACTCGCCACTATTTTAAGGCGATTGCGGGATGATGCAGACCCAATGCCTAAAGACCAACTAATAACAACGCTGAATCAATCTTGGGGCGAGAAATGGCAAGACGATTTACTTTATTTTTCTTTTGCCCCTGTTGCCGCAGCTTCCATAGGCCAAGTTCACAAAGTTATTACTATGGACGGCAAAATGTTAGCGGTAAAAGTACAGTACCCAGGCGTGAAGAAGAGTATTGATAGCGATGTGGATAACGTAGCAACACTTATAAAGCTTACGGGCTTGGTGCCAAAATCATTAGATATAGGCCCGCTGTTGCAGGAAGCCAAAGCGCAGCTTCACCAAGAAGCGGATTACGAACGAGAAGCCGATATGCTAAATCGTTACCGCAACCTAGTTGAGGCCGCTGATATCCAAGGGGAAGAACAAAGCGCGTTTATTATTCCAAAGACCTATGCACCGCTTACCACAAGTACGGTACTAGCCATGGATTTTATCGAGGCGAAAGATTTGGATGTGCTAATTGATGAGCCTCAAGAAGTTCGAGATGCCGTGATGACAGCGTTAATGACGTTGTTTTTTAATGAAGTTTTCCACTTTAAGCTGCTGCAAAGCGACCCTAACTTAGCCAATTATCAGTTTAAACCTGATACCAAGGAAATCGTGCTGCTAGATTTTGGCGCTACTCGCGAAGTGCCTGAAAATATATCTCAGCAATACCAAACTTTACTTAAGAGCGCCGCAGACAATGATAAAGCACTGATGCAGCAAGCTGCATACAATATCGGGCTTATTGATGACAGTCATTCTAAAATGCAAGTTGATGCAGTCATAGCTATAGGCATGGAAGCCTGCGAAGCTGTTCGTTTTGAGGGTGCTTATGACTTTGGGAAAAGTGATTTAATCGCAAGACTTCACGAAAAAGGAATGGCGCTTACAATGGAACATAACTTTTGGCACACACCGCCGGTCGATGCGCTCTTTATACATAGAAAGCTCGGAGGTTTATTTTTGTTAGCGAAGCGGTTGCAAGCTAAAGTGGATATGCGCGAGGCCGCGGGCAACTGGCTTTGCTCTTAACAAGGTTTAGTAGGGCAGTTCCATACTAAAAGGTAAGGCCATCTGCTCTTTGCTTTTCGGCGGGTTACCTATCATCTCGTCGTACGGTGTATCGTGCTTCATTACAGCCTGCTGAACGCGACAATGAGCGAACGCTTCACGAATGTGCCCGGCACTAAAAAAACGCATTGGCTTGTCTTTATTGTCGTAAAGCATACCGCTTTGTTTATCGATAGTCAGATAAACCAAATAGACGTTCATTTCATAAGACTGAACTTCTAAGTAATCGATAACCGTCGGCGACTCTTCAATATCCCGAAAATAAAACTTATGCATTTTCCTACCTCATGAAATCAGCGTGCGCATTACGCTCGCCCTGCTTGATTGTATGTACATTGATTTTCAGGACGAGATAATGACAGTTATACGCTATGCGAGGTTTTCAGGTTCATTCACAAGATGAAGTGGAGGGCGGTGATTTTTATATCGCACTGCATTGGCTAAAACCAACAACGAAGCAATAGAAAAAACGGTGTACACAAGAGCAGCTACCCCCATTCCAGTTGCTATCCATAACAGTGGGAAAACCAGCAACCGAGGCCCTTCTACAGCAAGTGCAACTTTTGCTCTCGACAAGATAAAGCCATTTTGTATGCCCATAACAACCACGGTTATTACAGTAATTAGTTGATGATGCGGTGGCAGATTATGCATATTCAAAAACAGGTAAAGCATTATCCCTAGTGCAATAACGTATTGTATAGCGGTGTACCGTGTAACGGCTCGGTGTAACTTTGGATGATATGATTTGAATTTACTCACGCTTACTATCCTACAAGGGCACATTTAGGTAACACTGGGACTTAAGGACTCAAAATGTTAGTTAATTACTGTAAATAGCAGTGCTCTAGCATTTGCTTTTCAATGATTAATCAACACATTAGTACACAAAGCTCCAAATGTTAAACAATTGTTTTAAAAATTACTTTCACGTTTACATTGTATGGCGAACTGGAAGATCAAAAAAATGGGGAGTTCCCACTAATTTTTGGATGAAAACAAATCGGAAACTGTCTTTTAAACGTTAAAATCTGTTCAGAATAAGGAATTTGAATTTTGAGGGAACATTTCTCTTGATTGATTTTCTAATTTTGGGTGTTATCTCTGGTAGTATTACCGAAAGGATATTTTTGTAGCGGAGTCATTATGAGCGAATCGTCAGAAAAGAAATCGTTAGGCCCACATTTTATTATTGTCGGCATCCTTCTTATCGTTATTCTGGCTGTAGTTTTCTGGCCAAGTGACGAAGAGCCTGAGCCAGTCATTACGCCTGAACCTGAAGTGACCGAGCCGGAAGTCACAGCACCGGAAGAGCCAGAGATTTTTGAACCTACTCAACCAGCACCCACCGTTGAGCTTGAAGAAAAAGACGACGTTGAGCCACTTCCAGAGCCCGTTGAGCCTGATCCAGAGCCATTAGATACTAGCGATCCAGCAGTCAAAGCGTCATTAATTGAAAGTTCTTCTGCAAATGAAGAAACCGTAAACCGTATGCTGGTTAACGAAGGTCTTATCCAACGCTTTGTTGTCTCTGTAGCTAATCTCGCGAATGATGAGATGGCGCCAAACCATCAACTACTTACGCCGCCAGAACAAAACTTCCGGGTTTATTCTCAAGCGGGAAAACAGTGGATTGATGCTGCAAGTTATAAACGATATACGCCCTATGTAGATATGCTGGAGTCGTTCGATAATGAAGCGCTGCTTAATATCTACGGTATTTATAAAGACGATATCCAAGCGAAGTTTGCAGAAATTGGTAGTCCAGACCAAGACTTTAACAGCGTATTGCTAAACGCCATCGACCAGTTACTTGATACACCAGAAGTACCTGTTCCTGTTGAGGTATATACAGATTCGGTAGCTTATAAGTATGCAGACGATCGTTTAGAAAGCCTTAGTGAGCCGCAAAAGCAGCTACTGCGTACCGGACCAGACAACATGCGTCGTATTAAAGCGAAACTACGCGAATTGAAAGTTTTGGTTGAAGAGCGTGGATCTAACTAGGTTTCAACATCAGCTTAAGGGCACGTCTTCAAAAGCGCGCCCTTTGCCCCCCGTTGACCAATGGAATCCAGATTTTTGTGGTGATATTAATCTGACGATAGCCCTTGATGGCCGATGGTTTTACGAGGGCAGCCCTATAGGTCGGGCAAGCCTGGTCGAGCTTTTTGCCTCTGTTCTGAAGCGAGAAGGCGATAAGTACTTTTTAGTGACACCTGTCGAAAAGGTAGGGATCACTGTTGAAGACACGCCCTTTCTCATTACCCAGTGGCATATAGAAAAGAATAAATGCGGCAAGGCGAGTGAAGTTGAGCAAGAAGGTGAATCTGCTAGCGGCAGCACCTATGTGTTTACTACGCAAACCGGCGACGTTATTCGCTTAGAGTGCGCAGATCAGCTAGAACTTCGAGTTCCACCAAAAGCTATTCAGGACCCCCAGGCAACACCCATTCCTTACATTCGCGTTCGTAGAAACCTATGGGCAAGGCTACATCAAAACACTTATTATCAGCTGTTAGAACAAGCCGAAGAGTCATCGGATGGTTCGAATACGCAATTTAGTATTCAATCTAGCGGTACGACCTTCGTATTGGGCGAAATACTTCAAACGCCCTAATTCGCGTTTTCTATTCTCACGTTACTGATGGATAAGCAACTTATGGTTACGCTACTAGTGTTGCACAACTATTTTGCTTCTGTAACTTGCACTTACTATTAAAATATTTGTCACCATCAACATGTCTTTAATAGCACTTTATTTTGCGTTATTTCTTTGTGTGCATTACATTCGATGTAGTCTATAAAACAATCAAAAGAAGACCTACATCATGAAAAAGCCTTTGATCACCCTTGCGATTACCAGCGCACTAATCTCATCACCTTTTTCTACGGTTGCCGATACCCTCATACACGCGGGAAAAGTGTTTACTGGCACCTCAAAATCACTTCAAGAAAAAATGACCATTGTTATTGAAGGCAACAAAATAGCAGAGATAAAGAAAGGGTTTGCTAAGCCACAAAAAGGCGACACCGTTATAGATTTAAGCGCTTCAACGGTTATGCCCGGTCTAATGGATATGCATGTTCATTTATCGTCGCAACACGGCGGTCCGCAAACCTACTTAGAACGTTTTTCACTTAATGAAGCCGATTACGCATTGCGTGCAGCAAACTACGCAGAAATAACCCTAGATGCAGGCTTTACCACAGTGCGTAACCTAGGTGATGGCTATAACGAAACAGTGGCTTTAAGAAACGCTATTGCGAAAGGTTATGCTACCGGCCCACGTATTTACACGGTAGCTAAATCTATTGCGACTACAGGCGGACACGCTGATCCAAGCAATGGTATGTCTCACTTGCTTCGACCAGATGTAGGCCCTAAACAGGGTGTAGTTAACGGCGAAGTGGAAGCCCGCGAAGCAGTACGGGCCCGTTATCAAGATGGTGCTGACCTAATCAAAATTACTGCAACTGGTGGCGTACTAAGCGTAGCCAAAAGTGGCCAAAACCCTCAGTTTATGACCGACGAATTAGAAGCGATTGTCGATACAGCAAAAGATTACGGCATGACGGTAGCTGTGCATGCTCATGGTAAAGAAGGCATGAAACGCGCAATAGAAGCAGGAGTAGATTCTATTGAGCACGGTACCTACATGGACAATGAAATTCGCAAGCTAATGAAGAAACACGGCACCTATTATGTACCTACTATATTGGCTGGGAAGTTTGTAGCAGATAAAGCCAAGATTGATGGTTTCTTTCCTGAGCTGGTTCGCCCTAAAGCAGCAGCCATCGGCCCCTTAATTCAAAATACCTTTGAACAAGCGCACAAAGCGGGCGTAAAAATTGCTTTTGGTACAGACAGTGGTGTATCGGCCCATGGCGATAATGCACAGGAATTTTCTTTAATGGTTGAAGCAGGCATGAAACCCGCTGACGCACTTCTTAGTGCTACCGTTAATAGCGCAGATTTACTGGGTATAAGCGACATTTTAGGTACGTTAGAACAAGGTAAGTTAGCAGATATTGTTGCTGTTCAAGGCGACCCGCTTGACGATATATCACTTATGGAAAGCGTGTCTTTTGTGATGAAAGACGGGGTAGTTTACAAGCAGTAAAACAATAAAAGTGGTAGAGGTTACATGGCACTAGGTAAAAAGGTTAAGCACAAAACCAAAAAGCTTATTGACTCTAAACATATGTTAAAGGGCATTACCTTAGCGTCATTTTTAGAATCGACCATTGTTCCTATACCGCTTGAAGCTGTTATGGTGCCGTTAATGCAAGCTAGACGAGAGTCGCTATGGAAAATTGCATTAATGGCTACCGTGGGCTGTGTGATTGGCGCTGTTTTCGGCTATGCCCTTGGCTATTACCTTCTCGACCTTGTTGGCCAGTGGGTTATTGATACCTTCTTTAGTCAAGATCAGTTCGACAGCGTTAAACAACAAATGCAAAATCAAGGCTTCTGGTTTGTGATGACGCTAGGCATTGCGCCTATTCCTTTTCAAGTGGCCATGTTAGCTGCTGGCGCCACCCAATACTCACTCCCGCTATTCCTTTTAGCCACGGTTATTGCCCGCGCTATTCGCTATTTTGGCCTTGCAGTAGTGGTGTATTACGCAGGTGACAAAGCAGAGCAACTTATAAAACGCTACAAGATGAAAGCCGTGTTTGCTATCACGCTAGTGGTAGTCTTACTGTGGTGGCTGTCTAATATGCTCTCCTAATTGAAGAGCCTTTCGATTTGAGGGCGCTAAAGCTATCAAAATAGCATCAACCAAATCGTTTGAGCTCCCCCTAAATCCCCATTTCAAATTACGCTAATAGATTTTTTGAACTTTACATTTGATAATGATTCTTATTTGCACTAATGTTATAAAAAACAGGAGGTGCTTATATGAATGTTCAACGTTTATGCCCAGTTTACAGAAAGTGGCTACAGCTAAACCCTTCAAGCGCACGAGAGCATCGCTTAGCAATGCAGGCACAAACGCAGAAAGCCCATCAACAGGGTAAGTTGGATTATGCCAGAGAGTTAGGTTATCAAGCCTTTGAAGCGGCTAAAGCTATTCTCAACGCGCTGCAGCCCACATCCTCTCGAAAAGTGAGCGCTGTGCAAGAAGATGTACTCGCGTTTGGCACTATGGGCATGTACTTATCTTCTTTACTTGCTCAAGAGCATAAAAGACAAGAATCTCACGCAATTTTGCAGGAGTGCCAACAGCAGCTAATTGCCATATTGCCTTTGCATGCCACTAACCCGTCTGTATGTAGGCTTATATCCGCCATTCAGCACACGCTAGAGCAAACCTACGAACCTCAAATTAGCAGACAGCTTGCCTCTGTAGCTCTGCATTAAATCAAACAGTTGAAGGAGCAAATGATGATGTCGAAACCAATCCCAAATGAAGACGGCTTTGTCTCTTTAAGTGTGAGAGCATCTGTACTTCAAAAGATGCTCAAAGGTGAAGTTCTACATATGACAGATGTTCACTGCAATTGTGCTCACAGCAAACGTACGCTTCAAAACTTGCTGCTAAAAGCCGTTGCAGATAGCTCAGAACGTTAATCTGAAACGCTAGCTCACAAGCGTAAAATACAGACGGGAGCAAAACGGAACATAACTTGATACAGGATAAATAACTAAGTCGTTTTTATTTTGCAATTAAGCTATGAGAGGACACCGTGGAACCTTCGTCTAAATGGAAAGAGATAACCGCTAGAGCGGGGTATAGCGCCAAAACAGTCATGTACGTTATGCTTGGTGTCTTCATTCTTACATCTGTATTTACTGCGCTTAACCGTGAAAAAGCCTCTCAGTCCAATGTCTTTCTTACACTTAAAGAGCAACCACTCGGGCAGATCTTATTAGGCATTCTAGTTCTTGGCTTAGCATGCTATGCCTGTTGGCGTTGGCTTCAGATTTTTATTACCGACAAATCTGACGACGACAGCTGGTTCATTCACATCATAAATAAGCTGTTCTTCTTTATATCAGGCTCGTTCTATTTTGTTGCTGCTTACGCGGGAGGTAAAACCTTATTAGAAATACAAAGTAGCTCATCATCGCAAGGGAGCGGAAAGAAAGTGAGTGAATTTCTAATGCAATACGAGTGGGGACTGTGGCTTGTAGCCGCGATCGGGCTTTGCATCATCATATTTGCCATTGTGCAGTTCAAACATGCTTACACTGCTGACTTTCTAAAGAAATTTTCACTACACGCTTTAAATCAGCGCATTAGAAAGAGTGTGAAAGTAACGGGTCGCCTAGGGTATACCGCAAGAGGGGTCGTTTATTCCTTAGTAGGTGGCTTTTTTATCCTTGCCGCCATATTAAGTAACCCATCCCAAGCGGGTGGATTACAAAAAGCACTAGAAACCTTGATGAAGCAGCCCTTCGGCCCTTATCTCATTGCCGCAGTAGGCGCAGGCTTTGTTATGTTCGGCCTTTATTGTGCGTTAGAGGCGAAATACAGAAAGGTAGAGTAGGAAATTTAAATGGAAGGCGCTAAGAGCCTAAATTTGAATGATAAAAGGGCGCTTAAGCGCGCCCTTTTTTAATAACATATTGATAAGGCAAGGTCTCTGTTTGAGACGCTACCAACGTATGGTCCATAAAACGGCAAAAGCTAGGAATATCTCTTGCCGTTGAGGGATCGTCAGCCGTGACCGATAAGGTTTCCCCATCGGCCAGCTTACGAATATTTAAACGCACCATCATCACTGGCTCAGGGCAACGTAAACCTAGCGCGTCTAAATGCTGAGTTGCCGCGCTGAAGGCGCCATCAAAATCAGATGCCATAGTTTTCACGGTAGGCGTTAATGGCACTGATTTCATTTTCAAAACCGCCTTTCTCAGTCAGATAAGCCACCACATCGGCCAGCGATACGATAGAAATCACCTGAGTGCCAAAATCACGTTCTACTTCTTGAATAGCTGACAGTTCACCATTACCGCGCTCTTGTCTGTCTAATGCGATCAATACGCCAGACAAACTTGCCTGCTGCTGTTCAATTAATGTCATCGATTCACGAATAGCGGTACCCGCTGTGATCACGTCATCCACCAGCATAACCTTGCCTTCTAGTGGGCTGCCAACTAAATTGCCGCCTTCACCGTGGGTCTTTGCTTCTTTACGGTTGAAGCAATAAGGTACGTCAAGGTTGTGGCTATCAGCCAGTGCAACAGCGGTAGTCGTCGCAATAGGAATGCCTTTATACGCTGGACCAAACAGTACATCGAACTCGACACCTGCATCCATTAGCGCATCAGCGTAAAAACGCCCTAGCTTGGCCAAATCGCCGCCGCGATTAAACAAGCCTGCATTAAAAAAGTAAGGGCTAACGCGGCCAGACTTTAAAGTAAATTCGCCAAATTTTAGTACGCCACGTTCAATGGCAAACTCGATAAAATCACGCTGAAACGCTTTCATGATGACCTCTTAATTACTAACTAATACGTAGGCGTTAAATACGCTTAATTGCCTCGCTTACGCAAGCGCCGCTTTTTGAATATCGAATAATTCGCGTAAGCCATGCTTACCAATTTTCAATAATTCATCAAGCTCTTCAAACGAGAAGGGTTCACCCTCAGCAGTACCTTGAACTTCAATCAGTTTACCGGTTTCGGTCATCACTATGTTCATGTCTGTTTCAGCTTCAGAGTCTTCAGTGTACTCAAGATCAGCGATTGGCGTACCTTCATAAATGCCCACCGAAAGTGCAGCAATCATGTGCTTAAGCGGGTTAGTTTTGATAATGCCTTTTGCACGCATATAGGTAAGCGCATCAACAAGAGCAACACATGCACCAGTAATAGAGGCCGTGCGCGTACCGCCATCGGCTTGAATAACGTCGCAGTCTAACGTAATGGTGTTTTCACCAAGAAGTTTTAAATCAATCGCCGCGCGAAGTGAGCGCGCAATTAGACGTTGAATCTCTAGCGTACGACCACCTTGCTTACCACGGGCCGCTTCACGACCGCTACGCGTATGGGTTGCACGTGGAAGCATGCTGTACTCTGCGGTAACCCAACCTTTACCTTGGCCTTTCATAAAGCGTGGTACACCTTCTTCCACCGTCGCATTACACAACACCTTAGTGTTGCCAAACTCTACTAAAACAGAGCCTTCTGCATGGCAAGTGTACTGGCGAGTAATAGTAACAGGGCGAATTTGACTGGCGGTTCTGCCGCTTGGACGCATAGTGTTCTCCACAACGTAAATGCTTAAAAAAGGTAGCGCTTTACAGGTTTTTCGTGCGATATGGGAATAGAAAGCTCAATTCGCGGTCAAACCCTGTAAATTCGATGTAGCTACGAAATTGTGCATAAGTATAACGCATTACCCGTGACCGATAAAAACGAACTTTACATGTTTGCTTATTGAATTACCTAAATGTGCGCTAATATACAAAATACAAGAAAACCTGCTGTAGAAATTCACGTATACAACACGACGTTCGGGTTGTTTTTGCAGGCTTTCAGTTAAATTTAAAGGACATTTATGATTTACAGCATGACAGCGTTTGCGCGCGTAGAAACCAAAAAAGAGTGGGGCTCAGCCGTATGGGAAATACGCTCGGTTAACCAACGCTTTTTAGAAACCTATTTTCGCTTACCGGAACAGTTCCGCTCGTTAGAGCCGGTTTTGCGCGAGCGTTTTCGTAAAAAGCTAGCCCGAGGTAAGGTGGAATGTGCGCTACGCTTTACCGCGAACGATGCTGCTGTAACCAAGCTAAGCTTAAACGAAGAGTTGGCTAAACAAGTGCTTCACGCTGCCGACTGGGTGCAGTCGCATGGTCAGTCTACCGGCGTTAACCCGCTTGATGTTTTGCGCTGGCCTGGAGTGATTGCTGCAGAAGAAACTGATATGGATACCATTCACGGCGACGTAATGGCAGCGTTCGATCAAGCGTTAAACGACTTTATCAGTGCTCGCGCTACAGAAGGCGAAGCCCTTAAAGGTATGATCACACAGCGCCTAGATGCTATTGAAGTGGAAGCGGAAAAAGTCGCCGCGCGTATGCCTGAAATTATGGTGTGGCAGCGAGAAAAAGTGCAAACCCGCTTTGAAGAAGCAAAGGTAGAGCTTGATGCAGGCCGTTTTGAACAAGAAATGATCATGCTTGCGCAAAAAGTGGATGTCGCCGAAGAACTAGATCGCCTAAACGCTCACGTCAAAGAAACGCGCAATATCCTTAAAAAGGGTGGGGCGGTGGGTCGCCGTTTAGATTTCATGATGCAAGAGTTTAACCGCGAGTCGAACACGTTAGGTTCAAAATCTATCAGCACTGACATCACACAATCAGCTGTTGAACTTAAGGTGTTGATTGAGCAGATGCGCGAGCAAATCCAGAATATTGAATAGGTTCGTGGGTAAAAAGCTACCCGACCAAAGACGTCTTAAAAGCCCTGTTGTTTGCTTGTAAATACAGGGCTTTTTTATTTTTCCCGTCCAAATCGGTTTGCAGATGTCCGTCTTCTCGAAACTCGGTTTTGGTAAGTCGTTTGGATCGGGTGTTGATATGTCGAGTGTATCGACACACAAGAAAGTCATGTCGAAAAAACAGAAAAAAATCGACATAAACTGACCCGATAGTTCATTTATGTCGATAAAAATGTAATCCAAGCAAAACTTTTAAGTTAACCGGTACACAAGGCTCTTCAGCGCTAGAGCAAACCAATATTTTGATGCCTTTGTATTACACGCAGTATTTACCTGAGAGATGGTAAAAGCGAGTTGCTAGGCTCACTGTTAACACGCGACCTGTCGCCAACAACCAACGCTCCTAATAATTCATTTTAAATACTGTGTTAAGAAGGCCTCGTGCGAGGGGAGTTTAGCTACAAGGTTTTCCACCTGCTGCTTTAAACCCGCCATAAATTGCTTAAGCGACTGTTCACTCATTTCATCGGCAACGCGGTGATATTGCTTGGGCGTCATACCTTGGCCCATCAATACTTGCGTCCAAGAATCGACACGAAAAATGTCTCCGTCGTCTAAAAACACGCGGCCAGACTCGGCAAACAAAGCTAATTTGTGTTTGAGTGACGGCGGAATATCCATGCGCTGACACTGCTGCCAAAAAGGGCTGTCCTCACGCTGTGTCACCTTGTAATGCATAACAATAAAATCGAGTATGGCCGACATTTCGCTATCAAACTTGTTGTTGTATTCATCGATTGCGCTTTGGGTGATACCATCAAAAGGGAATAAACGCATTAAGCGTATAAGGCCAGTCATGATTAAATGAATGCTGGTCGACTCCAGTGGCTCAATAAAGCCACTGGATAGCCCTAGCGCTACGCAGTTTTTATTCCAACCACGCCTACGTTTACCAGGCGTAAAGCGAATCACTCTCGGCTCATTAATTGGCGCACCTTTTACCTGCGATTTGAGTGTATTAATGGCGTCCTCATCGCTCATAAAGCGGCTACAAAATACCAATCCGTTACCCATGCGCTCTTGAAGCGGTATCTGCCAACGCCACCCCGCTTCGTGCGCCACACTTTTGGTGTATGGCACAGGTGGGGCAGGAAGCTCTGTTTGCATGGCTACTGCTCTATCGCAAAATAAATAGTGCTGCCAATCGTCGTATCCAGTATGAAGAGCTTGTTCAATAAGCAGTCCTTTAAAGCCTGTACAGTCGATAAAGAAGTCACCGTTTACCACTTCACCGCTTGCTAATTGTAGGGACTGGATGTTGCCTGATTGCGGGCAAACAACGACCTTTTCTATGTCTCCTTCCTTGTGCGTTACCCCAGCTTCGCAAGCTAACGATTTTAAAAATCGACCGTAGGCGACGGCGTCAAAGTGATAAGCAAAGTTAAGCGGCATAGCTTCTGATGTAGCAAATTTATTCTGCTTAGCGGCAATCAGTTCAGGGCAATAATCACCAAATTCACCACCAAATCCGTACTCTTTAGCCCGCAGCCAAAAATGGTGAAACTCGCCAGCCCAACACTCTCTTCCGGTAATACCAAAAGAATGGATATAGCTGTGACCTTGTTCACGCCAATTTTCAAACTCTATACCCAGTTTGAACGTAGCTTGGGTAGCGCGCATAAAGGCTTTTTCGTCTATACCTAGCAACTTATGAAAGGTTCTAATCGGCGGAATAGTAGCTTCGCCAACGCCCACAATACCAATATCTTTTGATTCGACTAGCGTAACCTTTATCGACTTACCCAAAAGCCGGGCCAACGCCGTGGCCGCCATCCATCCTGCAGTACCGCCACCTGCAATAACAACGTTCTTAACGGGCGTTTGATTGTTACTGCTATCTAAACCCGATACGGCCATATGAGGTGTCCTTTTTATCTGAAGAGGAATTGTTATTTAAATTTGTAGCGCGATCACTTTCACTTGAAGCGCAAGTGTGGCCATTGTCCTGACGTTGAGTATGCGAGTGAAGGTGTTTCTGCTCATTGTAATAGCGCTTTGCAATATCTTTGAGCAGCGCATTATTAGTCGGCAGCCCCTGCAAATAGGTTTTTTTAGTCTGTTGCAACATTTCACTAAGATGCAGTGCTTTACACTTATCTTTTTCGTTTAAACGTAGTGGCGGCCCAAACGTAGTAAAGCCCATCCCGTACAACACGTATTGGTAGCTGGCAGAGGGAAAAATCTCTTCGTTCTCGATAAGATCTAAGCGTGAAGGGCTTTGATACTTCCACAGTTTAAGCAGCTCAACGAGTGAGTCAGGAATTGAAGCATCACTTCTCTGTGCTATCCAATAAGGCTCTTCTCTATCGCTAAGAACATAATGTAGCTTCAAAAAGTCGATGACTCGCTGCCAGCGGTATTCAAAACGCGAGTTGTAGCGCTTACTGACTATTTCCATGTGCTCTTTATTATGCGGAAACGCCTCACAGAGCATACGTAAGCCAAGCTCAACCATGGCAATAGCTGATGCTTCTAGCGGCTCAACAAAACCCGAAGACATACCTAAACTTACACAGTTTTTTACCCAGAACTTTGACCTGTAGCCCGGCTCAAAAGAGAGTGTGCGAAAAGCAAGTTCGTGCTCTTTTGCACCAGGATAACGTTCACAAACATAGTCAATAAGGACCCGCTTTGCCTGTTCTTCATTTGTGAATTGGGAAGAATAAACCAGACCGGTACCTCGCCGATGCTGCAATGCAATATCCCACGTCCACCCGCAGGTTTGTGCAGTAGCCACAGTGGTACTTTTTATTTCGTTATCATTTTCTGTGTAAGGCACTTGCAAGGCTATGGCTCTATCGTTAAGCATAGCGTGCTTAACGGGTACCCACGGAACTTTGAAATGCTTATCAATAAGCAAACCGCTGCTTCCCGAACAATCGATAAACAAATCGCCAAACACCTCTCGCCCACATTCTGTTACTACTTTTTCAATATCGCCATTTGGATGTGAAGTGAGCGAAGCAATATGGCCTATAACGTGTTCAACGTTCAGCTTGTCTACACAGTGCTTTTTCAATAAATCAGCGAGCTTTGCAGCGTCAAAGTGGTAACCGTAGTTAAGCACATGGGCATAGTCAGGCGTGGCAATTTGTTTGGGCGCCTTGCCTGCTGCACACATTGTCGATTGTAGCGAAAAAGCGTCTTCGTATGGCATGTCGGGCGCAAAAGCTTGCCAACAAGCATGAATATCAAGTTCGTTGTAGCCCGTTGGGATAGTGAATGGGTGGTGATAGCGGTGTCCGCCTTTACGCCAATTCACAAAACTAGAGCCTTGCTTAAAAGCACCTTGGCATAGGGTCAAAAACTCAGATTCATTAATGCCAATATCTAAAAGAGTATCGCGAAGTGACGGCCATGAACCTTCACCAACGCCGATGGATGAGATAGTAGGAGATTCAACAAGGGTAACCGAGTGTTTTGCGCTAAGCTTCGCTGCAAGAACGCCAGCAGCAAGCCACCCTGCAGTACCACCTCCAACAATGACGACCCGATGTAGGCCGCATTGGTTTTGTGAATTACTCATAAGACGATAACCACGCTATCTTGAAAAGCTCAGTTTCTGTCACGTGCCGAAGCTGTTTGTATACTATTCAAACAGCACTATGACAAAAAAGCCCGCTAAAGCGCAACCCTAAGCGCTATAGCGGGCAAACACACCCCAATTTTTAGAATGTATATCTAGCACTTAGCGCATACCTTGCACCAAACTCGTCTAAGTTCCAAAGCATTGCGCTGGTACGCCCATGTCGGCGAATATTTTCTTCAGTAATATTGATACCTTCGAAGGCCACTGTTAAATCTTCGGTTATATCGTAAGAGATACTCAAATCAATTTGTGAATAGGCTTCGGTATAGCCCGGCTCATTAATATACTGAGACGTCGTGTCTAAGAACTTGTCACGCCAGTTGTATGCAATACGAGCTTGCAGCGCGTCTTTCTCGTACATTAACACTAGGTTTGCAGTGTCGCTTAATCCCACTAGCGCGAACTGAGTAATAGAGGGGGCCGCTTCATTGTCAAACCCGATATCACCTTTAACAGACGTGTAGTTCGCTAACACTCCAAAACCACTGTCGCCAAAGAAGTGTTGCGCAGCTACTTCAAAGCCATAGATATTTGCGGCTTTGTTGTTAACTGGCTTTGAGTTTATAAAAGTGATGAGAGGGTCGTCGCTGTTCGGTAGAATATCGAACTGCTGCTCAAATTGTTCATCGGTTAATGAGTCATATTCAATACCGTTTTCTATGGCAGCAACCATATTAAAGAGAGACGTATCGTTTACCGGTATTCCACGGGTTTCTAACTCTGCACGCGCAGCTTCTGCGCGAGGGCCATTTGTCACATCTCTTAGGCCGAATACGTTCTCTTCAACTTGTTCATTACCTATAAAATTTTTCACCCGCTTGTCGTAAAAGCCCACCGACACATAGCTTGTTTCATCGAAATAGTACTCAACAGATAGGTCTAAATTATCAGACTCAAGCGGTATCAAAGATGGGTTACCAGAACTCGCCGTTGCAGTAATACTATCGGTAAGCAAGGTAGGTCCACTTTGTGGCGACACTGACGCAGCAGCACTTAGATTGTTATAGGTAGGGCGCGCGATTGTTTTGCTGTAAGAGAATCGAGCAATGACATTTTCAATCACTTCAATATCGAAGTCTAACGCAGGAAGCACATGGTCGTAGCTGGCTTCCACTTCAACGTCTTCCATTTCACTACCGAAGCGTACATTGAAATCATTATTTCCTTCCCATGCTATACCGCTGGGCAAACTAATATTTGCAATTGAAGTAACATCGGTATTTTCGTAGCGAACACCAGTAAGCAGGTTGTACTCCATTCCGTTTAACTCGCCCGACAAATCTAGCTCGAAGTAGACGGCGGTAATATCTTCTTCAATAGTTCTGTTGGTAGCAAAGGGGTTGTTAGCAACTAAGTCAAATCCATACTGCTGCGCTGCAAATGCACCAATCTCAGCTACACTCCCAGTAAAACCTTGCGAAAACATACCATCGGTATTGAAGTCATCAAATTCGCTTGCTAAATCAAGGGGGGTTAGCGAGCCCGAAGGTAATTCACCAGGGTTTTCTATACCCCAATTACCCATGGTGTGGCGCGTTAGCGATTGAAGCGACGTACTTTCCATAGAGCGCGACTCTATACCGAAGTTAATACTTCCAGTATCCATTACGTAAGACCCATCAAGACGGGCTTGGGTAATTTCAGTATCTTGCGATGAAAAGTTCATATCCAAAATTGACGTGCCTACGTCATCTTGATCTAACACGCCGTTGCCATTCAAGTTATCCCGCGCTGCATCGTCGAAATCGACAAACATAACAGGGAAATCACCGCTAAAGTCGACGCCTTGCCCTTTAACCACATTTGCACCTAGCCCTAAGTTTGTCCACGTTCCATAAGGGGCATCTGGGCGGCCTTCAGCTGACGAATTATGAAGGTCAAAAACCAGAGTAAAGTCATCGTTAACGAAGTACTCTAGGTTTAGGCCAATCGATTTATTTTCGTTTACCTGGTTAAGTTCTTGTAGCGCTAAGCCTAAATCACGAGGAAGCAAATCCCGGCGCTCTTGCGAAATTAATATTGGTGTTTTAACCGCTTCATCATCGAACGTTAGCTCAGCGAAATACCTGTCGTCCATCCAAATAGACTGTTCAGCACGCGCTTCATAAAGATCTTGTCTCGAATAAGTATAATCAAGCGTAGCCGTCATTTTTTCTGAGGGTGCAAATTGGACCGTTAGCTGGGCATTGGTTCTTTCACGCTCTCGGTCTGCCATGTAATAACGAAGGTCAGAAGGAATAGCAAACAGTTGCCCCATAGCTGGCGCATTATTTAATACAACAGGGTCACCACTGTCTGGGTTCGCTGGATCGGGAGATTGAGGAACAGTTCCTTCAAAAGGATTTACTCTCCATTGATTAACGAATGCACCTTGCGCTGCACTGTCGCGCTGCTGGAAAGAGCCCGTAAATGTGACGCCAAATGTATTATCGTCGTTTAGATAGTTAATAAACCCTGACAGTTCTGGCGTAACGTCATCGCCAACGCGATTCGTTGTATCGTGCAAGGCTTTAGCACCAACACTAGCAATTATACCGTTGTCTGCTGCATCGAACGGGCGCGCAGTTCGAATGTTAACCGTTGCACCTATACCTCCCGTTGCAATACTAGCTCTGCCGGTTTTATACACTTCCACAGCCCGCACACTTTCAGAAGCAAGGTCAGAAAAATCGAACGCACGAGAATTTGGCGTCCCGCCGCCTCCAGGTAAAGCAGAGCCTGGCATGGTCCTACCATTTAGGGTGACCATGTTAAAATCAGGTCCAAAACCACGGGCAGTGACTTGGCTACCTTCACCATTATTTCTGCTAATAGAAATACCTGTTATGCGCTGAAGGGATTCAGCTAAGTTAGTATCTGGAAACTTGCCGATGTCTTCCGCTGAGATGGCATCTACAACGCCCGACGAATCACGTTTTATTCCCATCGACTCTTGTACACTGCTTCTGATACCGGATACCTGAATGACTTCGATATCCTTTTCTGTTTCTTGTGCGGCGACCGGTGACATAACGCCACTGCTTAATGCGGTTCCCAGTATTAACGACAAGCTTGTTGCGATTTTACTTTTGTGTGGTGTTTTGTGTGTCACGATCGCTCTCTCTTTCATCTGTTATATAAGTGTGTTTGAACCTTAGCGCTTCTAGAAAGGGCTTTCTCAAAAAGCGGATGAAAAACCCTCAACAAGAAAGCGCTTTCCGAACATTAATTCAACAAAAGAATTAGATCAACACATTTTTTACAATAATTTCACAGCGAGTATATTCCTTTAAACTGACAAGCAATAACGCCAAAACAAAAAAACATTAACAATCATTAACATAATAAAATAAATCACCTTTATCTCACTATTTCTTATACATGTCAGATAATTGACCACTCCTAACTCTGTTAACTAAAAAATGACACTTTATTGAGAAAGCGCTTTCTAATTGTTTTTTATTTGTGCTATAACTCACCTCTATTAAAAATTCATCTTACTGCTATCCTGCGCAATATGGCCCTTGCACAGGAAGAAAAGAGGTTATCTATTATGCACAGTATTTCTCTACCCGCAGACAGTCCTTTGTTAAAGCAATCATTTCTTTATGGAACCGCTACATCAAGCTTTCAGATAGAAGGAGATGTGGAAAATCGCTTAGAGTGCATATGGGATAGATTTTGTGAGCGTCCTTCTGCCATTGCCGATCATTCAAATGGCGACGTGGCCTGTGACCACATTGCGCGTTGGAGAGAAGATTTCGAGATTCTGTTAGACCTTAATGTAGATGCTTACCGCTTCTCTATTTCTTGGCCTCGTGTTATGAAGCAAAACGGTGAGTTAAACCCTAGAGGCGTCGCCTTCTACAAAACATTAATTGATGCCCTAAACGAGAAAGGCATTAAGCCATTCGTAACACTTTATCATTGGGATCTGCCGCAATATTTAGAGGACAAAGGCGGATGGCTATACAGACAGACGGCTTATGAGTTCCAAAACTATGTAGATAAAATTTCCCGAGCTCTGGGTGAAAATGTTTTTTCTTACGCCACCTTCAATGAACCATTCTGTAGCGCTTATCTCGGGTATGAAGTTGGCGTACATGCACCGGGCAGGACGGGAATGAAGAATGGGCGCACTGCAGCTCACCACATTTTACTGGCTCATGGTTTAGGTATTAAAACACTTCGACAAAACGTTCCAAACAGTGAAGCCGGTATAGTATTGAATTTCACACCATGCTACCCCGCCACACAAAAATCAGAAGACTTATTAGCCACCCGCAAAGCTGATGAATATATTAATCAGTGGTATATGCAGCCAGTAATGGAAGGTAGCTATCCGGAAGTCTTATTTGAACTAGACGAAGCAGACAGACCACCGATAAAAGCAGGGGATTTGGATATTATTTGCCAGCCTATCGACTTCTTAGGCGTTAACTTCTACACGCGTTTACACTATTCAGTGCCAAAGGAAAAAAACGCATTATTTTTCGAACACCCTCACCAAGGGCCGCTAACCGATATTGGGTGGGAAATCTATCCAAAAGCACTTTATGATTTGCTTATGTCATTGAATGAAAGGTACACGCTGCCACCTATTTTCATTACTGAGAACGGCGCTGCTATGGCAGATAAGTTAATAAATGGCGAGGTTAACGATGTCGACCGTGTTAAGTATTACCATGAGCATTTAAATATGGTCCACAAGGCGGTCAAAGAAGGAGTGGAAGTAAGTGGTTACTTCGCATGGAGCCTAATGGATAACTTTGAATGGGCAGAGGGTTATGAAAAACGATTTGGCCTAGTTTACGTTGATTTTGAAACCCAGAAGCGCACACCAAAACTTAGCGCCAACGCTTACAAAACTTTGCTAGCAAGTCGAACATAGTAATATTGGAAAAAACGATGGACCATAAACTGACGATAAAAGAAAAAATAGGTTATGGCATGGGCGATGCTGCTGCTAACTTAGTATGGCGAGGCGCGCTCGCCTATCTTGCAGTATTCTATACCGATACCTTTGGAATTACTGCGGCCGCCGCTGCTATGTTGTTCCTCGTGGTTCGTCTTTCAGACGGCGTTACCGATATCATTATGGGGATGATTGCCGACAGAACGCAAACCAAAATGGGGAAGTTTCGGCCATGGATACTAGGCTCTACGCCGTTTCTCGGCCTTTTTATGATCCTTTGTTTTACTACTCCAGAACTTTCTTACTCTGGCAAGCTTGTTTATGCCTACCTTACTTACATCGGACTTACACTGGCTTATACGGTTAATAATGTGCCTTACTCAGCGCTAATGGGAGTAATGACCACCGACGATAGGGAACGAACAAGTCTATCTGGGTTTCGTTTTGCTGGCGCGTTTTTAGGTGGTTTAGTGGTTATGGGTTGCTTGCCCATGCTAGTAGATTGGTTAGGAAAAGGTAACGACGCTACTGGCTATCAGTATACGATGTGGCTATTTGCTGCCTTGTTGGTAGCGTTGATGTGCATTACCGTATTCACCACAAAGGAGCGTGTGACCATACAAAAATCACCTCAATGCTCTCGCCCGTTGTCATCTGAACTTTCTGATTTGGCTAAACAGCTGCCATTAATTTTGATTCCACTTTCAGCGATAACAGCCTTTTTCTATTTCCGCAACATACTAACTGGCGTGATATTTATTGCGGTGATGGTCTTCACCTCTATCGCAATTAAACAGTTAACTCGTCGCCCAGAATCTATGAACACCCGCTCACAGCAGGACATTATCGACTTACTATCAAACAAACCTTGGTTGATACTGTTGGGAATGGGTTTTTTAACCATGATGTTTAACGGTATCAAGTACGGCGTTATTGCCTACTACTTTAAATATTATATGGGAAATGAGCTACTCACAGGGTACTTCTTTATTGCTCTTCTGGTAGTATCCATTTTTGGTGCGCTAGCTACGGCAAAGCTATCTTCAATAATGGGGCGAAAGAAGCTTTTCATAGCCGCGCTATTGGCAAGTAGCTTACTCACCTGTGGCATTTACTTTGTGCCCCAAGGTAATGTGAGTGTAATATTTATCCTTGGCTGCAGTGCCGAATTTTTTGCAGCTATTTTACCCACCTTATTTTTCTCTATGCTAGGCGACTCCGCGGACTATAGTGAGTATAAAACCGGACGTAGAGCGACAGGTTTGGTTTATTCAGCGGGCTCTTTTGTCCAAAAGACCGGGGGCGGCTTTGCAGGTGCTTTAGTACTATTAGTGCTAGGTAGCTACGGTTACAACGGGCTTGATGTAAATACTATCGAGCAATCTCTTCCTGGTATGAAGTCATTGATGAGCTGGATACCTGCATTATTCGGCTTCGCTGGAGCAGCTCTTATCTGTTTGTATCCTTTAAATGACGAAAAACAGCGAGAAGTCACTAAAGCTTTACTTACTCGACGTAGCGAACAACCGCCGATAACGGCATAATACAAAAACGTTAAGTGATTGTTTTAATAAACGAGGTTTTTACACGTGCCTACCATTTACCAAGTTGCCGAGCGCGCAGGTGTTTCTCTATCTACCGTATCCCGCGTTTTAAACGGAAAAGCCTCGGTAAATAAGGTGTTGCGAGAACGGGTGGAAAAAGCGGTAGAAGAATTAAACTATCGTCCAAATTCCGTCGCCCGCTCTTTGGCTAATAGCCGAACAGACAGCATTGGTGTGCTTGTACCTGAACTAAATGCTCCTTTTTTCGGCGACTTGATGCAGGCTGTAGAATCAACGTTACGCGCCGCAGACAAGCACGTCATTATTACTGTAGGGCGAAACTGCTTAGAAACTGAAAAAGATGCAGTAGAATTCTTAATAAGCCGTAACTGCGATGCACTCATCATGCACGCTGAAGCGCTGTCAGATGAATACTTATTACAGCTTAATCAGTCCAAACTTCCTATTGCTTTAGTTAACAGGCAAGTCGAGGGGCTCTCTGAAGCGTGCACTACGCTGGATAATGAAAAAGGGGGATACCTTGCCACCCGCCACTTACTCGAATTAGGCCATAAAAACATTGCGTATATATCAGGTCCAATAGAAAAGCGAGATGCCAAACGGCGTTTGGAAGGGCACAATCGTGCGCTGTCTGAAGCAGGGCTCTTGGTTAACTCTGAGCTCGTTTTTGAAGGCAATTATACTGAAGAAGACGGAAAGCTTGGATTATTGGAACTTATGGCTCGCGACTTACCGTTTACCGCATTAGTATGTGCTAACGATTGGATGGCATCAGGGGCAATAAGTTGCGCCCGGGATTTGGGCATGAGTCTTCCCCACGACCTATCAATTGTTGGTTTCGATGACGTCGTTTTCGCGCATCATGTTTTCCCACGACTAACGACGGTAAGTAACCCCGTTGCTAACATGGCCGAGATGTCAGCAAAATACATTTTAAACAAAGTTTATGGGCAAGCTAACGACGTTCAATTGAGCTTCGAGCCCACGCTTATACTGCGTGAATCTACTATGAAGTATGATGGCTAAGATAATTTGTGAACCTTAGCAGCTGCAGTATTACAGAGGAAAATCTATTTATATATCGTAAGTGGAAGCAATCTGAACTGTAGCCCATATGGTTTGGGAAAATAGCGTATAGAGCCTGTTCCATGTGGAACATGGCAAAACGTTAGCATCGTTTATAAATATCGCACGCCTTTGAACTATGTAACCCCCCTGTAATTTGAAGCACATTTACACCTTCTAATTTAACGAGCTAAATCCCAATCTACACTTATCTTTAAGTTAAATGACAAATAAATCGCATAGGCGTCAGGCTATCGAAAAATAGAAGTTTACTTCAGATGTAGCCACGTTAAATTATCAGCATACCGCGGAAAGTTTGGGGAAAAATCATGAGACATTTTTTGTTGGGTTTGGTATTGCTTTGTTTAGGGGTAGGAACAAAGGTCAGTGCCAATACTGCCGAGGCCACTGTAAATCGAACCCTTGATGCGCTGCATCACAATGCGTCCGTTGCTAACTTTAAAGCGTATTTCAGCTTGTATCACGAAAATGCCATATTCATTGGTACTGACGCGTCGGAAGTTTGGGATAAAGAAACGTTTAAAGCCTATGCGAAACCTCATTTCGATAACGGTACAGGGTGGACATATCACCCTAGAGATAGACACATCTATTTTTCGCCAGAAGGCAATACAGCTTGGTTCGATGAGTTGCTGGATAATAAAAGTTTAGGCGAAACGAGGGGGACTGGCGTGCTTATAAAAGTTGGCGATGATTGGAAGTTAACCCAATACCATCTAGCTATACCCATTCCTAATTCACTAGCTGACAGTGTTGCCGAGCAAATTAAAACCTCGAATAACGAAAAAGCCCCGCTTTAAAACGGGGCTTTCGGTTCTTTTACTTACCTATTAATTATTAGGTATTAGATTGGGTAAGCGGCTGAATCTCCATCTCAACACGGCGGTTCATAGAGCGGTTTGCCGCACTGTTGTTAGGCACTTTTGGCGAGTATTCACCCATGCCTACTGTTGTAATACGTGTTGGATTAACTGAATAGTTAATCAGTAAGTTTTTAACCGCTCCCGCACGACGCTCAGATAAAGACTGGTTATACTGCTCTGATCCAGTATCGTCGGTATGCCCTTTAATCATCAATACGGTTTTTTCATAGTTGTTAACGACTTTCGCAACATCTTGAAGCACAGGATTAAAGTTAGGGCTAATGCTTGAACTGTCAGTAGCAAAAGTAATATCACCAGGCATGATCAAACGCAGGTTATCACCCTCACGTACCACTTGAACACCAGTATCAGAAAGCTCGCTTCGAAGTTCTTCTTCCTGTTTGTCCATGTAATTACCAATTGCACCACCCGCAATGGCACCTACCGCAGCGCCCCATGCATAGCGACTTTTATCATTATCGCCAGTTGCTTTACCTAGCAATGCACCTACTACCGCGCCGATAGCAGCGCCTTTTTGCGTATTATTAGGGTCATTTGCACAACCTGCTACGGTTAATGATGCAGCAATCAAACTTACAGCAAGAGTCTTTTTCATAGCTTCCTCTTATTTCAATTAAGCTTCATATTAAGAAGCGACAGATGTCCCTTGCCACTCTCAATAAGCTCTGTATAAAAACTTTTGTTAATTACTTAACCTTGTACTTAAGATTTGCAATTAACGTTCCACTCATTATTTACGATATAGCTAGCAGGGTGTTGATACTACTATCTATATTTTGAATTTAAAAAATTATTGCTGTTAGATCAGTGATAAACGTCGAGCCCTTGTTATCACGATTAACTAATCTCGCTAAATTCTAAACGAAACATGCTGAACCCAAGCTAAACGGGTGCGTTTATTTTTACAGAAGAAGAGAAAAGAAGTGGAGTAACACAGTGTAAACTCTACACTGTGTTGCCAATAAGTAACGTATTAGCCAATCGAAACTGAGCGCTCAAAGAATGCATTTACATCTATTTTGTAGTCAGAAGCGATAACAGCTTTTGTGATGCTTACGGTCTTATCTATAGATAGGTCAATATCTTTCGGTGTTAGATAATGACTGTTGCGAACGGAATAGAAAACCTTTACCAATGGTGTTAGAGGTGAACCTTTCTGTTCCAGTACCATAGCTAGTCGTTCATTAGACAGCAATACTAGGCTACCTACGGGATAAACGCCTAGGCATTTAATGAACTGCTGTACAAGCGACTTATCAAGTCGGGTGGGGGCATCATTCATTAGGATAGAGAATGCTCTTTGGCTAGACATACCTGCTTTGTAAACCCTATCCGCAGTCAACGCATCGTACATATCTGCAATAGCCAACATGCGTCCTGCTTTACTTATATCATTGCCTTTTGTTCCAGCAGGGTAGCCTAGGCCGTCTAAACGTTCATGGTGTTCACTAATTGCCTGAATAAGCGGTTGCGCTATGTCTGTCTCTTTTAGATAGTCTACGCCGTGTTTTACATGCCCCTTCATAATATCCATTTCGCTATCTGTTAAGCGACCTGGCTTATGAAGTATTTCATCTGGAATTTTTATCTTGCCTAAATCATGCAAAAAACCCGCGTATGAAAGGTCTTGAACCTCTTCTTCTGACATACCTAAAAATTTGCCAAAGTTCGCCAAAAGAACAGCAACGTTAAGGGAGTGCTCTAGCAAGTAGTCGTCTTTCTCGCGAATTTTAGTTAAGCAAAGCAGCGCATCAGGATTTCTATCAACTGACTCCACCAGCTTGCTCGAAAATGCTTTTGGAATACTTGCATCAAAAGGCGTTTCCTTTTGAACACTAGCAAGCAAAAGCTTTTGAATCGCTTTGCCTTGTTCGTGAAGTTTAGATGCCCTGGTTAACTCATTTTCAAGGGAGACTTTTTTGGCTTTTTCAGCCTTATTCGAATTATTCGGCTTACTATTGTCCGTAGAAGAAGTTGAATTATTACTAGGATCAAATGCTTTCTCAGTATCGATAGCTAACGTTTTTACGCCTTGCTTCTTCAGTACATTAACGACATCGTTTGATATAACGCGCCCTTGGCTTTTAACCGTTAAAGTACCTTTTTGCTCTAATATCTGATGAACAAACATACCCGGTATTAGCTGATCTATCGTAATCTTTTTAATCATTCTAAATGTACAACACTATTTTCCAAATGCTATTACGTTGCTACAGAGCATTTACTAAACTTTCTATGGAACTAATACTCTAGCTCTAACAGTATAGTGTGTAAATCTGGCTTCCATGCGAATTTACTCATATTGACTCGGTAATTTTTAACAACTACACCTTCCGCTGTTAAACGCTGTCGTTGCTCCTCTGCTTTTTCCGAGCCAGCAGGAAAAGCAATTTTTCCGTCACTACGTAATACTCTATGCCAGTTACAGTCTATGTTTATCTCTCTTAAACATTTCCCCATCATTCTTGCTCTGCCAGGTAACCCACATAAATCAGCGAGTTGGCCGTAACTAATTACATGTCCTGATGGTACGTAAGAAAGCGTTTTCTCTACTCTAGATTGTACGGCTTCACCTGCCATGTTGTATATTATCCTATCTGGTAAGTTGCGCTGTTAAATAGGTGATTGCGATAAATGAACGCAGTTAACATTGTAAAAAAAGGTAGAGAAATAAGGTAATGCGCCTTTATTGTGAAAAATGTGGATACCCCGAAGCAACGTGTATCTGCGCCCATATTAACACGGTGGATACGTCGTTAAATATCATCATTATCCAGCATGAAAAAGAAGCGTATCATGCGAAAAATACAGCAAGACTAGTTTCTTTGTGTATTCCAACAAGTCGTATTGTTCTTACAAATGATGCGCAAGCTATGGGTAGCTTGCCCAACGAGTGCTCTCTAGAACATACAGCACTCATATATCCCAGTGATACCAGTATGCCAATAGAAAGTACTGCTCGAGAAAGATTACATAAACTGTCTACCTTGTTGTTAATAGACGGGAGCTGGAAACAGGCATTCGGCATAGTTAAGCAAAACCCATGGCTTGCTACTTTGCCTTCATTTCACTTTTCATCGGCGCCAGCGTCTAATTATGCAATTCGTCACACAAAATTAGAGCACGCGCTCTCTACACTCGAAGCGACAGCCTATGCGATAAGCTGTTTAGACAAAACCGACGTATCTGCACTTCACAAAGCTCAATGCGCCTTACAAAAGCATTGGCAAGGGCCAATGTCCCATAGAAGACAAATCTAACGCTGAGAGGGCCACAAGCCTTTCTAAGTGTTCATTGGTATAAAGCCTTTGTGCTCTTTAATTAAACTTATCCAATGGCGAATAGCAGGGTATGCCGACAAGTCGAAGCCGCCTTCATGAGCTACATGGGTATAAGCAAACAGTGAAATATCAGCTAAGCTAATGGTATCGCCTATTAAATAGGGTGTGCTGTTAAGTTGATGTTCCATTACCTCAAGCGCTCGGTATCCACCCGCTTGCTTAGACTCATATTCCGCTTTTCTGTCATCAGGCAACCCTAAATAGATATTTATGTAGCGGGCAACGGCGATATAGGGTTCGTGGCTGTACTGTTCGAAGAACTGCCACTGCAACAGTTGCGCAAAGTGATAGGGTGAAGAAGGGACGTAGGGCGTATTAGAAGCAAGGTAATGCATGATAGCGTTCGACTCTGACAACACCCTTCCGTCATCGAGTTCAAGTATGGGAATTTTACCGTTAGGCGCTTTTTCAAGAAAGGACGGCGCTCTGGTCTCTCCCTTCATTATATCAACATTAACCCATTCACAGGTTTTGCCTAACAAAGAAAGAAGCAATTCAAGTTTGTAGCAGTTTCCAGAACGTTTATCGCCGTATATTCGCACAGTGGTAATCTCAATACAGTTGTTAGGTAGAAGGCATCATGCAAGCGTTTCAGCTTAAGCTCATCGATTCACTTAGCTACATTAACCTTTATATATACACGCAGTAAAATTAGAATTGCAGTATTTTTCTTTCATACTAAGTAAATATTCTATTTCTTTGCTTCTTTCTGACGTCACGCTTTCTTTGATTAGGCACTCTACCCGTCTATCTAAATCAGTCGCTAGTAACCGCTTTGTCATACTTAATCTACGATAATAATTGATTAACGGCGAAACTAGTAGGATTGCTAAAAACAGGCATAATGAAGATATAAAAACCATATCGAACAGATGAACCGATAAATTTATCCAAAATACTGGCATTATTAAGAACACCAATAATGTTGTGGCTATAGTGATAGCGGCAACGGTTATTACACTTTTATACATCTTTATTTTGACGATAAGCTCCATACCTTCAGTATTAAGAAATGTCCTTAGATGCCGGTTAACTGTCGTTATTTGGAAAATATATAGGGACATGAGTAACCAGAAAGGTATTGCTCCCATTGCAACGATAAAGACTTCTTTCTCGTTAATTCTTGAGATCAGTCCTTCAGTTACCATGTACAAAATAGGCATTATAAAACCTAAGGACACTGACCAAATCAGGTGTTTTTTAAATTGCTCCGACAAAGCTTTTCTATGTAGCCAAAAATAATGACGTTGTTTAGTTACATCAAGGATAAGCAAAAGATGCTTGGCCACACTTTTTTGGATGACTCTAATAGATAAAAGAAACGCACCACTAAGTAGTGAGGTTCCTATTGCCGTATTAAAGTCTCTTTGTGCATCCAGAGAGGCGATATCTAACAGTATTGTGCCACCAATAGTGTGTAGTACGATCATGGAGGTTACAAGTATTACGGGATACGTTAGGTTTTCTAGTAAATTAGCTTTATTCATAAGAAGAAATTAAGTGCAGGCTGTTATATGTGCCCTTTGAAGCTGTGGGAGAAAATTAAAACCATACCCCAAGATATAGCTATTAAGAGTAAGCAAGCAACAAGTCTCATTTTGTCTTTAAGTCCGAATAGGTTCATCGACAGTGAATCTATCCTTTCTAAGTCTTGCTCGCATTGCACTAGCTTTTCTGAAGACTTCTCGTTGTTCGCTAGTTTATTAAGCTGTTCGCGCTTTTTATTTTTACCGTTAAACCACTGAGAGTGTAACTTTAAAACAGGATAAAATAGGTAAAACGCTATAATACATAAAAAAAATAACGTCATAGCAATATCAAAAAAAGGAACGTTTTTATTAAGCCAAAAGATAGGGAAAAGAGAAAAAGCCCCAATGGATAAAGTCGCGTTAATCAAGGATAAACGAGCTAGAGAGGAGATAGAATTTAAATAGTCAATATAGTTTTCAGTTTGACTTAGTACGTGCTTTTTTAAATAGCTTACGTTTGACGTAGACTGAATTAAAAAGAGAAAAAACAAAAACCAAAAAAGTACCGCACATCCTGTAATCACGTATTGATACAACTTTACCTCGGAAAAAAGCAGGTTTTCTAAAATTACGTACATTACGGTCGTAAAAACAGCAGTAATAAGGCTATTTATAGTATGTAGCTGGAATTTTGTGACAAGTTTTTGCCTATGCTGGCTCAAATGACTCAGCTGATTTGTTTTTACCAACATCGAGATTAATGTGCTTAGTACATTTTTATGATTTAGTTGTAAACAAAACCAAAAATACCCAGATAGCAAAGTCATACCAATTGCTGAGTTAAAGTCTCTCTGCTCGCGAACACTTCCGTTATTGTCCAGCGCTAAAGCACCACTGAAATAGTGTAAAACTAGAAGAACGACAACCAATAAGAATGGATATAATCCTATAAATACACCGTTGTGCGCATTTGAATATGGATTTAGTTTCATTATTTATGATAATTATTTAAAGGTAGTTCTTCTTACTTTCAATTAATTTAATAAACTCGAAAGAAGCATTCCCATGGGCTACAGATAACACCTCAACCATAAGCGTTAAAGTCATCGTAAGCAATATAAATAAACGAAAGAGAATGTGAACGTTTACTTTTCGTTCGACAATAAAAAACCCGCCAGTTGGCGGGTTTTTTCAAAGCTGTGCTTTTTACTTGCGTAACTTCTGAATAAGGCGAAGTTGTGCAATTGCTTCTGCAAGCTCGTGAGCTGCTTCCGCATAGTTAAAGTCAGCGCCTGGGTTGGCGATGTGCTCTTCTGCACGTCGTTTGGCTTCTTGTGCTGCCTGCTCGTCAAGATCTTCAGCTCGAACCGCGGTATCAGCCAGTACGGTAATGTTGTTAGGCTGTACTTCTAGTACACCACCAGCAACATAAATTACTTCTTCTTCACCGTGCTGTTTAACCAAACGCACCATACCAGGTTTAATAGCAGAGATAAGTGGCGCGTGACCTGGGTTAATACCCAATTCACCTTCGCTACCTGTCACCTGAATCGATTCAACGCGTCCTGAGAAAATCGCTTTCTCCGCGCTTACTACGTCCAAATGTACTGTCATTGCCATGTGAACCTCCTGATTAGGTACGTTAGCATGATGCTAGGCTAGCTAATGCTAGCCCCGCTGCTATTATGCTTTCTTGGCTTTCTCTAGCGCTTCTTCGATAGAACCAACCATGTAGAAGGCCTGCTCTGGAAGGTGATCATACTCACCGTCTAGAATGCCTTTAAAACCACTGATTGTGTCTTTTAGAGAAACATACTTACCAGGTGCACCAGTAAATACTTCTGCTACGAAGAACGGCTGAGATAGGAAACGCTGAATCTTACGAGCACGTGATACTACTTGCTTGTCTTCTTCAGATAGTTCGTCCATACCTAGGATCGCGATGATGTCTTTCAGCTCTTTATAACGCTGAAGAACAGTCTGTACGCCACGTGCTACGTCGTAATGCTCTTGACCGATTACTAGTGGGTCTAGCTGACGAGACGTTGAATCTAGTGGATCTACCGCAGGGTAGATACCAAGAGAGGCGATATCACGAGAAAGTACTACCGTTGCATCCAAGTGAGCAAAGGTTGTCGCTGGAGATGGGTCAGTCAAGTCATCCGCAGGTACGTATACCGCTTGGATTGACGTGATTGAGCCAGTCTTCGTTGACGTAATACGTTCCTGAAGTACACCCATTTCCTCTGCAAGAGTAGGCTGGTAACCTACCGCAGATGGCATACGACCTAGAAGTGCTGATACTTCAGTACCTGCTAGTGTATAACGATAGATGTTATCTACGAAGAATAGAACGTCACGACCTTCATCACGGAACTTCTCAGCCATAGTTAGACCGGTAAGTGCAACACGTAGACGGTTACCCGGTGGCTCGTTCATCTGACCGTATACAAGCGATACTTTATCAAGTACGTTTGAATCGTTCATTTCGTGATAGAAATCGTTACCCTCACGAGTACGCTCACCAACACCTGCGAATACTGAAAAACCGCTGTGCTCGATTGCGATGTTACGGATAAGTTCCATCATGTTTACGGTTTTACCTACACCCGCACCACCGAATAGACCAACTTTACCACCCTTAGCGAATGGACAAACCAAGTCGATTACTTTGATACCAGTTTCTAGTAGTTCTACCGAGCTAGACTGATCTTCGTAGCTAGGCGCTTCACGGTGAATAGACATACGCTCTTCTTCACCAATTGGGCCTGCTTCGTCGATTGGGTTACCCAATACGTCCATGATACGACCTAGTGTCTTCGTACCAACTGGAACCATGATTGGGTTACCGGTATTTTCTACTGTAAGACCACGTTTTAGTCCATCAGTAGTACCTAGTGCGATGCCACGAACAACACCGCCACCTAATTGCTGTTGCACTTCCAGGGTTAGACCTGACAAGTCACCTTCGGTAACTCGTAGTGCGTCATAAACTCTTGGTACCGCATCTTGTGGAAACTCAATGTCCACAACGGCGCCAATGATTTGGACGACCTTACCTTGACTCATAATTTGTCCTCGTTATCTCTTTTAAACCTTTGCCTACACCGCTGCGGCACCGCTAACAATCTCACTAATTTCTTGTGTGATTGCAGCCTGACGCGCTTTGTTATATACCAGTTGTAACTCATCAATAAGGTTACCGGCGTTGTCGGTTGCTGCCTTCATGGCAACCATTCGCGCAGCTTGTTCAGAAGCCGCGTTTTCTACAACACCCTGATACACCTGAGACTCAATGTACCGAACCATTAGTGCTTCCAAAATTTCTTTTGGATCTGGCTCGTAGATGTAGTCCCAACGATGTTGATATTCTTCGTCTTCTGACTTTGGCAAAGGCAATAACTGATTGATCACAGGTTTCTGTGTCATGGTGTTAACGAAGTCATTGAATACCAAGAATACTCGGTCAATTTGTCCTTCGTCGTACGCTTTAAGCATAACGCGTACAACACCCACTACATCGCTCACAGACGGCTTGTCACCTAAACCAGATTCAGCAGCAAGCAACTTGCCACCAAAGCGGTTGAAGAAACTGCACGCTTTAGAACCTAATGCAGCGAAATCCACTTCTACACCCTGTTCACGCCATTTTTTGACATCTTGGGTGACGAGCTTAAATTCATTGGTGTTCAAGCCACCACATAAGCCTCGGTCAGTGGAAATCACAATGTAACCGACGCGCTTGACTTCACGCTCTTCCAAATATGGATGGCGATATTCAAGGTTACCGTTTGCAATGTGACCAATCACTTTAAGCATATTTTGTGCATATGGACGGCCAGAAGCCATACGTTCCTGCGCCTTTTTCATTTTAGACGCAGCAACCATTTCCATCGCACTGGTAATCTTCTGAGTATTTTTGATACTCCCAATCTTACCTTTTATTTCTTTACCGCTGGCCATGACTATCTCTCCGATTACTCAACGAATTGCGCTGGTGGTTAAACACCAGCACCATTGATTACCAAGTTTGTGTCGCTTTAAAGTTTGTTAAAGCGTCGTTCAACTTAGAGGCAATCTCGTCGTTGTAGTTACCTGATTCGTTGATAGTCTTCATAAGGTCAGCGTGTTCGCTGTTCATGTAAGAGTGAAGAGCGGCTTCAAAATCTAGGATTTTGTTAAGCTCGATACCCTTAAGGAAACCTTTTTCTACCGCGAACAGAGATACACCCATGTTAGCAATTGATAGTGGAGCGTACTGCTTCTGCTTCATTAGCTCAGTTACGCGCTCACCGTGCTCAAGTTGCTCACGAGTTGCATCATCAAGGTCAGAAGCAAACTGCGAGAACGCCGCAAGTTCACGATACTGAGCAAGGGCTAGACGGATACCGCCACCCAATTTCTTGATGATTTTAGTCTGTGCAGCACCACCAACACGAGATACCGAGATACCAGCGTTAACCGCTGGACGGATACCTGCGTTAAACAAGTCAGTTTCTAAGAAGATCTGACCATCGGTAATTGAGATTACGTTAGTTGGTACGAATGCAGATACGTCACCAGCTTGCGTTTCGATAATAGGAAGCGCAGTCAATGAACCTGTCTTACCTTTCACTTCGCCGTTAGTGTAACGCTCAACGTATTGCTCGTTTACACGTGCAGCACGTTCTAGTAGACGTGAGTGAAGATAGAATACGTCACCTGGGTATGCTTCACGGCCTGGTGGACGCTTAAGTAGTAGTGAAATTTGACGGTAAGCAACAGCTTGCTTAGACAAATCATCATATACGATTAGCGCATCTTCACCGCGGTCACGGAAGTATTCACCCATAGTACAACCAGAGTAAGGCGCTAGGTATTGAAGCGCTGCAGACTCAGAAGCAGATGCTGCAACCACGATAGTGTGGTCAAGGGCACCGTGCTCTTCTAGTTTACGTACCACGTTAGCGATAGTAGACGCTTTCTGACCAACCGCTACGTACACACACTTAATGCCTGTACCTTTTTGGTTGATGATAGCGTCAACAGCCATCGCTGTTTTACCACACTGACGGTCACCGATGATAAGCTCACGCTGACCACGACCTACTGGGATCATGGCATCAACTGACTTATAACCAGTTTGTACTGGCTGGTCTACTGATTGACGTTCAATTACGCCAGGTGCAATTTTTTCAACTGGCTCGAAACCAGCAGCATCAATTGCGCCTTTACCATCGATAGGCTCACCTAGTGTGTTAACAACACGACCTAGTAGTGCGTTACCTACTGGTACTTCAAGAATACGGCCAGTAGATTGTACTTTATCGCCTTCTTTAAGGTCCGCATAAGGACCCATAACAACTGCACCTACAGAGTCTCGCTCAAGGTTTAGTGCAATTGCGTAACGGCTTCCAGGAAGCTCAATCATTTCACCCTGCATTACATCTGCAAGGCCATGAATGCGGATAATACCGTCAGTTACTGCGACGATAGTACCTTCATTACGTGCTTCACTGCTTACATTGAACTGTTCAATTCTTTTCTTGATCAGTTCAGCAATTTCAGTGGAATTAAGTTGCATGCTCTTATCCCCGTTATGCTTGCAACGCGTCTGCTAGACGGTTCAATTTCGACTTTACGGAACCATCAATTACTGTATCACCGGCATTTATTACCATTCCAGCGATCAGGGCAGGGTCCACGTTACAATTAAGCTTCACTTTACGTGCCAAACGTTTTTCCAAAGATGCTACCAATTCATTTGTTTGGGCATCGGTCAGCGTAGATGCTGAGGTTACGTCCACTTCTACTTCTTTATCGTAATCCGCTTTAAACGCATCAAACAAAGTAGAAATTTCAGGCAACGCGGCTAAACGTTTATTCTCAGCCAAAACCTTTACTAGGTTTTGACCGTTTTCGTCGAGTTGCTCACCACACACATTATTAAAAATGTCGGCTAGCGTATCAGCGGCGATAGCACCAGTTAGTAACTGGTGCATATCTTCATTTACTGCTACTTCACCTGCGAAGGTGAGCATTTCTTGCCATTTTGCAACGGCATTTTTCTCGACAGCAAAATCGAAAGCAGCTTTAGCATAAGGACGAGCAACAGTAGTCAATTCAGACATGGCTCATCTCCCAATTAAAGCTCAGCGACAAGTTTTTCAACAATGTCGTTTTGTGCGTTAGCATCGATTTCACGTTGTAAGATTTGCTGTGCGCCAGCTACTGCAAGTGCAGAAACCTGCTTGCGCAAATCTTCTTTGGCACGATTGCGTTCAGCTTCAATCTCGGCATAACCAGAAGCGATAATTTTTTCGCGTTCCGCATGACCTTTTTGCGTTTCATCGTCAACCAATTGGTTGGCACGCTTTTTAGCCTGCTCGATAATTTCAGCTGCTTGCGCTTTCGCATCTTTCAATTGCTCAGTAGCTTTCGCTTGAGCAAGCTCTAGGTCTTTCTCTGCACGTTCAGAAGCTTCAAGCCCATCGGCAATTTTCTTCTGACGTTCTTCAATCGCTGCCATCAGTGGAGGCCATACATATTTCATGCAGAACACCACGAACACAGCGAAGGCGATTAATTGACCTATAAAAGTGGCGTTAAAATTCACAATCGCCCCTCCTCTTAAAGTTCGCTAAAAAAGTGTTTAGTAAAATTAGGCACCAACAGCGAACAATAGGTATAGAGCGATACCAACACCGATCATCGCGATGGCGTCGATAAGACCCGCTACGATGAACATCTTAACTTGTAGTTGAGGTGCTAGTTCAGGTTGACGAGCGGCAGATTCTAGGAATTTACCACCTAGTAGACCGAAACCAATAGCGGTACCTAGGGCACCAAGACCAATCAGTAGTGCAACAGCGATGTATAACATTTACGTCTCCGATTTAAGTTAAATTTAAAGTTAATGTTTAAAAGTCAAACTCTGTAAAAACGGTGCCGATTAAAAACCAAAACCGACACCCGTTAATGCTTAGTGGTCTTCACACGCCAGGCTTAAGTACACGATGGTAAGCATCATGAAAATAAACGCTTGAAGCGGAAGTACCAGAATATGGAACACAGCCCACATGAAGTGTAGTGGAAGCTGGAAGTAGCCAATTGTAGCAATCAAAATGAAGATTAGCTCACTGGCATACAAGTTACCGAACAAACGCAGTGCTAGTGAAAGCGGACGCGCAAGCAAAGTAACGGTTTCAAGAATAAAGTTCACCGGAATAAAGATAGGGTGACCGAAAGGCTGCATAGTCAGTTCTTTAGCAAAACCGCCTATGCCTTTCATCTTGATTGAATAGAAAAGAATAAGGATAAACACGCCTGAAGCCAGTGCGAACGTTAAGTTAAGGTCAGTGGTTGGAACTGCCTTGTTGTAAACGTCGTGTGGATCCATGCCAAAAGCCGCCTGGCCGATAAGACCAGATACCCATGGAATGAGATCAACTGGCACCAAGTCCATAAGGTTCATTAGCAATACCCATACAAAGATAGTTAGCGCTAATGGCGCAATAAGTGCGCTCTTACCGTGGAAAGTGCTTTTAACGTTGTCGTCAACAAACTCAACAACAAGCTCAACAAACGCCTGCATTTTGCCAGGTACGCCGGTTGTCGCTTTTGAAGCAACGCTTCTAAAAATGATTAAGAAAAGAAGACCAAGACCAATAGACCATGCCAGTGTATCAACATGCCATGCCCAAAAACCGGCGTCAGAACACGCTTTGTTAAAAGCAATTCCGTTGTCAGTTGAGCACATGGTGGCATTGGTCAAGTGGTGCTTGATGTATTCTGAGGTAGTGTATTCAGATGCCATTGTTTAACCCAAGTTGTAAAGTGTAAAAATTTGGTGACTGGTTCTATTGTCTCAATCGGTCGATTACGTTGTTTTCGTTATCGCAACGCCTCGCGTTGTCTTTATTGTTTCGTACCGTAATGAAACATGGCTAGCCCGTGGCTAGCGGTTGTAATCACAAATGCCATGAAAATCTCTAATGGCGCGGCGTTTAAACCTTTAAAAGCAATTACAAATAAAATGATTGTCAGTGCCAGCTTCAATTTTGAGCCTTGGCTAAAACTCCGTGCAACAAGGTCGTTTTTACTCGCACCCGCGTATCGAAACGCGAAAGCCATAAAAACACTATTGGGCAGGATACTGATTAGAGCGCCTGCTGCTGCCGACATGGCGGAATGACTTCCTCCTGCAGCACCTGCGATGACCGTAACGAATAGGGCCGTGACAGCCTGAAAAAGTAGCCCTTTTTTTGCGAGGTCTATCCCGCGCTTCGCTAACTTGTTCGTCACTTTTACTCGCAGCTTGTTCACGTCTTACAAAAAGCGTCAGAAGTATACTGTTTTACCGACAATTTTCAACAGTACAACGCTTTTTGAAAGTTATTCTGAAAATTTTCTATTGCTATAACCGGAAAGGAGAGTGTCCGCTGCTAGTGTCGGACAGCATGTCAATTGCGGGTAGGCAAGGGAACCACTTCGGCCGTTATTAATATAAACTATTGAATTTTAGAGATAATTCCATCTAATTGTTCAAGATCACTAAAACTTATCGTTAGCTTACCTTTGCCTTTAGCGTTATGGTCGATGACCACAGGCGTGCCTAAATTTTCTGAAAGCCGAGTCATAAGATTTTGAACATCAGGATCAACTTTCTTCTCAGGCTTTGGCTTCGCGGGTTCTAATAGCTTTTTAACGAGCTTTTCAGTATCTCGAACGGTAAGACCTTTACCCGAAACCACTTGCGCTGTTTCTGACTGAGTTTCGCCTTCTAAAGCTAAAAGGGCGCGGGCATGTCCCATCTCAATATCACCGTGCTCAACTAACAGTTTTACATCGTCGTTCAAATTGTTCAGACGAAGTAGGTTAGTTACGGTTGTACGAGATTTACCCACCGCTTCTGCCACTTCTTGATGAGTTAACGCAAATTCGCTCATTAAACGGTCTAGCGCCTGAGCCTCTTCCATTGCATTAAGATCTTCACGCTGAATATTTTCGATAAGAGCAATAGCAACGGCAGCTTCATCAGGTACGTTTTTGACTAAACACGGCACCTCGTCTAGTTGTGCTAATTGTGAAGCGCGCCAACGACGCTCACCGGCGATAATTTCATAACGGTGTTCATCCACTTTTCTCACAACAATCGGCTGAATAATGCCCTGTGCCCGAATAGATGAGGCTAATTCTTCTAATGCCTCAGGTGACATGTCTTTACGAGGCTGATATTTGCCTGGCACTAAGTATTCAATAGGCAGTTTACTTAACTCACCGTTGGTTGAATTTACCTCGGCGACATCTTGTTCTTTTTGAGCAGATGATTGGCTGGTTGCGAGTAGCGCATCTAAACCGCGGCCAAGGCCTCTTTTACGTGCTGACATAGTGTCCTCTATGGCATGTGCTGATGGTATTCAGCTTATTGTGTTTAACTAGCTTTTGCCTGTTTAGGCGATGTTTTGTCCCTACGGCGCAGTATTTCACCAGCCAATGCTAGGTAGGCTTTAGCACCTGTCGATGACTTATCATAGTACATCGCTGGCGTACCGAAGCTCGGCGCTTCAGCTAGGCGAACATTGCGCGGAATAACCGTACGATAAACTTGTTCACCAAAGTGGCGCTTCAATTGTTCTGAAACGTCGTTAGCAAGGCGGTTGCGCGGGTCGTACATAGTACGCAATACGCCTTCAATCTTCAATTCAGGATTCACCACTGACGCTAATTTTTGAATGGTATCCATAAGGGCCGTAAGACCTTCAAGTGCATAGTATTCGCACTGCATGGGCACCATTACCGAATCAGCTGCAGCTAGGGCGTTCACGGTTAATTGGTTAAGTGAAGGCGGGCAGTCGATAAAGACAAAATCGTAGTAGTCCATAACTGGCTTTAGCGCATTGCGAAGCCTTACTTCACGAGCAAACATTTCCATCAGCTTAATTTCTGCTGCGGTCACGTCACCGTTTGCAGCGATGAGGTCGTATTTGCCGCTTGTCGCTTTAACGATGACATCGTTAATGGGCTTCTCTTCAACTAACAACTCGAATGCCGTAGATTCAACGTCGTATTTATCAACGCCGCTACCCATGGTGGCATTGCCTTGTGGATCGAGATCAATTAGCAATACCTTGCGTTTGGTTGCTGCCATTGACGCTGCCACGTTAACTGCGGTGGTTGTCTTCCCAACACCACCTTTTTGATTCGCGATCGCGATTACCTTAGCCACGTTAGATCCTGTTTTCGTCTTTTTCTATTTTTCGGCTATTTCTTTTTTAGCCAAACCAGATGTCGTTCGCCTACTAAATTTGGCACAGTGAGGTTTTCCGTCTTACTCACATGGAAGTGATCACTCACTTCTTCTATTTCATCTTTTGGAAACTGACCTTTAAGCGCCAAAAATTGTCCTTCAGAATCTACCAGATGCTGACACCAGTGCAACATATCTTTTAGCGAAGCGAAAGCTCGACTTAGCACAATATCGTAAGGTCTATCGCCATTGTGCTCTTCTACGCGGCTTTGTACAGGAGTCACATTAGTTAAACCAAGCGTATGCACACATTGGGTCATAAACCGTACGCGTTTGCCTAATGAATCAAGTAGCGTAAAAGATTTATCTGGAAACGCGATGGCTAACGGCATACCTGGAAGGCCAGGGCCTGTACCAACATCAATGATATTGTCACCCTCAAGAAAGGGGACAATCGCTAACGAGTCCAGAATATGTTTTACCATCATTTGCTTTGGATCCCGAACGGAAGTGAGGTTATACGCCTTATTCCATTTATCCATGAGCAGCACATAGTCAATTAACTGCTGCTGTTGCTTATCACTTAAATCTAGTGAAAGGGCATCAAGTCCAGAAACCAAAATGGTATGCAATTCTTGCTGTATCGTCATTGAAAAATCTGTCTGTTCGCGTTGAAGTCTTAAGCTTAACTTAGTCTTTGACATAAACATTAGCGGCGAACCGCAATCTGTTTTATGCATTTGTTGCACTTCCATCGCCGCTAATCATTGCGACTTATTCACGTACGAATCAAATGTACGTTAAGTAAAAGCCGCACGACGCTAGTGAAGAGGAACAATAGAACTGTATGGTAAGCACCTAGTTTTTCTAGCTTTCGCATAGCTAAGGCAATTATGACTAGCATAATACGCGAATAAACAGGAAAAACTAAGCGCTGCGAGTAGCCTGATGAATTAAGCGCGTGTTTTACGCACTAATTTTCTCTTGCTTGCGTAACATGCCGTGTTTTTTAAGATAAACCAGCAGTAAAGAAATGGCCGCCGGGGTTATGCCCGAAATGCGCGACGCTTTACCAATAGTTTCCGGTCTGGCTTCGGTTAATTTGGCAACCACCTCATTCGACAGGCCAGAAATCTTGCTGAAATCCATATCAACCGGCAACAATGTATTTTCGTGTCGCTGCGTTTTCGCAATTTCATCCATTTGACGGGCAATGTAGCCAGCGTACTTAATTTGAATTTCTACTTGCTCTGCAGCAATCGGATCTTCAAGACCTGGGCCAACACTCTCAATTTCCATTAACTGACTGTACGTCATTTCTGGTCGGCGTATCAGTTCTTCAAGAGAATGTTCTCGACTCACCGGATTTTTCAGCATGGTATTGAGTTCAGGTGTAGCTGCATGATCAGGGTGGATCCACTGTCCGCGAAGGCGCTGTAGTTCACTTTCTACCGCCTCCATCTTATCGTTAAATTTCGCCCAGCGCGCATCATCAACAAGACCAATCTCTCGGCCCATCGCGGTTAAGCGGCTATCGGCATTGTCTTCACGAAGCAGAAGTCTGTACTCAGCACGGCTAGTGAACATGCGGTACGGCTCTTTCGTACCCATGGTGGCTAAGTCGTCGATAAGTACGCCCATGTATGCTTGGTCTCGGCGTAAAATCAACGGGTCTTTTTCTTGAACTTGTAGCGCTGCGTTCGCGCCCGCTACTAAGCCTTGCGCACCCGCTTCTTCATAGCCAGTGGTACCGTTAATTTGCCCTGCAAAGAACAAACCTCGGATGAACTTAGTTTCCAATGTTTGTTTCAGATCACGTGGGTCAAAGAAATCATATTCAATCGCATAACCCGGGCGAACAATGTGCGCGTTCTCAAAACCTTTGATCGAGCGAACAAGATTCATTTGCACGTCAAACGGCAAACTGGTTGAAATACCGTTTGGATAAACTTCAATGCTGTTTAAGCCCTCTGGCTCGACAAAAATTTGATGCGAAGTCTTGTCGGCAAAACGTGTGATCTTATCCTCAATGCTTGGGCAGTAACGCGGACCAATACCCTCGATAACCCCTGTAAACATGGGTGAGCGATCTAATCCACCGCGGATGATATCGTGAGTTTTTTCATTGGTATGCGTGATGTAACAAGGGATCTGCGTAGGGTGCATACTTCTATCACCCATAAACGAGAATACCGGCGTTGGATTGTCACCAGGCTGAGGTTGCATCACAGAAAAATCTAATGAGCGTGCATCAAGTCTTGCTGGCGTCCCTGTTTTTAAACGCTCAACGCGAAATGGAAGCGCACGAAGTCTTTCTGCTAGAGCAATAGACGGAGGATCGCCCGCACGACCGCCGCGATAGTTCTCAAGACCAATGTGAATGGTACCGCCAAGGAAGGTGCCTACTGTCAGCACGACTGACTTAGCTTTAAATTTCAGGCCCATTTGCGTAACAACGCCGCATACCTGATCGTTTTCAACAATGAGATCGTCAACGCTTTGTTGAAACAAAGTTAGGTTTTCTTGATTTTCTACAATGTCACGAATGGCGTTTTTATAAAGCGTTCTGTCAGCTTGTGCACGAGTAGCACGTACCGCTGGGCCTTTTGAAGAGTTCAGTGTTCTAAATTGAATTCCACCTTTGTCGATAGCCAGAGCCATAGCACCGCCTAACGCATCGATCTCTTTTACAAGATGCCCTTTTCCGATCCCGCCGATTGCTGGGTTACAGGACATCTGACCGATCGTTTCGATATTGTGAGTTAGCAAAAGCGTATTTGCTCCCATGCGAGCAGCTGCAAGTGCCGCCTCTGTACCTGCATGTCCACCACCTACAACGATGACATCAAATGCTTCAGCATAAAACATGGTTAAACCTCACTATTAACTTACGATAAGCCGATTAAAAACTAATTTTTTTCACGCAGAGACTGCTGAAAAAAGGGCGCGTATTTTATCTGACTTATTGGATAAAGAAAATGATTAAATTTTCCTCAAAACCAGTTTTTGAAAAGGTGTGATCGAATTATAAGATCTTAAGATCTCTTTTAGATCTGTTTATTTTTACTTTTATTAGGATCATGAAGATCTGTGGGTAACCGATCAAAGCACATTAAGATCATCAAGTTACGCGATCAATAACATTGGGAAACCCCGATCCATAACCCTATCTCAAACTTGTGTATAAATGGCCTTTTTATCCACACCCCGAATCCTTTGAAAAGTTATTCTTTTTTCGATCAAAGCTTATGCACAGTGGTTTGTAGGATCCTATCCACAGGGGTGATCAAGATGTGATCCAACTGGGGATAAAATGTTTGCTATTTATGTATTGCGATCAAAAGATCGTGTTATTACGTGCGTTATAGCGTGATCACACTGTGGAGGAGATCTTTTTCAAAAGCTGTGATTAGATCGTCCGATCACATTAATGTGTCTTTTTAAAAAAGTGCGTAACTTTATTAACAACGAAATTATTTTCTTCAAAATTAGCTATTTCTCACAATAAAAATATCAGCACTGTCCGAAATACAGTCACATTTTAAACCATAAAGTGAAGCAGTAAGGTGATTCAATCGTATGAATTAACGGGATCGATGTGTGTATCTACGTATTGGAACAGTATTATGTGGTTAAACCAGAGATCAACAGATTGATTGATCCACTCTCAATTAACACAGACTGTGAAGAGAATAAGCGTTTCTAAAAGATAAAACGAAGAATGGGCAATGGATTAAAAGGGCGTAAACCAGGTGCTGTTAGCGCACCTGGTTAGGTTGATAGCGTGGCTGTGCAACAGAGCCTTGCATATCTTCTTGTTCGATAGTTAGGCCTTCACGGCGGCTTGGGCCTTGGAATCGCACTTTGTACGTGTCGTACTCTTTAATCGATTCGAAACAATAACGGCCAAGGGCATTTTCAAGTTCGGCTAAGTTGTGATTAGTGATTAAGATACAGTTTTTCTTATTCACTAAGCGCTGTCGTAGCAAGTTCCCAAACCAGCTCTGTGCGTTTTTCTTAAGTGCAGACTCGTTAACACAGACCTCATCTAAAATAAGCAAATCTACGTCTAAAAGCTCTTGGTTAATTTCTCTGAAACGCTGACTAGCATTATCGGTAGCAGAGAAATCAAAAGAAAAGTTGCGCATTTCGAGCAGAGTTGAAAGCTGACGGTATAGCACAGAGATCTCATATTGCTCGATAAGTTGATGGGCAATAGCGCCTGCAATATGAGACTTACCGCGACCATAATCGCCGTAGAAAATCATCATATGAGAGCCACTTTGGCGCCACGCTGGATCATCATGAGCAGCAATAAACGACTGTGCGATAGAAACAGCTTCTATGACATCGTCACTGTCTTCCACTAAGTTGGCAAACGTCCACTTTGGATTTAAGTCAGAACGGCCATGGATAGCTTCTACACGCGCTTTCTTACTGCGCTGCTGTAGTTGTGATACTTCCTCGTTAGCTTTCGCTTCATACTGCTTGCGCAGCGTTTTGTAGTCGATGTACTCACCATTGGGATCGACATCTTTTTTAAGCGCTTTAGCAAGATTAGCAATTTTGTCAGTTATACGATCCATAATGAATTAACTCTTCTTTGTTGCGGCATACTTTTCCACCAGCTTCTTTGCATTATCATCTGCTTCTATGCCGGCTGCAACTTTCACTTGCTGCGTTCCTACCACTTTTGTTGGAGCATAGCCTGAAGCCAAGCGCTTTCGCTTGATATTGTTGGCAAATTTTTGCGTCCATTGAAATTCGCTAAATACAGAACTTGGTCTTCCCAACCAGTAGGCGATGAATTCACCCACCTCATTGTCATCAAATGTCTTATCAATGATACCGAGTAGCGAGGCCATCTCTTCAAACAGCGCTTTATTAGGTGTCCAATTAGCTGTCATTGCACTATGCCGAGCATGCAGTTGATCAAAGTCTGACTGGGGCTCGCTTAGAAGTGGAAGAAGCAGGGTTTTTCCATTAATCGTGTGTTCAAGATCAAGTTCGATGGGCAGGGCGACCAACCCCACTTGTTCAAGCTGCTTCACCAAGCTATTGATCTGTCGGCCACGCTGATAGGGTTCTTCTTTGTCGTCGCCGTTTAGTAAATTTAATAGCTGCTTGTAATCAATAGGCGCAGACGATGTCGTTGCTGAATTTGCACCTATTCGAAGCCCCAGTAAATAAAGCACCCGGCAATCGTTAGAAAGAGGAGATTGCAACGCCGCTAGTTCAGCTTGGGTAAGATTGCTGTTCATAGTGCAATGTCCACATTGATGGTGTTGTTAAGCATTGGCCAGCTTTTCTTCAAACCATTCTACGGCGGCATCTTCAGGAATAGGATGTTCAAGCACATCAATGTAAAGGGCATCAGTGATTAATGTGCCACCTGCGTTTTTTATCTGCTTCTCCATTTCTTTCGCACCGAAACAAAAGGTGTCGTAGCTTGTGTCGCCCAATCCAATAACGTAGGCGTTCACTAAGCTTAAATCAGCATTTTCTAGCTGTTTTGCAAACGGTTGGATATTGTCAGGTAGTTCGCCTGCTCCATGGGTAGACGTGCACACGATCCACGTTGACTCTGTTTTTATCTCGTCCAGATTAGGTTCAGCGTGAATAGTGTGGGTGTGCCCGCTCGCATCAAGCTTTTCCGCAATGGCATCTGCCACGTATTCTGCGGCGCCTAACATGGTGCCAACGATGATTTCAAAATGCTTGCTCATTATTGGGTTGCTTCTCTATTTTCGATTATCGTCTTAACGTAAGTAAGTCTTATCCGTTAGGTTATTCACCTTCTTACTTATCACTTTGTTTATTACGCTACTTGCCGATACAGAATGATGAAAAAATCTTGCCAAGGAGATCGTCGGATGTGAACTCACCCGTTATCTCACATAGCGCTTGATGCGCCAAACGTAACTCTTCAGCCAATAATTCACCGGCCATGGCGTCATGTAGCTGCTGTTCACCAGTGCTTACATAGCTGTAGGCTTGATCAAGTGCATCTATGTGTCGTCTTCGCGCAATAAACTGACCTTCGGTGGTCGTATCAAAGCCCATTGTTTTTGCCAGATGTGCTTTTAGCGTATCGACACCGCTACCTTCTTTGGCTGATAAGTTAATAACCGAGATATCGCCTTGTTCGGTAGCAACCTTACTTTGTCCGATATCTAAGGTACTTAAGTCCGCTTTATTGCGAACTACGGTAACGGGAATGCCTTGTGGCAAGCGCGCCATAAATTCTGGCCAAATCTCGTAAGGGTCGATAACTGACGTTGCGGTAGAATCTACAACAAACAATACATGGTCAGCTTCGTTAATAGCTTGCCACGCACGTTCAATGCCTATTTGCTCTACTTTATCTGGGCTTTCACGAAGACCTGCAGTATCGATAATATGCACCGGCATACCATCAATGTGAATGTGCTCTTTTAATACATCGCGTGTAGTACCGGCGATATCAGTAACAATAGCGCTATCACGTCCTGCTAGAGCGTTTAATAAGCTCGATTTACCGGCGTTAGGGCGCCCCGCTATAACCACCTGCATACCTTCGCGCAACAAGGTTCCTTGTTTAGCCTGCTCGCGTACTTTGGTTAAGTTTTGCATGATTGCGCTTAAGTCACCCGATACTTTTCCATCAGATAAAAAGTCAATTTCTTCTTCAGGGAAATCGATAGCCGCCTCTACGTACATACGAAGGTGTACGATTTGGTCGGATAGCGTTTGAATTTGTGTGGAAAACTCACCCTGCAGTGAACGCAGCGCACTTTTGGCTGCCTGTTTAGAGCTTGCATCAATCAAGTCGGCAATCGCCTCCGCTTGCGCAAGGTCTAATTTATCATTTAAAAAGGCTTGTTCACTGAATTCACCGGGGTTGGCAAGCCGGGCATGGCCAGTTGCAAGCACGGCATCAATCAGCATGTCCATCACTACTTGGCCTCCATGGCCCTGTAACTCAAGCACATCCTCTCCGGTAAAAGAGTTTGGCCCTTTAAAAAACAGTGCTATGCCCTGGTCTATTACGCTGTTGTTAGCATCAACAAACGGCGTGTAGGTCGCAAGACGTGGTGTTAGTGCGCTTGGTACTAACGCCTCTGCGATGGCTTTAGCCTTAGGACCTGAAACACGCACAATACCTACGCCGCCACGGCCGGGCGCTGTCGCTTGTGCAGTAATAGTGTCGGTAGAAAGGGTGAGTGATTCCATAATTAGTCGCGGAAGTTCTTAAATTGGAAAGGTTGGCCTAAGTTCGACTCTTTAACCAGCGAAATTACTTGCTGTAAATCATCGCGCTTCTTCCCAGTTACGCGAAGCTCTTCACCTTGAATAGCGGTTTGCACTTTGATTTTGGCATCTTTAACCAGCTTAACAATTTTCTTTGCCGTGGGCTGCTCAATACCTTCCTTAAACGCAATGGTTTGGCGATAGGTTTTACCGTGAGCGTCATAAGGCTTCACATCCATTGATGAGGTATCTACATTGCGCTTAGACATCGCCGTTCTAAACATACTTTCCATTTGCTGAAGTTGGAATTCAGCCTCGGCTTTCATAACCACGGTTTTATCTTTGTATTCAAAGCTGGCATCGATGCCGCGAAAGTCAAAACGCGTTGATAGTTCGCGGCTGGCGTTCTCGGTGGCGTTACGAACTTCTTCCATGTTGATTTCTGAAACAATATCAAATGATGGCACAGGTTAATCCTCTATCTTTTAAGACAAAACAGCCCGCATAGGCGGGCTGTATAATTAATTGATCAGCGTGTTATTTACTGCTGATGCCCCGCTTCTCCATGGAAGCATAAATCATTTTGGCTTGAACCAAGGTAATCACGTTACTGACTAGCCAGTATAGTACCAGACCTGCAGGGAACCACAGGAAGAACACACTCATTGCTACCGGCATCCACTGCATGATTTTTTGCTGCATTGGATCAGTAATGGTGGTTGGCTGAAGTTTTTGCAATAGGTACATACTCGCGCCTGTTAGAATAGGCAGTACAAAGTATGGGTCTTTTGTAGAAAGGTCAGTAATCCAGAGCACAAAGTCTGCATGGCGTAGTTCAACACTTTCCATCAGTACCCAATAAAGGGCTAGGAAGATAGGCATTTGCAGAAGAAGGGGTAAACAGCCGCCCATCGGGTTTACTTTTTCTTTGCGGTATAGCTCCATCATGGCTTGTGACATTTTCTGTCTGTCATCGCCAAATCGGTCTTTAAGCTGTTGCATCTTAGGCGCTAGGTTGCGCATGCGCGCCATTGATTCATATTGCTTCTTGGTTAGCCAGTACATTGCGCCTTTCACTACAATAGTGATAAGGATAATTGCCACACCCCAGTTATTAACTAAGCTATGCAGGAATGTAAGAAGGGCGAATAGCGGCTGTGAAATCCAGAAAAGAATACCGTAATCCACTGTTAGGTCTAGGCCGCGCGCAATCTTCGCTAGGCTTTCTTGATCTTTAGGGCCCATATAAAGGGTAGACGCAATGGTTTTGGTTTCACCAGGCGCTACGCTTTCAGACGGCGACAATACACCAATTACCGCGTACTGATTTTTCAGGTTACGAGAATAAAGCGTGTTCGTTTGCTCTTGTGAAGGTACCCATGCTGACACAAAGTAATGTTCAAGCATGCCAACCCAACCCGCTTTCGTTGTTTCGCGTAGGTTGTCATCTTCAATCTCGTCAAACGAGTACTTCTGGTAGCGGTCATCTTCTGTTGAATATGCAGCACCACGGTACGTTGGCATAAACATGTTACTGTCGTCTTCAAACTCCATCACTTGCTTAAGCTGCGCATACGGCTGAACCGTTGCTGCGCTGCCGGTACCATTTTCAACGCTGTAGCTTACGTTTACGTCGTAATGACCTTTAGTGAAAGTGAAGGTTTTGGTGATAGCCAAGCCCTGATTGTTTTTCCAAGTAAGAGGAATAACAAGGGTGTCGCCCGTCATTTCATAGAATTCACTTTGCGCGTTGTAAACAGGGCGGCCACTACTGCTTGCATCTGGACCTTGTGCGCCAATAAGACCGCTTTGGGCAACATATAGACCATTGCCAGAACGAAGCAGGCTGTAAGGTATGTCTGAACCTTGTTCAACTGGAAACTTAAGTAAGTCTGCTGATACTACATCACCGCCTAACAAATCGATGCGTAAATCTAGCGTATCGGTTTTTACTTCAATAATACGGTTTGTGTTTTGCGCCGCAGCAATAGGCTGTGCAGCGGGTACGCTATCACTGCTAGGTACATCTTCACTACCATTGTCATCAAATGAAGGTACACCTTGTGATGTTTCTTGCGTTTGTTGTTGCTCAACAGGCACAACTGGCTGCGGCCCATAATCTTTTTGCCATGATTGCCAAAGCAAAAAGCTAACTAGCGCTAGGCCAATTATCAGAAAACTACGTTGCGATTCCATAGAGGTCTCTTTATTTTGAGTGTTTATCTTGTTGTTTTTCCGGCACTGGATCATATCCGCCGGCATGCAAAGGGTGGCATTTTAATATGCGTTTAATAGATAACCAACCGCCTTTTACTAATCCGTGTGTTTTTAATGCATCTATAGCATACCAAGAACAAGAAGGATGAAAACGACATCGTTGCCCTAATATAGGGGAAATGAACCATTGATAAAATTTTATCAAGGCCAAAGGCACAGCAATTAAGAGTTGCCGCAACGCTTGTTTAATTTTTTCCATAGCTTGTCCAATGTAGCGAAAACTTCTTGGTTGCTAAGGTTGTCAGCGCCTGACTTGCCAATAACGATAATATCAACATTGGGTAAGTTGTGCTGCTTATGCCGAAAACTTTCTCTGACTAATCGTTTTAATCGATTTCTATCGTGCGCTTTACGAATACGTTTTTTAGCGAGCGTAATACCCAAACGAGGATTAGAGAGTGTATTTTTTCTAGCTAGAACAGTAAAAGAGGGGGATACAGCAGGGGTTGCGTCATCAAACACATAGGTAAAGTGGGTGGGAGTTAACAGACGTAACTCCCTTGAAAAATTATTCTCACCCACTTTTGGCGTCTTTCAAATTAAGCAGAAAGACGAGCGCGGCCTTTTGCACGGCGAGCTGCTAGTACTTTACGACCATTTTTAGTCGCCATACGAGCACGAAAACCGTGAGAACGCTTGCGCTTTAGATTGCTCGGTTGAAATGTTCTTTTCATGACCAAAGTCTCACTTATATTTAGTTAAACATAGGCGTTTTTGGTAACACATTATACTGTTGCCAGAACAATGTGGTGTTTTCACCAGAAAAGCCCATCGAAAAAGGACGCTGAATTCTAGAGATCTCGGGGCCTGCTGTCAATGGATATTCTTGCTTTTCGGACGAATAAGTGAACAATTTATGCTGTTTTTTGAACGATAACATTGTTTTTTACACAATTTAGTTGTGAATAACGCATAAATTTGACTCAGGTTATCCACAGCGGATTGTGAAAAACATGATGTTAGATGTAAATTGCAAGGTGATCTAACGGTTTTCTTAGTGAAATTTAGAATGATTTTTTCTTCTTATAGTTACATTTGATCTAAAGGTTAATGTCTTTAAATTCAATAGTTTAATATTTTGATCGAAAAGATCGATCGGGATCACCATTTACATTGTGTTGATAACGTAAGATAATCCACAGCGATTAAAACGAAAACTTAAATTTCTCGCTGCTACTCTACACCTCCAACGCTATTTTCTTCTAATGGCGCGCTTCAGTGCCTGCTATTCTATGCTTGGCTTTCAAAAGAGGGTGGTTTTTAGCGAGTTACGGGAGCTAACAACGTACCATGTCCTTGTGGAACCAATGTCTTGAAAGACTGCGTCAAGAACTACCTACGCAGCAATTTAGTATGTGGATACGACCGCTTGTTTGTGAAGAGCAGGGCGGTGTTGTAGCACTATACGCTCCTAATCGTTTTGTGCTTGATTGGGTAAGAGACAAGTACCTGAATAATATTACTGCTCTGCTAAGGGAATTTGCTGGAGCCGATGCACCTCAGTTGCGTTTAGAGGTAATGAGTCGCAATAGCGTAAACCGTTCTCAGCCGGCTACGGGTAATGCTGCTGGTTCAGTGCATAGTTCAAACGGTGATAGCTACACCAATAGTTCTACTACTGTAAATTCTTCGAATCACGGACATAATTCAAATTACAGCGCGCCACAATTTACTAACCGCAACGACGAGAGCCAGGTTCAGCATTCATCGTATCAGCGTCAGCCCACCATACCTCAAAACGGTAATGTGGCTAGCGGTAGCGATCACTTTAATTATAAAGATCAAGATAAGGATCTTGGTGCTTATTCACAGCAAGCTGATCAGAATAATACTGCTGCAAGAAATGTAGATCCTAATGGTCAGAATCATTACGGAAATCATGCGCCACGATCGTCAACGCCGCCAAAGGTGATCCCGATCCCTGAAGCGATGAAACATAAAAGTAATATTAATCCGACTTATCAGTTTGATAATTTCGTCGAGGGTAAATCTAACCAACTAGCACGTGCGGCGGCGACTCAAGTTGCGAATAATCCTGGCGGTTCTTATAACCCATTGTTTATCTATGGTGGAACAGGTTTAGGTAAAACTCACTTATTGCATGCGGTAGGCAATGGTATTGTTGCAAACAATGGCGATGCCAAAATTGTTTATATGCATTCCGAGCGCTTTGTACAAGATATGGTTAAGGCGCTTCAAAACAACGCTATAGAAGATTTTAAACGTTTCTATCGAAGCGTCGATGCGCTACTTATCGATGATATTCAATTTTTTGCAAACAAAGAGCGGTCGCAGGAAGAGTTTTTCCATACATTTAACGCGCTTTTAGAAGGTAATCAGCAAATTATCTTAACCTCAGATAGATATCCAAAAGAGATTGATGGGGTAGAGGATAGATTGAAGTCGCGATTCGGCTGGGGTTTAACAATTGCTATTGAGCCACCTGAGCTTGAAACCCGGGTTGCAATTTTGATGCGTAAAGCGGCTGAAAACCGCATACATTTACCTAATGAAGTTGCATTCTTTATCGCTAAGCGTTTACGCTCGAATGTACGTGAGCTGGAGGGCGCATTGAACCGAGTTATTGCAAATGCGAACTTTACGGGCCGCCCAATTACCATTGATTTCGTACGTGAAGCCCTACGCGATTTATTAGCGCTTCAAGAAAAGTTGGTGACCGTTGATAATATTCAGAAAACTGTCGCTGATTATTATAAGATAAAAGTAGCTGATATTTTGTCTAAACGCCGTAGTCGTAGCGTAGCACGTCCTCGCCAAGTAGCGATGGCGCTGGCTAAAGAGCTAACTAATCACAGCTTGCCTGAATTAGGTAATGCGTTTGGTGGGCGAGACCATACTACCGTTTTGCATGCGTGCAGAAAAATAGAGCAGCTAAGAGAAGAAAGTCATGATATAAAAGAGGACTATAAGAACCTCATTAGGACTTTGTCTTCCTAACAACACGACTTTAGAGGCGAGATAGCACTGCGATGAAATTTTCTATAAGCCGCGAACAATTTTTACAACCCCTACAATTAGTGTCAGGTGCTGTTGAGCGTCGACATACGTTGCCAATTCTTTCTAACGTTCTTATTAAAGTTAGTGAGGACGCACTTTGGCTTACCGGTACAGACTTAGAGGTTGAGCTAATTTCTAGTGTAAAGCTAGAGGGCGAATTCACCGAAGGTGAAATTACTGTTCCAGCTAAAAAGCTGTTTGATATTATCCGCGGTATTTCTGAAGGAACAGATATTCATTTTTCCTTAGACGGAAGCAAAGCGCTTATTCGTGCGGGTCGAGGTCGCTACACACTTTCTACGTTATCTGCTAACGACTATCCTAATCTTGAAGATTGGGAAGGTGAGGTCGAGTTCGAGTTAACGTGCAGTGACTTGAAACGTCTTATCGACGCAACCAGTTTTTCTATGGCGCAACAAGATGTGCGCTATTATTTAAACGGTATGTCTTTAGAAACTGAAGAGAATATCATTCGAACTGTTGCAACTGACGGTCACCGATTAGCACTATGCCGTTTGAACTATGAAACTGCATTACCGTCTCGCCAAGTGATTATTCCTCGAAAAGGCGTGTTAGAAATTTCTCGTCTTATTAGCGAAGATGATAAATCGCTTAAAGTACAAATTGGTGCCAATCACTTACGTATATTCTCAAACGATTTTATTTTTACTTCAAAATTAGTAGACGGTAGGTTCCCAGACTATCGCCGTGTTTTGCCTCAAAACGGTGACAAGGAAATTATCGCAAGCAAGGCGGTGCTAAAAGATGCATTTTCGCGAGCTGCAATATTATCCAATGAAAAGTTCAGAGGTGTACGATTAAACCTTTCTTCGGGTGAACTTAAAATAACCGCAAATAACCCAGAGCAAGAAGAAGCGGAAGAAATCGTTGATGTTCAATATCAGGGCGATGATTTAGAAATAGGTTTCAATGTTGCCTATCTTATAGATGTATTAAACGCGTTAGGGTCTGATGGCGTAAAAGTAAGTCTGTCTGATTCCAATGCGAGTGCACTCATTGAAGATGATGCTGATGATGCCGCGTTATACGTAATTATGCCAATGCGACTATAGTTTACTCTATAAGAGTATTTGCCCTTTTTTCTTGTAACGGCTGTATTTTGCTATCTACATATTCAATCCAAGAAGCGATAAGTTTAGTTATTTATCGCTTCTTTTTTATCTTTAGTGTGGCCTCATGAAACTGGACCGTGTCCAGATTACTCAGTTTCGTAATCTTACTTCCGTAACGCTTTCTCCTTCACCATCCTTAACAATAATTAAAGGTGCAAATGGCAGTGGAAAGTCATCACTAATTGAAGCGCTTTATTATCTAGGTTTTGGTCGTTCTTTTAGAACGAATAAACACAATTCAGTTATTCAGAATGGGCAAGACAGCTTTAGCGTTTTTGCTTCCTGTAAAACTGAAACAGAAGAAAAACTGAAGCTCGGTTTTCAAAGAAGTAAGAACGAAACATTTACCTGTAGTATTGATGGCGAACACTCAAATAAATTGTCTGACTTAGTCAGCTTAGTTCCTATTCAACTTTTCACGCCCCAAAGTACAGACCTCATAATAGGCTCGCCATCTGAACGTCGACGTTTTTGTGATTGGGGGTTGTTTCACGTGGAACATCAATTTCAATCTCTAGCTAATCAGTATGGTAAATTTTTAAAACACAGAAATGCTCTATTAAAGCAGCAAGCTAACTTGTCCGCACCACAAAACCAATATTGGGAAATACAGTTTTCCGAACTGGGAGAGACGTTAACCTCTACTCGACAAAGCTATGTCGATAGACTTACACCTATTTTTAAACAGTATGCAGAAGAATTTCTTCCAAACTTTGACGTGGAATTAAGTTACTATAAAGGGTGGGAAAAAGATGTCGCTTTATCAGAAAGCTTAGTTAAAAAACGCGAGTATGATGGTAAAATAGGACATACCTCTTCTGGGCCTCACAAAGCAGATTTAAGGCTTAAAGTGAATGGTGTTAATGCCCAAGAGCTTTTATCGAGAGGACAGCTTAGAATGGCTGTGGCTGCATTACAAATGTCACAGACAAAGCTTTTTAATTCGGCAACGCAACGGAAAAGTATATTTCTACTTGACGATGTAGGTGCTGAGTTAGACGCAGATAAAAGAGAACAATTTATTGATGGGTTGCTCGAAATGGATACGCAGGTTTTCGTTACTGCAATTGAGTCCTCGCAACTCGCATTTATACAAAAATACAACGAAAAGAAAATGTTTCACGTGGAACATGGAAGCGTGAAAGAGGAGTAAAAGCTAGTATGTCAGAAGAGAACAACTACGACTCGTCCAGTATTAAAGTACTTAAAGGATTAGATGCAGTAAGAAAGCGTCCGGGTATGTATATCGGTGATACTGATGATGGTACCGGATTGCACCACATGGTATTTGAGGTAGTCGATAACTCTATCGATGAAGCACTGGCGGGACACTGTTCTGAAATAACTGTGCAAATCCATAGTGACGGATCAGTTTCTGTGTCTGACGATGGACGTGGTATCCCTACAGAATTACATCCTGAAGAGGGGGTGTCTGCAGCTGAAGTTATTATGACGGTGCTTCACGCAGGCGGTAAATTCGATGACAACTCATATAAAGTTTCCGGCGGTCTTCACGGCGTTGGTGTATCGGTAGTAAATGCACTTTCTAGTCGACTGAAGCTGCGCATTCGTCGCGCTGGCAAAGCTCATGAGCAAGAATACCAACATGGTGTTCCACAAGCTCCTCTTGCAGTTACTGGCGATACAGACAAGACAGGAACAATGATTCGTTTCTGGCCAAGCTCTGATACATTTACAGATACACTGTACCATTACGATATTCTTGCTAAGCGCCTTAGAGAACTTTCATTTTTGAATTCTGGTGTATCAATTCGTTTGAAAGACGAACGCGACGGTAAAGAAGACCACTTCATGTACGAAGGTGGTATTCAAGCCTTTGTTGAATATTTGAATGAAAAGAAAACGCCTGTACATCAAAAAGTGTTTCACTTCGCCAGCGAGCAGGAAGATGGCATTGCTGTAGAAGTTGCAATGCAGTGGAACGACAGCTTCCAAGAAAATGTTTTCTGTTTTACCAACAACATTCCACAGCGTGATGGTGGTACTCACTTAGCAGGCTTCCGTGGAGCGTTGACGCGTACGCTGAACAACTATATGGAAAAGGAAGGCTTAAATAAAAAGGCTAAAACCAACGCCAGTGGTGATGATGCTCGTGAAGGTCTTACAGCTGTAATTTCAGTAAAAGTACCTGACCCAAAATTTAGCTCACAAACAAAAGATAAGCTTGTATCTTCTGAAGTTCGTCCTGCGGTTGAATCTGCGATGAATGAAAAGCTTGCCGATTTCCTATTAGAAAACCCAGCTGAAAGTAAGATTATTGCAGGTAAAATCATCGATGCTGCGCGAGCGCGTGAAGCTGCTCGTAAAGCACGTGAAATGACACGCCGTAAGGGCGCACTAGATTTGGCTGGTCTGCCAGGTAAGCTTGCTGATTGCCAAGAAAAAGATCCTGCACTGAGCGAACTATACATAGTGGAGGGTGACTCAGCGGGCGGTTCAGCCAAGCAGGGTCGCAACCGTAAAAACCAAGCTATTTTACCGCTTAAAGGTAAAATCCTTAACGTTGAGAAAGCACGTTTCGACAAGATGCTTTCTTCACAAGAAGTTGCAACGCTTATCACAGCATTAGGCTGTGGTATTGGCCGTGACGAATATGACCCAGAAAAGCTACGCTATCACAGCATCATTATCATGACCGATGCTGATGTGGATGGCTCTCACATTCGTACGCTTCTACTAACGTTCTTCTATCGTCAAATGCCTGAAATCATCGAACGTGGTTATGTTTATATTGCTCAACCTCCGCTTTATAAGGTAAAGAAAGGTAAGCAAGAGCAATATCTAAAAGACGATGATGCTTTGACTAATTATCTTACAGGTATCGCTATTGATGGGGCATCATTGCACACTAGTGATGACGATCCAGGCATCAGCGGTGTAGGGCTAGAAAACCTAGTTAAGCAATATCAGTCAGTAGAAAAAATGATTGCCCGTATGAAGCGCAAAATGCCTTCAGCGATTCTTTACCGCATGCTGTACACGCCTACGCTTAACCTTGAAGATCTGAAAGATGAATCAGCTCTAGAGCACGTAGCGAAACACTTCGTAGAGCAGCTTACAGAGCGCGAAAACGATGGTGCAACGTACCGTTATGAAATTCGTACTGACGCAGAGTTAAGCGAATACTACATTACGATTATCATGCGTATGCACGGTATCGATTATGAATACATTATCGACCACGAATTCATTGAGTCGTCTGAGTACCAGCGCCTGAAAGAACTTAACTTAGCTATCAATGATATGATGGGTGTAGACGCTTACATTAAGCGTGGTGAGCGTAAGCAGCCAGTAGAGTCTTTCAAAGACGCTTTAGAGTGGTTAATGAATGAAGCGAAACGTGGTCAATACATTCAGCGCTATAAAGGGCTAGGCGAGATGAACCCGGAGCAGCTTTGGGAAACTACCATGGACCCTGAAAGCCGTCGTATGCTTCAAGTTACTATTGAAGACGCTATTGGTTGTGACCAGTTGTTTACAACGTTAATGGGCGACCAAGTAGAGCCGCGTAGAGAATTCATCGAAGCGAATGCGCTGAAGGTAGAAAACCTAGACGTGTAGTAGATAAAATCTGCTGAAAAGAAAGCGACCACATGGTCGCTTTTTTTATGTATAAAGAACGAGAAAATTCGCTACAAGACAGTAACGTTATAGTGTGTTTACCGTAGTGGATTAAATGATTAATGATATATGTAAAAAAATGCCGCTTCAATGCGGCATTCTTTTTAAACTTTGGTCACTATTAATGCGACTTCTCCTGCACTAGCAGGGTTTACTGTAAAGCGATAAGTGCCAGTAGTAGAGGGGGTGAATTGTAAGTTCTCTGAGCCTTGCTCACAGACTAAATAGGCGGTAGAGCCTAGCATCACAGGCTGGCCTTTATATTTGCCTCCACAGCTCTGTGAGGGCGTCCATTTTGCATCAGATAATCTGAAATCGTAAGGTTGTCCGTCGGCAATCAGTTCAACATCTACTGCCCAACCTGAATCTGACCTTTCGAACTTATAGCTTGCATCGGCTTCCCACCAATTAAACACGCCTCTTAAAAACATGTTTTCAAATTGAATACGTGGCACTTCCGGTGCTATTTCTGGGATCTTAAAGCTTCCACTGCTTGAGCATGCTGACAGGGCTATGCACATAGAAGCAATAGTTAGTAACTTTTTCACAGTTTCTCCCTTTATAAAAAAGCCCAACGTAAGGGTTGGGCTTTCATTTATTGCAGCATTAGACTGCAGTAACGTTAACTAGCCTTATGACTTCGCAAGGATTGAAATATCTGCGGTAGTAAGGAAAAGTTGCCTTAAAAGCGATAGTAAAGCAAGTCGGTTATTCTTAACTGCTTCGTCATCTGCCATAACCATTACGTTATCAAAGAAGTTATCGATTACATCACGTAGCGTAGCAAGTGCTGACAGAATGCGTGTGTAGTCGTGTGAAGGTAGTGCGCTATCCACTTCTCCTTGTGCAGACTTCAGATTTACATAAAGCGCTTTTTCAGCGTCTTCCACTAGTAACGATTCATCTATATTCGCCGAGTTAGTCACATCTACTTTTTGCTTAGCAAGAATATTGGCTACACGTTTGTTAGCGGCTGCTAAGGCTTCTGCCTCTTCTAATGCCTTAAATTTATCTACCGCATGGACACGAGCTAGATAATCAGAAGGCTTTGTAGGGCGACGGGCTGCTACGGCCTGAATAACGTCAATGGCGATAGCTTGATCTTGTAGGAGGGCATTGAAGCGACCTAATACAAAATCAACAACCTGCGTTTGTGTTTCAGCATTTTTTAATTTATCGCCATATACCTCAATTGCTTTGCTCACAAGTGTTTCAAGGTCTAAAGGCAAAGATAGCTCGGTAACAATACGTAAAACACCAATAGCTGCACGACGAAGCGCGAATGGGTCTTTATCACCTTTTGGCAGCTGGCCAATACCGAATATACCAACCAGTGTATCAAGTTTGTCAGCAAGGGCTACTGATGCGCTTACGCCAGAACTAGGAAGTGCGTCACCAGCAAAACGTGGCATGTACTGCTCATATAAAGCTTCCGCTACAGGTGCATCTTCACCGTCGTTTAGCGCATAGTATTTACCCATAACGCCCTGAACGTCTGGAAACTCCATAACCATGTTCGACATTAAGTCGGTTTTAGCTAGAAGACCTGCGCGCGCTGCTTGTGTTTCATTTGCGTCAATTTGCGAAGCGATAAATGCCGATAGGGCTGATATACGTTCAGACTTTTCTTTAAGCGTACCAAGCTGCTTTTGGAATAACACGGTTTCTAAGCTTTCAAGGCGGCTTTCTAATGTTGTCTTTTTATCGCTATTAAAGAAGAACTCTGCATCGGCAAGGCGAGGGCGTATAACCTTCTCATTACCTGAGATAACCTGAGATGCGTCATGGCTTTCAATATTCGTTACAAACAAGAAGGTATTAGAAAGTGCGCCATCACTATCAAGCAGCGGCACATACTTCTGGTCGTCCTTCATTGTGTAGATAAGCGCTTCTTTCGGGACTTCTAAGAAACCCTTATCGAATCCTGCTTGCAGCACAACAGGCCACTCTACCAGGGAAGCAATTTCCTCAAGCAGTTCTTCATCGTAATCTGGCTTAAGCGATAGGTTTTTAGCTGCGTCTTCTAATTGCTGACGCACTTTATCTTTACGCGCCTCAAAATCTGCAAGCACATATTGTTGCTCTAGTGCAGAGGCGTAGTTGTCAGCATGATCAAGCTCAAAGCGACCTTCGCCGTGGAATCGATGACCTTGAACAACGCGGCCGCTTGTTAGGCCCAATACTGAAACGTTAACCACTTCGCTTCCATAAAGCACACAAAGGGTGTGCACAGGGCGAATAAACTGAGTGTTGTAGTTACCCCAGCGCATAGGCTTTGGAATAGGTAACTTGCTTACTGCTTGATTAATCAAACCTTCTAACAACTCAGCAATAGTTTGACCAGGCACATATGCTTTATGAAGAAGCCATTCACCTTTATCCGTAACCAAACGCTCTGCGTCAGAAACGTCGATACCGTTACCGCGTGCCCAACCTTGAGCTGCCTTAGTGGGGTTGCCATCAGCGTCAAACGCCGCAGATACTGCTGGACCGCGTTTCTCTACTACTTTATCAGCTTGACCTTCAGCAAGACCTGAAACGTAAACCGCTAAGCGGCGAGGGGCTGCAAACCAGCTAACTGAGTCAAAACTTAAGTCAGCTTGGCTAAGTGCTGCTTCAAATTGTGTGGCGAAGGCTTCGCCCAAAGACTTAAGTGCTTTTGGTGGTAACTCTTCAGTACCTAATTCAACTAAACAATTTTCTGTACGCACGCTTATGCCTCCTTGTTACATAGTGGGAAGCCTAGTGCTTCACGTGCTTGGTAATAGCTCTCTGCACACGCTTTAGCCAGAGTTCGCACACGAAGAATATAGCGTTGGCGCTCTGTCACTGAAATAGCATGACGTGCATCAAGTAAGTTAAATGCGTGAGACGCCTTCATTACCTGCTCATAAGCGGGTAGTGGAAGGTTATTCTCAATTAGCTTTTTACTTTCGGCTTCACACTCGTCGAAAGTTCTAAACAGGGCTTCTACGTTGGCGTGTTCGAAGTTATACGTAGATTGTTCTACTTCGTTTTGATGGAATACATCACCATAGGTGACTTTACCCATTGGGCCGTCAGTCCATACCAGGTCATAGATACTATCTACACCTTGAACGTACATAGCTAGTCGCTCTAAGCCGTAGGTGATTTCACCAGTAACAGGCTTACATTCAAGGCCGCCTACCTGTTGGAAGTAGGTGAACTGCGTCACTTCCATACCGTTAAGCCATACTTCCCAGCCTAGTCCCCACGCACCAAGCGTTGGTGATTCCCAGTTGTCTTCTACAAAGCGAATGTCGTGAACCAGCGGATCAAAGCCCAACTCTTTCAAAGAGCCCAAGTACAACTCCTGAATATTGTCAGGTGAAGGCTTAAGCATTACTTGGAACTGATAGTAATGCTGTAAGCGGTTTGGGTTCTCACCGTAACGACCATCGGTGGGTCTACGGCATGGTTGAACATAGGCGCTACTCATTGGCTCTGGACCTAAAGAACGTAGGAATGTCATAGGGTGAAAAGTACCTGCACCCACTTCCATATCCAGAGGCTGAATAATAACGCAGCCCTGACGCGCCCAATAATCTTGAAGCGCAAGGATCAACCCTTGAAAGGTTTTAATATCGTATTTTTGCATACATCCGCTGCTTATTAGTTAACTGACTTAAAATTAAGGTGGGATAGTATACAATTTGTGAGGCACAGTATGTAGGTGTAAAGGGTGAAAAAACGTCACGAATAAAGGCAATATGCTACTTCACAACAAGGATTTAATCTTAAGCCATGACCAGTCAATTAAAAACAGCACAAAACACGCCATTACACCGTTGCGGTTGGGTGAGCAATGACCCTATTTATCTGGCTTATCATGACAACGAATGGGGTGTACCTGAGCTAAATAGCCGAGCGCTGTTTGCTAAATTATGCCTAGATGGTCAGCAAGCAGGCTTGTCTTGGTTAACTATCCTTAAAAAGCAGCAGAATTTTGAGCGGGCATTTCACCAGTTTGATCCTGAGAAAATCGCGACTATGGGTCCTTCTGATGTCGAAAGGCTAATGCACGACAGCGGTATAATCAGAAACAAGCTTAAAATAGAGTCTGTTATTAAAAATGCTAAAGGGTATCTGGCCATAGAAGAAACACAGCCATTCAGCGAGTTTATTTGGCAATTCACAGGCGGACGTACTGTGATAAATGCTTGGGATAACTTTAAGCAGGCCCCCACCTCTACCGACGCATCGAAAGCGATGTCAAAAGCATTAAAAAAGCACGGGTTTAATTTTGTAGGCGAAACAATTTGCTACGCTTTTATGCAGGCAGTGGGAATGGTAAACGATCACGAAGTAGGGTGTCACTGTTATCAGCGTACCTGTGACTTAGCGATAAAGTGATATGGTAAGGGACACAACATTGAATATAGAAATTAATTCATAAAAAACAAAAAAGACCGAGCACCTAGTGATGTTCGGTCTTTTTTATATATGCCTGACGCTAAAGCTTTTGTTTTTACGCAATAGCGTTACATTCTTATTGAGCGCTTATCAAAGTTTCACAGTAGGCTTTAAGCGGTGGTAATTCATCCAATACCTTAGACTCGTATTCAGACTCAATTTGCTCTCGTGCGATATCCTGTTTTCTTCGCTCATTCTTAGGAAGTTGCTGTCTTGCTTCTAAAATAGCAAAGCCACTGACCTCGGTGAAAAGTGCATGAACTTGCGGATACTGCGCTTTAAAGTCAGGTGGTGAATTAATAGGAAGGGCGTTAAGCAAGTTAACGATACGAATAACACCTTCTGATAAATCACACTGCTGTTGCTCCATCGCTTTAGCAATCACTATGATGCTGTCAGTGATATTAGCAATGCGAGATTGCCTTGCGGCTTCCTGTCGCGCTTTCTGCTGCTTTAGCATAAACAGCAGCTTACCTGCGTAAAAGCCAAGCCCAACAATGATGAGTAGCGCAATGCCTGAAAGTACTGCCCAAAGCATAACGTTTTCCTGTTTCTATTAATGCTTAAAGTCGTCGATGTTAATAGCGTCTAAATCGTTAAACGGATCCATATCGTCGTCTTCATCATCTTCTTCCACTATACCTAGTAGGTCACAAAGGATGCGGTGGCGTGCCATTTTTTCGTCTACGTACGCTTGTTGCTCGCGAGTAAGCGGCTTGTCATCATCAAGCTTATCAAGTAAATCTGTTAAACGTTGGTCTACTTCTAGGGCTGCCAACTCTTGGGCTGGAGTTGCGTACTTCTTCTTTTGAGCAGGGGTTGGCGTTACTGTTTTTACAAGCTGAACAGGCTTCTTACTGCCGTGACGAGGATCTTTATTCTCAGCACTCTTTTTGCCAGTTACTTTTTTCTGTTCAACATTGTGGCGGCTACCTGCAGGCTTACCCTTGTGCTTTTTAGGGCGAGGTGAGTCTGATTTACGGTTTTCGCTAGGTTTAAAGTCTGGGTCTTTACGAACGCCGATTTGACCGACTTTACGAGATTTCTTTGAACGTGCCATAATTTCCAAATAACAAAGAGAGTGAAAAAACAACGCTATTATAGCGCGAATTAGTGCCTACGTATTGATCTTTGGGTGTGCGGTTAAAAATCAATATGCCATAAAGGTAGTGATAGATAATCTATTTCAGCGCTTCTTCATTAGCACAACGTCATTTGCTGGGAATTTAACGTCATAGCCGTCTCTTTGTGCTAAATACTCAAAGGTTTTTTCGCTGAAGAAGCTTACATGTGTGATGTCGTTTTTATAATGCCAATTTGCAAAGCGGGCTTTATCGAGCACGCGTTTTGTCATGATGGCTAGAACCCCGCTAGGGGCAACAAGTTTGTTGAACAGCGCCCATTCCACGTATGGGGAGTGAAAGTGCTCGATAGCTTCAGTACAGGTTACAATGTCGTAGCTTTTCTCAAGTACCCTTAAGGTCGGGGCATAGAAGGGGTCGTATGTACTCATATTCACTCCTTCTTCTGACAGCATGCTTGCTAGAACAGGTGCTGGACCGCAGCCAAAGTCTAGTCCAGAAAGCTCTCCTGCGTTAGTTGCTTTTATAAAAGGTGAGAGCGGGGTTAAAACCTTTCCTAAAAACTTTCGATATCCTTCATCTTCGAAGCTGTTTTCGTGAAGATCATATTCCTGTTTTTCTACTTCTTTTGACGGCAGAAACGCAGGAGAAACATAAACAAGTTCGCATTGACTACACTGGAGGTATTCCCGCTTTTTATCAGTGTGGTAGTGAGATGATGTATTAGCGCTTTGGCATAAAGGACAAGACATAAAAGGCGGATATTAATAAAGGGGCTAAAAAAGAAAAAGGTGATGGTTTTCACCATCACCTTACATTGTATGAGTGTCAGATGACACCTCTCCCGTTATACACATCTATGTGTAGCTGGCTTCCCTAGCTGTGCTCCCCTTATTTTTATTTTTAGCAGAGCTGTATTGTTGTTTTTGGCCCTCGTGGCTCTTTATCCCGTCTTCCATGCTGCATTTTTATTATTATTCTTGTTGTTTAGTTTGTAGATTTTCAAAGGCACCTACAAACTACGCCGTTAGATTACACGAATAATTTTAAAATACAACTTTTATGGTAACAAAATTTTAACAACAGTGTGTAAAAACGGTACGGCTTAGTGTAAGCCTGCGATATAGTTAGATAAAATTTCGATATCTTCGTCGGTTAATTTCATCGCAATATCACGCATCATGCCATTCATATCGTTGTGACGTTGACCAGAACGGAAAGCCTTTAGCTGAGATGCAGTGTAGGTAGCGTGCTGTCCACTGATGTCAGGGAAGCCTGCTAATGCCATACCGTTACCTTTAGGTCCGTGGCATGCGATACATGCTGTTACGCCACGCGACTCGTCACCACCTTGATAAAGTGCGCGTCCAGCTTCTACATATTGCTCAGGCGTTTCGCCCGCTTTAGGCTCTTGGCTTGAGAAATAAGCAGCTAGGTCTTTCATGTCTTGCTCTGATAGTGGAGCAGCCATGCCGTTCATCACAGCATTGTTACGACCTTCCTCGCCACCCGTTTGAGAGGCAAGTTTAAATTCGGTTAATTGCTTAACAATGTACTTCTCATGCTGGCCAGCAAGTTTCGGGTTCATGTCAATCATGCTGTTGCCATCAGGGCCATGACAGGCTGCACATACTGCAGATTTCGCTTTACCTGCCTCGGCGTCGCCTTCTGCCATAGCAGTTGCGCTTAAACCCAAAGACATACACACCAACAAACACAGTTTTTTCATAATAAATCTCTTAAATGGATCCAACGGCTCGCGTGATATACGTGATATCATGCGTATTTTACACATTTAACGCGTCAGAAAAACCTATTCCATGATAAAACTATGGTTTTTAGCTGGTTTATTCATTAAAAAACTGTAAACCAAAGGTTGAGACGCATGTGGAGGTAAGTCTAGATGTCGTATTACACCAAAGCAAAATTCTTTACGAGTGCACCTGACATTCGTCACTTAAAGAATGACAGCGGTATTGAAGTTGCGTTTGCGGGTCGCTCGAATGCGGGAAAGTCGAGTGCGCTTAACACATTAACCCGTCAAAGAAACTTGGCGAGAACCAGTAAAACACCAGGTCGTACTCAATTAATCAATGTATTTGAATTAGAGGAAGACTTGCGCCTTGTCGATTTGCCGGGTTACGGATTTGCTAAAGTCCCGGTGGCGATGAAAAAGAAGTGGCAAGCGTCATTAGGTGAATACCTTCAAAAGCGTAAGTCGCTAAAAGGTTTGGTGGTACTAATGGATATTCGTCATCCTTTTAAAGATTTAGACCAAGACCTCATTCATTGGGCTGTGGCGTCGGATATCCCTGTACTCGCGCTTCTTACAAAAGCCGATAAACTGAAAAGCGGAAAGCGCAAAGCACAACTATTAATGGCCCGTGAAGCTGCTATGGCATTTATGGGTGATGTGACGGTACAAACCTTTTCGTCATTAAATAAACATGGTTTACCAGAGCTAGAGCGTATCTTAGATTCATGGTTTGGGTTGGACAAATCAGTTGATGAAGATACATCCGATAGTGAAGCCAAATAACGTTAACGGTGAATTTCACTTGTGTTGACTTAGTGTATTTAGTGGGAAAGCTCGATGCGCTAGAAAAAAGAACGCCCCGCATAGAGCGAGGCGTAAACTGAGAGAAAACACATAAAAACCGTAGATATAGAGTAGCGGTAATAAAAGAAGTTCAGAAAAAATAGAAAGAAAAATCACTCAAAGTGTTATGTGTTTGATATTTAACAGTTATTTATTTTCTGCAGATATAAAAAAACCCCGACAAAACTGTCGGGGTTAAAGCAAAGGTTTGAAAACAGCTTTCTCACCTCTGTACCCTACATGCGTAATATTACAACAAAGCACAGAAAAGGCAAGGGTGTTATGTAATTAAATTACCAAATTTAATGTAAATAACTCCCAACTGGGTATTGAAACTGTAATCTAATTACCAAACTAATGTGCTTCATCCCAATTTTCGCCCACACCAGCTTCAACAACTAGCGGCACATTAAGTGTGGCTGCGCTTTCCATAAGTGCTGTAATAGTAGAAACATAGGTATCTACTTTGTCTTCTTTAATTTCGAAAACCAGTTCATCGTGCACTTGCATCATCATGGTTACATCGTCGGATGCATTTTTTCTGATCCAGTCGTCAACTTTAATCATGGCCATTTTAATAATGTCTGCCGCCGTACCTTGCATTGGCGCATTGATTGCTGCGCGTTCTGCACCTTTTCGGCGTGCGCCATTACTTGCTTTAATATCAGGCAGGTATAGCCTGCGACCAAATACAGTTTCTACATAACCCTTTTCCTTTGCACTCTCACGAGTAGAGTCCATATATTCAAGCACACCAGGGTAGCGCTCAAAGTAAAGGTCCATGTATTTTTGGGCTTCGTTACGTGGAATATTAAGTTGCTTAGACAGTCCAAACGCACTCATACCGTAAATTAAGCCAAAGTTAATCGCTTTTGCGCTGCGTCGCTGCTCGGTCGTTACCTCATCAAGTGGTACGCCGAATACTTCAGATGCCGTTGCTTTATGAATATCTTTGCCATGAGCAAAGGCATCGAGTAGGCCTTTATCACCAGAAAGGTGCGCCATAATACGCAGCTCAATTTGAGAGTAGTCAGCTGCGACAAACTTATTTCCTTCCCTTGGAACAAAAGCCTGACGTACGCGACGACCTTCTTCATTGCGAATAGGAATATTTTGTAAATTAGGATCGGTTGAAGAAAGACGCCCTGTTGCCGTTACCGCTTGATGATAAGACGTATGCACCCGACCTGTTCGATGATTGATCATCTTAGGAAGTTTATCGGTGTAGGTATTCTTTAGCTTAGTTAAGCCGCGGTATTCCATGATCTTTTTAGGCAGCGGATACTCAAGTGCAAGTTCTTGAAGTACATCCTCAGAAGTAGAGGGCGCGCCTTTTGGCGTTTTCTTAATAATTGGCAGCGACATCTTTTCAAATAGAATATGCTGAAGCTGTTTTGTTGAGCCTAAGTTGAATGGCTCGCCCGCTTCCTCATGAACCTCACTTTCTAGCTCGGCAATACGACTAGCAAGATCTTGGCTTTGTTGACTAAGTCTCTGGCTGTCAATCAGAACGCCTTCTTGTTCCATGCGAGAAAGGACGCACGCAAGGGGAACTTCAACGTCTATCAACAAGTCTTTAAGTTCCGGAATATCTTTTAACTTTGTCCAAATAGCGTTATGTAAGCGAAGCGTTATATCAGCATCTTCTGCTGCATAAGGGCCAGCTTCTTCTAGGTCAATTTGGTTAAAGGTAAGCTGTTTTGCGCCTTTGCCAGCAATTTCTTCAAAGTGAATGGTTTTATGACCAAGATAAGCTAGAGCTAGCGAGTCCATATCGTGGCGCTGGGCGGTGCTGTTTAGTACATAGCTTTCAAGCATAGTGTCAAAGCCAATGCCATTTAAGGTTATGTCATAGTTCGCTAGTACATTTTTATCGTACTTAATATGCTGGCCTACTTTGATAACCTTGTCTGATTCCAAAATAGGTTTTAATGCGTTTAATACGAACTCTCGTGATAGCTGTGCCGGCGCATCGGGGTAATCATGGGCTACAGGTACGTAAGCTGCTTCACCTTCTTCTATACAAAATGAAACGCCAACTAATTCGGCATCCATGTAGTTAAGACTAGTAGTTTCGGTGTCAAAGGCAATTAGCTCAGCTTTTTCAAGCTTAGCGACCCAAGCGTTAAAGCGCGCTTCATCAAGTACGGTTTCGTATTTCGCTTTGTCGATATCTACCGATGTACTTTGCTCACTTTCTTGTGCACTGCTGCTATCTTCACTGCCAGTAGTGTCGCTATTTGAGGTATCACCGCCCGCCACAAGCGCACTTACTTCTGTATGCCAGCGTTTGAATTCATACTCAGCAAAGAGATCGCGAAGTTGTTCATTATCGGGTTGGCTAGGCATCAAGGCTTCAACATCATAGTCTAAGTCAAGATCGATGCTAATAGTGGCTAGGGTATAAGAGAGTCGTGCTTGCTCCTCGTACTCCTGCATTTTAGCCGCCATTGACTTGCTACCTCTAAACGATAGATCGGCGATTTTATCCAGGTTCTTATAAATATCGTCGATACCGCCAATACCATTAAGTAAAGCTTGAGCACTTTTATCGCCTACACCAGGTACGCCGGGTATGTTATCTACTTTGTCGCCTTTTAATGCGAGAAAGTCGATCACAAGTTCAGGAGGTATGCCAAACTTAGTATTTACGCCTTCAACGTCCATTACTTGATTGGTCATAGTATTGATCAAGGTGACATGCTCATTAACCAATTGCGCCATGTCTTTGTCGCCAGTGCTGATAAGGGTATCAATTCCTTTCTCTGTCGCATGTTTGGCTAATGTACCTATAACGTCATCTGCTTCTACTCCGGACTCTACGATAACCGGTAAGCCCATCGCCTTAATGATGGTATGTAATGGTTCGATCTGGCTTCTTAGCTCATCCGGCATAGGCGGGCGATTCGCCTTATACTCTTTATAAATGTCGTCTCGAAACGTTTTTCCTTTGGCATCAAAAATTACTGCCATGTGGGTAGGGTTGTATTGCTTGATCAAGCTTTTAAGCATGTTCACAACACCATAAATGGCACCGGTATCTTGGCCTTTTGAGTTCGTTAAAGGGGGTAAACCGTGAAAGGCACGAAAGAGATAGGACGATCCATCGACAAGAATAAATGGAGGCTTTTTAGAATCTGGCATAGCGGGCGATTTTCCAATATACAATATGAGCGCAAGGATGCCACAGGCTAGGGCAGATCGCCATATCATGAAGGAAGATTAAACGTGACAGCCGATCATATTTCGCCTGTGGATAACTTTGTGATCTAAAGTTTCAGGCACAGTGATCCGGATGATCTTTGTCAAGTTAAAGATCACCATCTAAATCAAGAAAAATAAGGGAATGAGACTAAGGTGTGAAAACAGCGTACCTGCTACTAATCATTCCATTTTGTGTGGATAACTTGGTGTACGTTTATTTTTGGTTTAACCAAGTTGGTCAAGTAATGTAGCATAACCGTTAACATTGTATACACGTATTTATAAGAACTTTTTTTGTACACTTGTGTGTTTAATAGCCAAATTTTGAATAAGTAGATGGCATAACGTCTAGGAGGACAATATGAAACAAGTAGCCGTTATTTTAAGTGGTAGTGGTGTGTTCGACGGGGCAGAATTACATGAAGCGGTATTAACGCTTCTAGCCATTGAGCAAGAAGGAGCATCTTATCAATGTTTCGCGCCCGATGTAGAGCAACTTCACGTGGTCAATCACTTAACCGGTGAAGTGGCGGAAGGTGAAACCAGAAACGTATTGGTAGAGTCAGCCCGAATAGCCAGAGGCAATATAAAGCCTGTCACTGATTGTGACGTTAATGCATTTGATACACTTATACTGCCCGGCGGCTTTGGTGCGGCGAAAAACCTTTGCACCTTTGCTGTAGACGGTGATAAATGTACCTTTAACGAAGAGGTTCTTGAGGTCTGTAAGGCATTTGCACAAGCTAAAAAACCTGCAGCTTATGCGTGTATTGCACCAGCTTTAGCCGCCAAAGTGTATAGCAACAAGACTAAGCTAACTATTGGCGACGATGAAGCCACGGCTTGCGGCTTGAATGCCTTAGGTGCCACTCATGTAGAGTGCCCAGTCGATGAGGTTGTCGTGGATAATGATGCGAAGCTGGTAACTACACCTGCCTATATGCTGGCGCAAAGCGTTAGTGAGGCGAATGCGAGTATTAGCAAAATGGTCAAGACTGTACTTGCCATGAAATAGAAAACTTGGGGCTGGCTTTTCTGAACCGAAAAGTTAAGCGCCATTCTATATAATTAGCTTAATAATGTGGGGAGACAAAGGTTTCCCCTTACTGATTATAGTCCTATAATCAAAACCCTATACGAAACACATTGAGTTTTACCTTTTTTGTTTGAGGTAACGACGTTTGTTTTTTTGAAGTCAGTTCAAAAAATCATTAAAACTAGGGCGCTTAAGCCCTTATGCGCGCTATAAAAATAAAGGCATAATAAACAATGCACTACCGTGCCATCATACGAATACTCGGGTTACTAATAGCGCTTTTTAGCGTAACCATGATCCCACCAGCTATTGTGTCGTTGATTTATCAAGATGGCAGCGGTCTTCCTTTCACTCTCGCTTTTATATTCTGTGTCATTGGCGGCATGGCCTTGTGGTATCCCAATCGTCAGCAAAAAAATGATTTAAGAGCGAGAGAAGGGTTTTTAATAGTCGCGCTGTTTTGGTCAGTACTGGCAAGCGTGGGTGCAATTCCACTTATCTTGCTTGAACAACCTAGCATGACAGTAACCGATGCTTTTTTTGAATCGTTTTCTGGCCTGACGACCACAGGTGCTACGGTTATCGAAGGGATAGATTTTCTCCCTCATTCAGTACAATTTTACCGGCAGCAACTTCAGTGGCTAGGCGGTATGGGTATCATCGTACTTGCCGTTGCCATATTACCTATTCTTGGTGTTGGGGGCATGCAGCTGTATCGAGCAGAGACACCCGGCCCGGTTAAAGATAATAAGATGACGCCGCGTATTGCCGATACGGCAAAGCATCTATGGTATATCTACCTAACTATAACCATCGCGTGCGCGGGTGCATATTGGCTTTCAGGTATGAATGTATTCGATGCTATATGCCATGCATTCTCAACCGTAGCCATTGGTGGGTTTTCTAACCATGATGCGAGCTTAGGGTACTTCAACAGCCCCATGGTAAACGTGGTTTGTACGGTCTTTTTGCTTATTGCTGCGCTGAATTTCTCGCTGCACTACGCCGCGGTAAGTTCACGCTCAGTGAAAGGCTACTTTAAAGATCCTGAATTCAAAGCCTTCTTTATTATTCAAGCGTCGCTAATTGGTATTTGCTTTCTAGTACTCACTCTATCAGGCTACTATAGTTCAGCAGAGCAAGCTCTAGATCAGGCTATGATTCAGGCAGTGTCCATTAGCACCACGGCCGGATTCGCCACTACTGACTTTTCTGTATGGCCTACGTTTTTACCCATAATGCTTATTTTTTCTAGCTTCATAGGCGGTTGCGCCAGCTCCACAGGTGGTGGCTTGAAGGTAGTACGTGTGTGCTTATTGTTTTTACAAGGCAAGCGTGAAGTAGACAGACTTATCCACCCTAAAGCCGTGTACAGTGTTAAGTTTGGCGACCGTGCTATGCCCGACAGAGTGGTAGAAGCTGTATGGGGGTTTTTCTCGGCTTACGCCGTAGTATTTGTGGTAATAATGATAGGCCTAATTGCGACAGGTTTAGATAACCTGAGTGCTTTTACTGCAACGGCGGCCATGCTAAATAACTTAGGCCCAGGCCTAGGCAGTGTGGCAGCAAACTATGCCGATGTAACTGATGCAGGCAAATGGATCTTAGTAACTGGGATGGTGTTTGGTCGACTAGAAGTCTTTTCATTACTGGTACTGTTCTCGCCTACGTTCTGGCGAAGCTAATATCTAGAAAAAAGGGCGATAATTATCGCCCTTTGTTCTATGAGTCTATATTCGAATCACTGTACTCTGATATCTTTGCGAAGCTTTATTAAAGAGGGGTATAGCGCTAGCCAAAGAAGAATGCACTGGGCTGGAACAGCTTTTCTACATCATTGATGTACTTCTTATCCACCAAGAACAAAATAACGTGATCGTTCGCTTCTATCTTGGTATCACTATGGGCAATAATTACCTGTTCGTCGCGAACGATAGCACCGATAGTCGTACCAGGAGGTAGCTTGATGTCGCCAATTTGTCTGCCAACCACTTTAGATGTGTTTTCATCACCATGAGCAATGGCTTCAATAGCCTCTGCCGCGCCACGACGTAAAGAATAAACGTTAACAATGTCTCCACGGCGTACGTGCGTAAGTAGTGCCGAAATAGTGGCTTGTTGTGGTGAAAACGCAATGTCTATCTCGCCACCCTGAACGAGATCTACATAAGCACTTCGCTGAATAAGCACCATGGCTTTTTGCGCGCCCATGCGCTTTGCCAGCATGGCCGACATAATATTCGCTTCATCGTCGTTAGTTACCGCAATGAAGGCATCGACCTGTTCGATATTCTCTTCACTGAGTAATTCAGGATCAGATGCATCACCACTGAAGACAATGGTTTTATCTAAGTTGGCAGATAAATACTTTGCCCGCTCTGGGCTGTATTCAATAAGCTTAACGTTATGATTGTGTTCAAGCTTCTTCGCTAACCCTGCGCCAATTAAACCACCGCCGGCTATCATAATTCGCTTGTAGCTAGACTCGAGCTTTTGAAGCTCACTCATTACTGCACGAATGTGCTTGGTGGCGGCAATAAAGAATACTTCGTCATCTGCTTCTATAACGGTCGTTCCCAATGGTCGAATAGGGCGGCCGCGACGGTAAATAGCTGCAACCCGGGTTTCCACATTAGGCATGTGATCTTTAAGCGCAGATAACGCGTGGCCTACTAATAAGCCGCCATAATAGGCTTTAACGGCTACCAGGCTTGCTTTGCCTTCTGCAAACTCAACAACCTGAAGGGCACCGGGATAATCAATGAGGCGTTTAATTGCTTTGGTTACCAGTTGCTCTGGGGCAATAATGTGGTCTACCGGAATGTCTTGCTGCTTATATAGCTGCTCTTGGTAAATAATGTATTGTTCTGAGCGTACACGGGCAATTTTTGTGGGCGTTTTGAAAAGGCTATAGGCAACCTGACAGGCTAGCATGTTGCTTTCATCACTATTGGTTACGGCTATCAGCATATCAGCATCTTCCGCACCGGCTTTGCGCAATACATCTGGGTGTGAACCCACACCTGTTACAACCTGCAAATCAAGGCGGTCTTGCAGCGCGCGAAGAATAGTGGGGTCAGAGTCAATAACGGTAATTTCGTTATTTTCACCTACTAGGTTTTCAGCAAGAGTTCCGCCTACTTGTCCGGCCCCTAAAATGATGATCTTCATCGTTATTATTTTGCCTTCATATCTGTGCAGGTCATCACAATGTAACCTGCACAACTATTAAACTTAGTCTGACGACTTTACCAGCCTCGCATAATAGAAACCATCCATTTGTTCTTCCCCCGGCGTAATCTGACGTCCAGGTTTGTCTATGGTTTCTGTTTTCACTACAGGCGATAACTTGGCGTTTGGCGTGTCGGCTAGAAACTGCTGTATTTGCGCCATGTTCTCTTTTGGTAAAATAGAACAGGTTGCATAAAGCAAGGTGCCGCCTGGTTTTAATAGGCCCCACAGCGTATCTAATATGCGGCGTTGTAGCCGCGCTAAATTGTCGATGTCATTGGATTTTCGAAGCCAGCGAATATCTGGGTGGCGTCGTATAACGCCAGTAGCAGAGCAGGGGGCATCCAATAATATTCTATCGAAGGGCTTTCCGTCCCACCAAGTTTTTGGATTAGCGGCATCACCCTGCTTAATATCCACAACGTGTTTAAGACGCGTCATGTTTTCTTCTACGCGTTTTAGGCGTGTAGCGTCGGCATCAAGTGCCAACACGTACTCAGTATCCGGTTCGCATTCTACAATGTGCCCGGTTTTACCACCTGGTGCGGCGCAACAATCTAAAATACGCTCACTAGCTTGCGGCTGTAAGTAGTGTGCGGCTAATTGAGCTGCACCGTCTTGCACCGCAAAGTGCCCTTTATCAAAGCCAGGCAGGGACGTAATGTCTTCACGTTTAGCCAGAATTACTGCATCTGCGTGATTGTCGCTAAGGGTATATTCGACGCCAACACTATCTAGCGCCTCGGTGAATGCTGCCAATGTTGTTTGCAGCTTATTTACACGAAGCCAGATGGGAGCCATAGCGTTAGTTTCGCTACGCACTTGGTCGGCATCGGCGCCATAGGCGGTCTCTATTGCCTTAAACAGCCACTTAGGTAAACCGCTGTTTATAATGGCATCATCAACGTTTTTGTCGGCAAGGTTCTCTCGCTGAAAATTGCGTAATACCGCATTTACCAAGCCTTTAAGCGCTGCTGCATTTAAATAAGACGCTGCAGCAACGGTTTCACCTACTGCAGCATGGTTACTAACTCGTGAAAAGTTAAGCTGGTACAAGCCAAGAAGTATAAGGTGCTCGATAACCTTTTTATTTCCCTTTAAGGGTCTATCTAGCAAAGAGCGTAGCCAGTGCTGTAAAAGGGGAAGGCGACGCATTACCCCTAACGACATTTCTTGAATCCATGCGTTGTCTTTGGCGTTGTGTCTGCGCTGAACGCGTTCTAGGCATTCACGCGACGACTTGCCTTGCTCTAAAATTTGATAAATGACCCACGCACAATCTGCGCGCAGGTTTTTTTGCTTGGGAAGGGGTAATGGTTTCACGTTTAGTCCGCTTGTGTCAGACAACGACCCACTTCAAACCACGTTTGGCGAGCATTGATGACGTCTGACGCTGGTAGCGCCTTTTTACCTGGAATTTGAAGTGATGTGATGCAAAGTGCATCGCGCCCTGTTGCTATGGTTATGCCTTCTTTATTAGCACTGATTATAGTACCTGGCTTAACCTCTTTATCTAGTGTTACAACGGTAGCTGACCACACCTTCACATTCTGATCTTCTACCTTCATCCACGCTACCGGCCAAGGGTTGAAGGCGCGAATATTTCGTTCTATTTGCTCGGCATCGTCTGCCCAATTGATAAGCGCTTCTTCTTTAGAAAGCTTTTTCGCATAGGTAGCCAAAGAATCATCTTGTTTGGTGGGCGTATAGTTTTCAAAGTTATCGACGACTTCAACTAACGCTTGTGGCCCTAGTTCTGCAAGCTTTTCATACAAAGTGGCGCTGGTGTCTTCAGGCGTGATAGGTAATGTGGCTATGTGAAGCATATCGCCGGTATCTAAACCTTCATCCATTTGCATTATAGTTACGCCGGTTTCTGCGTCACCCGCCCATATAGCGCGCTGAATTGGAGCTGCGCCACGCCACTTTGGCAAAATAGAACCGTGGACATTAATACAACCTAGTCTAGGTGCATTAAGCACAGCAGTAGGCAATATTAGGCCATAAGCAACTACCACCATTAAATCGGCATTTAGCAAGGCTAATTCTTCTTGTGCGTCTGGCGCTTTTAACGACTGAGGTTGATACACAGGAATGGCATTTTCTTCAGCGAGCACTTTAACTGGGCTGGCTGTGAGTTTCTTACCTCGTCCAGCGGGCCTATCAGGCTGAGTGTAGACTGCAATAACCTCGTGCTCACTCTCTAGCAACGCCGATAGATGTTTAGCCGCAAAATCCGGAGTACCGGCAAAAATCACTTTTAATGGAGTCGTCACGTTATTCCCTACGCTTTTGCGGCAAGCCGCGCTTCTTTCTCAAGCTTTTTACGAATACGTTGGCGCTTAAGTGGCGATAAATAATCGATAAAAAGCTTACCTTTTAAATGATCGAGTTCGTGTTGAATACAGATAGCCAGCAGGCCTTCGGCGTCCAATTCAAAAGTGTCCCCGTTTTCATCTAACGCTTTCACCGTTATTGCTTCAGCGCGCTCAACTTTGGCGTAGTTACCCGGTACAGACAAGCAGCCTTCTTCGCTAATTGTGGAACCATCTTTACGAATAATTTCAGGGTTAATAAATACGCGAGGCTCGTTTTGATCTTCCGATACGTCCATTACAACAACTTGAACGTGGCGATTAACTTGCGTCGCTGCAAGGCCAATACCGTTCTCGTCTTTCATGGTTTCGAACATGTCCGATACCAATTGTTTAATTTCGTCGTTAACCTCTTCTACGGGTTTAGCTACCGTGCGAAGACGTTCATCAGGAAAACTTAATACGTCTAAAATTGCCATTTCTCGCTTACTTCACCTTTTCGCTGTATAAATTCATATACGATCTAATTGCCAGCACGCTTTACAGTGCTTATTAAGTTACTATTCTAACGTATATCGGGTGGTTTCGTGCAGTTTTTTGCCTAAACCCTATAAGAATACGTACTTCTGCCGATATAGTGCTATTGTCTGAAAAATCAACAATAAATGACAGTGAATAATTTGCAGGTGGTCAATTTGAAAAAGCGATTAACATACGCGCGTCGTGCAGCAATATTTATTTTTGGAGTGCTTTTGTCTTTGCCTGCGTTCGCGCTTCAATTAAAAGACACTGCGCCTGAAACCTATACGGTGAAGCGTGGCGACACCCTATGGGAAATTGCGAGTATTTTTCTAAACGAGCCTTGGCTATGGCCAGAGCTATGGCGAACGAATACGCAAATAGATAACCCTCATCTCATCTATCCCGGTGATGTCATCGTTTTAGGTTACATTGATGGTCAGCCTGTCTTAAGCGTAAAACGCGACAAGCTAGCCTACAACCTTTCACCGTCTACCGATAAGCGAATAAAGCCAAAACCTGTTGACGTCCTGTCTTGGACTACTATATCTCCTTTTGTTAGACAGCATATGTTGCTAGACGAAGACGACTATTCAACCTTACCTCGACTCCTAGGTAACCAAGACGGAAATGTAAGGTTTGCTTCAGATGACTTTGTGCTTAGCCAGCAACAATTCAGTACTGACGATCAGTACAGAGTGATTAGAAAGCACGCTACTATCAAAAACCTAGATGGAGAAACGCTGGGCATTCAGGTCACTCATATATCCAATGCTTCATTGGTAGAGAAAGACCAGTCAGACGACACCATGCTGCTGTTTATTGATGACGCCAATCAAGAAGCAAAACGTGGTGACAAATTGATGGCCGGTGGCTTTACTCATCCAGAAGGTTTCGAGCTTACGCCTGCTACCTCACAACGAGGAGCGGTCGTGGGTGATTTGCATGATCACGACTTACTTGGCAAATATGACGTTGTCATTGTTGACCTTGGTGCAATGGATGTAGCACCAGGCACAGTATTGGGGCTGTATGCTCAAGGCCCAGCCATTATTGATGAAGATAGCCCGCGTTACGTTGATGAACCCGGTGCTAAAAACGGTGGTGAGTGGTTTATCGATACGGTAGCACAACCCGCGCTCAAAGTAGGTGAAGTGATTGTTTTTAAAACATTCGATGCGGCAAGCTATGGATTAATAACACGAGCGAATAAAGGAATTAAGCGCGGCTTTATTGTTGCTAAGCCTTAGACGCTATAGGTTTCATTGTCGCTTTTAAAGGAGCGACAATGAAACAGCATACTTCTCAATCAAACAGCGAGCTATTTGCATGGATAGCACTAGCATCGGCTCAGGGCACCTCCCCTAAAATCTGGCTACAGTCCCTTGAACACTATCAACTATCTCCTGCTGATTTAGTAGGTAATGCATCATCACTTCCCGACGATGTGAAGCAGCTCGTAAATCAAATATCAAAGCCACTTATTGATGCTGCCTTCTCATGGGAACAAGCAACTGATAATAGACACATTATTTCTTATTCGTCTTCATACTACCCCCAATCGTTAAAGCAATTGGACAGTCCACCCCTAGTGCTATTTGCAACGGGGGATAGTACTTTGTTGTCGAGCCCGCAAATTGCCATTGTGGGTAGCAGAAGGGCTAGCATTCAGGGTAAGCGTATCGCCAGTGAATTTGCAGTAGGGTTGTCTAGTAATGGGGTTGCAGTAACAAGCGGTCTTGCTATGGGCATTGATAGTGCAGCGCATCAAGGCGCTTTGTGTGGTAACGCAGGGACAATCGCAGTAATGGGGACGGGGCCTGAAAAGGTCTACCCCGCGAAAAATCACAAGCTCTACGAGGAAATAAATAATGACAAAGGCGTTACCGTCACAGAGTTCTTTCCGGGGCAGGGGCCTAAGCCTTGGCACTTTCCTAGAAGAAACCGAATTATCGCAGCATTATCACTTGGAACCTTGGTGGTAGAGGCAAAAATTAAGAGTGGCACCTTGATAACTGCGAATTTGGCCGCAGATATGGGGCGAGAAGTATTCGCTGTGCCTGGTAGTATCTTTCACGCGTACTCTGAAGGCTGCCATTGGTTAATCCAACAGGGCGCCAAATTAGTAACTAATATTAACGATATTCTTGATGAAATTGGTTTTCAACCTGAGCAACTGGGCTTGGATGTAAACGAGCAAAACGAAAAAAGTGCAGCGAATAGCTTGGCAACCGATAAATTATTAGCTAGTGTGGATTATGACATCACCGCTATTGATGTTATAGCCCAGCGCAATGCCTTATCAGTATCGCAAGCAATGGCATCATTATTAGAATATGAGTTGCGTGGTTTAGTAGCCGCTGTCCCTGGTGGTTACATTAAATTGAGGGGAAAATAATATGTTCGATATCCTCATGTATCTGTTTGAAAACTTCATTCACAGTGAAACGGAAATTCGTGTTGATCAAGACGAGTTAACGGAAGAGCTTGTGCGCGCAGGTTTCCATCACGATGAGATTTATAAAGCCCTCGCATGGTTAGAAAAGCTAGCGGCTCTGCAGGAAACGGATATTAAACCGTATTTTTGTAAAGGGATTAGCACTAGCTTAAGCCGCATTTACACCCACGAAGAACAGATGCGTTTAGATGTGGAATGTCGTGGTTTTCTTATGTTCTTAGAACAGGTCAATGTACTAGATGCTTCCACACGTGAAATGGTGATAGACAGGGTTATGGAAATCGATTCCAATGAATTCTGTTTAGAAGACCTGAAGTGGGTTGTGCTAATGGTACTATTCAACGTACCTGGCAAAGAGAAAGCCTACGCGCAAATGGAAGATCTTTTGTTCGAAGAGCCAGATGGCGTTCTGCATTAATGCAGTCGTAGTCACTGATACTTAAATCTTTACTTACAAAATGCGCTGTGAAATTACAGCGCGTTAAGGCCTTAACGTCTAATACATGTCTAAAATAGACCACTCACTTTTTTCAGCGCACGAGCATGCTCTAGATGATAACTTCGGAGACTGTCCAGAGTGCGGCAAGCCCCTTCATATAAAGAACAGTAAATCAGGCCCGTTCATTGGGTGTACGGGCTACCCTGAATGCAACTTTAGTAAGCCGCTTCACGATAAACAAACCACTATTCTTAAAACCTTAGATGGTATAGCTTGCCCCGAATGTGCTTCTGACCTTGCTATAAAAAAGGGGCGGTTTGGTATGTTTATTGGCTGTACAAATTTTCCTACGTGCCATCACATAGAGCCTATTAAAGAAAAAGAAGACACCTTGGTAGATTGCCCAAAATGCAAGAAAGGGCACCTGATCTCGCGTACTAACAAATACGGTAAACAGTTTTTTGCGTGCAACCATTATCCACAATGTCGATATGTGCTAAATTTCACGCCGGTAAATGAAAGCTGCCCAGACTGCGGTTGGGGAGTATTGATAGATAAAAAGGGACAGTTACAGTGCCCTCAGCCTACTTGTGGCTTTAAAAAGTAACTATACAAAGAACTACACGAAGAACTATACGTAGAGATCAAAACCATGTCTGATACCCAAAATGGGAACGTGAATACGTTTACACCCGTTGAGGCTAATTCGTCTGAAGTAGACCCTGTTGTTGCCGCTTTTGAAGCGGGAAGTTTAATCGTTTATCCAACCGAAGCGGTAATGGGCATTGGATGTGACCCGGACAATGAAGCAGCGGTAAATGCGTTGTTAGAGATAAAACAACGACCAGTAGAAAAGGGCGTTATTTTAATAGCTGCCAATTACAGTCAGCTATTGCCCTATGTCAACGACAACGCCATACGACCACACCGACGCACCGATATTTTCTCTAGCTGGCCTGGCCCTAATACATGGCTATTACCTAAGTCGACATCGGCGCCTGTTTGGTTAACCGGCAAGCATAATAAAATAGCTGTGCGCGTAACTAATCATCCAGTAGTAGTTGAGCTGTGCAATAAGTTAGGGAAGCCACTTGTTTCTACAAGTGCTAACCTAACAGGTCAACCGCCAGCCATCACCACTGAAGAAGCAAAAGCCGTATTCGCTGATTCCGTTTTCTACGTTGACGGTTCAGTAGGCGGTGCAACTAAACCCAGTACCATTCGCGATGGTGACACGGCAGAGGTAATAAGAGCATGACGTCAGCAGAATTAGTGGACGGTAAAAACGCCGCTGAAGTAATAGAACAAGTAAAAAGCTATCTACTAGGGCTTCAGGACACCATTTGCCAAACCCTCGAGCTCGCCGATGGGAAAGGTCAGTTTGTCGAGGATAGTTGGAAGCGTGAAGAAGGCGGCGGTGGTCGCTCTCGAGTCTTAAAAAACGGTGCGGTGATTGAGCAAGGCGGCGTTAATTTTTCACACGTGTTTGGCAGCCAAATGCCTGCATCAGCAACGGCAAATCGTCCTGAGCTTGCGGGAAGAAATTTTCAAGCAATGGGCGTGTCACTTGTTATTCACCCACATAACCCGTATGTCCCAACGTCACACGCTAACGTTCGCTTTTTCATTGCGGAAAAAGAAGGTGAAGCACCTATCTGGTGGTTTGGTGGTGGTTTTGACTTAACGCCGTTTTATCCGTTCAAAGATGACGTTGTGCACTGGCATGATACCGCGAAGAAATTATGTAAGCCGTTTGGCGATGATGTTTATCCTAAGTATAAAAAGTGGTGCGACGACTACTTTTACTTAAAGCATCGCAATGAAACTCGCGGAGTGGGCGGTTTGTTCTTCGACGACCTGAATGAATGGGGCTTTGAACAGTCATTTGCGTTTATGCAGGCTGTTGGTAATGGCTTCATCGATGCTTACGTTCCTATTGTTGAACGTCGTAAGCAAACCGATTTCGGTGAAAGAGAGCGTGATTTCCAACTTTATCGCCGAGGTCGCTATGTCGAATTCAATTTAGTATTCGACCGGGGTACCCTGTTTGGATTACAAACCGGAGGGCGCACAGAGTCTATTTTAATGTCGATGCCGCCGTTAGCCCGCTGGGAGTATTGCTATACACCCGCACCGGGTAGCGCTGAAGCTAAGTTAACTGACTGGTTAAAGCCTACTGACTGGTGATCAATTAGTTAACTAAGGCTGCGCTTAAATTCTAAAGCGTACCGCCTATAACAGCACTCATCTTCAATGACTAAAAAACGCCGCATTAACATCAATGCGGCGTTTTTTTGATCTGCATCAAGTCCGAATATCATCTTTGTTTCAATGAGTTATTAAGCTTGCGCTGGATCAATGTTTCTCTTAACCAAGGGCGTAAAGTAGCGCCATCTTAGTTAAACACAAAAGAGACACATCATGCGCAAACACTTTTTATCTGCATCTGCACTTTGTCTTACACTTGCTGCACTTTCACCTTTAGCTAACGCTCATCAACAGGGCGACTGGATTGTTCGTGGCGGTCTTACTACCGTTGCTCCTGACGAATCGACTTCTAACATCGTAGCGGGTGGAACTGATCTTGGCGTGGCCCTTAATATCGATAACGATACTCAGTTAGGTTTAAATGTAGCGTACTTTATTACTGACAATATTAATATTGAGCTGCTTGCCGCAACGCCCTTTAAGCACGACGTTAATTTTTCTGTTGCTGATCCCTTAGGGACGGGTAATCAGCTTGGTGAAGTCACACATCTTCCACCTACGCTTACCGCAAACTACTATTTTAATGATGCCAGCTCTGCATTTCAGCCGTACATTGGTGCTGGTATCAACTATACCTTTATCTTTGATGAAGAGTTTACAGGTGCGAATGAAACAGCTGGCTTAAGCGACCTATCCCTTGATAATTCATTTGGTGTATCAGCTCAGGTGGGAATGGATTACCAAATTGATACCAAATGGCACGTCAATGCATCGGTTCGATTCATTGATATAGATACAGAAGCCACCTTTAAAGTGGGAGATGCTGCTGGAAAGGTAAGTGATATTGAAATAGACCCTTGGGTGTATACCTTATCGGTGGGTTACACATTCTAATTATTAGTTTCACGCCTTATTAACTATGAGGCTTTCACAATTGCACTACTTTATGCGCCATAAAGAGCGTAGACAGTAACAGGGGAGTTGCGCGTTAAAAGGTTAATCCTTTCAACGCGCTTTTTTATTTTGTATTCACCATGTGATTGGCGAGTTGATCAAGTGCGTCTATCAACTTTTGAGCTAACGCGATATCTTCTACCGTTTTAAACATGGCTTTTCGCATACAATACATCCACTGTGCTTTTAACTCTGGAGTTACTGTGTAGGGAAGGTGGCGTGCACGCAAACGGGGGTGTCCAAATTGCTGCTGATAATCATCAGGACCACCCAGCCATAAACTCAAATATAAAAAGAATACATGACGAATTCTGTCTAATGGCTGAGGGTGAATAGCAAGTAGTTCATTTGCTAATGGGTCGGTCTCCATAATGTCGTAAAAGGTATTTGCTAATTCCCGCACTTTCTCCTCTCCACCTATACGTTCATATGGTGTACTCTGCGAAGCACGATTATCGTTTTTCTTCTTTATATTAAATAAGTCTCGTATTCCCATGAAAAAATTCGCTGTATTCGGAAATCCTATTGCACAGAGTTTATCACCAACTATCCATCAAATGTTTGCTGAACAAGTGGGAGAAAAGATTTCTTATGAAAAGATACTTGCGCCAGTAGACGGTTTTGTAGATGCCGCCAACGCGTTTTTAGCTCAGGAAGGCGCTGTAGGTTGTAACGTCACCATGCCTTTTAAGCTTGATGCATTCAACTTGGCAAAGGTAGATGACCAAGCAGCCAAAGATGCACAAGCTGTTAATACGCTAATGAATGGTGACAGCGGTGAAATATGGGGATTCAACACTGATGGTGTAGGGCTGGTAAACGACTTGCTTAACAGCGGTGTGGAAATTAAGGGTAAGCGCGTGTTGCTTATTGGTGCCGGCGGCGCAGCCCGTGGTGTTATTTCTCCGTTATTAAAAGCGGGTGCTGCTTCACTAATTATTGCGAACAGAACGAAAGCAAAAGCTGAGGAAGTCGCAAGCGCTGCGTCTAACGCTAAAGTGCAGGTGGTGTCCCTAGAAGATATCGCAACGATAGCACCTCATATTATTATCAATTCAACAGCTGCTAGTCTAAGCAACGAGTTGCCGTGTAGTTTAACTGATGGTGTTTTACAACACTGTGAAGTGGTGTACGACATGGTATATAAAAACTCGCCCACGCGGTTTATGAGAGATGCGGCCGAGCTTGGTGTCAAAACGCAAATAGATGGGTTAGGGATGCTGGTTGAGCAAGCGGCAGAAGCTTTCTATATATGGACACAAAAGCGCCCCGATACCTCGGACATTGTGAAACAGGTTAGAGATATTGTTGAGCAAAGTGAGAAGCGAAACTAGTTCGCTTCTTCTAGGTACTCATCTTTTAATACCACATAGTTTACGGCAGACTGTTTTAGAAATGCCATTTCAGCGTCGTTGAGTGGCCTTTTCTTTTGCATGGGGTTTCCTACATAAAGAAATCCGCTCTCTAATCTTTTGTTTGGCGGTACTAATGTACCTGCGCCAATGAGCACATCGTCTTCAACAACAACACCATCCATTACAATAGCGCCCATACCGACCAGAATACGATCACCTAATTGGCAGCCATGCAGCATACATTTGTGCCCAACGGTAACGTCGTCACCAATAATAAGTGGAAATCCATCAGGGTTTTTCTCTGATTTACGTGTAACGTGCAAAACACTGCCGTCTTGTATATTACTGCGAGCGCCAATACGAATCTTGTTCACGTCACCGCGTGCAGCAACCAATGGCCAAATACTGGCATCATCTTTTAATACTACATCACCGACTATCCTTGCCGAGTCATCAATATAGACATTCTTTCCTAAAGTAGGTGAGACACCTTTGAAACTATCAATTGGTTTATGCATTAGAGCAACTCTTGTTTATTACCGTTTTACTGTGATGATTCTTCTATTCCTACACGTGCCTTTATTACTTTATTCTTCTTTGTATCTTCACGTATTGCTTTGCTTCTCTGTAGCATTTCTGGCGTAACATATCCGCGTTTATGGTCAAGGTGTATGCACACAGCGGAATAACGTATGCGTTTAGCTTTTAGGCCATAGTTAACTAATCGATCGCCAAATTCGCAATCTTGACCACCATATTGCATAGTTTCCTCAAAACCGTTTACTGCCAGAATGTGCTCTTTGTAACATGAAGCGCTATGACCATTCCAAGTGGGGCGAGCCGGGCTTATCTTATTTAAGAACTCTGCCCAGGCGCCTCTTGCAGTGAGTTTCATCGTTTTATGCGTCTTTTTTAAACCTTTACTAACTAACCAATCCACATTGAATGCTCGCTGACTTACGATATCCTCACGTGTGATTGCTTTACTTACACTCATGGGTAATTTGAAATACCCACCAGAAAGATAGGTATTTTTCTCTGATAGTCTTAGATGTTGCTCTACAAAGTCGTTTCGAGGAATGCAGTCGCCATCTGTGAAAATTAAGTATTCGCCCTCAGAGGCTACAATAGCTTTATTAAGGATACGGCACTTTTGGAAACCATCGTCTTCTTGCCAAACGTGTTTGATAGGTATATCTGTGTCTTGCTTCAGACGTTGGATAAGTGCTTTAGTGTCTTCACGAGAGCCGTCGTCCGCAATAACAATTTCGAAGTTATCTGCAGTTTGTTCGAAGAAACCCCATAGTACTTTCTCTAACCACGCGGGTGAATTATAAGTTGTAAAAATGACGCTCGTTTTCATAATGCGTGATAGACCTCTATATAATGTAGTTAAGCAATATTGATATTACGTATCCAACTCCCCGCTAACAGATGCTTATATACTGACAAAATTGAA
>NZ_JBSWTB010000001.1:0-370000 GCF_056158305.1 Alteromonas sp. AWM4_230 | reverse complement strand
CCTGGGGCTGAAGTCGGTCCCAAGGGTATGGCTGTTCGCCATTTAAAGTGGTACGCGAGCTGGGTTTAGAACGTCGTGAGACAGTTCGGTCCCTATCTGGTGTGGGCGTTGGATGATTGATGGGAGCTGCTCCTAGTACGAGAGGACCGGAGTGGACGAACCGCTGGTGTTCGGGTTGTGATGCCAATCGCATTGCCCGGTAGCTATGTTCGGAACGGATAACCGCTGAAAGCATCTAAGCGGGAAGCCGGCCCAAAGATGAGTCATCCCTGAACTTTAAGTTCTGGAAGGGTTGTTATAGACGATGACGTTGATAGGCAGGGTGTGGAAGCGTTGTAAGGCGTTAAGCTAACCTGTACTAATTGCCCGAGAGGCTTAACCATACAACGCCCAAAAAGCTTTAGGCTTTTGGAAGTGTTGTAGACAAGCTAAAGTAAGCAAGTAAGAGTAAAAAGCAGTTACTCACTGATTGAATTAATATTATCTTTCCCAAATTGTTACCAGTTTTTTCCTGGCAGCCATAGCGATACGGTACCACCTGAATCCATTCCGAACTCAGAAGTGAAACGTATTAGCGCCGATGGTAGTGTGGGGCTTCCCCATGTGAGAGTAGGACACTGCCAGGTCCCATTAAGAAGAACCCGCCTAACGGCGGGTTTTTTGCTTTATATAGAAGCTATAGTATCCAAGTATGTAAGCTAACAGAATTCAGTGAAGTTGATAAATATCAGCTTTACGCAGTAAACGCTACTGCAAACCAGTTTTTCCTGGCAGCCATAGCGATACGGTACCACCTGAAACCATTTCGAACTCAGAAGTGAAACGTATTAGCGCCGATGGTAGTGTGGGGTTTCCCCATGTGAGAGTAGGACACTGCCAGGTCCCATTAAGAAAAACCCACCTAACGGCGGGTTTTTGCGTTTAGACGAAAGAAAATAGTGGGGTCAGAGTCACGACACTGACCCCATTTCTTTAGAAATGGTAGGCGTATGATAAGTTAAGGAAGTCTAGTCCTGGGTTGTCGTTGTTAAAGCCACCGTTTGAAAAGTGCATGTAACGCAGCGCAACGTGTTGTTTCTTATCAATCTCTACAAACACGCCCAATCTGTCTTCAAACTGGTAGTTAGAGCCAATATCTTTACCTGCGACTTTTTGATCGCCAATGTAACTTGCGCCAATGCCCGCTTCTATATATACAGGGTACTTGTCATATAGTGTGGATACTTGTTTCATAAAAACAGGAGTCAGTGATGCGCCATAACTTGTACTGTGCGTATCGTTCTCGCCATATTCCCAAACAACCGCGCTCACTTCCCAGTAAAGCTTTATGTCGCCAAACCAATCTGTCGCTAATGTTTGTTCAAGTGGTCTGTATGCGAAGCGCATACCGTCGATATCATCAAAACCGTGCATATAGTCGACACTGACAGTTTGCCTTGCCTGCGCGCTATTAGCGGTAAAAATGATTAAAAAAGAAAATAAAAGTAGTGATAACTGTTTCATAATTGCTCCTTGATCTGATGATCAACAAGCAAAAAATTATCCAACCAAAAAAAGGCCGTTATTTCAGTCGGATAGGGCTCTAGAATAAGAAGGGATTAAGTTTTATAAAGTCTACATTACTGACATTATTGAAGTTTTTACAAGGGTTTCCATAGCGCGTTTTTATTATTTCCAAACCTCTTCAATTTCCAATCCTTGTTCGTTAAGAAGCTGATGAGACAATTGCTCAAAAGGGGTTATTCCGTATTTCGCTTTTATACTATCAATTAATTCGGGGTTTGAGGATATGAAATCATTCAGTTCACTAATAATGTCTTTATGATAAAGGGTAGATAAAGAAAAAGGGATTTCGTTATGAGGAAGCGTTAAATCTAAAGTAAACGCGCCTTTCTCATACGCTAGCGGTGCGGATCTTTGACTAACAAAGTATTCCAAATCTAACCCGTCGACGCGCTCTTGGTATAGAAGGGCTAAGCCCTGTTGTATATTCGTAACCCAAGTAATTTTTGTATGTTTACTGTCTATTCTTTGTTGCCAGTTTACTGGTGTGAAACCTAGTGGCATGGCTAGATGCTTTATCTCATCAATACCTTGTCCAACATTTTCTTGTTTAACGATAGTTCCTGTTACTGCATTGGTTAAGGGCAGTGAAAAATGCTTATCGCTTGATGTGGTGATGCTGTTATACCAGCCTCTGTTATCAGGGTATACAAAATCAACATTACCTTTAACTAGCTCGAGTTGAAGCCGTCTTATAGGCAAACTCAAATAAATAAATTCGTGCCCAGAAGCTTCAGAAAACGCCTCTAAAATTGACCAAGCAACCCCTTTATCTACAGGCGAAGAAAAATCGTAGTGAGGGAAGTAAGCTAAATCTTGTGCGCCAACTATATATTTATCTGCGTAGCTACTAAGACTGAATAAGCAGATAAAACAAAGCGCAATCCATCGCATCATTTTATACTCCAAAAATGATAACTGTTCTCTACAGGTATAGCGGAATTGTCTATATGCTACTCAACAAAAAAGGGAATTATCATTCATAAAATAACCGTTTCGCAGACCATAATCTATTGCTTTGTCTCTGTAAAAGGTTCAGTGAAAATCTCTAGAGTTTAAAGTCAGCTTTTCGAGCCAAGATGTACGGTCGATAAGCTTACCCGCAATAATGTGAATAACCCCCTCTTTTGAACGTTCAATAATACCGTTAACCTGAAGAAGCTTGGCTTTCAAAAAAGTTTGTTGCTGAGCGCGCGCCGTAGCTTGCCATACCACAACATTCATATTGCCTATATCATCTTCTAAAGTTAGAAAGGTAACGCCTGCGGCAGTACCTGGGGCCTGTCGACCAGTTACTGCCCCAAGTACTTTAATAACAGACTTATTTTTTTTATCTTTAAGTGAATTTGACCAGCTTATGTCTTTAAGCTCATGTTGCTGCTTAAGCAGTGAAATAGGATGGTTATTTACAGACAAGCCTGTCGAGGCATAATCTTCAAGTAAGTTTTCTGCTTCAGAGGGTTTAGCGCCAAGGGGGGCGGCACTTTTATCTGCATAAAAATCATCGGTATCAAATAGCGGTAAACGCGTTTGTGTATCCATAATTCGCCAGCGAGTTTCGTCCCGGTTCCCTGAAATAGTACGAAGCGCATCGGCGCTGGCAAGTGCCTCTAGCTCATTACTTTTAAGCGAAAGCTGCTGTAACTGTTCAACGTTGTTGTAGCCTTTTGCTGTACGGTTTTCCACAATAATCTGGGACGACGCTTCACTTAAACCTTTAATAAGCTTAAGACCAAGTTGTATGTACTTTTCTTGGCCTTTTACAATCAAAGTGTGCTCTGTGTTTGACTGGTTCACGCAGGGCGCCTCCACCCGTATATGATGGCGCTTAGCGTCTTGAACTAACTGAGAAGGAGAGTAAAACCCCATGGGCCAGCTATTTAATAGCGCCACGTAAAATTCGACGGGGAAGTAAAACTTCAACCAACAAGACACATAAGCTAATACCGCAAAAGACGCTGAGTGAGACTCGGGAAAGCCGTACCCTGCAAAACCTTTGATTTGTTCAAATAAGTTATGAGCGAACGTACTTTCATAGCCTTTATCCGTCATACCCTTAATGAGTTTATCTCTGAACTCAAAAATTCTGCCGTCTTTTTTCCAGCTAGCCATAGCGCGTCGCAACTGATCGGCTTCTCCGCCACTGAAGCCAGCGGCAACCATAGCAAGCTGAATCACTTGTTCTTGAAATATAGGCACACCCATAGTGCGAGAGAGCACCTTTTTCACATCTTTAGATGGGTAGCTAATGGTTTCGTTTCCGTGGCGACGTATCAAATAAGGGTGGACCATATCGCCCTGAATCGGGCCTGGCCGTACAATGGCTATTTGTACGACCAAATCGTAATAGCGGCGGGGCTTTAACCTTGGCAGCATAGACATCTGAGCCCGTGATTCTATTTGAAAAACGCCTACGGTATCGGCACGACAGATCATATCGAATACCTGTTTGTCATCTCCGAGCTTAGTGATAAATGGAATACTGGTTTCAACAGAGTATTGTTTATTGATAAGAGAGAATGCACGACGAATAGCGCTTAGCATCCCTAGCGCCAGCACATCTACTTTTAGCAAGCCCAAGGTTTCAATGTCATCCTTATCCCATTGAATGATGGTACGGTTTTCCATTGCGGCGTTCTCAACGGGTACAAGGTCGTAAAGCGGTCCTGCGCTAATAACAAAACCGCCTACATGCTGCGACAAATGTCGGGGCGTGCCTAGTAAAGCTTCGGTAAGGGTAATTAACTGCTGTACTCTAGGCTCCTCAGGGTTTAACCCAAGCCCCGCTAGCTGAGATTTCCACGGAATAACGCTGTCTCGACGATTGATTTGTTTAACTACAAAATCAAGTTGTGACTCGCTAAAGCCAAGCGCTTTACCCACATCTTTAAATGCTGATTTAAAGCGGTAGCAAATAACGGTAGCCGCGATAGCGGTTCTTTCTCTGCCGTACTTTTGATAAATGTATTGAATGATCTCTTCACGGCGCTGATGCTCGAAATCCACATCAATATCGGGCGGCTCGTTACGTTCTTTAGATATGAAACGCTCGAACAGTACGCTTATTTGCCTTGGATCTACAGCCGTTATCTCTAGGCAATAGCACACTACAGAGTTAGCTGCCGACCCTCGTCCTTGGTACAAAATGCGCTGCTGCTTAGCAAATTGAACAATGTCGTAAATGGTTAAAAAGAAATACTCGTATTCTTGTTCGGCAATAAGTGTTAGTTCTTTTTCTATAATTTGGCGAATTTCAGAGGTTATACCTTCTGGAAAGCGCACTTTAATACCGGCTTCTACGCGCTCCCGTAAATACGATGTGGGTGTATAGCCCTGTGGCACAAGTTCCGAAGGATAGTGATAGCGCAACTCTTCTAAAGAAAACGTGAATACCTGGGCTAGGGCATTGGTATTGGCTATCCACTTCTCAGGGTAGAGCTTCTTTATTTTTTGTATGGTGCGCAGACTACGTTCTGCGTTACTCAATGCTTCCCGGCCTATTTTATCTACACTGGTATGCTGGTGTGTAGCATGTAAAACATGTTGAAGCGGTAGCCTGTCAGCGTGATGCATGAGTACACCTGTACAGGCGATAACAGGAAAGGGGTAGGCAGACTGTAAATGGTTGTAGTGCGCAAACTTCTGATGATCCTGCCCGTCTAATAGACGCTGAGCACCGATATAGGCATCAATGCTAGGGTGTTTTTGCAGCCACTCAGCCCAATGTTTGTCGTGGGCTTCTTTTCCGCTAGGTAGCCAAATGAATTTGCAGTGACGAATGGTACGTAAGTCCCACTCGGCCAGTTGATACTCTCCTTTTTCAGAGCGACGTCTCGCGTTCGTTATAATTCGGCACAGTTCGCTGTAGGCTGCTTTGTTCGGGCACAGCAGCACAAAAGATAAAGTCTCATCGAATACAAAGTAACTGCCAACAATAAGCTTAATAGGTAAGCCTTGATGGGTTATTTCATCGAAAGCCCGTACGACTCCCGCTACTGAGCATTCGTCAGTAATGGCAAGCGCGTCATAGCCAAGAAAAGAAGCCGTGGTCACAAGCTCTGCGGGAGAAGAGGCGCCGCAAAGAAAGCTATAGTTACTTTGGCAAAAGAGTTCGCTGTATTTCATGATTTAGCTTTTACCTTTTCTTTAACTGTATGCGGCTAACAAAAAAGGCCCTGTACCCACCAGCGGCTCTCTTCGTCTTTAAATACTAAAAGCCTTACACACTGCTCAGTCTGGGCGATGAAATAATCTCGCTTTGTTGAGCTGTCATGCCACCACTCGCTGTGTAATCGCACAGGGCCAAAGCAAATTTGGGTTGCCTGAATAAGCGGCTTAGGTGTATCAAAGGTAAAGGTGGGCGTAATGTCACTGCTATAAACATAATTGTCGGCGCTCGACTCGTTCACCGTCATATATTCAAACTGATGGCTGTCGGCAGCGCGAGGTTGAAACGTACTGTTATCACCTAGTTTGGCGTTTAAGCGGCCAATCAATTGCTTTTGTGCAACGTCATTAAACCTATTGCTAAAAAAGTCGCCACTCTGCGTATCCATTTCTTCAAATTGCTGACAGGTAAGCGCAATCGCTGTGGCAGGCTCAGGTAACTCCAAGCTTTCAGTTTTAAGGCTAAACAGTGGTAGCCAACTATGCACCGAAGACTGAGGCATTGCAGAGCGAATATTAATATCCAATACAGGTGCTTCTCTGAAATGAATATGCACGCTTATGCTTGATGTATATAAGTTCCTGGCCCGTAAATAGTGAGACAAATGCTCAAACTGCTGTGTGACAAAAGGTGTTAGGTGCTGCGTATTTTCAATATCAAAAGGCAATAGGATAAAGTTATCGAAGTGCTCCAAAGGCCTAAATAGCGTAACGCGAGGGAAGGTTTCTCCTCGTAAGGCGGTAAGATACATAATAGTGTTATTGTCGAAGCGCCGACCCAGCTCTTGTACCGGCATGGCCAACAGTTGCTGTACACGGGTAACACCCACTCTTGCTAACGAGTCAATGACTTTGGGTGATAAAGCCGTAATAGAAAGCGGGCACGTACTTAGCGCTTTTTTTATATCATCTGGCGCATGTATATAGGTATTGTGTTGATGAAGGGCTAATACCTTTGCAGCCTCAATCGTCCATGCACTAGCAAAATGATAGCGAATATTTGCCTCTGCGAGTGCTTGAGTTAGGGTTTTCCACAGCGGCTTATGCCCGCCATAGTAATGGATTAGGTTATCTAGCCTTACTGCCAGACCATTTACGCCATTCGAATGAATGTGGCTGTCTAGTACGATGTCAGAAGCAAGAGGATACAGCCTATGGGCTAGCTGCGTCAGCATATGCTTTTCGGCTTCTTCACTGAAAGGCAGAATATGCACGTAGGGGCACAGCGCCGCGGCTTGGGCAAGTCCATGACCAATTTCAATGCCTTCTTTTTTCGCAATATCATTACACTGCGTAATTTTGTTGGTTTTACTGCAATACACAGCAATAGGTGTATTTGACGGTAATGAAGAAGAACTTCCGTTAGATTCGTCTCTAGACCCTTGCCTGGGCGTACGTTTAGTTTTAGCCGCTTTTATGTGGCTGTCTAAAGTAAGTTGATAGCAGTAAATATAAGCCCACAACATTATTAGCTCACAGAGTGTAGCGCCTTGTCGGAAAGCGTGTTGTGTGCCATGGCCCATTTAATGGCCTGATTGTCAGGGGTCCACTGATGAGAAATAACAATGTTATCTTTGGGCCACCCATGACGCTGCTTGCGTATGCTCACTGCCAAAGCATGGGGGTTACCTTTTAATGCAATATCTAAAGTAATGGGTAATGCACTGTCGCTTTGATTCGAAAGGGTGGCTTGTGAATCGCTCCCCATGTCGGCTTTTTGGGAGCCTAACTGTAAGGCCTGCTGTTGCGGTGGAGTATACAGCAAGCACAGGGCGTCGTTATGCGTTGCTGCAACTTGTAGGCGCCGTGCTTCTTTTGGGTTTATAGCATTACTCCACAGCACCACGCAATGGCAAGCCGTACTTTTTAAGCACTGTTCTGCTGCCCATAATGATTCTTGTTCTGCACTTGTTTTTACTACCAGCACTTGCTGCGCTTTAAGCCCCAGATTTTCTAACCACGGCGACTGTAGTAGCCCAGGAGGGTTAATAAATACCACCAGTTTATGCGTGCGATGCTGGCAAATAACCTGTTTAAAGAGCGAAAGCTCACCCACGCCGGTTAGTGAGGCAATACGTACAAGCCCCGTAGAGGCAACGCCACCGTTAAGCGCTTTATCCAGACGCGGAAACCCCAGCGAAAACTTGGCTTCACTTTGCTTCTTATCTCTGGCCCGCCAAATATGCGGATGGTTGTTAAGCACGGATAACGATTTGTTCATGGCACTCAAAATAAACTGTATTTTTATACAGTATTATAGTGCAGCAATAACCCTTTTCAAGACAAAAGGTTTTTGGCTTGTTGTTTTAAGCGCTAACTTACTGATTAGTTTGGAAAGGTAAAAAGATTAAACTTTTAAAAGGGTAGGAACATGGCTAGGGTCGCTGGCCTTACTACATAGTAAAGCAGACGACCCTGTCATAAAGTTAGCGCTGCATCAGCGCTAACGAGTGGCGTAGAGTAGAAAGTTACTCTTCAGATGAAGGTTCTTTTTGTGATTTTGCTGCAGTACCGCTTACGGTTGCTGTAACGGTTTGGCAAAAAGCAATAAAACCATCAGCGGTATTTTTTGACCACACCATACGCACGTTGCTAGGAAGTGCTTTCACCACCTCACGAATTTCCTCAAGCGTCACTTCTTCATTCTGCAATGCTTTATTTAAAGACTCTTCAAGAGACATGCCTTTTTCACAACAAGCCATAATAATGGTTGAAAAGTTGCGCATAAGCGGGTGCAGCGCATTATATTGAGTTTGGTCGATAAGACGGCTTTTATAGGCACTTTCAATACGCGCGGTAAGGTTTTTTTCCAACGCATCTGTAACAAGAACAAGATTGCGATAAGCATACGTAACCTTGTTACTAGTCTGCTTATTCGAGTGGCGCAACAGCGCCAGCTCTTTCTGTAAGTTCTGCGCTCGCAGCACAAAGTAAATTAAAAACAGGATAAGTAATCCAATAACACCAAATGCAACGATCATGTTTATTGTGCCTTTTGTTCTTCTATAAAGGTGTTGATATTTTGTTCCAATATGAAAAGTGGAACTGAGCCATTTTCTAACACGGCGCGATGGAATTTGCGCACGTCAAAACGCTCACCTAAAGCAGTCTCTGCTTTTTCGCGAAGGCCTTTTATTTTGATTTCACCAATTTTGTATGACAGCGCTTGCGCTGGCCAAGAGATATAGCGGTCTATTTCAGTATTAACGTTGTGTTCTGAAAGCGCGGTGTTTTCCATCATGTAATCCACCGCTTGTTGACGGCTCCAGCCCATCGTGTGCATACCGGTATCAACAACCAAACGACACGCACGCCACATTTCGTAGCTTAAGCGACCGAAGTTGTCGTACGGCGTTTCATAAATACCTGCTTCAATACCTAAAAACTCAGAGTACAGACCCCAGCCTTCACCAAACGCTGAAATATAGGTGTTACGACGTACCATAGGTAAGTCTTCAAGCTCTGCTGCCAACGATATTTGAAGGTGGTGGCCAGGCACCGCTTCGTGTAATGTCAAAGCAGGCAGCGCATATAAAGGGCGCTTATCAAGGGCGTAAGTATTTACCCAGTAATATCCTGGCTGGTCATCGCGGCTAGGGTGGATGTAACGGCCCGTTGTATATTTAGGCGCAATAGCATCTGGTACAGGCGCTACACCGTATGGCGTTCTTGGCAGGTACTCAAAGAGCGAAGGAAGCTTTGCGTCCATTTTCTTTGCAATAAACGACGCCTCTTTTAGCAAATCTTCAGCGCTGGTGGCATAAAACTGAGGGTCTTCGCGTAAAAACGCAATGAAGTCGTTAATGTCGTCATCAAAGCTAAGTTCATCCACAATTTGCTGCATTTGCGCGCGAATGCGTTTTACTTCAGACAACCCTAAATCATGGATTTCCTGAGGGGTCATATCTGTTGTGGTGTAATGCTTGGCTCTATTAGCGTAATACGCCACACCATCAGGCCAGTTATTCGCGGCAATATCTTCACGGGCATTAGGAATGTATTCCTCTACCATGAAGTCGTAGAATATTTGATACGCAGGCAACACGCTGCTGTTTATGGCTGCTTTGCCTTGCTCTGCTAACGCTGCCTTTTGCTCGGCAGTAAAGTACTCTGGAAAGCGGGTAAACGGAGAATAAAAGCCACTGTCCACTGCATTTTCAACAATATACGACGCAACTGAGTCTTCAAACCCTTTCAGCACGACTTTGGGCTGCGTGTAGCCTTCTTTTAACGCCTGCTTCATATAAGTAATTTGCTGGTTAAAATAAGGCTTAAGTGCGTTTAAGCGGCTAATGTATGCCTGATAGTCTTCTACACGCTTAAACGTAGATAAGTTAGGAAGCGAGGCCATGGCACCGTGAAAGCCGTATTCTGAGTTGATGGGCACCAAGTGCGCGCGATAGGTATATTCATCCACATAGTTGGCTAAACGGTATTGCTGCATTAGCAAAGCAATATAAGCGTCAGTAGAGATAGAGTCTTTTTCGTACTGACTTAAGGCTTTTTGAAACACACGCCACTGTTCATTTTGTGCTTTAAGTGCTTCTGGTGAAATATCGGGTAGCACATGGGCCAAGGAACTATCGCCTTGGCGAGACGCTAAAAGCGGGGAAACCGAAAGCTCATACTGCCAAATGTCATCAAGTAGTTGATACAAGCTTTCATCGTCAAGGCTCTTTGCAGATGAACTAACGCTGCAAATAAGTAGTAATGCTGCTAACAGATAGCGATACATAAGGGTCTCCGGTAACCTTTACCGGATAGACTCCGGCGGCTACTCTTTCGTTGGTGTATATATTGGACTAGGGAAAGCCGTTACTTTATCAGATTTATTTTCTAATTTAGTAATTTTGGCTGTTCCTTTTTTATTTACGGCGTCAATGCGTAAAACGTTGTGCATAGGAATATAAGTTTTTTTTACTTCTGAAAATTCAGCTTTTAACCTTTCATGGCTAGGATCTACAACAACGCTCGTATGGGTATCCCATACAAAGTCACCTATCTCGATGAAGCCAAACAAAGCGCCCTGAGTAAGGGCTCTAACGTACAGTTCGTAACGTTCTCCATTGCTGATGAATTGAACGCGGTAAAGAATATCGTCTTTCGACATGGATGCTGCTCTTCACTAAAAATATAAATACTCCCGGAATCTACACCGGCGTTTAGCTAACAATTTTACCTTGCTCCTAAAATGCGAGCAACGGTAGGAAACACATGGTAAACGTATGCAGTTTAATGGTATTTCGCCTATTAACTGCGTTACCATGTCGCACACTTAGTTATACGGTGAAATTACAATGATAAAAAAACTACTAATAGGTAGTGCAATGACAGCAATGACCTTTGCTGCTACTGCTCACAACCACGCATCGACAGACAATGCTTTTAACCCTGATACACAGCGAATTAAATCACACCTGTTTTTCTTAGCAGATGACTTACTTGAAGGTCGTGATACTGGCTCTCGCGGTCATGAAATTGCGGCGCTTTATATTGCTACCGAATTTGCCAAATATGGTTTGAAGCCGGCAGGTACAGACGGTTACGTGCAAAACGTATCGTTTCGTAAAGCCAATCTGGTTCAAGAGTCTCCTAAGTTTACCTTCACCCAAAACGGCGAGACCATTGATTTTGATTATCCAAAAGAGTATTTAGCTAGCCCGAGTTTGCTCAGCACTGATGGCAATGTAAAAGGCGAAATGGTATTTGTCGGCTACGGTATTGTAGCTGACGAGCTATCTCACAACGATTACAAAGACCTAGATGTAGAAGGTAAGATTGTTGTGGCCCTTGCTGGTAAGCCAAGCGACTTTCCATCAGAGGAAGGCGCTCACTTTGCGTCTGGCTATCAAAAGCAAAAGTATGCGGTAGACAATGGTGCTATTGGCATGATCACTATTACTACGCCCAAAAATGAAAAAGTGCGTCCTTATCAAAGCCGCTTGAACTATATTCATACACCGCGTATGGCTTGGTTAGACGACAAAGGTCAGCCTGCAAATAGCTTTTCTCAACTGAAAGGTGGCGCTTATATGAGTGAAGGCGCTGCGCGTAAGTTATTTGAAGGTGCTGAAAAGAGCCTTGATGACGTTTATGCAGTTCTTGAAGCTGACAAAGTACCGCAAGGCTTTGCGCTTAACGGTGTGGTAGATATCAGCAAGAAGAGTGTGCACGACACCATTACAAGCCCGAATGTCGTGGGTGTACTTGAAGGTTCAGACCCAGAGCTTAAAAACGAGTACGTGGTTTTCTCTGCTCACTCTGATCACATTGGTTTTGCCAAAACAGTGAAGAAAGACAACATTAACAATGGTGCTATGGACAATGCGTCGGGCACATCAGTGATGTTAGAAACTGCACGCCTGTTTAGCGAAATGAAAGAAAAGCCAAAGCGCTCAATTCTGTTCGTGTCGGTAACCGGTGAAGAGAAAGGCCTGTTAGGTGCAGACTATTTCGCTCGTAACCCAACCGTACCTGTTACATCAATGGTGGCGAACGTAAACTTAGATATGCCAATTCTAACCTACGAGTTTGCAGACGTTATTGCCTTTGGTGCGAACCACAGCGATTTGCAAGAGTCAGTGGAAAAAGCTGCAGCTAATGCCGATATCGAGCTAAGCCCAGACCCATGGCCTGAGCAGGCGCTGTTTACTCGCTCAGATCACTATGCGTTTGTAAAACAAGGTGTACCTTCAGTATTTATGGTGCCGGGTCTTAAATCAAAAGATCCTAACGTAGACGGCAGCAAGGTATTTGGTAAGTTCTTATCTACGCACTACCATAAACCCAGCGATGATATTAACCAGCCTTTCAACTGGAATGCAGCGGAGACGTTTACTAAGGTCAACGCGCAAATTGGTTGGACACTAGCAAACCAAAAAGATAAGCCAAAATGGAACGATGGTGACTTCTTTGGTAATACGTTTAGTAAGTAAACCATATTTGTTCGACACTAAAAAGCAGCATTTTCTATGCTGCTTTTTTTGTGCCTGTGTATTGATAATTTCTCTCGCCTTTACATAACCTTTAATTAATAAGAAAGAAATTATGTCTACAATAATAGAGGCAGGGCAAAACTTTTAATATATGCTATGGAGTCTATGTTATTACTAATAACATGAGTTCCGATAAAAGCGCAGAACCGGAGAGTTCATCAAGTTAGAACGCAGGAGAGACTTACAGTGGTAAAGCAACAGAAAAAGTATACGCTAATTGCTAGAGGCAGTTCTCACATACGGTACTTTCAGAAATATGCTGAGCTAACTTCGCTAAATATTTCTGTAGCCAGTATTTCTAATAACTGGTTTCCGCCAATTAGCGCTCGACACTGGGCTCTTGCAAAAACTGTTGATATTGACGCTTTAGTTAACCCACATTTATTAAAAAAAGCGAAGAAACATAAAAAACTCTATAATTCTTTTATATGGCCATTTTATGAAAAAGTAAGCCGCTGGTTTACTAAATTAAATATTGCTAAAAGTTCAGCGCTTATCGAAAAAGAAGGAGCGGATGTAGTAGGCGTCTGGAACGGACAAAAGCAACCTAGTTCTTCTATTGCCGCTGCTGCAAAAGCTCTGAAGAAAGATGTCGTATATTTTGAAAATGGGCTATTCCCGAATTCGACAACATGTGATTGGTCAGGCGTTAACTGCGAAAACTCACTGCCTCTTAACAAAGATTTTTATAAACAGTTTTATGACAACAGAGCATTACCTTGTGAACTAGTGCCGCGTAAACCAGTGTGCGAAAAAGCATGCGGGGTAAAAGCAAGAGAATTACCAGAACGTTACATATTTGTGCCATTTCAAGTAGAAACTGATAGCCAAATTATTTCCAATTCACCTTGGATTCGAAGTATGGCGCAGTTTTATCAACATTTGCTCAATGTTATCGATAAAGTTGACGATCCTACGCTTCACATAGTTATCAAAGAGCATCCATCAGAATTAGTAAGGCATGACACCTTACACAACAAACACGAACGGATTTTGTTTGCTAATCATTGCGATACCCAAGAGTTAATAGAACGTTCATTAGCAGTGGTGACAGTGAACTCTACAGTAGGTGTTGAGTCACTATTGTTAGATAAGCCGGTAGTGGTTTTAGGTAAAGCGTGCTATGGCATTGAAGGCGTAACAAAGCTGGTTCGAAACGAAGCCGAATTGCTACAAGTAGTGAAGAATATTGAGTTTATTGAGGTTGATACTGAAGCAAAGTGCGGTTATTTAAACTTTATGTATAACCATTATATTATTCCGACAACGTGGAGTAATATTGATAGTCAACATGTAGAAGCACTGACAAAAAGGTTATTGAAACAAGATGCTTTTTCGAGTTTCATTGCAAATTCTGTGAATTGTGAGTCTGTGACAACTACAATGACATAGTCTGAATATAAATTTTTCTAGCATGAAATAAGAAAAAGGCGCTCACATGCGCCTTCCATATGAATAGTTCTTGTTTTACTTACACAAACATTTGTTTAAACGCGGCCCATTGTTCATTGAATTGCTCGGTAGGCTTACGGGTAAAGCCGCTGCGAATAAAGCCGTTGATACGTCCATCGGTATAGCAAATCATCATATTGGCGATGATCGCTTCATCGGCGGAAAGGGTTTTCCCTTCACGCAGCTTGCGCTCTCTTAGCACTTGTTTAAGCTGGGTTTCTAAACGTTCAAAAAGCTTGGCTATACGCGCACGTAGTCGGTCTTGCTCACCCATTAACGCATCGCCGTTTAAAATACGGGTAATGCCTGGGTTCTTCTCGGCAAAGCCTAAAATAAGGTGAAGAATTAGCTGACAGCGCGTGAGCGAGTCTTTTTCTTCATTAACTATTTTGTTGATACGCGTAAAAAGCGTTTCTTCAATAAATTCAATAAGCCCTTCAAACATTCGCGCTTTACTGGGAAAATGACGATACAGTGCCGCTTCAGACACCCCGACTTTTTCCGCTAACTTAGCAGTAGTGATACGTTGACCTGGGCTGGTTTCTAACATTCCAGCAAGTGCTTGCAGAATTTGGGCTCTGCGATTTGTTTTTTTGACAGCAGGCATGACGAAAGTGGTTCCTCCGCTACCGAGTTATAGCAACCCGGGCTCCATGTTAAGTTGGCTTACGCCAAAGCGTTTATATTTATCGTTTTTATTATCGACACTTAATAAGTATCTGTTAGTTTTTATTGTTGAAAGCAAAACGTTCTGCAATAAGCGCTAGCAGCTGCTCGGCTAACGCATTTTTGCTGGTGGCAGGCAATTGCTTATCACCGTCTTGCCATATTACATGCAGCGCGTTTTTATCGCTATTAAACCCCAGACCTTCAGCCGTTATATCATTTGCCGCAATCATATCTAGCTTCTTTTTAGTAAGCTTACCGCGGGCATAATCTTCCACATTTTGGCTTTCAGCTGCGAAGCCTACGCAAAATGGGCGGTCTTGTCTGTTAGATACAGTTGCTAGAATATCAGGGTTTTTAACAAAAGTAAGTGTTAACTCATCACCTGTTTTCTTTATTTTATTGTCCGCCACTGAGCATGCCTTATAGTCGGCAACCGCTGCAGTGCTAATAAAAATATCTGTTGAAGGCACAAGTTCTTCGCAGGCCTTAAGCATTTCATCTGCGGTGGTGACATCGATACGGTTACAAAGGGTAGGCGTAGAAAGCGTTACTGGCCCTGCAACTAGCGTTACGTTCGCGCCCGCTTGAGCCGCCGCTTGCGCAATAGCAAACCCCATCTTTCCAGAGCTGTGATTAGAGATATAGCGTACCGGGTCTAACGGCTCTCTGGTTGGCCCTGCGGTAATCGTGATATGTTTTCCCGCTAGGTTTGTTAATGCTAATGCCAACTCTGAAGTCTTATCTTCATTTTCATTTAATACATTGGCGATATCTACAGGTTCAACCATGCGGCCTGAGCCTACATCACCACAAGCTTGCTCACCACTTGCTGGGCCAATAAAAGTTACACCGTCTTCTTGAAGTGTAGCAATATTGCGCTGTGTCGCCGACGCTTTCCACATTTGCTGGTTCATTGCTGGGGCAACAAAAAGCGTAGCGGTTGTGGCCAAATAAAGCGTGGTTAGTAAATCGTCTGCCATGCCATGAGCAAGTTTAGCGATAGTGTTTGCTGTGGCTGGCGCAATAAGTAGGATGTCGGCCCATTTTGCTAATTCAATATGTCCCATCGCGGCTTCAGCAGCTGGGTCTAGAAGGTGCTGATGCACCGGATTTCCTGACACAGCTTGAAGCGATAAAGTGCTCACAAACTCTGCGGCAGAGTCGGTGACAACAACACGTACGTTTGCACCGAATGCGGTGAGCTTTCGCACTAAATCTGGGGCTTTATAAGCGGCAATACCACCCGTCACGCCCAGCAAAATGTTTTTATTAGCAATAGACATAAAAGAACACGAAATCTAAATATTAATATTAGCCTACCATGGTGACAAAAAATCGGATAGCTGAACAAAAGTCGATCTTGGCGTTTAGATACTGTTTGTCTTTTATCTGTTCAACTTCAAAAGAAGAAACCCGCCTTTTATACAGTCGTTAATCTCTTTCAATTCAACTATAACCACTGTTTTATTGAGTTAACGGACCAAGTACATGTCGATAAAAGTATGGCCGATAAGTGAAAGGCCAAGAGAAAAGCTACTACAGCAAGGTGCAGAAAGCTTAAGTGATGCTGAGTTGCTCGCTGTGTTGCTGGGCAAGGGGGTTAAAGGAAAGAGCGCCTTATCTGTAGCGCATGAATTGTTAAACGAACTCGGATGTTTGCGAGGAGTGGTAACCGCAACGAAAGAGAGCTATTCAAAAGTGTCAGGTATTGGGCCGTGTAAGTATGCCCAGTTCCAAGCAGGGTTTGAAATCTTTAAGCGCAATTTAGAAATAAAACTTAAACGCCAAGATGTATTTAACAACGTAGATGACACTAAGCGTTACTTACAGGCCAAATTAAGAGACTGCGAAAGGGAAAAATTTGCGCTTTTGATGCTTGATAGCCAACATCAACTTATCGCCTTTCGTACCATGTTTAACGGAACGATCAATAGCGCTGCAGTGTATCCGCGAGAATTGATCAAGCAGGTTATGATCGACAATGCGGCGGCGATCATTTTGGTCCATAATCACCCTTCAGGCGTAGCAGAACCAAGTCATGCAGACATTCGGCTAACAGCCGAGATCAAAAATGCCATGGCATCGATCGACGTGCCTGTACTTGATCATTTTGTGGTTGGAGATAAAGAAACCATTTCATTTGCGCAGCGTGGCTTGCTAACATAAGATTCCTAAGTCATTCGTCGATTATAATCTAGTCAAATGGTTGAAAATGATTTAGCATAGGACCTAGTGGGTAATTTTTTTAAAGGACTGTTATGAAGAAGTCAATTATTGCATTGTTTGCAGCTGCTACTATGGTAGCTGGTGTTAACGCACAAGATAACGAAGGTGGAACTTCAGGTATCGGTGGCGTAAGTGGTGGCATGATCGCTACTGGTGTTGTTGCTGCTGGTATCATTGCTGGTGTTGCAAACAACAACTCTGCAGACGCGCCAGGAAATGGTGGCACTACTCCAACTGACCCAACTTGTGAAGGTGACGATCCACTAGTAGACGGCGTATGTGTTGGTACAACTAACACTGTTACCGTAACTACTTCTGGTACTGTAACTCAAACAATTACTGTGCCTGTTACATTTACTTACGCGCCGACCGTACAGTAAATTTAAGAGTATTCGAAAAAGCCGCTTTTTTTAGCGGCTTTTTTTATTTTTACAGCAAAATTTAATTGTCCTTAGTTTTTGTCGGCGTACCTTAATGAAACTACACATTCTATCAGCCATTATTGGCTTTCTTTGCCTGTCTCTATCGGGTTGTTCTACAACAACCGTTGCCTATTACAATACACTAAAACTAGCTTTAAAAGACCGCACAGTGACTTACACCGTCGATGAAATTGCGGCGAGTAAATCAGATATTATGCAAATTAAAGCAGGGGAGCGGGATACTGCGTCTCTTGCGTTAGCCTATATTGATGGCGATAAATATAAGTGGGTATCAGGTGATAAAGTTATTTTCACCATGCATCACGGCATAATTGTAAAAACTGAAGGTTTAGATAACGACCTCTTTTATACAGGAAATTTGCAGCATAATCCGTTAGCCACCAACGATGTTTTGCCTTTTAGCTGGAAGCGTAAAGTGGACATCGACGCAATTGGCTATGGTGTTCCAGTAGACTCTTCATGGCGAATTGTGGGCGAGGAAACCCACGAATACCTAGGCTTTACTGTGCCCCTTATTAAAGTCGTAGAAACCGTAGACTTTTCAGAATATACCCCGTTTATCGACGTGGGTCTGTCGTGGGAAAATACCTACTTCTTGCACAAACATACGAAAGAACTGATGGCCACAAAGCAACAGTTCAGCCCTAAGGGAGACGTGTACGACATGGTTTATCTAAGCCGTGTAGTCCGTGAGATGAACAAACAAGGAGTAACGCAATAATGAAGTTTATTTCTACGCTTTTTATTGCCTTGGGTCTTATTACATCTACTAGTTTATATGCCAATGACGGTCTTGTAAGCGTTATGGTGAACAAGCAAACTTATCAGTTCGACCGACCAATCAGGTTATCAAGTGTGTTGTCTATAGTGGCTGATAATGGCGATTGGTATTGGCCTACAGCTTCTGCATTTGATTTAACCAACCCAACAGCTGAAAGAGAAAAAGAGATTGCGCTGTCGCAAATAAGGGAACTGCTGGCTAGCTTTGATAAAGACTCAGACACTCACAAAGCGCTACGAAACCTCTTTGATCAAGTATCTTCATGGACGGTGTCTACACGTATCGATATGCCTATTTCTTACAATCGAGCTAGGTTGTTCTTCGAAGACAACCCTATGTTCCAGCCGGGTAAATATTGGATCCGTTTGAATGGGCGCCCTAACGTAGTGCATTTCTCGGGCGCGGTAATAAAGCCAGGCGCTTATCAACATCAAAGCGATACCTCAATTTACACGGCGGCTCATACGGTTAAAAAGGCGGTAGACGCCGACAGAAGCGTTGTTTACGTTATTGATCCCATGGGCAATATAGAAGAGAAGGGTATTGCTTACTGGAATTTAGATTTTGCTCAGCTTATGCCGGGTAGCCAGGTTTACGTGCCTATTTCTTCAGAGCTTTTCAGCAATAAACTTAAGCAATTAAATGAGCGGGTTGCCGCGTTAGCTGTACATAGGGTCTTACCTCAATGAGTGCGCCAATATTTCAGAAAAAAGTATCTAAGAAAAAAACACTCGCGCTGGTAATTGGCAGCGCATTGTCTTCTGCCACGCTTGCCGATACTCAACTTCGCGTTACGCCTTCTCAAATGGTGCAAGGCGGTAATGGCCTAATCCAAACGCCAACCGCGCGTATGCGAGACGAAGGCGGAATGGCCATCAACTACACCGATAACGGCGAATATCGTTTTTGGTCAGTTAATATCCAGCTTTATGATTGGATGGAAGCGACCGCTCGCTATACCGACGTACGTACACGTTTATATAGCCAAGTTGAATCATTCAGTGGCGACCAAACCTTAAAAGATAAGGGCCTAGACGTTAAATTCAGGCTATGGAAAGAAAGTTATTACCTACCAGATATTAGCGTTGGTTTTAGAGACTTCGGTGGCACAGGCTTCTTTGAAAGCGAATACGTAAACGCCAGTAAATCGGTGGGGCCGTTTGATTTCCATTTAGGCTTAGGCTGGGGATATTTAGGAACAGCTGACGATATCACTAACCCATTTTGTGAGGTTAGAGACAGCTTTTGTGAACGCCCTGGCGGGTTCTCAGGCCGTGGTGGTAAGGTCGATTACGATCAATTTTTTAAAGGTACTACTGCCTTCTTTGGTGGCGTAGAGTACCAAACGCCGTGGGAACCTTTAACGCTAAAGCTAGAGTTTGAAGGGAACGATTACTCACGTGACAGAGCCGGTCAGTTAGAGCAAGATTCTCGCTGGAATGTAGGCGCGGTATATCGCTACAAAGACTTTGATTTCTCGTTAAATTACCAACGTGGAAATACCATTGGTTTTGGCGTGACATATCGCTTCAACATGAACACAGCATCACAGATCAAATTTGACGATGCGCCGCGAAACTTAATGGGAAGAAATGCGCCATCCAATATTAAAGATGTAAATAAATCACGTCTTTATAACGATCTTTATAACTCAGGTGGTTTCCTCTTATCCGATGCTGAAATTAAAGAAGATAGCGCGACCTTCTACGGAACGCAGGTCAAATACCGCGACCAAGATGAAGCTATCGAGCGGGTAGGTCGTGTTGCGGCTTCAGAGCTTCCAGATAGCGTTAAAACCTATCATATGGTAGATAATCGCGGTGGCCTTCCACTGGTCGATACTCAAATAGACGCCGAAGCCTTTATCTCAGCAGCGCGATACGAATCGGTCGATGCCGATATAACGGAAACTTACGTGAGAACATCGCCTTCTGAAGAAATAAAAGAAGCATACCACCCTGAAAATACCTCTGGTTTCTTCTACAGTGCTGACTTCTTTTTCACCCAGTCATTTGGTAACCCAGAAGACTTCTACCTTTATCAAACTGGGCTATTACTCAACGGTGGCTATGCGTTTAATGAAAACTTCTCGGTGGTGAGTAGTGCACGAGTGACGCTTCTTGATAACTTCGACAAGTTTAATTACCTCGTAGATGGTGAAGACGTGTCTTTACCTCGCGTGCGTACCCGGGTACGTGAATATGTGTCTGAAAATGATGTATGGTTAGATACCGCGTTTTTACATTACAAAGACGATATCGCTGACGACCTTTATGCTCAAGCATACGCAGGTTATCTTGAAACCATGTTTGCTGGTGTAGGTGGTGAAATTCTTTATCGCCCTGTCGATAGTAATGTCGCCTACGGCATCGATATCAACTACGTTAAGCAGCGTGATCCTTTCAGCCAAACAGGCTTAGAGGATTACGATACGATAACCGGCCATGCAAGTGTCTATTGGCAGCCTGAATTCCTAGATGATACGCAAATTACGGTTAGTGCAGGTCAATTCTTAGCGAAAGATAAAGGTGTAAATATTGATTACGCCAAACGCTTTGATAGCGGCATTACAGTAGGTGCTTACGCTGCCTTCACTGATGTATCGTCAGAAGAATATGGAGAGGGCAGTTTTACTAAAGGCTTCTATATTTCCATTCCTACCGATTTGTTCTTGCTAGAGCCGTCGAAAGGGCGAGGATTATTCCCTTGGGTACCAATCTCTCGTGACGGTGGGCAAATGTTACGCCGACCTTCAAGATTGATAGATTTAACTGAAGTTAGGTCGCCTTTTTTTGACTAAATAGAAAAACGCCACGTGAATGTGGCGTTTTTTTTGCCCGTAGATATTTTAATTCAGCTAAGAAATTAAAGTGTAGATTAGGTATTTATTCGTAGCGTAACTGCGAAGAGAAAAGTACAATACAGGCCGTGAAAAATGAGTGCTGGTGGTATTTTGTGCAAAAATAGTACGTAAAAGTAACCTTTTTGTACTTTCTTATTGAAATGATCCTGCCTTTGCTGTATAAAATGCGCCCTCTAATTTATAGTAATACGTCATTTGACCCAACCACTGTTTGAGCGCTTGGGATTAACTGACGCGACAGTTATCGTTGTTCTGGAGACAAATACAATGTCAAGAGTATGCCAAGTAACAGGTAAGCGTCCAACGGTTGGTAATAACCGTTCACACGCACGAAATGCGACTCGTCGTCGCTTTTTACCAAACCTTCAAACACACCGTTTTTGGGTTGAGAGCGAAAGCCGTTTTGTAAAACTACGTTTGTCTGCTAAAGGCATGCGTATCATCGATAAGAAAGGTATCGATTCAGTACTAACTGACATCCGTGCCCGTGGTGAGAAAATCTAAGGAAGCCGACAATGCGTGATAAAATTAAACTAGTTTCTTCAGCAGGTACAGGTTTCTTCTACACCACTGATAAAAACAAGCGTAACATGCCTGGCAAAATGGAGATCAAAAAGTATGATCCCGTTGTGCGTAAGCACGTTATGTTCAAAGAGGCCAAAATCAAGTAATTAGCTTGCTTTTGTCTCCACGAAAACCCAGCCTTTGCTGGGTTTTTTGCTTTAATATCCTTTGCAATTGCTCGTATAACTCTCAGATCTCAGCGAGATCGCAACGTAGCGCACAAATGATCCCAAATAATTCATAGGCCAATAATGGCCTTGTCTATATCAGATCAGACGTTGCCATCAGCCTGAAAAAAGTTTGCTTCTAAAAGTTCAAGACACATAAAGCTAGGCACCAAACGCTAAGCAGCACTATGGTTTATGTAAACAAACGCCCATACATTTTCAAAGCCATCTAAAAATATTGAGTTAGCTTATAAGAGAGTGAGGTATTACTATATTCCGGTATTTATAGTCGACCACTTTACAGGAACAAGGCGTGGCAAGAATTTCTCAGCGGGCAATGAACAATGTGGTTATCGTTGCGATGCTCATTATGATTGCACTGTTTAACTTAGACAGTTTGCTACCGAAGAAAAATACGATACAAACACTTAGTTTGTTACCTGAAGATGCTTACGTGCTAAAGATAGAGCATGATAACAATAGCCTGGAACGTGTCGGGCAACAATGGCGTCAAAAAGGTCTTAACACCAGCCTCGCTGTAAAGCCTGATGAGCAGTTTTCACATTGGCAACGGGCAATGTTGAATCCAGCGACTGAAGTGCCTGAATCGGTTTTGAATACACAGCCGCTTATTGTAGTGGTGTGGCTGGCGGGTAATAGCGACGGCAAGGTTTACGCTATTTATCCTAATACATCACCGGTAGTGATCAAATTCGAAAATAACTGGTACACATTAACCAATACCGACCTTGATAAATTATTACCTTGGACACTATAAATGCCTGAATTACCAGAAGTTGAAGTAAGCCGTTTGGGCGTATCACCTCATCTAATCGGCAATACCATTACTCAAGTAGTGGTAAGAGAACGTAGAATGCGCTGGCCCATACCAGAGGAAGTCTCACTGGTTGAAGGACAAAAGGTAATAGCGGTAAAGCGTAGGGCGAAATATCTGCTAATTGAAACTGCCACAGGTACACTGGTTTTACATCTAGGTATGTCAGGTAAACTGCGGGTTATTGACGCAAGTACACCCGTTGTGAAACACGACCACGTGGATATTGTTTTAAATACTGGTAAGTGTTTGCGTTTAAACGACCCTAGACGCTTTGGGGCGGTTTTATTTCAGGCGCCCAATACACAACAATCAATGTTCGACAACTTGGGCCCTGAACCTCTTACAGACGACTTTGACGATAAACGTTTATTCAGCTTATCGCGCAACCGCAAAGGTCCGGTAAAGAACTTCATAATGGATAACGCTATCGTTGTCGGTGTAGGCAATATCTATGCAAACGAAGCCTTGTTTCTAGCGGGCATCGACCCGAGAAGAGCCGCGGGTAATATTAGTGCCGCTCGTTACAAGTCACTTACTGCAACAATAAAACAAGTGCTCGCTAAAGCTATCGAGCAGGGCGGCACTACGCTCAAAGACTTTGCACAAACAGATGGTAAGCCAGGCTACTTTGCACAGCATTTAAATGTGTATGGAAGAAAAGGTGAGCCTTGCGAAGTGTGTGGTAAAGCCATTGAAAGCAAGGTAATAGGACAGCGAAACACCTTTTTCTGTACTCGCTGCCAGCGCTAATAGCTAAAAAAGAGTCATAGATAGAAAGGTTTACAGCTAGAAAGATAGCTTAAAGCTGCTCAATAGTGTAAAGCAGCTCTACAGTAAAACGCCGGTTTACCTAGCTCTTTTTACCTAGCCTGTCTCTTAATGCTTGCTCTACTACGGGGTGGCAAAAACCACTTACGGCCCCGCGATGCAAGGCAACTTCTTTCACTAGAGTAGAAGAAATAAATGAGTTTTCTTCAGCTGGAGTTAGAAATACGCTTTCAAGCTTCGGGTTTAGGCGTCGATTCATATTGGCCAGCTGGAATTCGTATTCGAAATCAGATACCGCGCGTAAACCACGGATCAAAATCGTCGCGTTTTGTTCATCCGCAAAGTCCGCTAGTAAACCAGTAAACCCTACTACTTCAACATTAGGCAGATCGGCGGTAACTTTCTTTATCATTTCTACCCGTTCCTCTAATGTAAAAAGCGGCTTTTTACTGGGATTAGAAGCAATGGCCACGATAACGTGAGAGAATAGCTGAGATGCTCGCTCAATAAGGTCTGCATGACCGTTTGTAATTGGGTCGAAAGTACCTGGGTAAAGTGCTCTAGTGTGCATAAACTGAATCTTATTGTCGTATAGGGTTTATAGGTTCAACGGGGCTACTGTACCACATTAACGAGTAATGCTAAGTACTGCTGCAATTATGTTTATTATTTGCGGTTTTTAACGCTTCACCAATTCGTTATAGCCATCTAAGCATGCCGTCCAATCGTCTTCTTTCCAGTGAAATATCGGGTTTTTGGCTTGCTCTTTATGTAGAGAGCGCAATAGACGATCTAGGTTACTTTGTTTCCAGCTATCCCCTTTACGTTTCGAGCAGCGGTCAAAGTCGATTAGCCAAATTTGCTTATCGCTATCAATCATAATATTTCGAACATTCGCATCGTGATGATAAACCTGGCAATTGTGCATTCGAGCCAACGCTCGCCCCACTTCTTGCCACTCGTTTTTTGATAGTGGCTGCTGGCACAAAACGTGGTGCAGGTCTTGGCTATTAGGAATGTTAAGGGTGATAATATCGCCCCGATAAATTAACCCTCTGCGGTGGATACGAGCAGCGACAGGAATAGGTACCAAAAGACCTTCACCTCGCATGTATTCGAGCAATGCGAATTCTTCGAAAGGTCTAGAACGTTCAATGCCATTAAAAAAGTATTGGTCACTGAGTACCTTGCCTACCAGTCCGCCACGCATAAAGTGCCGTAAAACCCAGTGTTGACCTTCATGCTCAATGAAGATAGTAGTACCACGCCCCTTGGCTTGACCTGTTATCTTGTTTTGTAGCTGCCAAAACTCAGGGCTAAACATTTCTGTATTAGGCTGACTGACTAAGGTATTGTCGAAAATAAAGTGGTGCCCAGCACCTATGTCTCGTCGCATTGTCGCCATGTTGCCCACAACTTATGGTAAATTTCATATTCTAATGATTTATTTTGGTTTTTCAGCAACGAGAGAGCTTCTGTGGGAAAAAAGATTTGTTTAATGCGCTTATCGGCCATTGGGGATGTGTGTCATGCCGTTGCTATGGTTACTCGAATTCAATCACAGTGGAACGATGCTGAAATTACGTGGGTAATAGGGAAAGTGGAGTATCAGCTTGTGAAGCTGATGCCAAACGTACGGTTCATTATTTTTGATAAATCAAAAGGGAAAGCTGCAGTAGAGTCGCTAAAAGCGGAAGTGGCCGGTGAAACCTTTGATGCTTTATTAATGATGCAGGTGGCATTACGGGCAAACTTAGCTTCGCGAGCGATTAAAGCAAAACAGCGCATAGGTTTTGACTGGGCGCGAAGTAAGGAGCTGCACTGGTTGTTTGCCAATAAAAGGGTGGCTGCCACAAAGCACGCTCATGTGCTTAAAGGTTTTATGGATTTTGCCGATGCATTGGGCGTACCTGAGCCAAAAGCTGTTTCTTGGAGTATTCCTGTTGCATCAGAAGATGAAAAGTGGGGAGAAGAACAAGCTAAAACCTTGGGTAAATATGTCGTTATTTCACCAGCGGCAAGTAAGGCTGAAAGAAATTGGTTGCCGCAACGATACGCAAGTATTGCTGACTATATCCAAGAGGCCGGTGTCACCGTGATATTATGCGGAGGTCCAGGAGATTTAGACCGCAAAACTGCTGATGCAATTAAAGCGAGTGTGAAATATCCGCTTAAAGACTTTACTGGGCAAACAACATTGCATCAGCTGCTTATGTTACTAAAGCATGCTCACCTAGTTATTGCACCAGATACTGGGCCTGCTCACATGGCAACTACCGTGGGCACGCCTGTTATTGGGCTATACGCTCATTCTAATCCACGTAGAACAGGGCCTTACAACAATCTTGAAAGGTTGGTGTCGGTTTATGATGAATGCATAGAAGAGCAAAAAGGGAAACCTTGGAGCGCCTTACCGTGGGGAACGCGAGCCAAAGGGAGCCAGTTAATGGAAAAAATTACCGTAGACATGGTTAAACAAAAAGTTGCGCCGTTCCTCGTTTAATTTTTTTTATCGTAAGGTAAAACTACCAACTATTATCTACACTTAGCGTTGTGCTGTGTACTTCTGTTGAACAGGGAGTCGTTACTTAATGAAAAAGCCCGCTTTGCGATGGCTGTCCGAGATTCATTCTTTTGCTGCATTTAGAAAAGTACTGCTAACACTAGCAGTGCTATTCATGTGCTTGCCTAAAGTAAATGCATCGGAACTTAACGTCATGGTGAACGAAAGTGTAATGGTTGAAGAACTTAGTCGCTCCGAACTTCGTCAGATCTTTACAGGGCAGCGCCAGTATTGGGAAAATGGCACTAAAATTACCGTTTTCGTACTGCAAGACAGCGACGAGCTACACCGTCAATTTTGCCGCGATATTCTTCAAATGTTCCCTTATCAGCTGTCTCGTCTTTGGGATCAAATTACCTATTCTGGCCAAGGTATCACCCCTATCAGAGTAACCTCTTATCAAGCGCTAGTGGATGCATTGGAAAACACGGTAGGTTCTATCGGTTATGTTGAGCGGACCGATATCGTCAAGCTGAGACGCGTTGAGGTAGATTTAAAATGAAAATATACATCGCTTTAGTGCTTGGGCTATTTAGCTCGGATGTCATTAGCGCACAATCAGACTTTACATGGCATGGTTATGTTTCACAGGGCTTAACCCAGTCGAAAGACAGTAGCTTTATAACTGATGACAATAACGTGACGGGTGAACTCACCGAAATCGGTTTAAACGGTTATTATCAGCTTGCTGAAAATATATCCATTGCAGGTCAAATAAACTATCTAGAGGGTGGGAATCGCTTCGAGCAAGGTGCTCGCCTCGATTATTTATTTGTTGACTGGAAATTACCTGACTTACCTGGCGGGTGGCAGGGCCAAATTCACGCAGGACGCTTTAAAAACATCCACTGGCTTTATTCATCAACCAGAGATGTCCCTCAAACGCGATATACGTCAGTACTGCCTCAGTCGGTATATTTTGACGGATTCCGCGATGTTGCTTTGGGCAGTAACGGAATACTAACCAGTTTCTCTCGCTATGGTAAAGAATTTACGTGGGAGCTTAACTGGAGCTATGGCCGCTCGAACATTAATGACTCTCAGCGCGATTTTCTCTTAGGCGATGCAGCTGAGGGCAAAATCAAACAAGATTTCGTGCATCAAGCTAGCGTATTTTTGCAGCCCTCATCAATGACGTGGAAGGTAGGCGCGAGTTGGCTTAATTCCGACTTCAGGTACACACCATCACAAGACGATAACCGTTTGTCTGGTGGAGCTAATGTTGAGCGCTTTATGCTGTCCGCCCAATATTTTGCTGAGAAGTGGGAAGTCACTGCAGAGATACTTCGTGAAAAACAAGACAGCCAAGGGTTATTTTCCCCTGACTTTGCCGAAAAACGCACCGGTGAAGGTGGTTTCGTTCAATTTAGATATTTGTTTAACAACGAAATCAGCGGTCTTATTGGCTACGATACTTATATCAACGATACCTCCGACAGTGACGGTAAAAAACTAGAGGCAAGTACTGGAGGGCTTATCCCTGCTTACTTTGGCTACCAAGATACTTATACGGTGGGGTTACGCTGGGATATCGCGCCCAAATGGCGATTACAGGGCGAATATCACTGGGTTGAAGGTGCAACGCGTGTAGTCAGCTTATTAAACCGTGATGTGGCATCCCACGCCGATAAGCATTGGGAAATGTGGTCAATACAATTGATGTATTGGTTTTAAGGGTAAAAGATGAAGGTTCAGGTATCTTTTACCACGAAAACCATCGCTATTTTACTGGCAATGGTTTTAACCGTTACTATCGTTATATCCACCGTGCTAATTCAAGAGTCTGAAGCACAGGTTGTGATGCAGCAGCGGGAAAGCCAAATTAGCAACCAGCGTAGGGTTCAGCTATTCGAAGACATACTCCATAGCCGTATGATCACCCTCATTGATATCATAAGCCGTAAAAATGGCGCGTATTCTAATAACCTTGATAATTTACATAATACGCTAGATGACCTAAGCGAATACCTAACGCTCAATTTTCAGGTAGAAACCCTTTACTTATTCGATGAAAACGGCGTTGTTGGAAAGCCTACTTACCCCGTTAACAGCACCATCAAGCGGCTTGTAGATTCTACCCGGGCCTCATTTGAAAGTCGTTCGTTACTGGTTTGCGAGAGCGTATGCACGCACTACATTTCTATACCTATAATGGCATCAAGCGAAAAAGTGCCGGTTATTGTCGTGTCGACTTCCATGCGAGAGTTACTGTATTTATTTAGCCGCGCCACCGATGTATATAAAGTCGCGGTTGTTCAGGTAGATGAATCACAGGTTGGAAAACTTGCGTTAAAGGTAGCAAGTCAGGTTTCCGCTGCGAACAAACAATTTTTAAATTCGCTTATTAAGGCATTGCCTGAAAACTGGCGTGTTGACGACCTCGTAATAAAAGGGGTAAACGTAGAGTTAGAAAACCAGCAGCTTCTGGTTAGCCTTTTGCCTTTTGACCATGCGGCAGGCGATCATCCTTATTTGCTTATCGTTCAAGATGTCTCAGCAATGATACGTCAGAACGAGCAATATCAGTACGTGGTTATTTCAAGCGCTATCGCATTATTTCTTCTTTTTTCTTCGTTGCTCTATCTTTTCTTAAATCAATATCGCACACGGCTTTTAGACATAAGCGAGCGTCTGCCGATGTTGGCTGAGCATAAGTTTAGCGAATTCTATACGGTCGCAGCTAAGCGTCGAAAGCAGCCGGTATTTAAGCTAACCGACGAACTCGACGTAGTTGAGGAAGCGGCGAACGATTTAGCGCGCCAGCTAGAAAGCTTTGACGGACAAATGGCAATTAACACCGCTAAGTTAGAAAAAATGGCCATGTTCGACGTGCTGACAGGCCTACCCAACCGCAACATGTTGACCTTTCAAATTGAAAAACAACTGGCCAGCTCAATTCGAGATGACAGGCTAGTAGCGCTCATGTTTATGGATTTAGATGACTTTAAAAAAGTTAACGATAGCCATGGGCACGATGTCGGCGACAAGCTGCTTAAAGCTGCGGCAATGAGAATTTCCCGTCCTATTCGGGAGTCTGATATTGCATCGCGGTTTGGGGGCGATGAGTTTGTTATCTTACTGTCGAATATAGAGAGCAAAAAACATGTCGACACGGTCGCGCAAAAAATTATCGACGAGTTTCAAGAGCCCATTATTGTTGATGGCGTTACTTTTTATGTTTCAATCAGCATTGGCATTGCCATTACTAATCATTCCCGCGCTACGCCGGTAGAGCTGCTGCGCCATGCCGATATAGCGATGTACGAAGCTAAGGCGAAAAAAGGTGCTGAGTTTAGGGTATATGACGCCACTATGAACCTTAAGGTAATGCAAAAGGTTGAATTGGAGTCTGAAGCCCGCGAAGCGCTAAGAGGCAATCAGTTTAGCCTTGCCTTGCAACCCCAAATAGACATGCACAGCGGTAAGCTCATGGGCTTTGAAGCACTGTTACGCTGGTATCATCCTAAAAAAGGGCATATATCGCCAGGCGACTTTATTCCTCTACTAGAAAACACGTCATTTATGCTCGAGCTAGATTACTGGGTGATTACGCGTTCCACTCACTTAGTTAACGAGCTCAAAACCAGCGGCTACCCAGACATCAAAGTGGCAATTAACTTATCGGCCGGGCAGTTCCTCGACCCCAGTTTGCCAGAGTTTTTACAGCACCAAATTATTAAAAACGATATCGCTCCCGATCAAGTTTGCTTAGAGCTAACTGAAACCGTGTTGGTCTCTGATATCAAACGGGCTACGGGGATAATGCAAACTATACGTGACATGGGGTGCATGTTAGCGATTGATGACTTTGGAACCGGCTATTCATCTTTAAGTTACTTAAAATCATTACCAGCCGACTTTATAAAAATAGATCGCTCTTTCGTTGCCAACATCGCCAGTAGTGCAGATGACAGAAACATCGTGTATTCCACCATATCCATGGTGCGTAACATGGGCATGCAGGTGGTAGCTGAAGGCATTGAAACCAATGAGCAATACGAGTTGCTTTGCCATTTCGACTGCCATCAGGGCCAGGGCTATCTTATTAGCCGTCCTATACCTGAAGTAAACCTTTGGGACACATTAAGGGACAAAGTAGAAAACGGTTTTTGGAAAGACTTTGCCTAGGGCCTGTTGACCTTTGGTGTACGAATTTTGGTCTAAATGGAAGCCTTTTAATCGCGAAACAGTCCTGCAAGCCTAGCGGGCTAAGTTAAAGGACTGTGACAAAGAGTAAAAGGCTTCCATAACGACCCCTACGGGCAGCGCCTTTGTGCCATCTATACTGCGTTGAATGTTCTCGATTTAGAACCACTAAACCGTCAAACATTCGCCTTGTCTAGATGGCACACAGACCGCTGCAAAAATGTACAACAAAGGTCAACAGGCCCTAGCACTTAAAACAAATTAGCGTGATTTAAGCATTTTTTGTGAGTGTGCTGAATAATTTACAAACTTAGTCGACAAACCCATTAAATACAGCGCAAGGGTGTGTACCCTTTCATGCGCTTTCATTACACTAGCGGTTTTCATATACCCACACTTGGAGAATGGCATGTCTGCGGCATTTATTTCTCATTTGCAATCGCAAATTGAAGCCACGAAAGAAGATGGTTTGTACAAAAAAGAGCGTGTAATCACGTCCCAACAACAAGCGGATATTGGCGTTGCTGGTGGCGAGCACGTTATTAATTTTTGTGCTAACAACTACCTTGGCCTAGCAAATAATGAAAGCTTAATCGAAGCGGCGAAAGAAGGCTTAGATAGTCATGGCTTCGGCGTAGCATCTGTGCGATTCATTTGCGGAACGCAAGACATTCACAAGCAACTAGAAGCCTCTATCAGCGACTTTTTAGGTACAGAAGATACCATTCTTTATCCGTCTTGTTTTGATGCCAATGGCGGACTGTTTGAAACCCTTCTTGGACCAGAAGATGCCATTATTTCTGATGCATTAAACCATGCGAGTATCATTGACGGCGTGCGCTTGTGTAAAGCCAAACGTTACCGCTATGCCAATAACGACATGGCAGCGCTAGAAGAGCAATTAAAGCAAGCTGATGCCGACGGCGCGCGCTTTAAAATCATTGCTACCGATGGCGTATTTTCCATGGACGGCGTTATTGCCGACCTTGCTTCAATCTGCGACCTGGCCGACAAATACGGTGCCATGGTAATGGTTGATGACTGCCACGCAACGGGTTTCTTAGGCGAAAATGGTAAAGGTAGCCATGAATACTGCGGTGTAATGGGTCGTGTAGATATCATTACAGGTACTTTAGGCAAAGCCCTTGGCGGCGCGTCAGGCGGTTACACGTCAGGCAAAAAAGAAGTGGTTGAATGGCTACGTCAGCGCTCACGTCCTTACCTATTTTCTAACTCAGTCGCGCCACCTATTGTTTCAGCATCATTAAAAGTGTTTGAAATGATGAAAGAAGGCGATGAATTACGCGCTAATCTATGGCGAAATGCCAACCACTTCCGTAAGCGCATGGAAGACGCGGGTTTTACCCTTGCTGGTAAAGATCACGCTATTATTCCGGTAATGCTTGGCGATGCCCGCTTAGCCAGTGAAATGGCTGATAAACTGCTAGAAAAAGGCATTTACGTTATTGGCTTCTCTTACCCTGTTGTACCAAAAGGGCAAGCCCGAATTCGTACGCAAATGTCAGCAGGTCACAGCCTTGAACACGTAGATAAAGCCATCGATGCGTTTATCGAAGTAGGCCGTGAAATGGGAGTGATTTCATGAAGTCGCTGGTAAAAGCAAAAGCGGAAAAAGGCATTTGGCTACAAGACACGCCAAAGCCTGAAGTAGGGCACAACGACCTACTGATTAAAATTCGCAAAACCGCGATTTGCGGTACTGATATGCATATCTACAACTGGGATGAGTGGTCGCAGAACACGATTCCCGTACCTATGGTGGTTGGTCACGAATACGTTGGCGAAGTAGTGGGTATGGGGCAAGAAGTAAAAGGCTTCGAAGTTGGTGACCGTGTTTCAGGTGAAGGTCATATTACTTGTGGTCACTGCCGCAACTGTCGCGCTGGTCGCGTACACTTGTGCCGTAACACTGAGGGTGTGGGTGTAAACCGCCCTGGTGCTTTCGCAGAGTACTTGGTAATTCCCGCATTCAACGCGTTTAAAATTCCAGACAATATCAGCGACGACCTCGCGTCTATTTTCGACCCGTTTGGTAATGCCGTTCACACCGCGCTAAGTTTCGACTTGGTAGGCGAAGATGTGCTTATTACAGGTGCTGGTCCTATAGGTATTATGGCGGCGGCGGTCGCAAAACATGTAGGTGCGCGACACGTTGTTGTTACCGACATTAATCCTTACCGTCTTGAACTGGCTAAAAAAATGGGTGCAACCCGTGCTGTTGATGTAAGTAAAGAAAACTTACAAGACGTTATGGACGAACTGGGCATGTCAGAGGGGTTCGATGTGGGCCTTGAGATGTCTGGTGTGCCAGTAGCCTTCAGAGACATGCTCGACAAGATGAATCACGGCGGCAAAGTGGCCATGCTGGGTATTCCTCCGCAAGACGTTGCTGTCGACTGGAACCAGGTCATTTTTAAAGGTCTGGTCATAAAAGGTATCTATGGCCGAGAAATGTTCGAGACCTGGTACAAAATGGCGAGCTTACTACAAAGTGGCCTAGATCTTTCTCCCATCATCACTCATACCTTTTCCGTTGATGACTTTCAGAAAGGGTTTGATACCATGGGGTCAGGACACTCAGGTAAAGTTATTTTGGACTGGCAATAATGACAACATTCTCACACATTAGCGTAAACGACGTGGCTAACTTCCAAGGCGACGTAACTATTGTGGATATTCGCGATCCTCAATCGTTTGCTAATGGCCATATGCCCAATGCGGCACCGCTTAACAACGACAACTTTGGGGCGTTTATTGACCAAACACCCAAAGATATTCCAGTTGTTGTAGTGTGTTACCACGGCGTAAGCAGCCAGCAGGCTGCGCAAGTGATTGCTCAGCAAGGCTTTGAGACCGTTTATAGTATGGACGGGGGCTTTGAAGCGTGGCGACAGGCGAACCCGGTAGTAACCGAATAGCGATTTTATAAAGGTGCACAATGTGCACCTTTATTTTATGTTTTGCAGGTCTTTCACTATTTCAGTATAAAGAGTCAATGACGAGAGCTAGGATTCCGCGCTCTTGCACATCTTTATCGCTTCACACTCTTTTTTGCTTTTGGGGTAACAACTAGCTTATGGGTCATCCTTTAATTGCGTTTAATCAGCAAAGTCCAGCGCACCTTCTTGCCAACTACTTAACCAGTCAGCATATCAACGCCAACGTAGTACAGCACGAAAAAGAGTTTGTGGTTGTGCTGGATAACAATGAGCATGTTGACCGCGCAAAAGTTATCGCAGAAGACTTTATAGCAAATCCAACCAACCCTAAATATCAGCAAGCGGCATGGGACAGTGGTAAGAACGTACAGCTAGCCCCATCAGGTAGCGGCTTTTCGTTAAGCAAAATAATCTCTGATGCCGTTAAAGCGCCGTTTACTTCTGTGGTATTTGTGCTGTGTGCTGCAGTTTACCTATTGTCTTTATTTGGGTTATTTGCCCCCATTGCACAGCACTTATTGATGCAGCCGTTTTCTGTCTTGGCACAAAATCACGAGTGGTGGCGGCTGCTGGGCCCGGCGTTCATTCATTTCTCGGCACTTCATATCATATTTAATTTACTGTGGTGGGGCATGCTGGGGGCCAAAATTGAACGTACTTTAGGTATCAGCATGCTGCTTATTGTATTTTTAGTATCAGCCACAATTTCAAATGCCGCACAGGCGCTATTTAGCGACCCTGTACAAGGCAACCTATTCTTATTTGGCGGCTTATCTGGTGTGGTATATGCCGTGATGGGTTTTGTGTGGTGGCTGGGCTGGCTGCGCCCTAGTTGGGGGCTGTCGTTACCAAACTCTATTGTAGGCTTTATGCTGGTTTGGTTGGTCATTGGCTATGCCGACATACTGTGGGTGAGCATGGCAAATGCTGCACATACCGCAGGGCTTATTTCAGGCTGTTTACTTGCCGCCATACTAAGCTTGGGTTCTGCTAAGCGTTAGCAATTGTCCAGCGCAGGCCTTAGTTTGTATAAGTGCTAGAACGTGCAGGTATCACAACGAAAAGATAGGGAATAGTTAGCCGCGCTTACTTAGATATTTGGCGTATTACACGCTAATAAAAAACGGTAAACTACTATAGAAACAAAAAAGCGAGCTCAGTATTGAAGCTCGCTTTTTCATTAGGTTAGGCTGCAGTTATTCTGCTTAAGCACCCTGATATAAGTACTTAGTAAAGATGACGTTCTTAATCACTTCACCACCGGTTTCTTGCTGCATATGCTCTTGAAGAGCTTTCAATATAGCGCGGCGAATATCTTCACGACCGGTTAGCGACTTTACTTTTTCTGCGGGCTGCTGTCCGAAAATCTCAATAGCGGTAGCGCGTAGTAGTGGCATATGGTGTTCAGCAATTTCCAGTTGATTCACATCGTTAATCATCAACTCTACCGACACGCGAACGTAACCCAGCTTCTGTGCGCTGTCGCTAATATAGTTGGTAACAATTTCTGGCTCTAAGCCCAAATAAGCGTAGTTGGCTTTATCTTGTGCCAATGCTGAATTGCAACCAAAAACAAAAAAACTAACCGCAAATACACGTAAAACGAGTGACTTAAACATAGTGGAGCCTGAAACACCAAAGTAATAAATTCACTTGGTAGTGTAGCAAATCTCTAATCAAACACACTACTGCAAAAGTTTAACCAAGTGAAAATATTCTCACATGACGTGTTATCATACTAACAGATTCATTATTCGGGCTTTTCGTGTGAGTTTTAATGCCACTTTTCCAGTGGGTTTGGCGGTTGACTGGCAAGCACCTTCTGGCATCACAATTCCTAATGCGCAGCTAAAAAATTGGCTTTTAGACACAGGGTCGTTGACCGAGCGGGTGCAATCACTAAGCGATCATTTTTCGCTGGAGCTTATCGGGCAGAGCACGCAAATACCTCACGACAACGAGCTGTCGTTACTTCACAATAACGGTAACACCAGCTATCAAGCCCGTGAAATTCTATTATGTGGCGATCACCAACCCTGGGTGTTTGCACGCTCAATTATCCCCCAAGCATTTGTAGACAGTGAGCTTTCTGACTTAGGTCGCGAGCCACTGGGAAAACGCTTATTTAACGACGCGCGGTTCACCCGTTCACAGTTCCAATTGTGTACTGCCCAAGCCTCCCAGTTTGGCATCAATAGTAATCAAACCTTGTGGGGAAGGCGCTCGTTGTTTACGTTAGATAACTACAGCATGATAGTGGCAGAAGTTTTTCTTCCACATTCTCCGGCTTACGGTCAGTCAGCGACAAGCGAAAAGGAAAGCGAACAACAATTATGAAACACAATTGGAATGCATATGCGCGACTTATGCGCCTAGATAAACCCGTAGGTATTTATTTATTGTTGTGGCCTACATTGTGGGCACTGTTAATGGCGGCACAAGGTTTACCGTCTTTAGGCATTACGCTTATCTTTGTGGCTGGCGTAGTCGTAATGCGTTCAGCAGGCTGCGTTATCAATGACTATGCCGATAGAAAAGTGGACGGACGCGTAAAGCGCACAACCCAGCGTCCGTTGGCAACTGGTGAAGTTAAGCCTAAACAAGCGCTTCAGTTATTTGGCGCACTTATCGCTATTGCGTTTGTGTTAGTGCTGTTTCTTAACTGGCAAACTATCGCGTTATCTGTCGTAGCGCTTTTGCTTGCTGCAAGCTATCCCTTCATGAAGCGTTATACCCACTTGCCGCAGGTGGTATTAGGTGCGGCATTTGGCTGGGCGATACCTATGGCTTTCATGGCCGTGCTAGAAACTGTACCCACGTACGCTTGGTGGTTGTTTATTGCTAACTTACTATGGACAGTAGCGTACGACACCATGTACGCCATGGTAGACCGCGACGACGATTTGCAAATAGGCGTTAAATCTACCGCCATATTGTTTGGTAAAAACGACGTGCTAATTGTGATGTTGTTGCAAGCCTGCGCGCTAGCAATTCTGTGGTGTATAGGCGTAACAATCAATGCGACATGGCCTTACTACGCAGCCGTGCTGTTTTCTGCTTTGCTATGCGTGCGCCAATATCAACTTATTAAACGCCGACAGCGTGAAGGCTGTTTCACCGCGTTTATTGAAAACCACTACATTGGTTTAGCCATTACGCTTGGTACGGCGCTGCATTTTTGTTAGGTAAGGTAAAACTTACCAACAGCAAACTTCAACCTGTACCCACGTCCCCTTATAACTAATTTATAGCCAGTCTAAAGTATTCACTAGCTTATACAGGCACGCGCTTTAATCACTAAGTGTTTTTAAAACTGTGCACAAATTGTGCTACTAAGTGTTATACTTTGGGTGTCGAATGGAATCTATACGCATGTATAAATTGAAGTGATTCAAGAGGTGGGCGAGTAAGGAAGGTTTATCAGACAGCTTGTTAAAATTAGCAATTGCAGAAATGCAACAGGGATTAGTTGACGCCGATTTAGGTGCAAACGTGTATAAAAAGTGAGTACCTCTTTTGGGGCAAGGCAAAAGTGGAAGTCTAAGAACTCTCATAGCTTTTCAAGTGGATAATAAAGCCTTTTTTATTTACGGTTTTTCCGAAAGCACCCGCTCTAACATTAGTGTTAAAGAGATGAAGTCTTTAAAACTCTTAGCTAAAGAGCTACTGAACTACTGCGAGGAAAAGCTTAAGAAAGCTATTGATTCAGGCAGTATTGAAGAGGTGAGATAGCATGAAAGAAAGCATTTTAGATGTAATACATAGTACGGCAAAAGATTTGAGCGAAGCTGGAGTAATGGATAAGCAGACTATGCATAAGTTTGATGCATTATGTTTACCCAAACTCAAGCAATATGATGGACAGCGGATAAAAGCAATACGTGAAAAAGCAAGAGTAAGCCAAGCTGTTTTTGCTGCCTATTTAAATATCACGCCATCTACAATCAAGCAGTGGGAGCAGGGGAGCAAAAAGCCTCGAGGTACTTCTTTAAAGCTTCTGAGCCTTGTTGAGCAGAAAGGTCTAGAGATCTTGATGTAACGTTTCTTTTGTTCCGTGCTTTTGCAAAGACAGAAAAGCATTCTTTATCTCATCGGTTTCAACAAAAAAGCGCCATAAAGGCGCTTTCAGGTTTCTAGAAGTACCAAAGTCTACTTTTCTGCTAGTTTCGCTTCTAGCTCGGCTATGCGACTTTCCATAGCGTCTAACTTTTCGCGAGTGCGAATAAGCACTTGGCTTTGAATATCGAACTCTTCGCGAGTCACTAAATCAAGTTTCGACAGCTGCGACTGCAATACTGTTTTCACTCGGCCTTCTGCTTCTTCAGCCATGTTTTTAACGCCTGGTGGTACGGCATCAGCAATTTGTTTCGCTAAATCTTCGAGTTTCTTCGGATCCAACATGGAATTCCCTTATAATGCGCAGCTCAAAATATGAAAGCTATTCTATCGGTATCGTCGCGACATGCAATGAAAACCGTGTTACGCCCAAACGTACGTTGTTTTAGGAATTAAATGAAACTAAATGAAGCTCAAGAATCTGCCGTAACCTATGTGTCTGGCCCATGTTTGGTGCTGGCAGGGGCGGGCAGTGGTAAAACCCGTGTAATTACCAACAAGATTGCTCATTTAGTTAGAAACTGCGATATGCCAGCGCGCTATATTGCAGCGGTTACTTTCACCAACAAAGCCGCACGTGAAATGAAAGAACGTGTAGCGCAAACCTTGGGTAAGCCAGAAGCCCGTGGGTTAAAGGTATCGACCTTTCACACCATGGGCTTAACCATTATTAAAGCCCATGTAAAAGACTTAGGTCTAAAACCAGGATTCTCGCTGTTCGATGATAAAGACTCGTTTGCCCTGCTTAACGACCTAACGTCCGACACCCTCGATGGCGATAAAGATCAGCTTCAGCTTCTGCAAAGCTGCATATCGAACTGGAAGAACGACCTTATATTGCCTGACGCCTTATTGAAGTCAGCAACCAGCACGGGCGAACGCGAATTTGCAGAAGCCTACAAGCGTTACCAAGACAACCTAAAAGCCTATAACGCGCTAGATTTTGATGACCTTATCCTGCTGCCCACACTGCTTTTAAAAAGCAGCGAAACGATAAGAGCCAAATGGCAAAGCAAAATTCGTTATCTGCTGGTGGATGAATACCAAGATACCAACACCAGTCAGTACGAGTTAGTAAAGTTACTAGTAGGCGAGCGCGCACGGTTTACCGTGGTTGGCGACGACGACCAGTCTATTTACTCATGGCGTGGCGCGAAGCCGCAAAACCTACATTTGCTGCAAGAAGATTTCCCTCGACTAAACGTGATTAAGCTACAGCAAAACTACCGCTCGTCAGGTCGCATTCTACATTGCGCGAATATTCTTATTCAGAACAACCCGCACTTGTTCGATAAAACACTATTTTCAGAGTTGCAGTACGGCGAACCGCTTAAAGTGATAGAGGCAAAGAACGAGGAACATGAAGGTGAGCGGGTGGTGGCAGAATTGCTGGCGCATAAGTTTATGAACCGCACCCAGTTTAAAGACTACGCCATTTTGTATCGCGGGAATCACCAAAGCCGTATTTTCGAAAAGCTGCTAATGAGCAACCGCATTCCTTACAAAATAAGCGGTGGGATGTCGTTCTTTGGTCGAGCTGAAGTGAAAGACATCATGGCCTATTTACGGCTATTGGTGAATCAGGACGACGATAATGCTTTGCTGCGTATAATAAATACGCCCGGGCGTGGTATAGGCCGCGCTACGCTAGAAAAACTGGGTAACTTTGCCAATAGCTTGGGTGTGTCTATGTTTGAAGCCGCGACCCATCCTAACTTAAACAGCGTGCTGCCTGATAAAGCCTTTCATTCGGTATCGACCTTTGCCCGCTGGGTAGTTGAGCTGTCGGACAACGCTGAACGTGGCAACACCGCAGATGCAGTGCGCACCATGATCCGCACCATGGGCTACGAAGAGTGGCTATATGAAACCAGCGCCAGCCCCAAGGCCGCAGAAATGGCCATGGCCAATGTGAGTACGCTATTTGGCTGGGTTAACGATATGCTGGAAGGCAACGACCTAGACCAACCCATGACTTTAACTGAGGTAGTGAACCGCTTAATTCTGCGCGACATGATGGAGCGAGGTGAAGACGATGGGGAAGGGGACCAGGTTCAGTTAATGACGCTGCATGCTTCAAAAGGTTTGGAATTCCCTATTGTGTTCCTAGTGGGTATGGAAGAGGGCTTATTGCCGCACCAAAGCAGTATTGACGAAGATAACGTAGAAGAAGAGCGCCGACTTGCCTACGTAGGTATTACCCGTGCCCAGCGCGAGCTGATTTTTAGCCTTGCCAAAGAGCGTCGACAGTTTGGTGAAGTGATTAACCCCGAGCCAAGCCGCTTTTTATTCGAACTGCCGCCCGATGACGTTCAGTGGGAAAACCAAAAGCCAAAGGCAACGAAAGAAGAGCGCCAGCAAAAAGCACAGGTGGGTATTGCTAACCTAAGAGGTATATTAGGTAAAAAGTAGTCGGTAAGTATCTAACTCAGTTAGCTTTGTCAATGCAGATTGGTCGGAATAACCGCAGTGAGAAATTTTCCGGCTAGATGCCTCAAATATACACTTTCAAGGAAGTGAAAACTGAAAGTGGGTACTTACTTTTAGCTGGCTAGCAGTGCCATATCAAGCACTTTGGCGTGCTTTAATATCTTGCCCTGACCGTACGAACACTCAATTTCATTTAGGGCGTCAAGCTGGGCTTGAGAATCTACTCCCTCTGCGATCACCTTAAACTTAAGGTGTTCAGAAATAAGCATCACCGATTGAATAAGCTTTAAGTTACGCTGAGAGCGCGGGAGTGATTTTACAAATCGGTGGTCAATCTTGATGAAGTCGAAGGGGTAAGCAAACAGGTAACTTAGCGAAGCTAATCCACTTCCAAAGTTATCAAGAACAAGGGTTACGCCAGCGCGTTTGAGCTTTTTAATTGCCGGTAAGATAAACTGCGAACGTCGATTTAAGTCATTTTCATCAAACTCAAACACAAGCTGGCTTGGCGTAATGTCAGATGCCGCAATTACGTCTATCATTTGATTAACCATAGAAGCCTGTAATAAGTGGTTAATCGACACGTTAACCGCTATTTTGTTAATAGGCTCATCTGTATTCTTGTAGTGGTTTAGTAACTCGCATGCTTTGTTAAGCTGAAATAAATCAAGGTCTAGCGTTAGGCCGCTGTGCTCAGCCACTTCCCTAAACTGCTCACGGGCTATTTTGCCGTAGGCAGGGTGAGACCAGCGAATATACATTTCTTTATACAGCGTGCTCTTGTCATTTAAGTCAATCACTGGCTGCAAAAAGTAATCAAACTCTTCTTCACGCAGGGCGCGCCTGAATTCATTTTCAAGCTCCAGCTCTTCTATCAGCCTTTCGCGCATGCTCTTATCAAACATTACGTAACGGCCACGCCCCAGCGTCTTCGCTTGGTACATGGCTGCGTCGGCATCACGTAATACTTCGTCGGCGCTGCGATAATAGGTTTCTAAGTGGGCAATACCCACGCTGGCGCCGGAATACATTTCGCGACCATCCAGTAAGAATGGCTCTGAAATTGAAGAAATGATGCGACTAGCTACTTCTTCTACATCGGCTTCATCTTCGAAGTTATCCAGCAGTACAACAAACTCATCACCTCCTAAGCGGGCTAATAAGTCGTGACCGCGAATACACAGCGCAATGCGTCTTGCGACCTCAATTAAGAACTCGTCGCCCGCGTGGTGACCTAGCGTGTCGTTAATAACTTTGAAGCGATCTAAATCGATAAATAACACCGCGAACAGGTTGTCGCTGTAACGTTGCTTGCTGGCTACGGCTAGCTCCAACCGACTTGTGAACATAGCGCGGTTAGGTAAATCCGTTAACGAGTCGTGGTGGGCGTCGTGGATAAGCTTAAGCTCAATCTCTTTGCGCTCTTCAATTTGCTGCTTTAAAAACTTGTTCGCGCGGTTAAGTTCTGCAGTGCGCTCTTTCACGCGCTCTTCAAGCTCAATGTTATAGCGCTGCATCGACTCGGTGTTACGCTTGCGCTCAATGGCTACCGCAATGTGGTGCGATACAAAGCGAAGAAGCTCTTGGTCGCGGGCATTGTATTTTGCCAGTTTACCGTAGGTTTGAACTGCAATAACCCCGGCAATTTCGCCTTCAACAACAAGCGGTGAACCGAGCCAAGAGTTAGCACTATTTAGCATAGTCTGAGCAACAGACACATCGAGGTCTCCCGACTCGGCCAGCTCTAACACCTTCGGCGGGTTTACTAGCTCAGCTTGGCCCGTACGTAACACATATTCGGTAAGCCCTAAGCCGAGCGGCCTGGAACTAATCTCTTTGTTTTTGGTATCGCTGAAGTACGGAAACTCCAACATTTCTTTCTCTTTGTCGAGAATAGCTATGTAACAGTTCGGAGCGCTAATAAGCCGCGCAAGAATATCGTGAAGGCTGGAGTAGAAGGCATCCATATCGCCTTCAAGGTTGGCCGCCAGTTCAGAAATTTCAAACAGCGCTTGCTGCAGCGACTCTACTTTTTGGCGTTCTAAAATTTCTTCTTGAAGATCGTCGTTCGTTTTTCGAAGCTGGCGGGTACGCTCGCGAATAGTGCGTTCGGTAAGCTCTCTGTTTTTTACTCTATCTACGGTAGTAACAATATGCTGGGAAACAAAAAGCAGAACCTCTAAATCTTCCTGAGTGTAGTGCACGCCCTCATCATAAGTTTGCACTACCATTGCCCCAATCACTTGGCTACCGCGTTTAAGAGGAACGCCCAGTAGCTCATAGGGCTGTGAACCTACCAGCTTAATGTCGTGCTCAGAGGCAAAGGTTTCTTCTTCATCGCGCTTATAAAATAAGTAGTTGCCAGTTCTAAGAATATAGCCAGTCATACCGTCCATTAAAGACTCGGCAGGAAGCTGAGGAACGGTTTGTTCGTCGAATTCATCAATAAAATAGGCAAAGTCGACAACGTTGCTTTCAGGTTCGTAAAAGGCAACAAAGAAATTGTCGGCGTTCATGAAATCGGCAATGATTTCGTGAATAGCGGAGTAAAGGCGGTTTAGGTGACTTACAGAGCTGGCAAGTTCGGAAATATCAAAAAGCGCCTTCTGAACACGTTCAGCGCGCTTATATTTGTCGGTGAGTTGTTGGAGCTGCGGTATAAGTTCGCGCAGTTCTTCTTCCGTCAACTCGTGTTGCGTCGAATCTTGTGACATTCCGCTCGCCAGTAAAAAAGTAACGTTTCCCAACCGGTTAACTTACCCGATTAGAGGGTGAAACGCTACTTTTTCCATCAAGTTGTTGTGAAAGTGTAGGTATTAGATACCTTCAATCATATACTCAATAGCGGCTTTAATTTCGTCATCAGAACAGTTGCCACAAGTACCGCGAGGAGGCATAGCGTTGATACCGTTCAAAGCGTTTTGCCATACACCATCAAGACCGCGCTCGTCCAAACGAGGCTGCCAGTCTGCTGCAACGTGAACTTTAGGAGCGCCCAGAACACCTGCAGAGTGGCAAGCAACACACGCAGAGTTGTAAACGTCTTCGCCAGACTTTGCACCGCCAGCTGCGCCAGCGCTACCTTCTGCCGCTGCACCTGCAACATGTACCTGACCTACCGGCTTAATGCGATCGGCAATTTCATCGTTACTCATTTCTTGTGCTTGTGCTGCAAAAACAGTTAGCGCAGTAGCAGCAACAGTTAACCAAGTCTTTAATTTCACATCTGTCTCCAGGCAATGATGAATTTGTTTAAAATATAACTGGCCAGATTATAACGGTAAATTGGGGCTGAACAACTATTTGAGGCCAATTACCCATAAAAAGTAAGGATTTTTAATAGTTATACCAAGCCATCTAAAGAGATTTTAATAAATGAGTTGAAGCCAGCCCGTGGCGTCAGTATTATTACGCCCCGTTTGCAGCATACGTGTAGTGACGTAGTTCATTGTTGTAAACGCTCGGTGATCATCTCACTGATTCTACAAACCGCCCTTAGCTCAGCTGGATAGAGCGCGGCCCTCCGGAGGCCGAGGTCAGAGGTTCGAATCCTCTAGGGCGGGCCATTTTCCCATAGTTTTGTGTTAATCAAATTCTCCAGTTTGCTTCTTGCCGCTTTCTTTAACTTTTCGCTGATTGCAATCTGCTTCATTGTTGGTATCTGAACGTTCGAGAAAGACCGTTATGCGAGCGGTAATCACACGTTAAAGCAAATTCAGAACGACTTGGCGGACTGGCTGAACAATGTAAAACTAAAGCATGAACTAACCTAATCCGCTTCAAAAAACTTCATTTCACTTTGTTTTATTGTGTTTATATATACACATTTTTGGATTATAATACTTTTGTGCGTATATAAACACACTTTTGGTGTAAATGATGAGCAGAGAATCAATCGGTAACCAGTTAATGACTGAGCGCAAACGTCGGCAATTAAGCCAGGGTGACGTTGCCAGTAAACTTAAAGTAGACCGTTCCCAAATATCACGTATCGAGAATGGCCGGGACCAGGGGTCACTGCAGCTGCTGGAGCGGTACTTAACTCTTATGGGGTTAGAATTAACAGCCACCCCCATTAATCGCCGCCCGACATTAGACGAATTGGATTCTATTTACGATGACGACTAATTCCATTCTCGCCGGACTGCCCGAACAGGTTCGCCAGTTGAAGGTCAATGTGGCCGGGCAATCATCCGGTATATTAAATCGGACTGCCCAGTTCAACTACACTTATACTCGGGAGGATTTACCGGTATCGTTAACGATGCCTTATCAACCTGAGCCGTATACGCGGGGCGCACTACACCCGATATTCACGCAAAACTTGCCAGAGGGCTATTTACGCCGGTATATCATGGAAAAACTTATCCGGTATGCCAACGTTGATGATATGTACCTGCTGGCGCTCATGGGGGAGAAGGGTATCGGCCACTTATCTTTTGATGCTGGCATTGCGCTGCCAGAACCCGAACCCATCGCCATCGATGACATACTGCATTGGGATGGCAAAGACAGGCTATTCCCTCAGCTGCTTGAACGCTATTACCTCAATGGCATGGCATCCGGCGTTCAGCCAAAAGTGGTGGTATCCCGCTCTACCATCTTACAAAAAGACGTTATCGTTAAAACGTTTGATGATGAGTTCCCGCTACTGACGGTAAACGAGTTCGTCTGTATGAAATGCGCTGAATACTGTGGCCTTACTACGCCCCGAGTATGGCTCTCGGATGATTTGCAGCATTACCTGGTAGAATGTTTCGACGTCGACGATGACGGCAATAAAATCGGTATAGAGGACTATGCCTCGCTCATGGGGCGCACCGGCGACCAGAAGTACAGAGGCACCTATGAGAATGTTATGAAGGCTACACTGCGCAATACGCATTCTACTGAAGAATTAGACAAGATGTTTGCGCTGGTGACCTTTAATTGTCTGATTGGTAACGGTGACGCCCACCTTAAAAACTTCTCATTGCAATACAACCGTGATCACACTGATGTAAAACTAAGCCCAGTTTATGACGTTACTCACACGCTCATATACCCGACTATCGATAACGCCATGGCGCTGAAAATGCGAAAGAGCAAAGCTTTCCCAACGCGCCGCGATTTGATTGAATTCGCCTTTGAGGTGGGGGTAAGCCGTTCTATAGCCGGCGATACTGTCGATAGCATGGCGCAGGGGATTCTTGATTGCCTGGCATCACTGGATGAAGTAAACGCCATGGAAGGGCTACGGGAGTCAATAGAAAGGCATATTGGCAGCGTCATGGAAAAGCATTCTATCCAGGCAGCCTATCGCCATGACAAAAAGAAAAAATACGAATAGGCCATAAGGTGAGTGGGGGCATTGCCCCTCCGTAGACTATCGGTATGATGGTGGTCTCCATCTCATCAGGCAGCTGGGTAAACAAAAAAATAAGCTCTAGAAGTCATTAGGCAATTCCTTTTCTACAAGTGAGCTTTTTCTCAAAGGATTGTTGCTTACTAACTCGTATTCCTTTTCGATGGTTTCAATAAGCGGGTCAAGCACTTCGAGTTGATTTAATATTGTAAGTAACGTATCCGAATTTATGCCTTTTCCTCGCTCTAACCTGCTAATAGTATTTTTACTAGTGCCGGTTCTAAGTGCTAGCTCTTCTTGATCCATAGAAGCGGTTCTCGCTTGCTTGACGAGGTTACCAAGCAGTTTTTTCGTGTATTCAACTTTGCCCATAAAACACCAAATATAGCCATTAGTGACGTAATTATTTAAGTATGGCTACTTAATAAAATGTGTCAATTAAATAGTCATATATGATGTTTTATGTCTTTAATCATAAAATATAATGTTTTATGCGATCGGAAAATGTGGATTTGACTATACTTCATCAGGCAGTACTTACTAGGAGAACCAATCAATAGGCCTGTTTAATTTCGCAAAGTCGCCTCCTCCGGAGGCCGAGGTCAGAGGTTCGAATCCTCTAGGGCGGGCCATTTTATTTGTGGTTTTTGCGGAAACTAGAAGGTGTATAGTGAGTCGCTTTCTTAAAAAATTTAGTGAAATGAGCTTGGTCTTGGAAACCCAGACGCTCTGCTACGGTAGAGATGTTGATATTCGAAAAAATCAAAAGCCTTTTCGCCTCATCTAATAAGTATCTGTAAATCAATTCTGAAGCGCTTGATTGAGAATACTGCCTGCAAATTACATTAAGATGAGCGCTACTTACTCCTATCTTATTCGCGTACCATTTTACTTGATGTTGTTCGCAACCATACTTTTTAATTAGCATCTCGTAAAAGCGGACTTTATGTTCAGATCTAGACGGCTTAATCACAGGTTGACTTGTTGATGGCTCAACCCTTCCGAGAATAATTAAAAGTTGTTGAAGTAACGCTATTGTCATCGCCCCGCTACAAGCGAAAACGTTCCGAGCTTCGTCTTCCAGCTTTTGGCACAAATAGACGACATCATGTATGTACTTTCCGTCTAACCTCCCTATCAATGCATCGTCAATGAAACCCAAGGAATCTACATTCTGTGCTATTTGTTTTACCACGGGTGAAACAACAGATAATACATGCCCTTTCGACCCCACGTCCCAATCAAAACCATGAACAACATTTTCAGGTATAAAAAGCGCGCAGGGAGCGGTCACTATCGTATTTCTGTCATCGAGTTGAACTCTGCAACCGCCGGTCGTGATAACAAAAATTTGGCAAAGCGCCTTGTGACGATGAGGTAGTACCTTCCACCCGTGTAGCTGACTACGAACGGTCAGTGCTTCGCCATGAAAGAAAGCTTCGAACTCGTCAAAGCTATTCTCTACATAGAGCTCGAGATTTTTAGCGGTCAATTTTGACCTCCGTCGTGAACCATTTCCCTGCTTGACGAGAGTTGATGACAATAGCGTCACTTTTGGTGTTGCTGTTACATTGCTTCAAGTGATTTGCCTTTCGTCTCTTTCACGAACTTCAAGACAAAGAAAATAGATAAAAATGCAGCAAGTGCGTAAAGGCTATAAGCACCAACCAAACCAATTGCTAAAAGCAATATTGGGAAGGTTATTGTAATGAGGAAGTTGGCGCTCCACTGTGCAAGGCCACTTATGGCTAAACCAGACCCCCTTACTTGATTAGAAAACATTTCACCTAACATTACCCACATCACAGGCCCCCACGATAAATTAAAGAAGAATACGTAAACATTAGCCGCCACTAGAGCGAGTGTTCCCATATGACCCGGCAGCTGAAGCTGTCCTTCTATAAATTGTCCGCTTTGAAATGCGATAACCATTAACGCTAGTGCTGTTGCCATACCGACAGAGCCGACAGTGAGTATGGGCTTTCGGCCCCATTTATCGATCAAGGTAATGGTAATAATACAAGCAAAGATACTCAGCCCTGCACTGAGTATATTTATTAGTAATGCATCTGACTCTGTAAACCCAACGGCTTGCCACAATACGGCACCGTAATAAAACACCACATTTATACCAACAAGCTGTTGTAAAACGGCTAGACCAATACCTACCCACACAACAGGCCTAACTTTGTTCGTTGATGTGTCGAAAATGTCTCGCATTGAAGGCTTATGATCAGCTTGCAGCGAGTCAGATATCTCGTGGTATATAAGATTGGCCTGCTGTTCTCCAAAAAGCGCACTTAACACGCTTTTGGCTTTTTCTTTTTTTCCAGAGAAAACTAAATATCTTGGGCTTTCTGGTATAAAGAACAGTGCGAAAAAAAACAAACTTGCTGGGGCAAGTTCTACCCAAAACATCCAACGCCAAGCTTCAAATTCTGCCCACAATATGTCAGTTGATTTGCCTGCCGATAGCGCCAATGCATAGTTGCTAACAAATGCCGAGAAGAGACCAGTAATAATGGCAACTTGTTGAATAGTCGCCAAAGCGCCCCTGTATCTAGCTGGTGCAATTTCTGCAATATAAGCCGGTGACATGACGGAAGCTGCCCCTACAGCTATCCCTCCAAGTACGCGGTATATAACAAATTCAATCGAGCTACTAGCGAGTCCCGAGCCTAACGCTGAGATAATAAAAAAAACTGCTGCGACAATCAGCAGGGTTTTCCTACCAAAAATATCTGCTAATTTCCCCGCAAAAAAAGCGCCAATGGCACAACCTAATAGCATTGATGCAACGTTAAAACCTGTGCCTACATCATCGGCATTAAACGCGAATTGCAGTCCGTCAATGGTTCCATTAATCACGCCACTGTCGAAACCAAATAAAAAACCGCCAATAGTCGCTACCAAGCTGACAAAAATAATAGTGAATCGGTTTTCGTTAGTGTTTGCTTGTTGCACAAACTTTCTCCTAGTTGTTTTTATTCAGACTTTCCATGAAGGGAAAGTAAAGCTCACCTTTTCTTTCCTTTTCTATCTTCAAAGGAGTATCAGGGAATAAGCCGTTGTATTTATCAAATCTATTAGGTTCTACTTTCCACCAATCGGGAAAGGGAGCTGCTTCTAAACCCTCTTTTCTACGTAAGTTCAACCCCTCTGAGAGGCGAGCGTTGAAAGGAACCGAAGGCTTTGCATCTGTTGCTGGAAATAAAGATTGATAAAGGGCTTTGCGAAGAGGAAGCAGCTTTTCTGCGTAATCAGGGTGACGAATTAAGTTTTTACGTTCATCGGGGTCAGTACTTAAATCATACAGTTCTTCTATGTCCCAAACGCCGTGGTACTGAATGTATTTAAGGTCGCCTCGTCGTATTGAAAATGTGGTTGGGGTCATAGGAAATGAATATTCCCAGTAATACTCGTACACAAAGTCTGGGGCATCCCACTCTTCTTCCTTTACCGCACCCGTGGCAACGGGTAAGAAGCTTTTCCCTTCGAAGTGACTTGGTGCCGCTATACCAGCAAGGTCTAGAAATGTTGGGGCTAAATCAAGGTTTCGCACTAATGTATGGTTGCTCTCTCCTTCTGGCAGCAAACCAGGAGCACTTATAACAAGCGGTACCTTTATAGAGCTTTCATAAGCATTTCTCTTATCAATTAGGCCGTGTTCCCCAATCATAAAGCCGTTGTCGCTGTAAAAAACAACCATAGTATTATCAAAGAGATTTTTCTTTTTCAGATAGCTAATAATTTCGCCTAAACCATCGTCTACCGCTGACAACGTTGCGTAATAATTTTTTAAGTAGTCACTCATTTTTCTGTCACTGGCATAGAAAAATTCTACGCCATGCCAGCTATTTCTTTGATTGTGAACCCACATAGGCTTGTTTTTAGCATCTTCTTTTGTCACCTTTGCGGTTTCAGGCAATGTAAATTCGACATCCTTGTACTGGTCTTTGTGGCGAGCGGCAGGCGTTGCATCTGAATGCACTGCTTTATGGCTTAGATAAAGTAAAAATGGCTGTGTTTGGTCGATATCGTTATCTAGCCACTCAAGTGCATAGTCGGTTAACTCATCTGTGATATAGCCTTTTTGATCAACGTGAACACCATCCACATTTAGCTGGTTTACAATCCCTTTATTGCGTAATGGTGGAGGTACCCGGTCTTGCGGATAGTAGGTGCCCTGACCGGTGAAACTTACCCATTTATCGAAGCCTTTGCGGGGCATATCTGAGTGAGACCCCATATGCCATTTCCCAAAAAAGCCCGTTTGGTAGCCCGCGTCTTGTAAATACTGAGGGAAGAAGGTTAACCCCTCTTCGCTAGAATTATTATTATCAACGATCTTATGATTGCGAGTAGACATGCCTGTCAAAATTGATGCGCGGCTAGGTGAGCACAAAGACGAAGTCACCAATGCATTTGTGAAGTGCACGCCGGTTGATGCCAAATCATCAATATTGGGGGTTTGGAGCGTAGGCTGAATGAAGCCCATTCCGTCATATCGAAGATCATCAACTAATACAAATACAATGTTTCGCTTCTGGCCATGCTCGCTTTCAGTTGCCGAGGCCTGACCAATAAGAGTAAATACACTGCAAACCGTGATAAAAGCCTTTAATGTGCGCTTCAATTTATGCTCTCCAAAAAAGTGCGCCGCCTTAGCGGCTCACACTATTGCGAAACTTCACAGTCGTCTGATGGTTCAAGCGAGATGTAATGTGATCATGTCGAGGTGAAGTAAGATATGGAAAAGTAATGCGTGTCCCAATCAAGCGCTGAGCTACCTGCAGTGAATGTAACCTACGGCGTGTATTTCATCGCTGGTCATGAAACAAATTACTTTTAACATTTCAGTAACTACCGATCCTAGGAAAAGCCGCGGTAAGGTAAAAATCGAAATTACAGATACTAAATATCTCTATACTCGATAGACGTTGTTGCCGTTATTTTTTTCGATGTTTACTCGGCTCAATAAAGGAACGAAGTCCACGGGTTTAGCTGCGTTTAGAGCTCAGGTGTTAAACGTTTTGCTAAGTATCATAGTTTGCGATAGGTGGGTATCACGAAATCGGAGTGTTCAAACGTTTCTATTTGGTTAAATTCTTGTAAACCGTTGGGTGGCTAGATTCAAAGACCGCTTTGTGAAACTAGCTAGCACATAACGCACTTTAATAACGCGGCACAAATAACACTCTCGAATGACTACTGAGAAGAGGGACACATGAAAAGCACATCGAAATTTAAACAGTCAGCGCTGGTAACCCTTATAGCAGCTGTTTTTGCTCAATCAGCCGTTGCGCAGAACGCTGAAACCGAAGCCAAAGACTCTGAAGGCTTTGAAGTTATTATGGTTAAAGCACAGCGTACTTCGCAAGATATTCAGAAAGTACCGGTAAGTGTACAAACATTATCTTCTGACGATTTACAAAAACAAAGCATCAATGAAATCACTCAACTTTCAACGCTGGCGCCTACATTACAACTAGGGCAAGACAACACCTTTGCCATTCGCGGTATTGGCACTCAAGTGTTTGCAGAAACCATTGACCCGAGTGTGGCGTTGGCAATTGACGGCGTAAGCTTAGGGCGAAATGCGCTTGCTGGCCAACCATTCAACGACATTGCCTCTGTTGAAGTACTTAACGGTCCTCAAGGCTTGTTATTTGGTAAAAACGCATCCGCTGGTTTGGTAAACATTACAACAAGAAGACCTGAGTTTGATGAATTCTCAGGCAATGTCTCATTAGAATATAACTACAGAGATACCACGCCCACAGATGCCAAAGGGCACATTATCAGAGGGACGGTAAATGTTCCTGTTTCAGATAATTCAGCGCTTCGTGTAAATCTGCTCAAATCGTCTCAAGATCCGCTTATCGAAAACGTGTTTCCTAATGACGATGTAAGAACAGACTTAGGTCAGGATAAATCGGGGATTAAAGTTAAGTACCTTTATGAAGATGGCCCCTTTTCTTTATACGCGATTGCCGATTACAACGAAAACGAAGGCACGGCTGAGCGCTACAGCCGAACCTATCGAACCGTAGATCCAAACAGTGAGTTATTGGACTTTTTTGAGCCAGACAATATTGTTCCAGGCCCTGAAAATATGACTAACAATTCAGATGGTGCAATGTTTAGCGACGTAGAGACAGGTGGAGCGCAAGTTGAGTTGGCGTATGAGTTTGATAGCGGTATAGAGCTCATTAATATTGCTGCGTGGCGTTACTTTGAAAGCGATACTAATTTGCACAATGACTTTGCATCTAGAAGAGACATTGTTGATAACCCAAATACCAACGACTACGAGCAATATTCAAACGAAGTGCGACTCGTATTCCCAAAAAATGACGATTATTCAGGGCAGGTTGGACTTTTCTACTTTAATTCTACCTCTGATATGACCAACAGCTTAGATGTTGAAGGCCCTCCTCCATTTGTTGCCGTTGGGTTCCCATTTTGCGTTGGCGCAGAGATTTCTGGACCGCCGCCAGAATGTCCGTATAGCAATGACGTTTTCTTAGGGAACGACAGCGATACTGAGCTAAAACAGGAAAGCTATGCTGTTTTTGGTCAGTTCGACTTTTACTTGACCGATAAATTAACGGCTGTCGCTGGTGCTCGCGTTACGCAAGACGACATTTCAACAGACGTTTTACAAATGCAGCGTAATTACTTTGTAGGGATAGGTGGCCCGCGTGGTCGATTCCAAGAATCAGTCGATAATACCAACGTCAGTTGGAAGCTGGGCGCTAACTATGAGTACACCAATAAGGTCATGCTGTACGCATCGATTGGGCAAGGCTATAAAGCACCTGGATTTAATACAGATAACCAAGGTAACCCTGATATTCCATTTGCAGTTGAAGATGAAATATCGACCACGTTCGAGGCCGGTGTAAAGAGCAGACTGCTAGATAACAAAGTTATCTTGAACGTGTCTGTGTTTAACACTGATTTTGATAACTACCAAGCGCAGTCGTTTAATCTAGACGCTCAAGCGTTCATTATTCAAAATGCGGCAAGCGTAACGTCCCGAGGTGCTGAAATTTCATTAAAGGCCATGGCAACTGAAAACCTCACGCTCCAATGGGACACGTCATTACTAGACGCAACGTTTGATAACTTTGAAGGTGCATCGTGTACGCCGGATTCTGAAGTTTGTGGTCCTGACGATGCGTTCTTTGATGCCTCGGGTTACACGCTTCCAATGGCACCTGATATTACTTCAACGCTGCAAGCAAACTATGAACAAGAGTTGACCGAAAACATGTACGGTTTTGTGAATGCAAACGTATACTATCGCTCGGAAACGTCTTATGGCATTGGTTCGCCTCAGAGAGAACTTGATGCAATAACAACCTTAAATTTGAGTGCCGGTATCTCTACCTACGATGGCTTAAACGTCTCTGTTTTCTGCAATAACTGTACTGATGAAAAATATCCAGTTTCTATTGGTTTTGACGCAGGTGAAAACAATGCCGGGTTAGCCTCAACCGTACAGACATGGGGACTTAACTCAATGCGTACCATTGGTATAAGAGTATCTCAAGAGTTCTAATCAACTAAAGCGCTAGGCCTGCGCCTAGCGCACTTTTCACTCATTAAAGACCCAAAAAATTCGATATCCTGTAACTATCGTTTTTAACGATAGTTATATATCCAAATTATCAACTATTTCTCACTTTGTGATTCTTTTAGCATAATTTGTTAATTTTGTTTTAAAATTTTTCGACGATGTTGCGATTTACATGGCCTGGCAAACAGGGCAAAACCGCGCATACTGCATGGAAAAAATTCATATGAAGTTTATAAAAAGATGCTCTGTTTTGATGGTTTTTCTTTCCGTACCCACTTTTTCTTCAGCTAATACGTCAGACGAGCTTAAACTTGGCAACGCGCCAGTGGAAGACATTGTTAAAGCAATGACGCTAGATGAAAAGGTAATGCTTGTTCGAGGAACTGGCATGGCCATGGAAACCGGTGGGCCGCAAGTCGGTGTAACTAAAGATAAAGTGCCTGGCGCCGCAGGAACAACTTATGCGATAGAGCGACTAGGTATTCCTTCCATCGTTTTTGCCGACGGACCTGCAGGTTTGCGTATCTCGCCCACTAGAGATGACCATGAAGCAACCTTTTACGCCACTGCTTTTCCTATCGCAACCTTAATCGGTTCAAGCTGGAACCTTCCTCTTGTTCAAAAATTTGGGCAAGCGGTAGGTAATGAGGCCAAAGAGTACGGCATTGATGTGATGCTAGCGCCTGCATTGAATATACACCGGCATGCAATGGGAGGGCGGAACTTTGAGTATTTTTCTGAAGATCCCGTTGTAAGTGGAATGATGTCTGCTGCTTATGTTGAAGGCCTGCAATACCAAGGGGTAGGTGCAACGCTAAAGCACTTTGTTGCTAACAACCACGAATGGAATCGTGATCAAATTGATGTAGAAGTGGATGAAAAAACGTTTAGAGAAATTTATTTAAAAGGGTTTGAAATTGCCATAAAAGAGAGCGCACCATGGGCGTTAATGTCTTCGTACAATAAAGTAAATGGCGAATATACATCAGAAAGCAGTGCTATTTTAACGGACACCCTTCGTCACCAGTGGGGGTTCGACGGCATTGTGATGACGGATTGGTTTGGTGGCGATAATCCCGTAAAGCAAATGTCGGCGGGCAACGATTTACTGATGCCTGGTATGGATCATCAAAATGCTATCATCAAAGGTGCCGTTGAAAACGGTGCACTAGAAGAGTCTGTTTTAGATCGTAACGTTAGCAATATTTTGAATCTAATTGTCAAAACCCACTCGTTTAAGAAAAGCACGGTCACCAACAAACCACCCCTTCAAGAACATGCCAAACTCGCTCGCGAAATCGCTACAGAAGGGATGGTACTGCTTAAAAATGAACACCAGGCACTACCTTTACAGGCTGGTGCCTCAGTTGCGTTGCTTGGAAATAGTTCGTATCAAACAGCAATTGGCGGCACTGGCAGTGGCGATGTTCATGAAGCTTACAGTATTTCAATAGCGCAAGGGCTTAAGAACGCAGGAATACATTTAAGCGAGGAATTATCATTACGTTACGATAAACACATCGCAACTGAAACTGCCAATTTGCCTGTATCCCACCATCCTTTAGCGGACATGATGCCAAGCCCTGCATTAGGTGAATTAGACATATCAACAACACTAGCTGAAGCGCTTGCACAAACCCACGATGTTGCCATCTTTACTTTAGGTCGCAATTCAGGAGAGTTCGTAGATAGAGAGCGTGAAGACTTTTATCTTACAGAACATGAACAGGCTCTTTTGACTGAGCTATCACGCGCTTTCTCGGCCAAAAACAAACCTTTTATCGTCCTTTTAAATGTTGGCGGTGTAATCGAGACGCAGAGCTGGAAAGAAAAAGCTGACGCCATATTGCTAACTCATCTACCTGGACAGGAAGCGGGTAATGCAGTGGCTGATATACTTACTGGTGAAGTAAGCCCGTCAGGCAAGCTTGCATCAACATGGCCACTTAAGCTTGAAGATTACCCATCAGATAAAGGCTTTCCTGGTTTTATCACCGATAAAGAAGCAGAACCAAATGGCATAACCGGCTCTCAACCATCTAAAGTTGTTTATCAAGAGGGGACACGAGTAGGCTACAGGTACTTCGATGCGGCGAACGAAGCGGTAGCATTTCCTTTTGGCTTTGGCCTTTCATACGCTAACTTTAGCTATCAAAACGTGTCTTTAAGCAGTACGTCTTTTTCAGATGAGGTAAAAGTTAAGGTAACGGTTACTAATACCGGAGAGGTGCCAGCCAAAGACGTCGTTCAGCTTTATATTGGTGCACCACAAGGCCCACAATCCTTAATTAAAAAGCAGTTGAAGCATTTCGCTAAAACAACGCTGTTAGCGCCCAAGGCGTCAGAAGATGTAGTGTTTACCTTAACCGCAGAAGATCTCATGTCGTTTAATACAGAAAAGAACGCTTGGTACGCCGAGGCCGGGTTGTATGACGTGCATCTTGCTTCTTCATCTAAAAACGTTTTTTCAACCCAGCCACTTGAATTGAAAAGCTCCATTTTCCAGCCGCTTTAAAGGAGATTGCGATGTTAAGAAAAATTATAGCGATAGCATTATTAGCGGCGAATACGTCACAGGTAATGAGCGCTGAATTTGATGAGCAACGAGACAGCGAAAAGCCGAATATCGTTCTTGTTGTGGCAGAAGATTTAAGCGCGCGTCTTGGTGCCTATGGTGACGACGTTGCGCGTACGCCAAACTTAGACAGCTTGGCTAACGAAGGCATAATGTTCAACAATGTGTATACCATGGCTGGTGTTTGCGCACCATCTAGAGCGGGTCTTATCACTGGTGCGCCGCCACACAGAGTAGGCCTTCAGCATATGCGTACTGCAGACAGAGAGTATTTTGGTGTTCCGCCTGCACAGGTCAAAGCCTATCCTGAAATTCTTCGTAAAAATGGGTACTTTACTTACAACGATATCAAGACCGACTACCAATTTGCCAAAGGTGCCGTTGGCGTGGGGCCTTTTACTATTTGGAGTGCTAACGGAAATGTTCGCAACCCTGAAGACTCGTTAGTGCCTTCGGCATGGAGAACACATGACCTGCAGGGTAAGCCGTTTTTCCTAAACTTAAACCCTTTTATTACACACGAGTCAGCGCTGTTTATACCAGAAAATACGCCACCTCATTTACAGCAAATGAACCAAATTAGTGAAGGGATCCGCGCAAACTACCAATTCAGTACACCCGACTTAGATAAAATTACGGTGCCTCCTTATTTAGTCGATACAAAAGAAACGCGGCAGGAAATCGCGAGGTTTTATGAGAATATCGAGGTGATGGACCAACAAGTTGGGGCTGTCATCGAGAATTTGAAGAAAGATAAACTGTGGGACAACACCATCTTTATATTTACCACCGACCATGGTGATGCGTTGCCTCGCAGTAAGCGCGAAGGGTTAGTTTCAGGTATCAAAGTGCCAATGATTATGCACATTCCCGAAAAATATAAACCCGATTGGATGCCAGGAAGTGGCCAAACGATAGACAGGTTAGTGTCTTTTGAGGACATTGCCCCAACCTTGTTGGGTTTTGCAGGCATCGAAAGGTTACCCTATATGCAGGGGGTTGATTTGTCTGATGACGCACCGGTCAAACGGCACTATATTTTTGCTGACCGTGCCAGAATGGACGCTGTCGATCTTCGCTCTTACTACGTGTTGGACGAAAAATATCAGTACGTACGCAACTACGCTACCCAACCAAATGGCTCTGAAATTAAATTCAGAAACGTACTGTCATCAGTTAAAGCGTTGAACAATGCTAAAGCGAGCAACACGCTTACAGCCCAGCAGAAAAAATGGTTCGACAGCAAGGTGCCAGAGGAACTTTATGACTTATCAAAAGATGCGGAGCAGCTTGTAAACTTAGCGAGCAATCCGGATTACGCCCATGTCCTGTCGCGTTTCAGAGAGCAGTTGGATAACTGGCGTAATCTTGGTAGTGATTACAACTTGATTGACGAAAGCGTATTAATTCAAGATAACGAGAATCGTCATGACGCGCAGCAAACAACCCTTCCTGCCGTTGCCGAGATTGATGAGATCACAGGTAAAGTTTTCATAGCCCCTAGAACAGAAGGTGCATCCATAGGCTATAGCTATGACAACAAAGTATGGCAAGTTTATGATAAAAGCTTTGTACCAGATAGTGCGCACAATAAGCTTTTCATCAAAGCGGTACGCTATGGCTGGGCAGAAAGTGAAGTTATTACATTAATGTACTAGCCACCACTAGGCTGGCTCTGCAAGGCAGCGCCAGCGCCTTCAAAGGGATCTCTCTGTAAGAAAATCTGCTACAGCCTTCTAATCCGGCTGTAGCTATTTTTGTAATCTCACAATACCTAACTATTTGCTACCTCTTATTCCTTAAAACATTTTCCTTGCGATAAAAAGTACACCTAGCTCGCGGCGGGTCGGAGAGAGAACGCATAGCTTAGACCAGCACGTATCAGTGAAAAGCTCGCTCATGAATATGTCCCATGGGCCTTTTATGAGCACATACAGTAAGTATCGCCATTGCCAATACCTGTATATCGAGGCGAACAATTATCCTTCGAATCCTATGCAAATTACTATCAAGTGAGATAAGCGGTAGAGACAATAAAAACCAGAAGGGGTACTTGTATGACTGCTTTAGATAAACAAGGCGAAGCGGCGTCTAAACATGGTGTGATTTTAGTTTTAGCAGCCATTATGCCCACTATGGCAATCATTTCTTTAGTACCAGTTTTACCGCTATTTATGAAAGAATTTGCCTATATAGAAGGCGCTGAATTTCTAGTACCAATGGCAATGACAATCCCCGCGCTTTGTGTAGCACTGTTCTCTCCCATAGCCGGATGGCTATCAGATAGAGTTGGCCGAAAGCCAGTGTTGCTTACCGCGCTAATCATCTATGCATTCATTGGACTTGCACCCTTCTTCCTCACTAATTTGTTCCATATTATTTTATCTCGCGTGGTGTTAGGTATGGCAGAGGCTGCCATTATGACGGTTGCAACGGCACTCATTGCAGATTACTACACGGGTAAAGCACGCCAGCGATGGGTAACAATACAAATTGCCAGTGTCAGTATTAGTGCAATAGTACTTATTGCCTTTGGCGGTATTTTAGGAGAGCTGTTAGGCTCAAGAGGCCCTTTCTTATTGTATATTCTCGCTCTACCTATAGCCCTCTTAGTCCAGCGGGTTTTGTTTGAACCTTCCGCGTCTTCTAAAAATACCGCATCCGGTGTGAGCACACCGTGGCGCGACATTCTTCCGATACTTATAACAACGTTATTTGTTGGTGTAATCTTCTATACCATCATAGTTAAATTAGGAGAGATATTAGCGCTATCAGCCGAGGTCTCACCAGGTGTCATTGGGGGGATTGGTGCCGCTGCGAATATCGGTGTTGCGCTAGGGTCTATCGCATTTAAAAAAGCCAAAGGGTTAACTGGCCCATCGCTTATAGCTGGTGGTCTAATACTAGCTACTTTAGGCTATGTGGGCGCGGCGGTTTCCACGTCGTTGGTTATGACTTCTGTATCTGTGGTGATAGCCTGCTTGGGCTTTGGCTTGTTACTACCCACCACACTCAACTGGGTATTGAAAGTGCTACCAGTAAATGTTCGCGGAAAAGGCACTGGACTGTGGACTGGCGCATTTTTCCTTGGGCAATTTAGTGCGCCAATTCTGGTTACCTTACTTCAGGTAGAGTTTGGTGGTCTGTATAACGTATTGATGCTATTTGCGACGCTAGCGTTTTTGGCCGCGCTACTAGCGCTTGTAAAAACAAAGCATGCGCAGCCGCTTGTTGCAAAATAGCCGATAATTAAATTCTCTGCGAGCCCTCATGCACCTAGGGCCTACATTTTTCTAGGCTTGTATAGCTTATACGTATTGGAATTAAATAAGTCGATATGATTGATAGTGGCAAGAGAGTGCTCTTTTAATAAAGCCTCCACACGCGCACCTTGGCCTTTGATCATGGCATCTGCAATAGCATGATGCTGTGTATGAGCGTATTTGAGGCGATGAAACTCTCTGTCTAGTTGGTTCGGGTCGTATGCAATGGCACTTACCGAGGCGAAAGGAAAATGTTCATTTAGCTGCAACGCACTTTTAATCGACGTGTTTCCGCTTGCGTTGATAATAATATCGTGAAACGTTTCGTTCATCTGTTGATATGCTTCTATGCCAGCCTCATCAATGCTGCCATCAACAAATAGTGCATCTCCTTGTGCCAAGCACGCTTTTAGCTGTTCAATTGTGTGCTCGCTGCATCCTATCTCAACCGCTTGTCTGGCTGCTAGCCCTTCAAGTACACCGCGCACTTCTACCGAATTCGTAATTTCTGTGACGGTGACTTCTTTTACTCGATAGCCTCTAGCAGGAAGCTTTTCAAGAAGTCCTTCCTGCGCTAAAGAGCGCAGCGCAATACGAACCGGGGTTCTTGATACTCCCAAGGCTTCTGCAGCTTGCGTTTCTGCCAGACGCTTCCCAGCAGGGAATTCACCCATCAATATTTTCTCTCGAAGAATACTTACTACGGCTGGGTTCGTTTTTGTCTCGCTCATAATTCACTTACATACATCGAAATTGGATCCAATTTACCGTTTTTAATCAGTGCAACTCAAGCCCTGTTTCCTGCTAATTGGCGATTATCAAGGGTGCTTAGGGCCTTAAAGGACACGTTATTTAATTATTGGATCCAATTTACGTTTAAATAACTTGATTTTAACGTGTTATGGCATATATTGGATCCAATTCTGGATGGGGACAACAATATGAAAGAAAAAATTTATCCGCTAAACACATGGTATGTAGCGTGTTATTCACATGAAGTAAATTCTGACAAACCATTAGCACGTACAATTTGCGATGTGCCGCTGGTTTTTTTCCGTGATAGCAATAAAACCGTTGCTGCGGTTGAAGATTTTTGTCCCCACCGCGGCGCACCTCTTTCGCTAGGCTATGTTGAAAATGGAAAGTTGGTGTGTGGCTATCATGGCCTCGTGATGGGGAGAGAAGGTAAAACCGACGCTATGCCCAAGCAGCGGGTAGACAAATTTCCATGCATCAAAGCGTTCAAAGTCGTCGAAAAGTACGGCTTTATCTGGCTGTGGCCGGGTGAACAAGACCTTGCAGATGAAGATGCGTTACCTAATCTATTTTGGGCTGATAGCCCTGACTGGGCTTATGGTGGCGGGCTGTATCACATTAATTGCGATTATCGGTTAATGGTAGATAACCTGATGGATCTCACCCACGAAACCTACGTGCACTCAACAAGTATCGGGCAATCAGAAATAGAAGAAGCACCAGTAAATACAAAAGTTGAGGGTGCACAGGTTGTGACCTCACGCTTTATGGAAAATATTGTAGCCCCTCCATTTTGGCAAGCGGCTTTGGAAGCTAATGATTTACCTAAAGAAGGAAGCGTAGACCGATGGCAAGTTTGTCGCTTCGACTTACCCAGCCACATTATGATTGAAGTGGGTGTTGCTGTGGCGGGAGAAGGCGGTATCAATGCGGCACCAGATAAAAGAGCTGGCAGTATCGTTGTCGACTTTATTACGCCAGAATCTGACCAATCCATACATTATTTTTGGGGAATGGCGCGAGATTTCAAAGTTGATGATACAGCACTAACTGAGCAAATTAAGCAGCAGCAGGGAGCGGTATTTGCTGAAGATCAAGAAATCTTAGAAGAGCAACAGAAGAACTTAAACTTATATCCCGATAGGCAGCTTCTCATGCTGGATATCGATTCTGGCGGTGTTATGACCAGAAGAATGATAACCCGCGCTATCAAAGCTGAAAGCCGTTAAGTCACGGGAGATAAAGTTTATGCAAAACGTTAAGATAACACTTAAAGAAAAGCTCACCGATAACATTACAAGGCTTAAACTAAGTGCCGTTGATGGTACGAGTCTGGCGTCATGGGAACCCGGTGCACACATAGAACTGCATTTAGCTAATGGGTTACTCAGACAATACTCCTTGTGTGGCGCTTCTAACAATAGCGACTATGAAATTGCAATTCTGCGTGAAAGTAATAGCCGTGGTGGCTCATCGTTTATTCACGATGAGTTGGAAGCAGGTCATGAGCTACAAATTAGTGAACCCAAAAATCACTTCCCGTTTACCCACACCGCTAAGGGTACTACAGTGCTATTTCTTGCCGCAGGAATTGGCATTACGCCTATTTTGCCTATGGCAGAGTTATGCGAGGAAAAAGGGCTGCCCTTTGAATTTAGTGTGTGTGCAACTAATTCCTCTGCAATGCCATACGGCGAAAGAATAAGGCAGTTGCCAAATACGAAGTTCTACTTTTCTAACGATACTCAGTCGTCTCGACTTAGTGTAAAGGACTATTTGAAAAGTAAATCTACCCATATGCCTATTTATGTGTGTGGCCCTCAGCGATTTATTGACGATGTTATAGAAAGTGCACTTGCGCTTGGTTGGAATGAAGCGCTAATAAACCGAGAGTACTTTTCAATCGATAAAAGCAGCCTTGAAAGTGACGAAGATAAAGCTTTTGATGTCGAGATAAAAAGTACCGGTCAAATAATTCACGTTCCCGCAGATAAAACCATTCTTACCACATTAGAAGACAGCGGCATTTTTCTTCCTGTTGCGTGTGAAGAAGGGGTCTGCGGTACATGCGTAACTAAAGTTCTGGAAGGTGACGTCGAGCATCGTGATGTGTTTTTAAACGAAGAAGAAAAAGCGGATGGCGCCTTGATGACACCGTGTTGTTCTCGAGCAAAAGGCACAAAGCTGGTATTGGATCTTTAACTTTAACAGGTTTTAGTTTTTTATATTTAAAGCAAAAAAGCTAGCAGTAAACTGCTAGCTTTTATTTTATAAGCACTTTAAAAGATTAGATAGGCTGTGCTAAAGCAATAATAGATTCGCGCATAATTTGTGTGTGCTCTTCTTTATCGCCACCTTCTATTTCTATCTGACATAAGCGAGCAGAGTTTTCGACAACCATTCTACAGCGCTCCCAGCGTCTTTCTAAGAACGAATTGAGTGCCTGTTCAACTGTAACATCCTTTGCTAACTCTTCAGCTAAAACGATGGCACTTTCAATGCCTATGCACGCCCCTGAAGCTAAATGCGGAGTGGTTGCGGCCACAGTATCACCAATCAGCACCACTCTTTTTCTATGCCAGGGGGCAGGTACTAAAAGATTACCCAGAGCTCGAAAATCGATAAGTGAATTTTCGTTCAGCATATCTTTAAACTGATTAACCATGGGGGCAGGGAAGGTACCCATTAATTCTTTCAGTTTTTCAACGTAAGTGGCAGGGTCGTATTTAGGTCTTTCCTTTTTGTCTTCTGTCAAAAACAGGTACATTTCATCTTTAGACATAGGGTTAACACCAACTTTCAAGTGTGGCCCTACCCACATCATCGTATTTTTTACTTCAGGAAGTTTTGGCAGCACAGCGCGCCACACACCTTGGCCGATATATTTTGGTGCTTCAACTTCAGGAAATACATCTTTACGTACTTGCGAGTGCACGCCGTCTGCACCGACAACTAGGTCGTAGGTTTTGGTCGTACCGTCGGTAAAACTGACTTCTACGCCCTCGTCGGTATTAACCATTTCTTTATAGGTACAGCCTAAGCGCACATTCGCGCCAGACGCCAGGGTTTTCTCGGCAAGGATCTTCGCAAGGGTGGGTCGCATAATTGCGCCTGCGCCTGGTATGCCCTCAGCGTTGGCAACAGAGGGCGTAGGGACATGCGCTAAATGCAAGCCGTGCGGCGCAAATACATCTAATCCGTTGTGTGCATGGCCTTGCTCTAAAAACTCATCCAATATCCCAATTGTTTTGAATGCTCGTAAAGTTGCACCGCCAATGCTGATACCCGCGCCGTCTGTACGCCAGTTTTCATCTATCTCCACTAAGTCTGTTTCTATATTGCGCTTTCTTAATTCGATAGCGGCGGTCATACCTGAAAAACCGCCCCCAATTATTAAAACATTGCTCACACTTGATTTCATAATTTAAAGGCCTTTATTGTTTTTTTTGAAATCCAAATTTGTTGGTTCGATTCAATCCGTATGGGTATTTTTTGAATTCGCTGATGTTTACAAGGTCCTTGAATACAAACACCCGTCGCTATGTTGAACAGCGCGCCATGTGCAGCACAAACAATATGCTCGCCTTTTACATCAGTGTACTCATGTCGCTTCCATGGAAGTGTAGTACTGTTGTAGTGAGGGCAAACATCTAAATAAGCGAAAAACTGGTTGTTTTTTCGAGTAACGAAGAACGTATCTTTACCATTTTCGCCTATCTTGAACCCTTTTGCCTTCCCCTCCTGAATCTCTTGGGTACTGCACAATAAATGTTCGTCCATAACAGCAGTCTATTTAGCAGGTGGTCCGCCTGAAGGTGCCCACTTCTCTCTATGTTCTAACAAAAAGATTTGAGAGTAGTCTGGACCCATGTTCGCTGCGCGCTCTTGCCACGTATCGTCATGCTGGTCCATATCGGCATCAAATTCCATATTGCATCCAAACGGACTTTTGAAATACCAAAACCAATTCGACCCATAAATGTGGCGACCGGGCCCCCAAAAGCTCTGATAACCTTTGTTCACCATGTTAGTACCCGCCCTGACAACATCTGTCGGGCCGCCAAGATGGAACGTAAAGTGCTCAATACCCTTCATGTGAGGTGGGGTCTTTATAAAGAACAACGTGTGATGGTCCGTTGTACCTGCTGGGCGCATAAACGCCCCAACACCATTAAATCGGTCAGTGGTTTTAAAGCCTAGGCGCTGCTCGTAAAACTGTTCCATAGCGGTTGAGTCAGGCACAAAATATACAACGTGAGATAACGAGTGAATATTAGGTGGCGCCGAATCGTCTACCCCGTTGATATTAACGCCACGGTTAATATCGCCCGGCGCATTCACTTTTTCTGATGGTAAATCTGTAGAAGTGCGAACGGTAATTTGAAAGGCTAAAACAAAGCCTAAATCGTCGACAGCTTCAATACTTCCGTCAGAAAGTACCTTTACCTCTCTATCTTTAGACAATTCAGCGTTAATGGCATCTAAACTCGCTTGATCCGGAACGCCATAAACCGTTTTTCTGATGCTAGCGCCGGTTTCTAACGGCGCAGGTAACGACGGGTCGTCTTTCAACCGAATTTCTAGGCCGGTACCGTCTTGAGCAACAAAATTGTGCTCATCTACTTGTTTAAGCCCATAATCCAAAACGAACTGTGTTGTTGCGCTTGTGTCATCTACACCAAAGATAAGTTTGTCTAAGCCAATAATATTCATCGTTTTTTCCTTCTAAGCAGTACGTGCGTTAAAGGTTTCTGCAACCCAGTCCGCGATGTATTGACCCGCGTTAGCGCTGTTATCGAAGCTCGAGTGTTGAACACCACCTTCTCGCTCGGTAAAAATCTTAAGTTCGCGTTTCGGGCTGTTTATAAGCTGCTCGTAGGTTCTTTCTGCCCATTTAAGAGGGATTTGTGAGTCCTTCGAACCATGGGTAACCAAAAATGGCACTTTGATTTTTTCAATTTGACCGTCTAGGTGCACTTTCTCGGCGATTTCCATGAATTCTTCCATGGTTTCTGCACCCCATACCCATTTCACGTGCGCCCAGTAATGCGGCACTGGGAAATCACCTTCTTTTTCTAAGCGACGCTTCTGAACATCTCGCCAGTCATGGTTTGCACCCCAGCAAACACCCAAGGCTAAACGTGGCTCGTTAGCGACGGCGCGAGGGCAGAAATAACCGCCAAGCGATACGCCTTCCATCCCAATGCGATTGCTGTCTATCTCTTCGCGCTGCTCTAGCCAATCAACAGCTGGAGACGTCCAGTGCTCGCTGTCGTAACGGGCGTGAAGGCCTTGCAGTCTTAACGCTTCACCTGTTCCAGGCTGATCTAAAATCAACGAAGAAACCCCACGCTTTGCAAGCCAACCAGGTAAGCCAACGCGATATTTCATTTCTTTGGTTGAGTCTAAGCCGTTAACTTGGATTAATACTGGGGCGGGGCCTTCTACATTTTCAGCTCTGACATACAGTGCTGATATGTGTTTGCCTTCATAAGGAATTTCCACACGCTCGCAGTTTTCTTTGCCCAAGGTAATAGATTTTTGAAAAAGCTCGAGCTGATGTTTGTACAACTCTAGGCGTCCTGGCGCTTTGTGAGCTTGTAGGCGTTCGCACGTAATTAAGTACGAGGAAGCACGGTTGTATTTTTCAGCCGCTGAAAACAATCGGCCTCGGCTTTCATCTTCTTCAGCAAGCTCGACGAGTTTATTTGCCATTTTTGCCCAGGTATCACGAAATGCCTGCACACCTTCTTTGTCGGGTTGTTTTGCCGCTTCTTTTAATGGCGCACACATTTCTTCAATTTCGCCAATACGTGCACCCATTTCTATGGCCAGGTCGACTGACAGGTTCCAAACATAGTTTGTCGGGAAATATTTAAACATTGTAGTTTCCTGATTTTTCTGCGGCGCAAATGCGCCAAGTTAGCTCTGATAATTTATTTTTTTATAAATGCAACTGCGCGAACAAAGCCTGCAGAGGCGTGTTTAATTTTGTAAGGAAAACAAGAGATCAAAAATCCAGTTGCGGGTAACGCTTCAAGGTTGCTCAATTTTTCCATTTGACCGTAACCAATATCCCGACCTGCTTTATGGCCTTCCCAAATTAAGGATGCATCGCCGGTCTCGGCAAAGCGTTCACGTGTGTATTTGAAGGGAGCGTCCCAACTCCAGGCATCAGTGCCCACCACTTTTACGCCTCTTTCAAGCAAATACATTGTGGCTTCGCGGCCCATGCCGACCCCTGCGTCTAAGTAACCTGGTTCGCCAAATATCTTGCCAGCACGGGTGTTAACCACAACAATGTCCAGCGGCTGTAAATCGTGATTAATGCGTTGCAGTTCTTTTTCAACATCGCTGGCCGTAATAACGTAACCGTCTTCAAAGTCGCGAAAATCTAATTTCACACCCGGTTGAAAACACCACTCTAGAGGCAGTTCATCAATACCGAATGCCGGCTTACCGCCATCGGTAGTCGAGGCATAGTGCCAGGGTGCATCCATATGGGTGCCGCTATGGGTGGTTATTGCAAGTCTTTCTGCCGCCCATGATTCGTTGCCAGGTAACTGATCGAGGGTCAGCCCCGGAAACATTGACGCCATTTCGGGCCAGCCTTCCTGGTGGTCCATGTAATCGATTTTGGGCAATAAAGGCGGTGGGTCGGTGTGTGGGTTATTGTCTAACGTTACCGACAAATCGATAATTTCGTATTCTCTTGGGTTAAACATTCGAAGTCTCCAACTCTACGTCTTGGATAATGTCGCCAAATAAGCTGAAGCCATTTTTATCCAGCGCTCGCATCGTTATTGTTTCGCCCACTTTTAAGAAAGGAGTCTTGGGCTCGCCAAATTGAACAAGTTCTTTTGCGCGGAGTTCTGAAAGGCAGGCTTGGCCTTTGTTAGGTGTGTTGTCAGATACCGTGCCCGAACCAACGACGGAGCCAGGTGGAAGGCTTCGTGCTACAGTTATATGCGCAATGAGTTGGTCAAATCCAAAGAACATCTTTGCGCCATCAGGTGCACCAAACCACTCGTTGTTTCGGTGGATTTCTAAAGGTGCACAGACTTTTGAATCTTGCCAATGCTCACCAAGTTCATCTGGCGTAACGGCAATAGGTGCGAAGGCTGTGTCGCCTTTTGCTTGTACAAAGCCAAATCCCGTCTTCATTTCGCGGGGGGCTAGGGCACGGAAACTGACGTCATTTAACATGACGACCAAGCGAATGCTCTGCTTGGCCTCTTCTTGTGAAGCGCCTATAGGGACATGGCCGGTTATGACGCCGAACTCACCTTCAAAATCGATACCGTGTTCTTCTTTTGCGGCAAAAAGCGGTTCGCGTGCTCCTCTAAAGGAAATACCTGAGCCCTGGTAAACCAAAGGGTATTTGTCGGCGCCTTCAATAGGATCTAAGTTGAAGGCTCTTTGCATTAAGTGCCCGTGATTTAAATAGCAAGAGCCGTCAAGCCAGCTCCAAGCACGGGGTAGGGGCGCTAAACATTGCTCGGGCTTAAAGTGAGACGCATTATTCGCGTTCCCATTATTAAGTAACTGATATCGCTCGTTAAGCTTGTCATAACACGTATCCCAATTATCCAGTGCAAACTGCATAGTAGGGGCAATATCACTAACCTCTGTACACAAACTATGGTCCTTAGAAACAAGTACTAGCTTGCCATCAGGGCCATTGCTTTTGAGTGACGCTAACTTCATTGAATAAAGTCTCTTCGTAATTAAAAGTTTTAATTATTGTTAACAGAAGATGGTAGTATTCAGAGTTACTAAGCAAAAATCGTTTGTGCCGATACGTGATATCTCAAAAACCGTTGGTACAAAATAGGTAGATAAGTTCTCGGGGTAGAAATGCGGTACGAAAAACTAGACTTAAACCTGCTGGTGGCGTTAGAAGTTTTGCTAGAAGAAAAAAACATTACGAAAAGCGCTTATCGACTGCACCTTTCGCAGTCGGCAACAAGTGGTATTTTATCTCGTTTAAGGGACTATTTTGATGATGATTTGCTTGTACAAATGGGTAAGCAAATGCATATCACGCCACTTGCCGCTGAAATGCAGCAGCCAGTCAGCGAAGTGCTAAGCACTATTAGAAACCGCATTATAGATAAGAAAATAAACACACCAGAATTATCAAATCGCAATTTCAAAATTATTGCCTCAGACTATGTAATGCAGGTGGTGCTGGCTGATTTATTGGCCTACGTCACGAAAGTAGCGCCGAACATAACATTTGAATTTATGTCTACTTTTGCTGGTGATTTAGACAGCCTCGCAAAACAAGGCGCTGACCTTATTATTGCCCCTTCTGCTTTCATGCTCGATGGCTATTCATCCCAAGAAGTTTTAGATGATGAGTTCGTTTGTATAGCGGATGAAAACAACAGCAAGCTAAATGGCCATATTACCCTAGAACAATTCTCAGACATTGGCCATGTAACCATTGGCTATGAAAAAGCGAGTCAATTGAGCATAGAGAAATGGATGGTAGACTCAGATGAAGTTAACCGCCGCGTAGAAGTCATCGTCAACGATTTCTCTAGTATGTTTTTTACAGTGATAAATACCGAAAGGGTGGCCCTAGCACCAAAGCGTCTTGCTGAAATTAACGCAAAACACCTCCCTATAAAGATTTATGATATTCCGTTTAAAACGCCACAGTTGAATGAGTCTATGATGTGGCACCCAAGTTTAAATAACGACCCGCTACACAAGTGGCTGCGAGAACAAATTCTTAAACATAGGCCCTAAAAAGGTTATAAAAAGGCCTCTACGACCTAATATTACTACTGCCTAATCCCCCAGCTGTTGGGGCTTTCTCAATACAGCGTTAACCGTTGTCCCATAATGGTTAGTGCTGTATTTGTACCAAAACCATGCGTTTACTCACCTTCGACAAAAATCTATGAAATGTACAAATATTGATGCGCTTTCGCCATTATAAAAGCAAGGCGCATTTATATAATAAAGGTACGTTTTAATTTGGAATACGTCTAATGACTTGGCAGAAAAAAGATTACGAGGACATTCCTGGTACCTATGTGTTCGATGGTAAGCGCGCTCACCCTGCTTATGCTCTAAATAAGCTACTGTTTTCTTTTAACAATGAAGAAAACAGAACGGAATTTGATAAAGACCCTGCAGCGTATTGTGACAAGTATGGTGTTAAAGGTGAGTATAAAGACGTCGTGGTAAATTCTGATTTTCTACAAATGCTTCGATTAGGCGCCAACATATACTTCATGGCAAAAATGGCTATTCCTCGCGGTGTGTCTGTACAAGACGCAGGTGCTGCTTTTCAAGGTATTACAACGGAAGAATTTAAGCAGAACTTGGTGGCCAAAAGCGACGGTCTTATAGAAAAAATTAAGAAAAAAGGAGACTACTGGAATGGCTAAAATCATTGGTGGAATAACCAGTTCGCACATACCTGCAGTTGGCAACGCTATTACTGAAGGTCTTCAGCAAGAGCCTTATTGGAAAAGGTTTTTTGACGGGTACGGACCTGCGAAAGACTGGTTAAATGAAGTAAAGCCAGATCTGGTGATTGTTGTATACAACGACCATGGCTTAAACTTTTTCTTAGATACCGTTCCGACCTTTGCTTTAGGGTGTGCAGATGAGTATCACAATGCCGATGAAGGGTGGGGCTTAAAGCCGGTTAACCCGTTTAAGGGTAATGCACCACTCTCTTGGCATATCGCAGAGTCGCTTATTGAACAAGAAATAGATATCTGCACTTGCCAAGAAATGAAAGTCGATCATGGTTTCGTTAATCCTATTCGCGCGTTGTTCGGCGATTGCGAAGAGTGGCCGGTAGAAGCTATTCCGCTTGCTGTAAATACAGTACAGCACCCAGTACCAACGGCCGCCCGTTGTTTAAAACTAGGCAAGGCGTTGGGTAAAGCACTGGAGTCATATCCTGAAGACCATAAAGTTGTGATATTGGGTACGGGCGGCATGTCGCACCAGCTTCAAGGCGAACGAGCCGGTATTATAGACGTCGACTTTGATCTTGAGTGCATGGATAAGATAGCTGAAGAACCTGAATGGATGACGCAGTTTTCAAATGCTGAAATTATGGAGCGAGCGGGAACAGAAGGTATTGAAACCATAATGTGGCTGGTCATGCGCGGTGCGCTAAAAGACGATGTTAACGTGATACACAAGCACTACCATGCACCTATTTCAAATACGGGCGCAGGTGTGTTGGTTTTAGATAACCGCTAAGATAACGCGGCGTACATAACGCCGTAAGCATAGCGTAAAACAAAAAAGCGGCGAGTACATGTGAAGTACTCGCCGCTTTTTATTTAGCAGTATTAAAATTCTTCTGTGTCTATATCAGCCTGTGCAGCGGCCGGATATCTTGGGCCTTGCACCGTTTCTTGATTAATTAACTGACCGGCGCGCACTAATATATTGCTATCAATGGTTAATTCGCTCGCCCGCAAATTCTCCTCTAAATGAGTGATAAAGCGGGTGCCGGGTAAAGCGTGTATATAGTCTGCTTGTTTCAAAACCCAATGAATGGCCAGTTGCGCGGGTGTGCATTCAGCTTCATTTGCTAAGGCTGCAAATTGGGCGAATAAACGTCGGTTTTGCTCCCAGTTTTCACCTTGGAACCGAGGCATTCCCCGCCTAATATCACCACTATCTAAGTCATCAATATGGGCAAATGTATTACTTAAATATCCACGTGCTAAAGGGCTAAAGCCAACGAAAGCAACGTCTAGTTCTTCGCATTTTTTCAGAACCGCAATTTCTGCATTACGTGTCCACAGTGAATACTCTGTTTGCATCGCGGCTATTGGATGAATGGCGTGCGCTCTAATAAGCGTTTCGGCAGACGCTTCAGACAAACCAATCGCGCCAATCTTGCCTGCTTTAACCGCATTTGCCAACGCGCCAACACTGTCTTCTACCGGCACGTTAGGGTCAATCCTGTGCAAATAGTACAAGTCGATAAAGTCGGTTTGTAAGCTTTTTAACGCATTATTAAGCGTAGCCTCTATAGCTTTAGGCGAGCCATCAATAGTGCGCTTGCCGTTCACGCCAGTCATCCCGCACTTACTGGCCAGCAAAATCTTGTCTCTGAAGGGTTTTATCCCTTTTCCGACAATGCGCTCATTTTCTCCGAAGCCATATAATGCCGCAGTATCAAAATGATCGACGCCTAAATCATAAGCCTTGTGTAGTAAATCGATAGCATCATTTTCGCTGAGTTTGCCAGAATAGGCATGGCTAAAGTTCATACAACCAAAGCCAATCTCACCCACCTGTTTACCCAAAAGATTACGCGTTTTAATAATCGCCTCCAATTACGCTAGTTGTTGCTCAAGGTCATGAAGCACTTTATAGCAGCCCAATACGCTCGCCACGCTAGCATTGGGTTGGCGGCCTTCTTTTATCGCGCTAATAAATTCGCGGTCTTGTAGCTCAATACCATTTAATGATACATCAACGGTAGACACATCAATTGGTTCTTCATGGCCGTTAACAAGGTCGTCGTATCTTGCGATATAAGTGCCGTTGTCGCAGATGTATCGGAAGAATGTACCTAACGGTCCGTCATTATTGAAAGATAGCGAAAGGGTACAAATGGCGCCATTTTCAGCTTGAAGCTGAATTGACATATCCATAGCAATACCCAGTTCAGGGTGAATCGGCCCCTGTACGGCGTTCGCTTTTACAATAGGCGAGCCTGCTTGGTAGGCAAATAAATCAACCGTATGAGCAGCGTGGTGCCAAAGCAAATGGTCTGTCCAAGAACGAGGCTCACCTTTCGCATTAATGTTTTTGCGACGAAAGAAATAAGTTTGAACGTCCATTTGCTGAATATTTAATTCACCCTTGCGCAAACGCTTATTTAGCCATTGATGAGATGGGTTAAAGCGGCGAGTATGACCCACCATGCATACCAAATTAGACGCTAGTTGTGCATCCATAACGGCTTGAGAGTCTTCCCAACTGTCGGCGAGTGGTATCTCAACTTGTACGTGTTTGCCCGCCTGCATGCATAAAATAGACTGCTCGGCATGCATCTGGGTGGGGGTGCAAAGAATAACGGCATCGGCATCAGAGGTTAGTGCCTCTTCAAGTGTGGTGTACACATGGGGAATCTTGTACTCATCGGCAACCGCTTGCGTTTTTTGCGGGTTTCGGCCCACTAAACCGACAACCTCAGCATCATCAATTTTGCTCAATGCATCTAAGTGCTTTATACCAAAAGCGCCAGGACCTACAACTATAATTTTCATAAAATCTTCCTCAATTTCAAAAGCAGTATCTAGCCTTAAGACCAATAAAGCTTCATTGGGTTATCAACCAAAAGTTTGCGCTGTAATCTTTCTGTAGAGGCAATAAGCGGAATGAAATCAACCAGCTTTCCGTCATCCGGCATGTGACTTTTCATATTCGGGTGAGGCCAATCTGTGCCCCAAATAACACGGTCTGGAAAGCGTTCAACCACTTCTCTGGCGAAAGGGATGACATCGTGGTAACCGTTACTCGGCCCAGCCAGTGAGATTCGCTCTGGGCAACTCACCTTCGACCAAAAATTGGTGTTCTCTGTCATTAGTTTTAGAAATAACCCAAACTCTTCACCGTCTACCGGTTTACTCACGTCGGGACGACCCATGTGATCAACAACAACCGTGGTAGGCAGTGCGGTAAAAAACGAATAAAGCTCTGGTAGTTCTTGGGCTTCAAAGTAAATAACAATATGCCAGCCAAGTTCTTTAATGCGATGCGCTACTGTATTTAATGCATCAAACGGCAGGGCATCGACTAAACGTTTAACAAAGTTAAAGCGCACGCCTCGTACGCCAGCTTCGTGCAGTGCATACAACTCTTCATCTGAAATATCAGGTTTTACGGTGGCAACGCCTCGCGCAAGTCCCTGAGAGTTGTTTAGCGCATCAACTAATGCACGGTTGTCGGCACCGTGACATGTCGCCTGCACAATAACATTTCGGCTAAAACCTAAATAATCACGTAGCGCCCACAACTGCCACTTAGATGCGTCACATGGTGTGTATTTTCGCTCAGCAGCAAAAGGAAATTGTTCACCAGGGCCAAACACATGGCAGTGCGCATCTACCGCGCCTTGCGGTAATGTAAACTGTGGTTTCGACGGTGATGGGTGCCAGTGTAACCAATCTGGATCAACGGTAAATTTGCTCAAAGCCCCATTCCTTTTAGTTTGGCATCTAGTCGAGGGTATACCCTACGAGCATTGCCAGAAAATATTAACTGCTTATCTTCTGTTGGAATATCCAACGCATCAATATAGCGTTTTGTGTCATCAAAATAATTACCCGTTTGAGGGTCAATACCTCGCACTGCGCCAATCATTTCTGAGCCGAATAGAATGTTTTTAATGTCAATAACATCGAACAACAGGTCTATCCCAGGTTGATGGTAAACACAGGTGTCAAAATACACGTTTTGCATTACATGTTCATCGAGTGGAGGCTGCTTTAGCATATCAGCTAAGCCACGATAACGCCCCCAGTGATACGGTACGGCGCCGCCGCCGTGTGGAATAATAATGCGTAGTTCGGGGAAGTCCTTAAATAAATTGCCCTGCAAAAATTGCATGAATGCCGTGGTATCTGCGTTCATATAATGAGCACCCGTAGCGTGGAAGTTCGCGTTACACGAACCCGACACGTGGATCATGGCTGGTACATCTAGTTCTACCATTTTTTCATAGAACGGATACCAGCTTTTGTCCGTTAAAGGCGCTGATGTCCAATGGCCACCGGAGGGGTCTGGATTTAAGTTGCAGCCTACAAAGCCCAGCTCATTAACACAGCGCTCTAGCTCATCTATAGAGTTTTTAATTGGAACACCGGGTGACTGGGGTAATTGGCACACACCAATAAAGTGTTGAGGGTATAAATCGACAACGCGCTTAATCAGGTCATTGCATGCGCTGGTCCACTGCTTTGAAACTGCTTCATCGCCAACGTGGTGCGCCATCGCAGATGCGCGCGGCGAAAATATTGTCATGTCTGAACCACGCTCTTTTAGTAACTTAAGCTGGTTTTTCTCAATACTTTCTCGAATTTGGTCATCGCTAATATGAGGAACTTCAGGTAGCGCCTTGCCGTCTTTAAACGCTTTAATTTGCGCCTCTCTGAAAAGCTGTAGTGGCTCGGGTGCAGTGGTGTAATGTCCGTGGCAATCAATGATCATGTTCGGTCCTCTTTATCGTTTTTATTCATGAGCTAGTGTAGGGTCAGAGTCGGGAGCAAACACCGTTCCCTGCATGAGCAGTCTGGCTGTGCGCAGTAAAGCGGCGCGCTTCACTTCAAATGTTTCGAATGCATCAGCATTTGCGACCTCCATATCTACCTTGAACGCTCCCGTTGGATGCTCAATTGCAAGGGGCACAGCAGATTGCAATTCGTTATCACGTTTAGCGCAATGGCGGCGATAAAGGTCATAGGCAACGGTGCCTTTTGCCAAGCAAGCCGTCGCAACGCTAACTGAGCCTAAAACGCCAATAGCGTCGTGTACTCTGTGTGGAATAAAGGTGCGAGTATTGATATCTCCGCCATTTAGAGGGGCAGAAATGATCGTCATCTTAGGGACCGTTTTAGCCGTGACATCGCCTAACTGCATCATTTCGCCAGCCTTAAGCCTGATGGCTTCTACTTTTTGTTTTAAGGCGGCATTACTTTCTAATTGTTCTGGTGTTTCGCTTCCCTTAAGTCCCAGCGAGTGAGCATCAATAAGCACGACCGGCATACCATTATCTATACACGTAATGTTAATTTCTTCTACGGTATTTTGAGCAGCTCCAGTGGGGAATAAGCTTCCACAGGAAGAGCCTGCAACATCTAAAAAGTCAATATAAACAGGGGCGGCGGTATTAGGTACGCCGTCAATACTCGCACAGCCTTCGTAATTGACCACGCCGTTAGGCGTTTGAACTCTTATTACAGCGAACGTGTTGGTATTCACCATGCGAATACGTACATCGGTTGTCGTGTCCTGCGCTTTTACTAGCCCCTGCTCAATAGCAAACGCACCCACGCCGGCAAGAATGTTTCCGCAGTTTTGCGTATCGCTGACCTGGGCTTTATCTACCGCTACCTGTAAAAATAAGTAGTCAACGTCGGCTTCTGGATTAGACGACGGGTTTACAACGGCCACCTTACTTGTTAGCGGGTGACCACCGCCCACACCGTCTATTTGCCGGCTATCGGGGGAGCCCATAACCGACAATAAAAAGGCATTTCTACGATGAACATCAAGGGGTAAATCTTTGGCTAAAAAATAGAGTCCTTTAGAGGTTCCGCCCCTCATTAGGCACGCAGTTACGGCTTTCATAAGTGCTATTGCTCACCGTGCTTTACATAGCGAAGGCCTTTAGCTGCCAGGCGTTCGCGCATATTATAAATATCCAGACCAAGCTCACCTTGTTCAAGACGTTTGCGTTTGGATTCTTCGTTTTCTACGCGCAGCTTAACCTTTTCAAACGTGTCATCTGCTTCTTCTTGTTTAACCACCACAACGCCATCATCATCAGCAACAACAATATCCCCAGGGTTTATCAAAGCACCTGCACAAACAACAGGTACATTAACACTAGCAATCGTCTCTTTTACTGTGCCTTGCGCAAACACGGCTTTAGACCACACGGGGAATTTCATGTCAGTTAAGGTAGCGATATCGCGAACACCTGCATCAATAATCAGCCCTCTTACCCCTCTTGCTTTTAACGATGTAGCCAATAGGTCACCAAAAAAGCCATCTGAACAAGGGCTGGTTGGCGTAACAACCAATACATCTCCTGGCTGACACTGCTCAACCGCGACATGAATCATCCAGTTGTCTCCCGGCGCTACTTGGCATGTAACCGCAGGGCCGGCTATTTGAGCAGGTCGATAAATAGGGCGCATATCTTGCGCTAAAAGACCCTTTCTACCCTGCGCTTCATGAACGGTAGCAACCTCTGACCCCTGATATTTTTCAATGGTTGACAGAGAAGGTCGTGGGCAGTCTGTTACGCAAATAGCCATTAGGATATTCCTTTAATATTGAAGTCCCTCGATTATGGATAACTCGGCGCTGAAAAGAACGTTAGATTGCTGCCCTTTACTATTAATTTTTTCTATAATGACTAAAAAACATTAGGGGCATACGTTGATTTTTAATACGCGTCACTTGCTTAGTGCTATGAAAGTTAGAGAGTTCGGCACGCTAACCGAAACGTCTCAGCATATTCATTTATCACAATCGGCCTTAACGCAAGGCATCAACAAGCTGGAGTCTCAGCTTGGCCACATAATTTTCGAACGCACCCAGTCAGGTATGTTTACAACAGATGTAGGCGATGTTTTTTTGAAGCGGGTAACAAGAGCGTTCGACTATTTACTGTCTTTTGCCAATAACGTGTTTGAAAAAAGTGCGAAGAGAAAAGAAGGGTTTTTACGGCTGATTACAACCCGTCAACTTATTGCATTAATTACGGTTGTAGATACCGGAAATTACACCAACGCAGCGACAAAGCTGGGTTTAACGCAGCCAACGCTGGGTAAAACGATCAAAGACCTAGAATTTACGCTTGAACAAAAGTTATTTCGTCGAATTCCCACTGGTGTTGAACCAACATGGAGAGCAAAGCAGCTTGCTCGTCTTGCTCATTTATTTGTAGCTGAAATTGAACAAGGGCTGCAGGAAGTCAACGAGTTCGTTGGGCAGCGCTCTGGCAAAATACGTATAGGCAGTTTGCCGCTGGCAAGGGCAAACATAGTACCTATGGCGGTGTTGCGGTTATTAGAGGAATATCCCCAAGCAGAAGTGAGTATTGTTGACGGCCCATATGAGGAACAACTTGTTGGCTTGCTGCAAGGGCAAGTTGATATCATTGTAGGGGCATTGCGTGCCCCCAACCTTGATAACACAATCACGCAGCACAAAATGTTCGACGATAAACTGCACCTTGTAGCGCGCAAGCACCATCCTTCTTTAGCGACCATAGAAGTGGGGACTTACGCTTCCAACATAAGTAAATGGCAGTGGGTTATTCCCAAAGCCGGTACGCCAACGCGAAAGGTTTTTAATCGCATGTTCGAGCTTGAAGCTATGCCGGTACCCAAAGATATTATCGAATGCAGTTCTATGATGGCGATCCGCGGGATCTTGTTAAAAAGCGACAGAGTAACCTTGTTATCTGCAAGGCAGGTTCAAGACGAGATCGATGCTGGTTTGCTTTATGTAAGCCCTAACCCGTTGCCAGATAGCTGTCGAGAAATAGGCTACACACTAAGACGCGATTGGCAGCCAACAGCACTTCAAAGACGCTTCCTTGAAGTGCTAGATGAATATAAACGTAACTGAACGTCTGCGGCTAATTACTTAAGTTTTCATAGGGCATGCCTACATACTGGTTGGCAATAACCTTTTTCCCTTCCTCGGTAGACGTGTAGTAATCCAGCTCAGAGTTCATGAATCGCTGAAATGTCTCTGGGCCCATATCGTTGACATGCTCATTATCGAAATTATGCAGCATGTTCGAGAGCCACCACGAAAATCGTTCGCCGTGCCATACCCTTCGTAATGCAATTTTTGAATAGTCTTCAATATGTGAGTTGTCGCCTTCAAGATAAACGCGACAAAGTATTTTGTACAAAGTTGCCACATCGGATGCTGCTAAATTTAAGCCTTTTGCGCCTGTTGGGGGAACAATATGTGCAGCGTCTCCAACAAGAAAAAGTGCACCGTATTGCATAGGTTCGCAAACAAAAGAACGCAAAGGAGCAATACTTTTCTCAATGCTTGGCCCAGTTATGAGCTTTTGGGCAACCTCTGCAGGTAAGCGCTTTTTAAGCTCATCCCAGAACCTTTCGTCTGTCCAGTTTTCTACCGCGTCATTGGCAGGCACCTGAAGGTAATAGCGCGAACGCGTAGAAGAACGTCTGCTTGCTAAAGCGAAGCCCCGTTGGCTTTTGCAATAAATAAGTTCTTCACTAACAGGCGGCGTATCGCTCAGCACTCCTAGCCAGCCAAATGGGTAAACTCGCTCGTGCTCTGTTCTTTCCGACTCAGGAATAGTTTTACGAGAAACACCGTGAAAACCATCACATCCAGCGATATAGTCGCAATTAAGCTTATAAACATCGTCCCCTTTTTTGAAAACCACATAGGGCGATGCGGTATCAATGTCGTTCAAAGTCACATCTTCAACTTCGTAGAAGCTGTTTAACTTTGCGGCCTCGCGCGCTTCCATAAGATCTTTAGTGATCTCGGTTTGGCCGTAACACATAACAGCTTTGCCGTCTGCCAACGCTTTTAAATCGATATGGACCATTTTATCGTCAATGGCAATCTCGAAACCATCATGCACTTCACCTTCTTTGTCCATGCGAGCACCAACGCCGGCCTCTCGCACAAGATCGGTAAACCCCTGTTCCAAAATGCCCGCTCTAATACGACTTAAAATATAATCTTTGTTTGCTCTATCTATAACAATGTTATCTATGCCTTGCTTAGCTAAGAGTTGACCAAGTAATAAACCAGAAGGGCCAGAGCCAACAATAGCTACTTGTGTGGTTAATGTTTTCATCTTCACTACCTTTGCGAATATTGTACAAATAGTGTGAAGTTAAATGCGGTAACAAATTATTAACTTTTCACTCATTTTATTGTACTTTTCAATCAAGTTAATAATTGTGATTAATATGGTTTTTAGAATGGCATCGCAAATTCATCAATATCCAAACTACGACCTATATGGGGAAAGTGGGCTTATAGAAAGGCCGGGAGCGGTGCATTTGGAAGATATCTCCACGCGAAGTGAAAGCCTGGACTGGGTAATAAAACCGCACAGACATGCACATTTATTTCAAGTGTTGTACATTTTAGATGGGCAGGCAAACGTTACGTTAAACAAAAAAACAATCAGCATAAGGGGGAAATGCTCAGTAACTATTCCTATGGGGGTAGTACATGGCTTTACGTTTCAGCCAAACATTAAAGGTTTTGTACTATCTGTTACAAGCGCTATCTTGGGCGAAGAAATGCAAAATGCGCAAGACACCGCCATAAACAACCTTTTCTATTCTGCTCATGTGTTTCAAGAAGACAGTCAGCAGTTTAATAGGTTAACGCGATACTTCGTTGATATTCGCGACGAGCTAAAGCGTGCCCCACAAAATCAAGACCAATCATTGCTGTTGCTAACAAAGCTTGTGTTGTTAACCCTTCAACGACTAGCAACTGAGCAGCAGCTTGAATACAGTGCTGGGCCACATGAAGCGCGCATATTGACCAAATTTAAAAGGCTAATAGAAGAGCATTACCTAGAGCACTGGCCCTTATCCAAATATGCCAGCGAACTATTTGTTTCTATGTCTAGCTTAAATCGCCTATGTAATAAAAATTTAGGAGAGTCACCCAAAAACATTATTCAAAGGCGATTAATTGACGAAGCGAAACGGAAATTGGTTTACACCCAACAACCAATACAAGACCTATGCTACAGCCTTGGCTTTAAGGATTACCCTTACTTCTCAAGGTTCTTCAAAAAACACATAGGCATGACGGCGGGTTGTTATCGACAATCTTTTCAAAATGCTCCTCGGCAGCAAGGCAAACCTGAGTAGGTAATGACTAACACTGCTCTTTTCTTGATCACAACACATCGCAAAGTCGTTATACTATTCTTACCACTTAATTTTTAAGCGTATCCACGTGTCACTAACGTCGCCTCCATCTTTGCGTAGCCCCAGTTTTGCTCAGTCACTGCTTTGTTTTGGCGTTATTGTTGCGCTAATCGCAGGTGGATTGTTCGGCTTGAGTATTAGCCTGCATGCGCTCATATTTGTATGTTTGCTGTGGGCTGGGGCGAATGCTTTTAGTTTGGGGTACACGTACCTGCAAATTCGCGAATTAATGACCAGCGCATTAACCCGGGCCATGCCGGCCATTTATATCTTCATACTTATTGGAATGGTTATCGCCAGCTTTATGCAAAGCGGCACTATCTCAACGCTCATTTATTATGGGTTAAGTTGGCTAAACCCCAGTGTGTTTCTGGCAGTGGGTTTAATTCTTTGTGCGGTAATGTCGGTATCAACAGGCACATCGTGGGGAACCGTAGGGACTATGGGCGTGGTGCTAATGGGTATTGGCGCTGCCATGAATATACCGCCTCCCATTGTAGCGGCCATGGTGGTATGTGGAGCAACCTTTGGCGATAAAATGTCTCCGGTTTCTGATACCACCAACCTCGCAGCAATGAGTGCTGGCACGAACCTCTATCGGCATATGTATTCCATGCTTTATACAACGGTGCCTAGCTTCCTTCTTACTTTCGTTATTTTCTTGGTAATAGGTTTTAGTTACGCAAACCAGAATTTAAATGTTGAACAGGTAGTTGAAATTAAAGCAGCGCTTGCCACGCATTATAACCTTGCGCCCTATATAACACTGTTACCGCTGGTGCTACTTACGGTACTAAGCATTAAAAAAGTGCCGGCAGAAGTCACCATGTCGTGCAGCATTCTGCTTGCCGTTATCATCGCTATTTTCTACCAAAACGCTAACACCATAAGCGTACTCAATGCCCTTTGGGAAAACACCCCTCAAAATACGGGTATCGAGAACTTAGATGCGCTTCTAGGTCGGGGCGGCATCAGCAGTATGAGTTGGACCTTACTGCTTGCCCTAATGGCAATTGCATTAGGCGGTATATTACACGGTGCGGGCTTTTTAGCGGCGCTACTGGCGGGCTTCATCACGCGGGTAAAACGCACAGCAAGCTTGATAGCGGTAACCATAGCCTCTGGTTTTTTGGGCAATGTGGCTATGGGTGAAGCCTACATCTCAATCATATTAAATTGCCAGTTATTCAAAGCAAAATATGAACAACAACAGCTAGACCCTGCTGTACTGTCTCGGTCGGTAGAAGAGGGCGCCACCATGACCACAGGCCTTATACCTTGGACAACCGCAGGCGCGTTCTATTCTGCCACCCTTGGGGTTGAGGTGCTCGATTATGTACCCTATGCCTTTTTCAACTATCTAAACGGCGTTATTGCCGTAACTATGGCCGCCTTGGGAGTAGGTTTATTGAAAGGGAAAACCGCAAATCGTTAAGTGAGCTATTTGCACTTTTTGTAAGTGGCTGCCACGGTTTATCCTCTAGAGGGGATAATTACGACTTTATCTCCACCAGGGGATAAAGCCGCAAGGAAAGAAGCAGTTATGTTTTAAGCCGATTTAGGCTTCAACCAATGCTGCGCCAGCATACCGACAATCATCGCACCAACAAACAACAGCACATCTGTTTGAAGCGAGGCGATGGCAACCACGGCAGGGCCTGGGCAAAAACCGCTGATGCCCCAGCCAATACCAAAAGCAGCAGAGCCTAATATCAATTTAGCGTCGATAGTTTTACTGGTTGGTATATCAAACTTATTCGCAAACAAGGGTTTGCTGCGCTTGCGCACCCAGTACATGCCTGGTGCCGCCACCAAAATAGCGCCGCCCATTACGAACGCTAACGTGGCATCCCAGTTGGCGCTTAAATCTAAAAAGTTAAGCACGCGGGCAGGGTTGCTCATACCTGATATAAGAAGGCCTAAGCCAAACAACAGCCCACAAAGTAGCGAGGCGATAATTGCTCTCATAATATTCTCTCCTTGGTTATTTACAGGTGCCTGATAATTGTGGTGGTAAGTACAGCCGCACCCATAAACGTGAGCGTGGCAACAATAGAGCGGGGAGATAATCGAGATAAGCCTGCAACACCATGGCCCGATGTACACCCAGAGCCAAGACGTGTACCAAAGCCTACGAGTAAGCCAGCCACAACTAACCATGCCGAGCTCATTTGCGTTTGCACCTGTAAATCCCCAACAAACACCATGTAAAGCACGGCAGATAAAACAACCCCTACTAAAAACGCCATGCGCCAGTAGCGTTCAATGCCGCGCTGTGTCATCGCGCCTGCAGCAATACCTGAAATGCCCGCAATACGGCCTAGGGTAAGCAGTAATAAAACCACCGATGAACCTATCAGCAGCCCGCCTGCCAAACCGGCAAGCGGCTCAAAGGGAGTTGATGTCCAGTTTTCCAAAATGCTCTCCTTAAACCTTCTACAACGTAAAAAACGTAAAGCTGAAATTTAAATATAATAATATTCTAATGTTTTAAATTTTACGGCTAAATGACCGGAAAGTCTGTTAATTCAATCGTGCAAATACACCAATCTGCCCCGTCTTAGTATTTAGCGCTTTATCTCACTAATAGCTGCAATAAAACAAGCAAGCCGTAAATCTGTTAAACTATTTTAAAAGATCGCCCGTTTAAAGCTGTACAGCATAATGGCGTCTATAAAAATAAAACAAAGGATCGTGTATGAGTAGTAATACCCGAGATGCAGCCTCATCAAAGGCTGGCACTGAACAGGAAACCGCGTTTAGCGTAATCGATAAGCCTACGTTTTTTGGCTCTCTTATTCTTCTTCTTTCCGTCACCATTCCTCTTATCATTTGGCCCGACCAAGGCGCACAGTGGGTAGCCACGGCCAAAGAATTCGTTACCAGTAAACTGGGTGTTTTATACCTGTTACTTGGTGTAGGCGCAGGTGGCTTCATGGTGTACATCATGTTCAGCGATATCGGCCAAATAAAACTGGGCGAACCTGAAGAAAAGCCCGAGTTTTCGCCCGTGTCCTGGGCTGCTATGCTGTTTTGCGCCGGCATTGGGGCGTCTATCTTGTACTGGTCTATGATTGAGTGGGTGTACTACTACCAAGCGCCGCCGTTTCACATAGAAGGCGAAACCCCTGAAGCCGCTAAATGGGCCGCGGCCTATGGCATATTCCATTGGGGGCCGTTAGCCTGGGCTATCTACCTTATTCCTGCGGTACCTATTGCCTACTTCTACTACGTACGCAACCACAGCGTACTTAAAATATCCGAAGCCCTAATGCCGGTAATAGGCGAGAAAATGGCTCACGGCTGGTTAGGTAAAATTATCGATATCAGCTTTATCTTCGGCATGCTAGGTGGTGGGGCTACCACGTTAGGCTTGGCGGCACCTATGATAAACGAAGGGGTGCACGAACTATTTGGGGTACCTAAATCGCTAACTACGCAGGTGGTGGTGCTAATAACCTGTACCGCCATATTCGGCTACAGCGCGTATGTTGGACTTAAGAAAGGCATTAAGCTGCTGTCAGACATTAACTTTTGGCTGGCCGTAGGGTTACTGCTATTTATCTTCATTGTTGGGCCCACGCTATTTATGGCCAATACCGGCCTAGACGCCCTGGGCCGAGTACTTAGCAACATCATTAAAATGGCCACATGGCTAGAACCCTTCGCCGAATTCAACGGCTTTGAAAACACCCACTTCCCACAAGACTGGACTATATTCTATTGGGCTTGGTGGCTGGTGTTCGCGCCAAGCGTAGGCTTATTCATTGCCCGTATTTCAAGGGGCCGTACCATTCGAACCATGGTGGCAGGCTCTATGTTCTTCGGCACCATGGGCTGCTTCTTATTCTTCATGGTAATGGGGAACTACGGCCTGTATTTACAGCTATCGGGTGAACTAGACGTAGTTACCATACTGAATCAAGAAAGCCCTACAGCGGCTATTTTTGCCATGCTGCATACGCTGCCGCTCGACTACTTAGTTATTTCTGTATTCACGCTACTGGCACTAATCTTTACCGCCACCACGTTCGATTCCATTTCTTACATTTTGGCTGCCGTAGTACAAAAAGAAGTAGACGAAGAGCCACTGCGCTGGAACCGTTTATTCTGGGCCTTTGCACTATCCTTCATGCCCATAGTGCTTATGTTTGTTGGCGGGTTAGAAACGCTACAAACCGCATCGATAATAGGGGGCGTACCGCTACTAGCCGTAGCCTTCTTGTTGTGTGTTGCCATTGTACGGGCCGCAAACTACGACATGCGTTATCAGCCCGACTACTCGGTAAAAGAAATTAACATAGGCGAGTTCCCAGACGACGACCCATGGAGCGAAGAGGGCAGTTGGGACATTGAAGAAGAAGCTGAAGAAGACGTGCCCATAGCTGCAAAACCCAAACCGCGCGGGCCAAAAGACCATATTGAAGGCGACCCGCACAGCAAACCATCGCGATTGTAGGCTTTACCGAACAGGTCATAAATAAGGATTAACTTACAAATAGTGATTAAGTTATAAAGCAAAGCGCTGCCAAAAGGTGGCGCTTTCTTCATTTTAACGCCGCACAATTAACTTTCACAAAAGGCGTGCTGTGTTAACGTAGCCACCACAAATAACCTAGTTTTTTAGCAACAACGTTCAAGCCAATAGCAGCATGTCAGTAAAGAATTACCAAAAATTCTACCAGCCTCTAATAGCCGTGAATTCAGAAGACTTTGGGCGCTGCTTTTATTGTGGCTGCGAAACTGCACGCCAAGACTTTATTCCGCCCATAAAATTCATTCACGACTGGCAAAGTGGCCATCTACAGGCCGATTTCATCGTTGTACCTTCATGCAACGAATGCTTCGACCTGCTAAAAAACGAAAACAACGGCACCCTCGAACCAAGAATAAACACCTTAAAAAAGCGATTGGCAGAAAAGTATAAAAAGGCCATTAGGGTATATAACCACTGGAGCATGGAAGAAATTGAAGAAATGGACGCCGCATTTCAAATAAGCCTAAAAGGCGGTATGCGACTAGGCAAAGAAACCCTGTCACGCCTTCAGTTTTCTGGGTTCGACTATGAAGTAAACGGCAGCATAACGCGGGTAGCAAAACCACAGTGCGAGGTGTTTAAGGTATTCGATGAAGAATTTAGCAGCTTTAGAGAAGCGCTAGCCTTTGCCAGCGCCACTTACAAAATAAAGAAAAGCCGACTAAGCCAGCTTTATTTCGACAACGATGAAAGCTTCGATAGGGCGATTGAGGCTTTTCATGGGTTGGTTGAAGGTAGAACATGAAAATTTAATTGATGGTTTTGCGTTCTAAAGTCAGAGTTCGAACCCTATCGGCCCACCATTATTCTTGACCGTTCTTTAAGAAGTACAAATCAGAAAACCCCATCTTTGCGAATTCGGTATCTCTGAAGTTTCTTACGGTTTTTTTGTCTTTACTAATAGCGGAAAGTTGCTGTTCAAGTTGCAGGAACTGGGAAAGGTCTACTCCCTCAGCATCGGCAACGGCTTCATGCATATTTTGATGGCGGCTGTAAGAAAAATTTATCTCTTTTGCCACACCTTTAAACTTATAACGTACTTTATGGGCCATGTTCTACTCACGTTGGTCGATGTAATTCAAAAACGGTTTAACCGCTATTATAAACTCAATTAGCGCTAATGATTAGCGTGTTAAGAGATGCGGGTGGCGAAACTGCAGCGCAAGGTGTTTGAAGTATTTGATGAAGAGTTTAACAGCTTTACGGAAGCGCTAGCCTTTGCCTGCGCTACCTACAAAATAAAGAAAAGCCGGCTAAGTCAGCTTTGATTATGAAAAGAAATCTAGGGCCCTATTAATCACTCAATAAGAAAAATACTTATGTTCGAAAGATTGAATTTTATACTTAATAAGGGTTAGACATATTTAATCGGCTTGTACGTTCACCTATGATGATAATCTGTTCTCACTATCAGTTGCTCAGTTTAGAAAGTTAAGAAAGGGCATGTTGCTGATTTTCTAAAAATGGTTCATGGTGCTGTTCAAGGAGGCCAGTAAATGTGTTTTACTGAGAAATCTGATATGTTACCTTTCGATTTTTGAAAGTAAGGCTGTTGTTCTTAGCCAATGGAAGAAGTTTTACAAGGAATGTTAGCTTGAAATGAATGTATCCAAAAAAGCTGAACGGAGATACGTTTCCGCAATTCCAAACCCAGAATATCTAATCAAATCAATTTCTGAGCAAGGCTATTCTCTTGAATCTGCAATCGCTGATCTTGCGGATAACTCTATCACCGCTGGCTGCGATAGTATTGAGATCCTTGTAGACACTGAAAAATCACCTTTTCAACTCTTTATATGTGACAACGGCGAAGGCATGTCTCCAAAAGAGTTAGAACAAAACTGTAAATTTCCAAGTAGTTCACCAGAGCACGTAAGAAGCGCGATGGATTTGGGGCGTTTTGGATTAGGAATGAAAGCCGCGTCTTTTTCACAGTCCAGAAAGTTTACCGTTTTATCGCGAAAAAAAGGAACAGACCGCTACCATGCTTTTACTTGGGATGTCGATTTTATAAAAAAAACTGGAGAGTGGCGTTTAATAATAAACTCAGATGCTGAGGTAGACCGTTTACTGCAAGACTACATTCGATTGAGAAGTTCTTATGTTGACCCTATTAAAGGATTCGAAGCGAACACAATTATTATTTGGTCCGGCCTATATAAGTTTGAAGACTACTTAAATGAAAAAAACCGTTCAAAAGCGCTAAATCGTGAAGTTTCAATAAATGTTTATGAGCATCTAGGTATCGTATTTCATAGATTTATTGAAGATAAGAAAAAGTCTTTAAAAATTAGGGTGAACAACCATCTAATCCAGTCTTTCAATCCATTTCCCGAGACTCATAAAGGTCTTAGAAGCATCGAATACAGACAAAAGCAATTTGGTAATGACAATATCAAGTTAGAGGGATTTGTACTTCCGTCTATCGCCCTTGACGAAGTAAAAAGTGAAAAAAATTGCTGGACTACGTCAAATAAAAGTTTAATTGATATGGAAGGAGTATATGTATACAGAGCTAATCGTTTGATTTTATACGGCGGTTGGAATGGCCTAATAAAGAAATATCCGAGGCTACAACTTGCAAGGTTGAGAGTTGATATCGGCAATAGTGCAGACCACCTATTACATCTTAACGTAGCGAAATCAGCGGTTATTATTCCGCATGACTTAAAAGAGGCATTTGAAGGTTACATTCGCGTCCTAACCACTGAAGCTACGAAAGAATACACCAATAGAGGTTTACGCAAATTCCCTGAACGAAAGAAGAAAGTTGATTTATCGCTATTCAATAAAGTTCACACAAATAAAGGGCCTATGCTTGAAATTAATAGTGAGTACCCGTTAGTTGAAATGTTGCGGGAGTCATTAAATGAGGAGCAAAAAAGCCATTTCAACTTGCTCCTGCGTGTGTTAAATCACTCTACTAACAAAATCCGAAATATTCACGAAGGGCAACCTCACTATGAAGTTTATTCAAAGCAAGAGGTTAACTCGCTTCAATACTTTGTTGAAAAGGCCAAAGAGCACGAGTTCCCTAACTCTTTTATTATCGAGCATATACGACAAAACTTCGGAATCAGCGAGACTAATCTTCCAAGCAATGTTTTAAAGTTACTGGAGCAGTAATGTTAAATTTTCAATTTGAATATCAAAACGCAATAAAACATCAATTTGCTCGTCACCAAAAAGAATTTACGTCAGGCTCACTGTCCAAGTTTTTAGAAGAATCATATGAGAAAACTCAAGACGCGGTGATGGCCATTGCGAACCTCTCTGGCTGGCCGTCAATATCAGAGGAAACCTTTGAAGAGTATTTTGATGCAATAAGAAAGGAAGTTTTGGCTACTACAGTAACAACAGTAGATGACCTAAATATTTTATCTAAAAACAAGGACACATGGCTGAATGGCTCTAGAGATGCAGAAATTAAGTGGAACTATACATCAAGATATTTGAAGCATTTATCAAATACGGGAAGAGCGGATACGGTAGTTCGAGAAATAGAGGCTTCGTCGAAAAAAATTCTTGGAAAACTGGGAGATCCTAAAAATGAAAATAGCTTTTTGATCAAAGGGTTGGTTGAAGGCGATGTGCAGTCAGGTAAAACCGGGAATTTTAACGCAGTAATCAACCGTGCAATTGATGCCGGCTATAGGCTTATTATCGTACTTTCAGGTCTTATGGATGATTTGCGTGTGCAAACTCAGGAAAGAATACAATTGGATGTAATAGGTGAAGGAAAAAAAGGGAAAGTAGGGGTCGGGCTAATCGAGTCTTTTGGTATTGATGTTGGATCGCCTGTCCAGCAAGTTAACTCTATAACTTCAGAAGATGCAGACTTTAGCAGTCCACTCGAGAAAGCCAATTTCTCAATGAAGCCTATAAACATTCTAGTATGCAAAAAAAATGTCAGTATTCTAAAAAATCTACTCATTTGGATTAACGAGAATTTATCTGAAGGGGAAAGCAAGCATGCTACTCCTTTCTTACTGATAGACGACGAAGCTGATAATGCATCTTTGAATAATGAGGGACACAAAGGGCAGGAATATGCATCAAAGATAAACGGCCACATTAGAGCGCTTTTGGATCTTTTTCATAAACGTTCATATTTGGGGTATACAGCAACGCCATTCGCAAATGTAATTCAAGATAGAAACGATGTTCCCGATAATGCATGGGAATTGACTTACAAAACTAAACAACAAGATAAGTCAGTTAAATTCAGCCAGATAAACAACTTGTTCCCAGATGACTTTATAGTGCAATTGAACTCGCCAACTAACTATGTCGGTGCTCAACGAATTTTCGAAACCCTATCTGATGAGGGTGTACCTAAATTGCCGGTTGTATTTTCTATTGACGATTACTCTGATGACTTTCCAAGTCGTGTACTAGAAGTAGCTGAGGAAGAAGTCATTGGTGTCGAGCGCTTTGACTCCAAACCTGATTGGGAAAAAAAGAACGGTAAATTTGGTACTTATAAACATTTCATTAGCTACTCTGATTACAGAAAAGGAACTAGAGCCGCAAAGGCGATAGATAAATTCCCAAAAAATCTTCCTGATTCACTTAAGCAGTCTGTTATGTGTTTTATTCTAGGTATTGCAGTAAGGGAACTGCGCCAACCCAAAATGCTTACGTCTAATCTGTATCAACCTCACAATACAATGCTTGTGCATATATCTAGATTCACGGCATGGCAGTCAAAGACAAAAAGACTCCTTAAAACATATTACTCAGATTTGATTTCGCGACTAGTAATGGATAAACCAAATGCACCTGGCTCTGTATATCTGCAATTTGAGAAGGTCTGGAGAAGGTATTATCACGACATAATTTTGAATATTAGGGAGTATTTGCCTAAAGGTTATGTAGATGAATTCATGACGCCTACTTCTTTCAACTCTGTCTTACCTGGATTGATAGATGCCGCTAAAGATATTGATATATTAGCGTTGAATAGCCAAACCAATGATGAGCTAGATTATAAAAAAAGCGATCCTAAAAAAGTAATTGCTATAGGAGGTAATCGGCTTTCAAGGGGCTTCACTTTGGAGGGTTTAATTACTAGTTATTTTGTTCGAACTACTAACTATTCAGATTCGCTACTGCAAATGGGGCGATGGTTTGGTTATCGCCCCGGGTATCTCGATTGCTGCAAGCTTTTTACCTCTCAAGATTTAATAGACAAATATGACTCGACAACTCTTTGTGTAGAAGAACTAAAAGCCGAATTTAAAAAAATGGATGATCTGGGCCGTACTCCAAGTGACTTCGAATTAAGAGTAAGAACACACGAAGGAGTTCTACAAATTACACGGCCTTCTATTTTGAAGAATACGGAGTTGGTGAAATGGTCCTATCAAGACTCTTTACAAATGAGTACATCAATTAACGTTGAAAAGGACCATATTTCAAATGTTTGGAGCGCATTCAAAGCCAAGCTCTCACCGGTAATGGCCGATGCTGAAATGAGGGGAACTTTACTTTGTAAGCAAGTTAACTCTGAATTAATTCTGGAAATCTTAAAGGCTCAAAATAATTTCGACCCTACGAAATGCGAACTTATGGCTGCGTACATAAAAAAGTGTAACGAAAAAGGACTTCTTCAAAATTGGACTATTGCGATAAAAACGACTGGTACGTCCAAAAGTTCAAATGGGCTGGGCCAACTAGGTACTGCTGAAAGTGGCTTGCCAATTGATGTAACTTTAGCCGTTCGACGTGGGCCAAAGCCCGGAGAACGTTTCTTCGATGAGTTAATTAAAAACTCTACTTTCAAAGCTACGTCAAAGTCTGCAAACATAATGTCTAGTGGTAGAGACATGGCAGCTGCAATTACTGAAACCACTGCGAATATGGCTGACACTGAATACTACAAGGAACAAGCTTCAGGTCTTATGAAGCTGGATCCTTCATTGAGTGAGAATGAAGCACTAGAAAAAGCCAAGCAAAAAAATGTTCCAGAAAGAGTTTACCGCGAAAAGCTATCACCAGAAGAGGGTATTTTGATCGTGTATCTTTTTGACTCTTATTATTCATTTAGGCAAGAAAAAGGCGAGGAGATTCCAGAGTATTCTGCATGGGTTAGGGAAAAAGGGATAGACCTAAGTGTTCCTCTAATTGGCTTGGCAATAGGATTTCCGCCTATCAGCCGTAACCAAGATCCCAGCGGTGTATATGTAAAAGGCGATTACAATTTGCAAGAAATGAGTGAACTCGAAGAAGACGATTGTAACGACTTTGAGCAAGGTGGTTCGGCTTTACCAGATGATGTGAATATTTAATGAATTTAAGTAGTAAGTGGGCTCAACTTGACAGCGCCATATTGGATGGAAAAGGGTTAAAGACTATTAGGTTATCGGAGCTCTGTATATTAGAACTATTTCTAGCCATTGACAAAGATAAATGCCGTTATCTCATTCTCCATTTACCCGATAATTTTCAGCCATCTATCGAAATTTTAGAGAATGAGAATATTGTATTAACTTATTCCCGCGCGCAACAGCTGATCGCAATAAAGTTAATTGATATAGAATTTGATGATTTATTTGACGATCTAATAGTGTCAATGTTTAACGCAATAAGTAAAGAGTCATCAATTGAGATAGCATCGAAACGCATGATAGAAAATTTCGTCAAATGGAATCAATTTTTTCGTAAATTAGAGAAAAAGGTATATAGCGAAAAAACAATTCTAGGAATTTGGGGAGAGCTATTTATTCTGAAAAAACTTGTTGAGAAAAACTCGAAGGCAATCGAAGTTGACAGAGTTTTAGAAGCTTGGACAGGCCCTTTTGATTCGGTTCATGACTTTACGTTTAGCGATATAAGTATTGAGGTCAAAAGCAAGCTTTCTACGCAAAATTCTATAAATATTGCAAGCGAATTTCAATTAGATTCCGGGGCAGTAGAAAATTTAGAGCTTTGTATCGTTAATGTTGAAAAAGACGTTAATGGTCTAACTATCGAAGATTTATATAGCAAAATAAAAAAAATTATATTAGAGAAAAGTGCCGACCTCTCGCTGTTTATAGCTCGCTTAATTGCCTTGAAACTAGATGAACGCAATTTGAAAAGATACGAAAACTATTCATATAAAGCATCGAGAGTTACATATTACAATTGTCTAGACGAAAAATTCCCCAAAATTGTTCGAAGCAGGCTTATTGATGAAGTATTTTCAGTCAAATATAAATTAGATGTTTCCAGCTTGAATGAATTTATTTTGTACACGGAGAAGTATTAGTGTCATTTCAATCCCTTATTGATATTCGAGACGAGTTACTGGAAGCATCAAAGGATGAGCATGATTTTGTTCAGCAATATGCACTTCTAGAACAAATACCACCTCATTTAGTAGACACAAAGTTAATTGACTCTGAGGATATTAACAGCGCTTATTTTTCCTCAGAAGCTGATAACTTAAAACTAAATGGGTACACCATAAATTTTACCGGCGAGCGACTACAGATTTTTATTATTAATGATAAATATCTGTCACAAAGTGACAATGACATCCTCGTTTCTCAGCGTTCAGAATATGATACCGAGTTTAAAAAAGTCATCAGATTTATCACTTCTGCGATTAAGGGAAATTTAGATGACTTACAAGATTCGGAACCAGTAAAGCCACTTGTTGCTAAACTAAGGTCTATTGAGGGCTTAAAAGCCTTTGATGTAATTGAAATATTCTTAGTTTCGTTGTCAATAACAGTAATGAACCGTGGTGGCGAGGCACATTTAAAAAGCATCCATTTCGAAGAAGAAAACAAAACATTCAACGTAAAGCAAAACGGCGAGGTTTTTTCAAAAGAACTCCTATTTGTTAGGCGAGTAATCGACTTAAATTACATAGCCAATTGCCTAGTATCTCAAGGAAGAGGTAAACCTCTTAAAGTTGTGTTTAAGGACGTTGTAAACAAGGACATTGAAGTTATTAAAGCTGCGGAGGAAAGTGAGTTTGAATCCTATCTTTGTGTTTTGGATGCCGATATGCTCGCTGACCTTTACAAGCGCTATTCCTCCCAGCTGTTAGAAAAGAATGTCAGATCTTTCTTACAGTTTAAAGGCGTCAATCGCGGCATCAAATCTACGATTAAAAATGAGCCAGAAAAATTTATTGCATATAACAACGGTTTAACTATTACAGCTACTGATGCGAAAGTCTATTACCAGAAGAAGTCTTGGTACTTGTCCTCTTTGGAAGACTTTCAAATTGTCAATGGTGGTCAAACTACGGCAAGTATTTATTTTTCACGTAAAGAGGGACTGGATATTTCCAAGGTTAAAGTCATGGCAAAAATAAACGTTGCCAAAAACAACAAGACCTCTGAACTAGACGATTTAATTTCAAAAATCAGTGAATATTCAAACAGTCAATCAAGAGTATCGAGAGTAGATTTAAGATCTAGAAGCCCTAAACTCGTTCAGTTAAAAAGGTTAAGTGAAACCGTGATAACACCATCTGGCGGTTATTGGTTCTTTGAGCGAGCAAAAGGTGAATTTAATACACGAGTAAGAAAGGACAACAATCCAGCTAAACTTAAAAGAGACTTCCCCACGAGTAAGCGTTTTACAAAAGAGCTTCTAGCTAAATATTATTGTGCTTGGGGTGATATTCCATACTTAGTAAAGAAAGGCGGTGAAAAAATCTTTCGATTATTTATAGAAGAGCTGGAGCCTGAAGAGGGTGAAGGTATTGAGATAAATAGAGATTTTTATGAGCGATTAGTAGCTAAAATGATTCTTTTTAGAAAGATGGAAGAGATCTATGGAGCTGGAAAAAATGCTATTGGTCAACTGCGTTCAGCTGCTGTTCCTTACTCTATTGCCGCAATTTATGCTTATACAGATGGAAACCCTAAGTCAGCTAACTTTGCTTTAGATAAGCTATGGAAGCAAGAAGTCATTAGCGGCGATCTAGAAGATATGTTGTTTAAGTTACTCTCTTTGGTGAATGATTTAATAAAACGGTATTCGTTAAGTGACGACTGTAGTGAATATGCCAAAAAGTCCGAGTTGTGGAATGTTATTAAAAATTCTAAAGAATTAAACCATTTTTATGATTCCAATGAGTTTCAACTTTCAATAAAGAAGTACAGGGCTATCGATTAATTAATATTTATGTAGCTTAAATTTTTGATTTTAAAGCTGCCGATGTTTGTCACCAAAGGTAAGTGAAAGGCAGACTTCACAAGTTATGCATAGCTAAGTTGAGATTTTATTTTCTACTTATTGAGTAAGCTATAGCGAATCATACTTTGCATAGCTTAATTCAGTAGTTCCATTATAACTTTACCGATCTGTTTTGCTAAAAACGGTGGTACGGCGTTTCCAACCTGAACATACTGATTAGTTCTTTCACCTTCAAAATAATAGTTATCGGGAAAAGTTTGCAAACGAGCGGCTTCTCTTACAGTAAGGCTCCGGCACTGTTTAGGGTCGTAGTGTACAAAGTGATGACCATCTTTAGCGATATGGCTGGTAATTGTTTTTGAGTACGAATTTGCCGGTTGGACTCTAAAGCGATCCGCGTGATCACCTGACTCCCAATTTTTATGGTTAGGTGCTAGCTCTTTTGGAAAGTCTCTCGACTTTGGCGATATACCTTCATTTAATTTCGCATGTACAGCACAAAAGGCATAACGTAACAAATCTGACTCCATATGACCCCGAGTATCATGATTTAATACGTATTTTAGATTTTCATCCAATAACCAATCCTTTAAGGGCGATGTGAGTTTGGTTTCTTCGATATTTGCATGTTGAGATTCGACTCTATTCAGCTTCTTAATAGGCTCAATGTCTAGATCATCAATAGTTTTCTTTGAGTAAATACCAGTCTTCTGGAGTAATCTTTTTAAGTATTTTGCGTTCTTTGAGATTACTCTAGTCCAAACCTGCCCCTCGTTCTCGGTTTTCTTAGAAAATCCACTTCTAAGCGGCGGTAAATCGCTTAGAACACTCTCTACACTTATCGTATTGTCTGCTTTTTTTAGTGTTGACGGTATAGCTTTTATATCTTCTCTAACACCTATTAAAATTACTCTATGACGAGCCTGCGGAATACCATATTCTTCTGATTTTATGAGAAAATCTCTCGAATCTTTATATTGAGGATTGTCGGGATTCTCCGCATTTACAACAAGTGAGTATATTTTGTATTTGGGACCATTCTTTACCTTAGTTACTCTACTTGGATTTCTTAAATCCTTTAACATTTGCGGAAACATGACTTTGCCGTTTAATTTTGCAGACAGAATTCCGCGAACGTTTTCCATTATAAATACGTTTGGGTTGGCTATGGACAGCACTTTCAAATACTGAAGATAAAGGAAGTTACGGGAATCTTTTTCAGCTTTATAGTTTTTGATACCGGCGTTGCGGGATCTTCCGGCCAAAGAGTAAGCTTGGCATGGGGGGCCCCCGATTACCACCGTCGGCCCGGTATGCTTTTTCGTTAACTCTCGGATACGTTCATGAATTAAGTTGTTATCAGCGCCTAGCTCTCTTGGCCCCTCTAGAGTTTCAATGTTCGCTTCTCTCGCTTGTTCAGGGTAGCGTTGAAAAAGAACTTCTCTAGAAAGATTGCCCCTAACATATTCATAGTAATCATCGAGTCCGCCGGGCAAACCTTTTACTTTTCTGAAAAATGCTCTTGTTGTTAGAGTTTTATGTGCATGCGGATCTTTCTCAACAGACAACCCGATTTGAAATGGACTACTTCCATTTTTGTGCCGACAAGAAGATATTCCTTCACCTAACCCACCCGGACCGGCAAACAAATCGATTACTAGAACTTCGCCTGTTTTCACAATAGCCACTATATTAAAAAAATGCTGAGCAATAATACCAGGCTAAAAGTTTTGAGCAATATTAATATTATTCTGCTTCTAAACGACTTAGTCTCACCAAGTTATCAATTGAAAAAACTATTCACTAAAGAGTTCCTTTTTGAACGCGCCACCTTCAACATTTTTATCGAAGTAACTTTTCCCATCCTCAAGCATTTGCCTCCTAATTAACTCTATGTCGCTGCTCTCAAGCTTCTCCCACAAAACAGCATCAAAGGCTAGTTTGTCTAAATCCTTGGCGTGGTACATAAAGCTTTTGCGCTCGAACTTTTCGAATGGATTCTGCAGAATACTTTTAGTTAGCTGTTTTTTGTCATTTAGAAACTCTTCTTTATTCAAAGGGCTGTTTGGTTTTTCTGCTTTACCGTATTTTGTCAGTAAGTCTTTATAAAATGACTGGTAATCATCTCTTAGCAATGTAAGTGATACTTCGCCAGTTTTATCTGCGTGCTTAAGCATCAAAAGTAAAAAGATGATTTTGAATGAAAACGTGTAATCTCGTTGCTCTAAAAACTCGAGAAAATCATCCCTTCTTGTGGCTTCGCTACGAAGCTTCAGGTTTTTCGCTTCGCGTATTTCGTGAACTCTACTTTGCTTATAATAGTTAAGCATTTTATTGCCAAACGGCAACTGCTTGTCTGGAACTATACTTTGATTTTTCACCCAGTTCTTAACCGTCCCCGTGGAAACAAATAGCTCTCTTGCTAGTTGTTCATCATTTACATAATCGCCGAATTCATCCTCAAAATTAAATAGCTTAATGGGTCTCAGTATTCTTACGGATTCATGAAGGTGGTCAAGGACAATCTCTTCACCTACAGGTACTGCGTTTGGGTTGAACACATCAGCGAAAGGCTTGTAATCAGTTAAATTGAATATACTGTGTAAGCTCCATGGTTGAAGCACTGGTCCATAACTATCAACCACGTCAACTACATAAAGCGCTTCTTTGCCCGGGTGGTTTCTTGTGCCTCTTCCCAACTGTTGCATGTAAAGCACTTTGGACATGGTTGGCCTTGCCATTACGACAATCGAAGTGTTGGGGGCGTCCCAACCCTCATTTAACAAATCACATGCACATAAAAACCGTAGCTTCCCATCCTTATATTTTTGAAGGCCTTCGCGGCTGTTTGCCGATACTGCTTCTGCACTAATCATGTGTTTATTGAGTAGCTCTGCAAGCCTATTCGCGTGCTTTACATCTACGCAAAATATTACGCCTTGAAGTGAAGATAGAGATTGGCGGGTAGTGGTGTCTTCTTGGCTAAAGTATTTAGAAATAACGTCAACAATCAGCTGATCTCGTGAAGGGATAATGACGTTCTTGTTGAGGTCGCTTTTTACGAATTCTTTCCCATTGAATCGTACTTGTGAAAAATCAATATTACTCTCTAATCGAAAAGCGCGTATAGGGGGTAAGAGGTTTTGTTTTATCGCCTCTTCTAGGGTCATGTTTATCCGATATCTACCAAATATTTCAGCTAAATCTTTCTGGTCTAGCCGTTTATCGGTTGCTGTACAGCCGAGTAAGGTTTTGGGCTTGAAGTGCTCTAAAACTCTTTTAAGACCTTGTGCAGGTGCATGGTGTGCCTCGTCCACCACAATATAGTCGAAGTGGTCTGACGAAAGAGAAGAGAAACGTCTTTGTACTGCTTGTGTTGTTTGTACGATTACATCTGCTTCGGTATCGGTTATATCCGAAGATACTATTAGGGAAGGGTTGCGCTCTAGAAACCGTGATTTTGTTTGGTCGCGAAGGTCTTTGAAAGGTACTATGACCAATGCACGTTTAGCTAGTCCCAACTTCCGCTGCCTGTGGTGGTCTGCAATAAATACTTCCGTCTTGCCTGTACCAGTAGGCAGTATCAGCAAGAAAGTATCCTTTCCTGCTTCCCTATTATTTTGTATGTCAGATAGTGCGTCTTCTTGGTGTTTGAAAGGTGAAAAGCTGATATGACGAAACTGACTTGCTGAGGGTTTTTCGCAGAACGTTTCGGTCGTCCCAAAATATAGACGAATTTGATCGGCAAACTTTTTTTCGTCTGCCATTCCCGCATTTGACCAACGATACACTTTTATACCGTCTTTCATTAACGAGTTTTGTTTAAGCAACTGAGAAAGATACCGTTTTCTATTGATAACGAGCGGGTGATGAAAAGCTTCGCCGTTTAACTCAATTGCAATATCACCGCCTTGTGTTTTTAGTACGTAGTCTACATAACGACTTTTACCAAGCAGGTCGATGTACTGATATTCACGTGTAAGGGCATAGAGATACTTAGAACCATAAACCTGTTCAAAGAGGCTTTCGAAGTTATACTCAGGCTTCGTAGGATCTATTTCGTTTGTGTGTCTGTCAGTTCCATACTGTTTGAAATCGTATTCTTCTTTTGGTTCACCTAAAACGGTATCAAAGAGCCATTTATTGTCCGGTTCTTGATCATCAATGAATCTATAAAGCTTGGTGAATTTATGCATAAGCATATTTTGCCAACCCGTATATTCATGATATCGATATTGAGGTTTGTCACTGCCATAAAACTGCGTATCTAGAATAACGCCAGTCTGTTGCTCGGCGTCACTATATAAGTAAGAAGTATATTGTGAGTCAATGAGTCGAAATCCTTTTCGCTCTAGCAATTTTGATAAACTCATCCATTTAAATCCGTTGTTGCGACATTTTTCCCTGACATTATATCTTCACCACTTCAACCGTAACCCACTTCACATCATCTCGCTTCAAACCATCCTGACTCGGAACTGGGTTTAAGTTGCGTGCAGTAAGTCCATTGCTTTGTGCTAAAGCCGCCACTTCCTCATAGCTTACAGGGTGCATGGGCCGTGCTTCATCGTTTGGGCCGAACCGAAGGCTTATGTAAATGGTTCCGTTTTCCGAAAGCAATTCTGCTAACCGTTTTAACGCAGGTGGCCTTTCCGCTTGGGGCAAGTGCATCCATACCGCTGAAAGCAGTATTAGGTCGTATGTTTTTGGCTGTTGGGGTAGGGCGGTAAGGGCGGGTAAGCTGGCGTTACACCATATAACACTGTTATGTGAATTAGCTTGTGCTAGATTTCTTAGCTCATCGGCAGGCTCTACAGCTATTACTTTCCACCCTTGTTCAGCTAGCCAGTTGGCATCGCGGCCACTGCCTGCGCCTACATCTAGCGCGGTGCCTGCTTTGGTATCCTGTAGAAACGCTTTCCAATCGCTGTGCACACTTTCGGCGTCTACCGAGTTATACAAATCGTAATAGTGCTGCGCTTTTTCGCTGTAATGCGTAATGGTGTTTTTTGTACTGCTGGTCAAAACGTCGATGCCTCCCTGATCTAAAGTACAGATTATCGCATTACCCTCAGCGCAGCCAGCGTTACAGCATTTCTCCAATCATCACTTCATAAATAAAAACAATTATCATTTAAATTAAGTTTAAGCTGTTTTATACTCCCGCTCGAAAAAAACCAACCCTTCAAAACCAATAACAGAGAAAACCATGAAATTAAGCAGTTTATTTGCCCTAACGCCTATCGCGTTTGCATTGTCGGTAAATGCGCAAACTACGCAAAACGATACGGTAGAAGTTAAAGAAGCAGACGTAGAAAAAATTCGTATTGTTGGCGTTCGTCAAAACCGCGTTAGCCGCGGTGCAACGGGCTTAACCATGGAAATTAGCGAAACGCCCCAGTCTATTAGTATTCTTTCTGAAGACTTAATGCAGTCGTTTGGTGCGTTTAATATTAATGATGCGCTAAAGCTTGCGCCGGGTATTAACGTAGAAGAGTGGGAAACTAACCGTACCAACTACACAGCCCGTGGTTTTGAAATTAAAAACACCCAAATTGACGGTGTAGGCCTGCCGAACGACTGGGGTATTGTTACCGGTTCTGTAGAAGCGTACGGCTATGAAGAAATTGAAGTTATTCGTGGTGCCAACGGCCTGCTAACCGGTGTGGGTAATGCGTCGGGTACCATTAACTATGTGCGCAAGCGCCCAACTAATGAAGAGGGTGGTGAAATTGGTGCAAGCATTGGCTCGTACAACTTTAAGCGCGTACAGGGCGACTATTCAATGCTGCTTACTGAAGACGGCAGCTGGGCGGCCCGCGTGGTAGCAAGCGTTGAAGATAAAGAGTCGCACCTAGATGGCCTAGAGAACGATCGCAGCTTTGTGTACGGTGTTATCGACGGGCAGTTAACCGACAACGCTACCGTAACCTTTGGGTTGTCTTATCAAGATGCGAATACCGACGGCAACACCTGGGGCGGGCTAGTATTTAACTATACCGATGGTACCCAAGCCGAGTGGGACATTAACGATACCACGGCCCAAGAGTGGTCGAAATGGGATACCGAAACCACCAATGCGTTTGTAGAGCTAGATTACGTGTTCGATAACGATTGGCAGCTTCTGCTTAGCTATAACTACCGCGACTTTGAAGATCAAAGCAAACTGTTTTACGCCTACGGCGCTATTGATAAAGACACGGGCTTAGGCCTTGTTGGCTGGCCGGGTCGTTACGACTCAGAGCGCGATTCTCACCTTGTAGAAGGCCGTGTATTTGGTGATTTTTCGCTATTTGGCCGCAATCATGAAGTTAACTTTGGGGTAAGCCACGCTACTAGCGACGATGTGTCTTTTGTTCACGCCTTTGACTATGCCACTACACCTGCTTACGGCCCAACACCAGCGTTCCCTTATGCGCTAGATGCCATTGCCGAGCCAGATTGGCTAGCTGCTGCTGAATATTCAAACATTGAGCAAAACCTAACCCGTTACTTCGGTTCAGCCCGTTTCAGCGTTACCGATGCAATGCATGTTATTGCTGGCTTTAATGCTATTGATTTTGAGCGTACAGGGCAAAACGCTGGCGCGGTTATCGATAACTCAGAAAGCGAAGCCAGCCCTTATGTTGGTGCTACTTACGCGGTAACTGAAGGTGTGAACGCGTACGTAAGTTATTCAGACGTTTACCAGCCGCAAGAACAGTACGACATTAACGGCCAGTACCTAGACCCTACCAAAGGTCAAAACTTTGAAGCGGGCGTGAAAGCCCAATGGTTCGACGACCGTTTATTAACAACGTTCGCTTACTTTACTGCAGAGCAAGATAACCTAGCCGCCTACGCTGGCACCAACCCAGAAACGCTACAGTATTACTATGAGGGCGTATCGGTAGAGTCTGATGGTTTTGAAATTGAAGTAGCCGGCCAGGTAACCGATGCACTGCGTGTTAACGCGTCTTATACCGCTATCGACGTAGAAGACGAGCAAGGTAACGATGCTAATCTATGGGCACCGCGCGACGTAGTGACATTCCAACTAGCGTACACAGTACCGCAAGCACCAGAGGTGGAAGTAGGCTTTGGCGGTCGTTGGCAGTCTGAGATAAGCAATGTTGATTACAACGTTGAGCAAGGTGCGTATTTCTTGGGTAATGTGTACGCATCGCAAGCGTTTACTGAAAACCTAACCGTTCGCATGAACATCAACAATATCTTTGATAAGAAATACATCAATAGCCTACATACCGTGGGTTACTACGGCGCAGGCATTAACGCCCAGCTAAGTGCTTCGTATAGCTTTTAATTAAAGCGCTATATTTAAGTGATGGTAGCTAATCTTTTAGGGTTAGCTACTGCTTCGCTTTTAATTAGATACCATGCCCGCCGTGTAAGTGCATACCTAGCAAAACACTGTGGGCATTTTTGTTTCTTAATTTTAATTCCCTCGCATTACCTGCTAGCAAGGCTATGCGCTAGTTTAACGCGCAAAAGTGCGCCCATTATAAACCTAAAGTATCGTTAATCCTTTTTGCCTAGCGCTGCCTACCGTCGAAAGCACCGCTAATTCTATCCTTCTGTAAATTCGTTAAAGCAGTATTATCCTAAAGGCTAATATAAATTGCGCCTTGTGAGTGATAATTATCTCTTTCAGTAAGATTTTTTAGTTATTCTGTTCTAATTATTCAGTGTTTATTAGTTTGGCTGTCACGCACGTTAGCTGCGGCCACTTATAAGTATTGCTCACGCCAATAATAAAAATATAAAAACCATATAAAAAACAACAAGTCTTGAAGGAGAAACACAGTGGATCAAGGTAACTTCCCTAAGGGGAAAAAACTTAATCGAATAACCTCAGCCATTATTGCTAGTTCACTGCCGTTTTTTGCGGCAATGTCAGCGCCTACTTTTGCACAAGAAGCAGAAGAAAAAGCAGAAGATGTTGAAAATATCATTGTAACCGGTACGCGTATGAGCAACCGCTCTGCAGCCGACTCGCCAGTGCCAGTAGACGTAATTACCGGTGATGAATTCCGTCAAAACTCGTCTAGCGACGTGCAAGATATGCTGCGTACTAACGTACCTTCGTTCGATGTAAACACCCAGCCAATCAGTGACGCCGCTACCATTGTGCGCCCGGCTAACATGCGCGGCCTATCACCAGATAACGTGTTGGTGTTGGTAAACGGTAAGCGTCGTCACCGCGGCTCTATTATCTCTTTCCTAGGTGGTGGTATTTCTGACGGTGCGCAGGGTGTGGATATTTCAGCAATCCCTTCGCTTGCGCTAAAACAAGTTGAAGTACTGCGTGACGGTGCATCGTCTCAGTACGGTTCAGACGCTATTGCAGGGGTGCTTAACTTCTTGCTTCGCGATGATGATGAAGGTTTTGAGTTCCGTGCTAACTATGGCTCTACTTATGAAGGCGATGGCGACAACTACACTATTTCTGCTAACGCTGGTTTCTCGCTAGGTGCCGACGGCTTTGTGAACATCACAGGTGAAATTCGTGATGTTGAAGGTACTGTACGCTCAGTTGTACGTGACGACGTACAAGGTATGGTTGATGCTGGCTATTTAGCCCAGTCAGATTTTTCTACCATCAACACTTATACCAATGAAGTGCCACAGTATTGGGGCCAGCCAGACGTAGAAGACGACTATAAAGTTTTTATTAACTCAGCGTACGAGCTAAACGACAAAGCCGAACTTTACCTATTTGGTAACTACGGTAAACGTACGGTTACTGGTGGCTTTTTCTACCGTAACCCGGTAACGGAAGGTAGCCAGCGCGGCGGTGTATACGCAGGCCCATTGGTTGACCCACTAACAGGTTTAGCCGACCCAGACGGCGTACATTCAGTACTTGTTGGTGACCTTGACGGTGTTGGCGTAGGTGGAAGCTGTATCGACGGTATTCCTATTGGCGGTGAAGGCAATGTATTCCCTGACCCAACGTTCCTAGCGCAAGTACAGGCTGACGATAACTGTTTCTCGTTCATCGAAACTATTCCTACAGGTTTTGTACCGCGCTTTGGTGGCGACAACGAAGACATGGCGTTTACTGTAGGCGTACGTGGTGACTTAGAAATTGGTAACGGCTTAGGTTACGACTTCAGCGCGCAGCGTGGCTCTAACCGCACAGATTTCTTCATTAAAAACACCATTAATGCCTCGTTAGGCCCAGATACGCCTCGCGACTTTGTACCTGGTGGCCAAGAGCAAACTGAAACACTAGTTAACCTTAACTTTGTGTACGGTGTTGATGTAGGTTTAGCGTCTGACTTAAACGTTGCGTTTGGTGCAGAATATCGTAAAGAAGAGTTTGATTTGTTTGCGGGTGATGAAGCGTCTTATGCGCTTGGCCCACTAGCAAGCCAAGGCTTCTCATCTAGCTCGAACGGTTTTGGTGGTTTCCCTCGTGATACTAGCTCGTCACAAGACAGTAACGCGGTCTATATTGACTTGGAAGCTGACGTAACAGACCAACTAACCTTGCAAGCAGCGCTGCGTCGTGAAGACTTCAGTGAGTTTGGTGATACTACCGACTTTAAACTGGCCGGTATTTTCCACGTAACGGACGACTTCCGTTTACGCGGTGCATACTCAACCGGTTTCCACGCGCCAACAGCGGGCCAGGCAAGCATTACTAACGTTACCACGCAAAACGTGAATGGTGTGCTAATTGACCAAGGTACACTGCCATTATCATCGGCGGCAGGTCAGCTAGCGGCTGATTTCATTGAAAGTCAAGGCAACGGTCGTCCAGAGCTAGGGCCAGAGGAAGCGGTTAACTTCTCTTTCGGTGCATCAATTGATGTGGCAGATATGAGCTGGACCATCGACTTCTACAACATTGAAATGGAAAACCGTGTTGCACTAGGTGCTAACGTAAACTTCTTGGATGCGCTTAACTTCGCCGGTGGCGGTACCGACTACGCAACCGTATCTGAAGCGCTTACTGAGCTTGATGCGTCGGGTATTATCGACCGCTCAGACTTTATCGGTCTAGATGACCTATCGCAGTTCCGCTTCTTCTCGAATAGCTTCGACACCACTACACGCGGTATCGACATTGTAGGTAACTACAGCTTCGATTTATGGGAAGGTAATTCACGTATCACCCTAGCGGCAAACTACAACGAAACCGAAGTAGACGATGTAGGTACGCTTAACCCAATTGGTGAAGGCCGTGTTGCTGCAATTGAAGACTTACTGCCAAACCTTCGCGGTAATATTTCATGGACACACACCCAAGGCGCACTTCGCACCCTAGTTCGCGCTAACTACTACGGTGGTTGGGACGACACGGGTAACGGTGTAGACGGCATTGATGCGGCTATTTTGATAGACGTAGAAGCCAAGTACTCTTATAGCGAAAACCTTGATCTTGTTATTGGTGTGAACAACCTGTTCGACGAATACCCAGAAGAAAACCCAAGCGCAGGAAGCTTAGGCCAGCTTTACTCAGAAGCTAGTCCGTTTGGTTTCAATGGTGGTATGTGGTACGTGCAGGCACGCTATACTTACTAAGCCTTAAAGCAATAAAAAATGCCGTTTCATTGAAACGGCATTTTTGTTTCTGGCCCTAAATTGGGCGCCTTATAAGTAGGCTTCTATCAAGCTTGCTTTGTTTTCAAACGCCCTTGTAGAAAGCTTATTGATATTTTTTAAGTTCTAACCTAGACACCATACCCTTGTGCACTTCGTCAGGGCCATCTGCCAAGCGAAGGGCTCTTGCACCTGCGGCAAATCGCGCTAATGGGAAGTCGCTACACATGCCTGCGCCACCGTGAATTTGTAGCGCCATATCTACTACACTTTGAAGCATATTAGGCACTACCACTTTAATGGCCGAGATCTCTGTCATAGCGTGTTTCACGCCTAGATTATCAATCTTCCACGCCGCGTGAAGGGTAAGCAAACGCGCTTGCTCTATTGCCATGCGAGCATCAGCAACACGCTCTAGGTTACCACCTAAGCGGATGATAGGCTTACCAAAAGCAACCCGTTCGTGTCCGCGTTTAAGCGCAAGCTCTAACGCTTTTTCTGCCATACCGATAGCGCGCATACAGTGGTGAATACGGCCAGGGCCTAAGCGACCTTGTGCTATAGCAAACCCTTTGCCTAAACCCATGATAATGTTGTCTTTGCTTACGCGTACATTGTCGAAGTGCATTTCGCCATGGCCGTAAGGCGCATCGTAATCGCCATAGGCATCTAGCATTCGCTTAATGGTAATTCCGGGGGTGTCTAGCGGCACTATCACCATGCTGTGGCGGCTGTGCTTGTCGTTGTCGGGGTTCGATAAACCCATGAATATAGTGAATGCCGCGTTAGGGTGCCCTAAGCCTGTCGACCACCACTTCTTGCCGTTAATAACAACGTCGTCACCATCTTCAATAATGGTGGCGGCCATGTTGGTAGCGTCAGACGATGCAACATCTGGTTCAGTCATGCCAAACACCGAGCGGATCTCGCCAGCCAGTAAGGGTGTTAGCCACTGTTCTTTTTGTGCATCGTTGCCGAAATGATAAAGCACTTCCATGTTGCCGGTGTCTGGCGCATTACAGTTGAATATTTCAGGGGCAAACAAATATTTACCCATACGCTCAGCCATTGGCGCATATTCAAGTGTGGTAAGGCCTTGGCCTAGCTCTGCATCAGGCAGAAACAAATTCGCTAAGCCCGCTTCGCGTGCTTTGGCTTTAAGTGCCTCGGTGCCAGGGTGCAGCTTCCAGTTTTTCCAGTCGCCGTGGTTATTCTCTTTATGATGAAAGTCGTAAACTTCATTCTCGATTGGCGCAATATGCTCAGCAATGAAGTTATCCAGCTTTTCTAATAAGGCTTTGGTTTTGTCGTTATGTGAAAAATCCATAGGGTACCTTTATTTTTTAATTGTTCGCTTTAGTTTGTAATGCTTGCAAGCAGCGTATTAAGGCTTTGCATCACATGATTAGCCTACTTGTTAAGTGCGCACTAAATTCATGCTCCTTAGCTATCGATGAATGTGTGCGAAAGTGCTTCGTTAGCTTCATACTAGAGAAACTTGCTCAGTGAATGAAATGAAATATAATCCTTAGATGGTGTGAATTACATTCATGATGATGCAGATGTTAGAAAGCAGGCAATTTGAAAAGCTAGATTTAAACCTACTCAAGGTTTTCGAGGCCCTTTGGCAGCATAGAAACATGACCCGTGTGGCTGAAGCGCTGCATATTACGCCGTCTGCAGTTAGCCATGCTATGCGCCGATTTCGTGATATTTTAGGCGACCCGCTTTTTGTAAAAGAAAAACAAAGCATGCTGCCTACCGCTGCTTGTGAAAGATTAGCGCCAGCCATCTTAAAAGCCTTGGGCGATATTCGAAAGGCGTTAGGGGAGTTTACCGATTTCGACCCGTTGCATAGCCATCAACGTTTTGTTGTTGCCATGCAGGAGTCGTTAGAGTTAGGGGTTCTGCCCATACTGCTTTCAACCTTGGAGAAACAAGCGCCTAATATTGAAATAGTAAGCACTCGCTTACATCGTGACACCATGCTGGCTGATCTAACCAACCGGAATCTGCATTTAGTTATTGATATTGGCCGCGCTGTAGCCGCGCCTATCTCGCACTCGCTATTGCGTCGCGACACCTACAAAGTGCTTATGAATAAGCAAAACCCCTTGGCGCAGAATTTAGATAAGAAAAAGTATGTGGCGGCTCGACATATAACCGTGTCTAATCGTGCTAAAGGCGCGTCGGTAGAGGAAATTGCGCTTCAACAGTTGGGCGTAAGTCGGCCTTCCTTGTGGCGCTGCCAAAACTATCGTGCGGCTGCTGATGTAGTGGCTAATACAGACGCTTTGTTAACCTTGCCAGGCTCCGTAGCTGATGCGGTAACCGATGACAATTTAATAAGTACTAAATTGCCGTATCAACTTCCGGCTTTGGAAACACACCTTTACTGGCATAGCCAGCAAGAAGGCGAGCCAGGGCTAATGTGGCTTAGGGATTTAATGTTACACTTGTTCGCTGAATCTGGTCATACCAGATAAGTTCTGATAGGATTCATTCCAATCATCGCTAATAGCATACAGGTACTAGCACAGTATTTTACGCTTTGTAATGCCAAGCGACTTTCACGGTAAAAAGCGCGACGGTATATAGATAAGTAGAAGTAAGTGCTTAGGCTAATTAGGCAGTACTTTTAGCAAGCGTTGCAGGTTCGGGTGAAAAGGAAGCGGTAATGAAAATTCACACATTAGCAGGCTATATACAGCACATTTATCTTGTTGAAGACGAGAGCGGCTTGCTGTTGCTTGATGGCTGTAGCCGGGCCGATGTAGACAAAGTGTGCAAATATATTACGCAAACCCTAGGGCGCCCGTTGCAAGACCTAAAGCTTATTGTTGTTACCCACATGCACCCCGATCACGCTGGTGGGGCTATTAAATTGCGCAAGCGTACGGGGGCACAAGTAGCATCACACCCCAAAGCGATTAAGTGGTATGCGGGCTTTGCCGGGCGTACCGCTCACGGTATTGATTTGCTGCTAACCTGGTGGGTGGCAAACCGTATTGGCAAGCCTAGAATGCCTATTTGGTATAACCCAATTTTAGCGCCAGATATCACACTTGCCGACAATCAGCGGTTGCCGGGTTTTCCCGATTGGCAGGTAATGTACACGCCGGGTCATACCGATCACGACCTAACCCTTGCGCATATTCCCACGCAGCAGGCTTACATTGCCGATGTTTTAGTGCAGGTGAAAGGTGAGCTAGTACCACCGTATCCGCTATGTCACCCTAATCAATATCGTGAAAGCTTAAAAAAGCTGGCGCAGTCACAAATTGATACATTCTTTTGTGCACATGTAGCGCCAACTAAAAAGTCGGATATTGATTTTGAGCATGTTATCGAGAATGCGCCTCGCAAGCCCAAGAACCACTGGCACTCCAGCAAAAATCGTATAAAGAAAAAGCTCTTCAATCAAACGCGCGAACATTAACTTGCAGGCTAAGGGTTACCTGGCTTTGCCTGCTAAGTGGCGTGTTTAAATGGCACTGCCCTTGCTTTTAAACGTACAAAACCTCATTACTCTTATATCGCGAACTTTATATTAAAGTAAGTGCAGCCCTCTCGGCACGTTATGTTTGTTGAGATAGGCTCAAAGGTATAGGAGCTGCAAAGGCAGAATATAAAACAATAATGCAGAAAAATATCGCTACGCTTTTTGACAAAACTCGGGAATTAGCGTCGCTAACCGGCGACAAACTAAGTAGTGCGTTTAACAAAGAAACGCACCGATTCACCATTACTGGGCTGAGTCGAAGCGGTAAGTCCATGTTATTTACCAGCCTTATCACCATGCTGAAAAGCCGTAGTGAAGAGGGTTATGCGTGTTTGCCTTTGTTGCGATATTTGCCGCCTTCCCATGTGCTTGATATGCGTATAGAGCCCATTGAAGGCTATAAACCTTTTCCGCACTTGCAGAATATTGGTGATCTTGAAAACGGCCAGTGGCCTAAAGCGACTGAAGAAGCGTTTGGTTTTAAGTTAGTGGTACGTTTAAAAGAAACGGCTTCGCTAAAGCGCCATGTTTTGCCCCATAGCGAAGTGGTGTTTGAATTCATTGACTACCCTGGCGAGTGGGTTACTGACATTCCTATGTTAAGTAAAACCTATGCTCACTGGTCAGACTCTGCGTGGGCGCAGCTTAGCAGCGGGCCGCAACAATACTTTGCCAGTCAGTGGAAAGCCTTTGTTAATCAGTTCGACTTTGAACAAGAGCCCACAGAACAGCGCATTCAGCTGTTAGTTAACGCCTACCGAGATTATTTGGTTGAAGCTAAAGCGAACGGTATATCTTTGCTGCAGCCGGGGAGTTTTTTATTAGAGTCGAGCGACTTTGATTGGCAGGCCTTTGGCTTTACGCCTCTGCCTTCTAGCATTACCAGCGATGTGTCGCACCCTTGGTTTAAAATCTTTGATAAGCATTTTTCAAAATTTCAAAACGGGTGGTTAACGCCGTTAAAACAGTCCATTTTCAAAGAAACCGATAAGCAAATTATTTTAGTAGATTTGTTTGAAGGGCTTAACCATAGCAGACAGCATTTGTATCAGCTAAAGGAAACCCTAAGCCATTTGGCCGATACTTTCGTGTACGGGCAAAGCAATTGGTTTTCGCGCAATGTGCTTAAAAAAGAACAAATAGGCAAGGTGGCGTTTGTGGCCACTAAGTCTGACTTGGTGCCGGTAAGTCAGCGCGGTAATTTACTTAATTTGCTTACCCAGATTACCGAAGGGGCACGAGCACGGTTCGACGGTAAACCTATTCAGTTTGAACATTTCTTAGTGTCTAGCATGCAAGTCACAGACGACGGCAGCAATGAAGACGCTATTCGTTATAAAGACAGCGAAGGCCGCTATGTAGAATCTACGTTTGAACCCATACCCAGCACACTAAAAGATATGGAAGAGGGCAGTCATTTCCCAGTACCTAATGTGAGTGTGCCCAGCGATTTTAAAGCGCGTATTTTAGCAGGTAAGGGCGTAGACAGATTGCTTCAGTTTTTACTGGGCAAAGGAGAACAACAATGAGCGATAAACCTTATACATTTGATGAAAGCCCAGAGCCGTCTAGCTCGTCCGATATTAGTAATTCGCCCAGTTCGACCGTTTCTAGAAGTGACGCGCTTTATGGCGCGAATAGCGATCAGCAAGATAATGCAGACACGCATTCTCAAACAGCGTCTCAGGAAGACCAACAAACTAGTGCGGTGAACAAGCCACAGTATAAAACCAAGGTTAAAACGCAAACCTTAGATATTGCGCAACCGGAAACCAAGCTTCCGCAGCAGGTTGGTGAAGATGTGTGGGAAGTTGAAGCTAAGAAAGACGGTTTTTCGTTAGGTGCCGCCACCTTGGGCTTCGGTGTAGTGTCGTTAATTGGCTTTTTTGTATTTGAAGCCTATACCACCCTTGCTGCGAACCTTTCTGAGCACCCCATAGGTACAGGTGTTTTGGGTGCGCTGCTAGTGGGGTTTGTTAGCTGCTTTAGTTTTTTAAGCTTTAAAGAGTGGCGCGGCTATAAGCAAGTAAATACAGCGATGGAAGATGCTGGTGTTATCCGGGAACTACTGGCCAATAAAGGAAGTGAAACATCGCCACAACAAATAGACCGCGTGTTAAGTCAGCACGGCAAACGCTTTTCTAGAGGGTCTTACGCGGCCCATTGTTTCGACCGTTACAAGCAGCAGCTTCAAGACGATATGACGGGGCCAGAACGACTTGGCCTGTACGAAGATACGGTTTTGAAGCCGGTGCAGGAAAAAGCGCATAAGGTATTGAACAAAGAATCGGTAACTGCTGGAAGCTTGGCATTTATAAGCCCCAACAACCTTATCCAAACCTTTGCCGTGGTTTGGATTAGCTTTCGCACTATTCGCCGTATGGCGCGAGTATACGGGTTAAGGCCGAGCACAGCGGGTAACTGGAAGCTGTTAAAAGTACTGGCACAAAACATTGCGGCACAGGGCGTGTTCGACTTGGCTACCGACGAAGTAGCCAATCAAATTGGTGGCAGTTTGTCGGCCAAGTTTATGGAAAACTCGGCTGAAGCCATTGCCGCTGGCGCGCTTAACGCTCGTTTAGGGCGGGCGTTAATCAAGTTGCTTAAATAGCACGTCTCGCTCACTTGTTAGGCTGCGCTTGCAAGTGGGCGCAGCCTAATGGTACCAGTCGCGCTCTAACGCGAAACCCTCAGTTTACTGCATTAATGTTATAGCGCCTTTTTGGTGGGCACGACTACGTTAGCAAAGATAAGCCCAGCCACTAGCGACATAAAGATCAGAAACACTTCTTGGCCCAAATGGTCGGCCTTTACAAAGTCTTGGCCGGTCATGAACGAGTTCAAGCCAATATAGGTTTTAGAACCCGGCACCAGCACAATAAGCCCGTGCATTGCAACAATGGTGGCTGGCTGATCGGCAATGCGGGTGAACGCATTAGCAAAAATGCCTAGGGCAAATGCGCCTACGAATGCACCAAGCCCAGGGCTCATGTAATCGGAGCTCCACGCGGTAGCGCTATAAGCAATAAACGCAGCTGCCAGTGCCCAAGGTATGTGCTTAATACGGGTTCTAAATATGGCAACTAGCGCAATACAAAGTAAAAACACAGCAAGCCAGGTTGCCCAATAGGGCAGGGATTCAGCAGGGGTATACACGTTTTCGCCAAATACACTAAAGCCTACTGATACACCCAAAAACGCACCGAAATACAGTTTAAATAGCTGCATAATAGCGTCCATTGTACGGGCCGTGCCCGACACCATATTGCGAGATGAAAGCTCTGCAAGGCCCATAGTTAGCGCAAGCCCGGGCACAAATACAATGACTGACGAAAGCACAACTAAGGGAATGTTAATTCCTGGGCTCACATACTGGCTAATGGCACAGGTTAAAATGCCGCCTACAAATGCGGTAACAGGCTCTAGCATTAGGTTTACACGCTTCGAGCGCTCTGCCCATAACGTCCACAAATAGGCCACAATTCCCAGCGCAGCAGACCAACCTATTTCGCTCCAGCTTGCACCCATTAGCATAGCGAATGCACCGGTGGCCATGGCAAATGCCGTACCGGTAGATAATTTACCGTAGGGGCTGCCCATCGCATCTATTTCATTTAGGCGCTTATCGGCTTCAGCTAGCGAAAGGTTTCCCGATAGTAGCTCGCTGGCTAATTCGTCGGTTAGCGACAGCGCATTCATGTCCAAATCGCCTGGCTGCAATCGCGCCGAGTGGTTGTATTCGTCTTCGTGACGGTCGCTCCAGATAACAAAAGTAAGCGATGTAGGGGTAGAAATAAATGACGCGTGCACACCTAAATACTGAGCGACTTCACCTAGGTAAGCTTCCAGACGGAACGCAGGGGTACCATACTTGTGCAGCATTTTGCCAAGCTTCACTATAAATCTACGAATTTGAATAAATTCAACGGTATCCAACGCACTGCCCTTAAGTTTTGATAACTCTAATATGAAATAAATAAGACAAAAAAGCCAGACACATAGGTAACGTGCCTGGCTAAAATTTGGGCGGATTCTACGGAGGGTTTTACATGAAAGCAAAACAAATTTTTTATTTGTTTTGCCCTAAAAAAACTAATCTTTTAATGCGTGATAAAGCAGCGTTTAACTGCTGCTTCAACGGAAACATTTATGCTCGTACTTCAAAGGGCATCCAATCCTTCCAAACAGGCTCTAGTCCTTTCCTAGCAATCGCGTTTACCACTTCTGGTACCGAGCGGCTGTCGTCTATATCAAACTGATTTAAAGCCTGTGAGGGTTCGCTATAGCCGCCTGGCTGAGTTTGTGACGCAGCACTCATCGATGTGATGCCAAGCGGCATTACGCCGTCTCTGAATACTGCCGACTCACGAGTAGACAGTGATAATTCAGCTTGGGGGTTAAACAAGCGGTGGGCGCAAATTAACTGCAGCAGGTCACGTTCGTTAGGTAGTTTGTTATTGGTAAGAGCGTTGCCGCCACTGCTATTACCTTCACAGCTTCTAAGGCGCGGAAAAGCAATAGATACACGGCTTTGCCAGTAGTGCTGCTGGATTAATTTGCAGTGAAGGGCGGTCATAGCGCTATCAACCCGCCAGTCTCCTAAACCAAGTAACGCACCTATGCCTATTTTATCTATACCGGCTTGCCCTATGCGGTCGCTGGCTTCTAATCGCCATAAGAAATCCTGCTTTTTACCTCTGGTGTGGTAGCTGGCGTAGTGCTGGGGCGAATAGGTTTCTTGATATACCAAAACAGCATCTAACCCTTGATGTTTTAGGGTTTCGTATTGCTCTTTTTTTAATGGCTGCACCTCCATCATGAGGTAGCTTACCTTGTCGCGAATGGCGCTAAGGGTTTGCTCAAAATAGTCTATGCCCACTTTGGCTTCGTGTTCGCCAGTAACCAGCAAAACCTGAGAAAAGCCCATATCCTTTATAGCTTCGATTTCGGTAAGCACTTCACTTATAGATAGGGTCTTGCGCTTTATTTTGTTACTCATGGTAAAGCCGCAATAGGTACACTCGTTGGCACACAGGTTCGACAAATATAAGGGCACAAAAAGCTGCATGGTATTGCCAAAACGGTGACGGGTGAGTGCCTGCGCGCGACTTGCCATGGCTTCCAAGTAATGTGATCCGGCAGGTGAGATCAGCGCCATAAAGTCATCGAGTGAAAGTGATTCTTTACCCAATGCTCGCTCTACGTCACTTGCGGTTTTGCTGTTTATCGATAAAGCAAAATGCGACAAATCTTGCTGCATTAGCGCTTGCGCTACCTTCATACCGCAGGCTCCAAAAAGGAAGTAAGCGGGCTTGATGCCTGTGCAAAATTGCTGGTGGCCCCCAGTCCTGCTTCAAACGCTTTTCGGCCTGTTTCTACAGCGCTTGCAAAGGCCTCTGCCATGGCTACAGGGTTTTGAGCGGTTGCAATAGCCGTATTTACTAATACTGCGTCTACGCCCATTTCCATGGCCGCCATGGCTTCACTGGGCTTGCCAATACCTGCATCTACAATGACCGGAATAGAGGCTTGTTCAACAATAATTTGCAAAAAAGGCTTAGTTTGTAAGCCTTGATTACTGCCTATAGGAGCGCCTAATGGCATAACAGCGGCGCAGCCTACTTCTTCTAGGCGTTTACACAAAACGGGGTCTGCGCCACAGTAAGGCAGCACGTGAAATCCTTTTTTTACCAAAGCTTCGGCGGCCTGAAGAGTTTCGATTGGGTCGGGCAGCAAGTAGCGTTGGTCGGGGTGAATTTCCAACTTTATCCATGGGCTACCTAGCGCTTCATAAGAAAGTTCTGCGGCAAATATCGCTTCTTGGGCATTTTTAGCCCCCGAGGTGTTGGGTAGCAGTGTAACCCCTAATTCCCGAAGCGCCGTTAGCGTTTCGTCCTGCTTGCTATTAGTCGACACGCGCTTCATTGCCAGGGTAACAATGTTACTTTGTGCAGTGGCCACCGCGTCTTTCATCGTGGCGGCGTTGCTGAACTTTCCTGTACCGGTTAAAAGACGTGATGAAAAGGTGTGGTTTGCAAGCGTTAGCATATTAGCCTCCTGCAACTAGGGTGAAGATATCAACGGTGTCGTTATCTTTAAGATAAGTGGTCGGCCATTCTGTTTTACTTACTATGGCAGCATTCCTAGCAATGGCGGTACCGTCGTCATTCAGTTGTTTCAGGGCAATTAACTCGCTAAGTGAGATGGGCGAAATCACGTTCATAGGTTGATTGTTTACGTTTACTTTAATTTGCGTCATTGCAAACCTCGCAGGTGGAAGAGGGGGGCAACGCAAAGCTTTGTAGCGAACCAAGGCCTGCATTCCCAGTTAGGTAGTGGCCCCACTTAATGTCGGAATGGAAACCTTTTGCTAAAAACAACAAAGCCTGTGTTGCCTGATGGCAAGCGGCCATACCAACAACAGGGCCAAGTACGCCTTTGCTCACGCAGTCTTCCCGTACGGTTATGTTATTGACTAAGCATTCGTAACAACCATAGGCGGCTGAGTTTTGCGGCAAATTAAGTGCTTGCCATGTAAGGCCGCTGGCGGCTGCGATAAAAAGCGGAATAGAGGCGTAGTAGGTCGCAGCATTAATCTGGCGCCTTACCCTAATGTTGTCGGTGCAGTCCAATACACAAGTGGCTGATGAAATTAAAGTTGGTAAGTTATTACTATCAACAAACTTGCTTTTAAACTGTATGTTTAAGTGAGGATTAACTTTTCGAAGCTCGTTATATAGAGATTTGGCTTTAAGTTCGCCTAGGTGCATTTCGTTGTAGCTAACTTGGCGCTGCAAGTTACTGATATCGACAGTGTCTCCATCTATCAAAGTGATATTGCCAACACCAGCGCCAGCTAGATAGCGGGCGGTTAAGCTTCCTAGACCGCCCAGCCCAATAACAACGGCGTGTGCGTTTGCTAAATTAAGCTGGCCGTCGTGGTCGATACAGTCGAGCAAGAGCTGCCTGCTGTAGCGGCGTATGTCTTGATGTTCAATCTGGGCGCTAGCGAAGCCATTGGTGGGAGTAACTGTGCTACTGGCGTTATTGAATGAACTGTTACCGGTATTAAGTGAGCCATAAGCGTTATTGACTGAGACTGTAGCGGTACGATGTGCTGTTTGACTATGCAAAACCTGCCTCCTGAACCAATGCTTGGTAGGCTTCCAGCGGATGCTCCGCATGTGTAATGGCACTGACCACGGCAATACCGTCAACACCGGTTTCAGCCACGTCACTTATACGCGATAAGTTAATACCGCCAATGGCAACCGTGGGTATGCCTTCACACAGCTTCACATATTTTGCCAATCGCTCTATACCCTGGGGCTTAGACGGCATGTCTTTGGTATTGGTTGGAAAGATATGACCAAGGGCAATGTAAGAAGGGTTTAGTGCGCGAACCCGCTGAATCTCAGCGAATCCATGAGTTGAAATGCCCAGTCTTAGTCCTGCATTGCGAATGGCGTTTAAATCTGCAGTGTCGAGATCTTCTTGACCTAGATGTACGCCATAAGCCCCTAGCTCTATGGCTAGCTCCCAGTAGTCGTTAATAAATAACTGACAATTGGTGTGTTCCACTAACTCAATGGCCTCTTTTATCTGTTGGCGAATGTCTTGTTGTGGCCCTTCCTTCACCCTTAGCTGAATGATTTTTACGCCCGTTGGCCAAAGCCTCGCTATCCACTCAACGCTATCTACTACGGGGTATATGCCTAGGTTCGTATGAGTGAGTGTAGGGAAACGGGCTACTTTACCTTGCACACTTTCTGAGGGGAGGTCGCTGTTCGACAAACTCTCTAGGCACAAATCTTTATTGTGAAAAACAGCGCTACCTTGGTGAAAATTTACCTTTGGAAAACTTACGGCGTGGGCGGGAAAACCGTTAGTTCGCGGGAAGTACGTGGGCAAATTAGCCCCATGACTGTACGCCTTAGCGCTATCAGAATGAGGCTCGCAAAGGGTCTTTCGCCTTACTTCACACACATAAGCATTAGCTAGGGTGAGCGCATCTTCAATGCAATAGTCGTTAACAATAAAAGCTGCAATCGCACTTGCTAACATGCAGCCAGTACCCCGAAGTTTACCGTTATTGATTATCGGCTGACTAAAGTTAAGGGTGTGCGAGGCACAAACAAAGGTGTCATATGCCTGAGTCTGCCATTCGGCGTGGCCGCCTTTAACGTAAACACTCTTTGCCCCTTTTCCTATTAGCCGGTTTATTGCTGAAGCTAGGCCTGTATCGTCGTTTACTGGTAAGTAAGACAGCCAAGCAAGCTCGTCGATATTTGGGGTAACCAAATCTACTGTGTTCAGCAACTCGTCAACAACGCTTTCGCTTAAATCGCTTAATATGCCGCCAGATGAAGAAGACTGCACAGGGTCCCATATCACAAACGGGCGAGGCTTTATTAACGACTGAATACGTGCACAAAGTAAAAGCGCTTGCTCATCGTTTGCGATAGCGCCAATTTTAATAGCGCGTGGTGGCGTATCTTCGTAAAGCACTTGCCACTGCTGGTTTAACGCAGATGCACTCATGCTTTCTGTACTAAGCAGATGCTGGTTTGATTGCACAGTAAGTTGTGTGGTGAGCACACAGGCATGAACGCTTAAATCGGCAAGCGTGATGGCGTCGCGGGTTATACCCGCGCCACCGCTTGAATCAACGCCGCCTATACACCATACCACCGGCAGCCTTGCGCTAGGTGGCTCTAGTATGGGTGTGGTTAGGTGGCTGTTTATCATTGCAATTCTACCTTGCTATCTGCAGTGTGATAAAGCTCAGCGCCCGATTGATTAAACGCATCAGCCATGTCTTTCATGCCTTTTTCTTTCTCAAACTCTTGGGCTTCTGCTTGTTTAGCGACGTCACGTACTTCCTGAGAAATTTTCATGCTGCAGAATTTTGGGCCGCACATAGAGCAGAAATGCGCAACTTTGCCAGAAGCCTGCGGCAAGGTTTCATCGTGATAGGCACGGGCAGTGTGAGGGTCAAGTGCTAAGTTAAACTGATCTTCCCATCTAAACTCGAAGCGCGCTTTCGACATAGCATTGTCGCGTATTTGCGCACCGGGATGGCCTTTTGCCAAGTCAGCAGCGTGGGCCGCTATTTTGTAGGTAATAAGCCCTTGCTTTACGTCTTCTTTGTTAGGTAAACCCAAATGCTCTTTAGGCGTTACGTAGCAAAGCATCGCGCAGCCGTACCAACCAATCATGGCGGCACCAATACCTGAGGTGAAGTGATCGTAGCCAGGTGCAATGTCTGTGGTAAGCGGGCCAAGGGTATAAAACGGCGCTTCGTGACAGTGCTTAAGCTGCTCTTCCATGTTCGCTTTAATCATGTGCATTGGCACATGCCCAGGGCCTTCAATCATGACCTGAACATCGTATTCCCATGCAATTTTAGTTAGCTCACCAAGGGTACGTAACTCAGAGAACTGCGCATCGTCGTTGGCATCGGCCACGCTACCTGGCCGCAAACCGTCACCTAGCGATAGCGCGACATCGTATTTCGCGCAAATTTCGCAAATATCGTGAAAGTGTTCGTACAAAAAGCTTTGCTGGTGGTGGCTTAAACACCACTTCGCCATGATTGAACCGCCGCGAGATACAATGCCAGTAACCCGCTTTGCGGTAAGGTGCACGTACTCTAGCAATACGCCAGCGTGAATAGTGAAGTAGTCTACCCCTTGCTCGGCCTGCTCAATTAGGGTGTCTTTAAACATCTCCCAGGTTAAGTCTTCAGCCACACCGTTTACTTTTTCCAGCGCTTGGTAAATAGGTACGGTGCCAAGAGGTACCGGGCTATTTCGCAGCAGCCACTCGCGGGTTTCGTGAATATTTCTGCCGGTAGATAAGTCCATGATGGTATCGGCGCCCCAGCGCGTTGACCACACCAGCTTTTCTACCTCTTCCTCAATAGACGACGTCACAGCCGAATTACCAATATTCGCGTTAATTTTCACCAAGAAGTTGCGGCCGATAATCATTGGCTCTAGTTCGGGGTGATTAATGTTACATGGAATGATGGCGCGGCCTGCGGCTACTTCTTGGCGAACAAATTCAGGCGTGATGGTATTGGGCAAATTCGCGCCAAAATGCTCGCCTTTGTGCTGCTGCGTTAGCTCCGCATCTTTAATAGCTTGGCGGCCCATGTTTTCACGAATGGCAATGTATTCCATTTCAGGGGTAATAATGCCCTGTCTTGCGTAGTGAAGCTGAGTGACGTTTTTTCCTGCTTTTGCTTTTAGTGGTTTGCGGCTGCGGAGAAAGCGGAAATCTTCGGTAAAAATGTCGTTTTCACGCTCTTTTGCAAAGCTTGATGATACGCCTTCTAGCTCGAATGTATCGCTGCGCTCTTCAATCCACTTCTGGCGAAGCGGACTTAAACCTTTATGTACATCTATGTTTTCTTGCGGGTCGCCGTAGGGCCCTGAGGTGTCATACACTGGAATAGGTGGGTTCGGCTCTAAGATAGGGTTTTCTTCGGTGCCACCGACTAGGCTATCGTGCTGGTGGATAAGGCGCATGGCCACGCGGATATCGTTGCGGCTACCACACTCGTAGTGGCGTGTGGAATTGGGGTAAGCTTCGCCCGCTAGTTCATTTATGAATTGCTGAGCTTGTTGGCGTTGTTCGCGTCTGTTCGACATAGCATTTTACCTTGTAAATTTAGGTTCTAAAAATGCTTGTCAGGAGTGAAGGAGAATACAAAGTGTAAGTGTAGAAGGGGATAAGCCCGTTACTTTAGCGAGATTGTTGGTGAAGGTACTGGTGATTACAGCCCTTTACACCGTTGATATTCACTTGATGATAAACTTGAGCAGTTTACCTTGAGTAACTAGCCACACCGTAATGGGTGTGTCTGTATCATCAACAGCAAAACAACTTCGCTTCACAACGCTAAACCTCGGTTTAACATTGTGCACATTGTATTTTCTTGTTCCCTTCGCAGGTATTAGCCTGATCAGGTTCTACGGATCCCACTTTCGCGGTCTCAGCTTACTGGGTTAACAGTGAAGCACTCCGACAAGTTGTTTGTTTCAGCTCGGGCTGTTTTTTATTGAAACAGCCCGAATTGAGAATTCCCTTTTACTATATCTTCAACTTTAGTTGGATTACAAGTACTACCAGAAAGCTAAACGAATATTCATTTAGCTAGCTAGTTGCTGTCCTTCCTTATAAAGCTGAAGTGCAGTGGCTGTGTCGTGCTTGCGTTCGCTAATTGCAGACAAAAGCAATAAATCTTCTTTGCGCGACTGCATTTTAGTGGCTTTAAGCAATGCTTTTTCCGCCAACACATCGTCGCCAGAGTTGAACGCCACTTGACCTAGCGTGGAATAAAGCTCAACGTTTTCTTCGTCTTGCTTTATCCAGCTTTCAAGTAAACGTAATGATGGCGATGCATCAGGAATATTAAGTTGCGTGAAAAGCGGGAATAGCGCGCTGTTCGGCCCACGTTTTTGCCATTCAACTAGTAAATTTTGTGCGTCGGCATGCATGCCTTGGTCAAGCAATTGCTGAATATAAGCGGCACGATAAGCGTCGTCGTGACGTAATTTGCGAGGCAGTGTGTCCCAATACGATTTAAGCTCCACTGCACCTTGCTTACTGGCAATTTCTGCAAACTTACCTTTAGCAATACGCTGGCTCCACGCGGTGTAGTCAGCTTTAGGCAAGGCTTTACGCCAGCCCGATAAATTCTCTTGAAGCACCTGCCACTTACCTAGCTTGGCAAGAATTTGCGCTTTTAACTGCACAACCTGCTTGTTGTCACGATCTTGCTCGTCTAGTTCGTTAAGCTTTTCGAGTGCTGCATCAAACTTTTCTTCAGCTACATCAATGCGTGCATGCATTACCGTTGCCGCTACTTTCGCTTTCGGAAAGTCCGTGGCCTGAACCAGAAAATACCGGGCTTTGGCTAGGTCGTCGTTGGCAAAGGCAATTTGCGCTGAGGCTAAGTAGTTAACACCTTCAAAATCACCATTGGTGGTTTTGCCTAATGCTTTTTGCGCCGAATCAAAATCACCAGCGGCCATGGCGTGCAAGCCATCGTAAAACGCGCGCTTGCGCTTACGTTCACCTAAGGTGCCGAACCATTTATGTGAGCCTGTAATTAAGCTTAACGCCCACAAAACAAAACGGGATAACACGTACCAGGCTATAACGGCGCCAATGACCAAAATACAAAAGCTGATCACTGTCATTTCAATGGCTGTACTGCCAAGAGAAATAAGCACGTAACCTTTATCGCCAAGTAGCATTGGTCCAACAATGAGTGCAACAACGAATGCGGCTAATACCGCAAGGGCAATAGCTAACCATTTCATAGTGCACTTGCTCCTTGTCCGAACACCTGCTTAACACGGCTATCCAATAAACGCTCTAGCGGTTTCTGTGATGCCAGCTCTGTTGGAATTGGACGCGATACATCGGTAGCCATTAGGTTTTGAAGTGCATCAACAAAGCCGGTTACCTGGCTTTTTTCAGTATCGTATTTTTCTGTAAGCAGCGTTTGTGCATATTGAAGTGATTGGCTGTAAAGGCCAGCATCGCCTTGAAGTGCGGCGGTTTGTGCGTGCATAAGCTGCAGACGAAGCTGCTCTTTTGCCAAGAACTGCGCTTCTAATGAAAGTACTGGCTCAACCGGGCCTTCAATAGTTTTAACGGTAAGAAAATCATTTACCAACGAACGCCACACCTTCGCAAGGTTGTCCTGCCAGTCGTCAGCCGACTCAGACAAGGTGGTGTCTTCTGCGTTAGCGTCTTCAGGCTTCTCAAAAGTATCAAGGGGAAGCTTATCAATTTGTGCAATCATGCCGGTAAGCGCAAGCGCCACTGAGCTTTGCGACACCGGGTTTAGCTGTTGAAGGGTTTGAATATCTTCAGCTAGCGTAGCGCGAACGGGTAGCACCGACGGGTCGGCCAAAGACTTTAAGCGTTTATCCGCATTAACTAGCAGTAAGATTGCTGTGCGAACATCGTTCTCCAGCCAAAGCTTTCTGCCCGCCATACGAACTAAATAGTCAGCTTCTGCAATTAGCCAGTCGGCAGGGCGGCGACCTTCCATATTATTAAGCTGTTGAAGGGTAGACTCGGCCTGTAAGCTAAGTTTCTCGTTCTCGGACTTAAGTTCATCTACCGTATCTTGTAAGGCTTTATTCGTTCGCGACACGTCTTCTAGCGTCGCTAAGATGTCACTACGCTCGCGTTCGATATTGTTTAACTTTGCCGTGTTGCTTTGCTGTGCGTTGGTAGAATCTGCGCTAGCCGATTGCTGCTGCATGTAATACCAGTAGCCCGCGCCAGCCATGCCTATTACGGCTAAGAGCAAAATGATTACAACGAACCATAGCAGGCCATTGCCTGATGATTTCTTCTTCTTAGCGCCAGTCTCAGTCGATTCACTCTGCGTGGCAGAAGACTCAATTACTTCTTTTTCAGCTTCCACTTTTACGAGTTCCTCTTTTTGTGGGCTATTTTCATTATTGTTGGCCATTCAATACTCCCAGTTATCCTTTACCCAGGCGATGAGTGCCTGATCGGTGGCTCGCTGACATACCGCTACCTCTTTAACACCTTTACTGTTAAGGGTTTGGGCGACTCGGTCACTCACTGTTAACCATTTAAAGGCTAACAAAGCGTTACCAAATTGTTCTATCAGTTGCAGTGCCATTGCTTCGCTTGTAGCGATAATGCCGCTAACTTCGCCCATTTTCCAACGTTTTGTGCAAACTGGGCGTGTAAGTTGCTCCCTTTTATAAACGCAAAAGCTATTTACTAAAATACCTTTTTCGTCTAATCCTTTTGCTATGGCTTCTCGTCCACCTTCACCTTTAATAATAACGACATGCTTACAGTTTGCCTCATTAAGCTGATGCATTGCCAGTATACCTTCGGATGTATGGACCTTTGGAGTAACAACATTCGCCGAAGAAAACGTTTCAAGGCCAGCCTGCAGTTTGCGCGCAGTGGCATCGCCAACGGCAATAATCAAAGGGAGTGGGGTGGCTGTGTCACGCAGCCCCGAAATAACACTATTCACAGCGTATACGCTGGTAACAATAATTGCGTTTACTGTATTTAGGGCTAAATACTCTGCCGCGGCTTCTCGTTCAGATGAGATATCAATAATATCAGAGGTGGCTACCCCTACCGCTTCAATGCCCGCCTGATCGAAAGCCGAAGCACTTGCTTTTAATTTTGGCAGTGGGCGCGTGAACAGAAGCATATTATCGAACTCTCGTCCTTCTAAGTTTGCGGCGCATTCCTATGTGCGTAGGAATGCGCGCTTCTACTAAATATAACTTAGTTATAAAGTGCTTTAAGAATTTCTCCGGCACCTTGCTCTAAGAGGGCTTCCGCCACTTCAATACCGATATCAGTCGCTTTCTCGCGTGACGCGGTAGCCGATGCAAACAGCAGCTCAGAGCCATCTGGTTTGCCAACCATACCCGTTAAGGTTAGTACGTCGCCGTCTAGGGTAGCAAAACTACCAATAGGTACTTGGCAGCCGCCTTCCAATCTCTCATTCATGGCGCGCTCTGCGGTAACACGGGTGTTGGTATCGTTATGATTTAACGCTTGTAGCAAGTTAATTAGCTCTTTATCGTCATTACGGCATTCAATTCCTACAGCGCCTTGGCCTACAGCCGGCAGCGAAATGTCGGCAGGTAATGCCATGCGAATACGAGATTCCATTTCAAGGCGAATAAGACCAGCGGAAGCCAAGATAATAGCGTCGTACTCACCAGCGTCGAGCTTGGCTAGGCGGGTGTTGACGTTACCGCGCAGGTCTTTAATGACGAGATCCGGACGATATTTGCGAATTTGGCACTGTCTGCGAAGGCTAGATGTGCCGACAACTGCACCTTGTGGCAACGCATCTAGGCTATCGTGATTGTTAGAAACAAAAGCGTCAAACGGATTTTCGCGTTCACAAATAGCATGCAAACCAAAACCGTCAGGAAACTCTACTGGAACGTCTTTCATTGAGTGAACCGCGATATCAGCACGGCCTTCCAGCATGGCAATTTCAAGCTCTTTAATGAACAGACCTTTACCGCCAATTTTCGCCAATGGCGTGTCTAAAATTTTATCGCCCTGCGTACTCATAGGCACAAGCTCAACGGTCATTGATGGATAATGCTCCATTAATTTTGCCTTCACATACTCTGCTTGCCAAAGCGCTAGCGCGCTTTTTCTAGTAGCAATTCGAACGGTGCGGGTAGTGTTGAGGTGACTCATGGCTATTCCAAACTCTGTAAAAAAAGAAACTTAAACGCTGTAACACAACGCTATACGAGATACTTCGTAGTATACGCATTTTCTAGGTTAATGTTTGAAATTAGGTGCAGTTTTCTATTTGGTTTTTGTGCACATATACGTCTATGCTGTAGTTGGACAAAGTGTCTGCTTATAAATACGGGGAGTAGAGTTGTTAGATGGACAACACGCCAATTGGACAATTACTAAGAAACGCACAGCAAGACGAAGCTGAAGTAAAAAGACGCAAACTGACGTTGTATTTTATTTCCTATGTTGGTGGCACCATAATCGCATTTATGGCGTGGCTTAATTTTGGTACCAATAACCCATTATTGGTTAGTGTATTAGCTACATCTGCCACCGTTATTTACCTTAACGTTGCGCTTTCACATATTTTCCCCAAAAGTGACGTATTTTATTACGTCGCGGGGCTCATCGTTGTATTCACTATCAATGCGTTGGTTTATACAGGCGGGCTGAATAACACTGGACTGTACTTCATATTTCCACTACTTTTTATTCAAATAATAGTGGTGCGATTTAAGCCCGCTATGCTCTATGTTGCTGTCACCATAGGGCTGTCTATTTACATGCTCTATAACCAAGACGTTATTGTTGCAAAATATCCTGCTGAGCATGTTTCACGATTTTTAATTGCCACATTCTGTTTCATTTGCGTTGCCTTTATTGGCGAAAATTTCTGGCATAAAAGCCGAAAAGAAATGCTGCGTGAAAATTTAGAGCGCATGAGGCAAGCTAACACAGACCCGCTAACCAAGCTCCCAAATAGACGCTTTCTGGAAGCGGTCTTTTTTGAACGGGCCATGAAAGACCCTGGCGCCTATTTCCCTCTTACCGCAGTTGTTGTCGATATAGACCACTTCAAAAAAATAAACGACTCCTACGGTCATGATATTGGTGATGAGGTACTAATCCACTTCACTAATATTATCAAAGGTGCTGTTAGAGCATCTGACATTGTTGCGCGTACCGGTGGTGAAGAGTTTTTAGTCCTCTTTCCTCTAGCGCCTTTGAGCCAAGGCGTAAAACTTGCGGAAAAAATGAGAAAATTGGTTGAAGAAAGTCCATTTATTGAAGGGGATATCAATCACAAGATTACCGCCAGTTTTGGCGTGGCTACCGCCCTTACCGATGACAAACTGCACGCTAGCTTAAAACAAGCCGACGACAACCTGTACAAAGCCAAAAATGGGGGCAGAAACCGCGTTGCTGAATAGCGCGATGTTTGTAACGACCTGTTTGGCATCTTAATGCCATGTATGAACGCAACGCGTGAATATAACGGTAGTACCCGCAAAGGCGCTCGGCGCAGTGTGATAGTTAGCCCTGTAGCTAGCTATCACACTGGGTATGGCATTGTTGAGTAAGGCATCGTAAAAGTTAGTTTAAAACCTTCTGAAGCCAAGCGCTGATATCGTTTAGTTCTTGCATGCAGACATTATGCTGCATTGTATACGTCTGCCAAGTAGCGTTAAAACCGCTCTCATTTATCGTTTTAAATGCCGCGTTGCCCATAAATACCGGTACCACTTCGTCCTGGTCACCGTGGGCCATCATAATAGGCGTTTCACGGTTGGTGTCTGTTGCCTCACTTGCAAGTAGCGATGGCTCACACATGTAGGTTGATAGCGCGATAACTCCAGCAAACTTACGGGCATATCTAGGCGCTAAGTGAAGCGCAATAACACCGCCTTGAGAAAATCCAGCAAGCACTATGCGTTCACTGGGTATACCACTTTCAATTTGCGCTTCAATAAGTGCTTCTACTTGTGCAGCAGACTCTTTCACGCCTTCTAAATCGGCACGGCTTTCAAAATCCAATGATTTGATGTCGTACCATGCTCGCATACGCATGCCACCGTTAATGGTAACGGGGCGCTCAGGGGCATGGGGAAAGAGAAATTTGACCGCCATTGATTCGGGAAGTTTAAGTTCAGGCACGATAGGCGCAAACCCGTGGCCGGAATCGCCTAAACCGTGTAGCCAGATAACGCAGGCATCAGGCGTAGTGGATGGGTTTATCTCTACGCACGGCAGAAGTTGCTGAGTCATTCTTTATTTCCTAGTTTTGTTGTTGCTTTATCACCAATGGTTATCCTTTCTCACAGGCAATCTCTGTCTTCCCAAGAATGGTGGGGTCAGAGTCACGACTCTGACCCCATAATTCTTGGAAACTTATTATTGTTATTTATTTTGCTAACACCGGTCTGCGAGTAAAGAGTATGTACCATCAATGGATAAACCAGATAATCGCAGTTACGGCGCAATGGCTTCATATGCTATCATTGCCGCTTGAAATCACCACATTTTGATAGAATTTTAATATCCTATGGCTTCACTACTCGGTAATTTATTTATTCTTGCTGCTCCTTCAGGAGCAGGAAAATCAAGCCTTATCAAGGCACTAATGGAAAAGTATGAAGGCAATGCAGCCACGCCTATGCAGGTGTCTGTGTCTCATACCACACGTCAACCGCGTCCGGGTGAAGTCGACGGTGTGCATTACCATTTTGTAAGCCGAGAACAGTTTGAAGCACTTATCGAACAGGGTGTATTTTTTGAGTACGCAGAAGTGTTTGGCAATTATTACGGTACATCCCGTGTGACTATTGAGCAAACATTGCATCGCGGTATTGATGTGTTTTTGGATATTGATTGGCAGGGCGCTCGCCAAGTCAAAAAGCTTATGCCAGATACATGCGGCATTTTCATTCTTCCACCGTCACTCGATGTATTAGAACAGCGCTTAAACAACCGCGGCCAAGACAGTGAAGAAGTCATTGCGGGGCGTATGGCACAAGCAGTAGCAGAGATGTCTCACTTTAGTGAGTTTGATAGTGTGATCATCAACGATGATTTTGCGACTGCACTAAGCGATTTAGAAGCCATTGTGACAGCGCAGCGTTTACGTACAGTAAAACAGCAGATGCGTCATCAAGTGCTAATGGACGAACTGCTCGGTAGCGCGTAAGCTTAACCAAACAATAAGCGTTTTGTTTTAAAACTGATCCCGATCGCTGTATATCTTGCACGATCTGAGTGCTTCAATTTCAAACAAAATGCTAGGATCGCGCTACGTATCTGTGTATACTACGCGGCCGTTTTTTGAATAACTTGCTCAACCTAATTTTCGGAGAAATACATGGCTCGCGTAACTGTAGAAGATGCCGTAGATAAAATTGGTAACCGCTTTGACCTAGTGCTTGTTGCTGCACGCCGTGCACGTCAAATTGCCACTGAAGGCAAAGATCCTATGGTTGACGTTCAAAACGACAAGCCAACTGTTACAGCACTTCGTGAAATTGAAGAAGGTTTTGTAACTGCTGCAACGCTTGAACAAGCAGAACTTCAAGCACAAGAGCAGCAAGAACACGCTGAATTTGCATCAGTAGCAAATATATTATCTGATCAATAAGACCTCTTTTTAACGGTTTTATCGGTATTTTGGCGCCAGTGCTTTGAAAAAAGCACTGGCGCTTTGCTTTTGGTGTATTGGCTTATTGCACAATTAAACGTATTCTTAAGGTGTATAGGTAGATAAGGGTCACGCTTCACTGTGTATTTGTTTGAAGGTTTAAAGCAGAAAGTTGTAGAGTACTTGCCAGCAGAGCGCGTTCAGCTGGTTCAGAATTCTTTTGTGCTAGCTCAAGATGCTCACGATGGGCAAATGCGTTCAAGCGGCGACCCGTACATTACTCACCCTGTTGCGGTTGCGGGTATTCTTGCCGACATGCACCTTGATCACGAAACGATCATGGCGGCACTTCTTCACGACGTTATTGAAGATACCCATTACAGCAAAGAAGATTTAGCTGAAGCGTTTGGTGATACCGTTGCAGAATTGGTAGAAGGCGTTAGTAAGCTTGATAAACTTGCCTTTAGTACCAAGCAAGAAGCGCAGGCGGAAAACTTCCGCAAAATGATGATGGCCATGGTGCAAGACATCAGGGTTATTCTTATTAAGCTTGCCGACCGCACGCACAATATGCGCACGCTGGGCTCGCTTCGACCAGATAAGCGCCGCCGTATCGCACGCGAAACGCTAGAAATATATGCACCTATTGCCCACCGTTTGGGTATTCACGATATTAAAAATGAGCTTGAAGACTTAGGTTTTCAGGCCATGTACCCCATGCGCCATCGCGCATTGAAATCTGCCGTGCGTCAGGCTCGTGGCAACCGTAAAGAAATTATCGAAAACATTCGCGAAGAGCTTAACACGCGCCTTGATGCCTACGAGATAGAATCTGATGTACTAGGCCGCGAGAAGCACCTGTATTCCATTTACCGAAAAATGAAAAACAAAGAACTGATGTTCAACGAGGTAATGGATATTTATGCGTTTCGTATCGTGGTTAAATCAGTAGATAACTGCTATCGCGCCCTTGGTGCTATGCACGGTTTATACAAGCCAATTGAAAACCGCTTTAAAGACTATATTGCTATTCCGCGCACCAACGGTTATCAGTCGTTGCACACGTCATTAATTGGTCCTCATGGTATTCCTGTTGAAATTCAAATTCGTACCCAGGAAATGGACCAAATGGCAGATAAAGGAGTAGCTGCCCACTGGCTTTATAAAGAGCCAGGCGATAACGGCACTACTGCACAGCTACGTGCACGCAAGTGGATGCAAAGCTTGCTCGAGCTACAACAATCGGCCAGTTCATCGTTTGAATTCATCGAATCGGTTAAGACTGACCTGTTTCCTGATGAAATTTACGTGTTTACGCCAGACGGGCGAATTATCGAATTGCCAATGGGCGCAACCGCTGTCGATTTTGCCTACGCCGTACACTCTGATGTAGGCAATACCTGCGTAGGTGTGAGGGTTGAGCGCAGAAACTTTAGCTTAAGTAAGCCCCTTGAAAACGGCCAAACCGTGGAAATTATTACCTCGCCGAAAGCGAAGCCGAATGCGAACTGGCTGAACTTTGTAGTGAGTGCTCGCGCACGTACCCGTATTCGCCAGTATCTGCGTAAGCAGCATTCTCAAGAAGCGGTGAACATGGGTAACCGTCTACTTCGTCATGCATTAGGTGCAGTGAAGTTAGATGATATTCCTAATGAAGACATTGAGCGTGTGGTAGCGGAAACCAAGCACGCTAATTTTGACGACCTATTGGTAGACATCGGCTTAGGTAACGAACTAAGTGCTATCGTGGCTCGCCGTTTATTAGGCGAGAGCACGACGGATCTGTCTGACAAGAAAGGCAATGTGGCTATTCGTGGTACAGAAGGCCTGCTTGTTCACTATTCTCGCTGTTGTCACCCTATACCTGATGATGAGATTGTAGCGGTATTAAGCCCAGGCCGCGGTATGACCATTCACCAAACTGGCTGTAACAATATTCGCAAGCTTACCCGTGAAGAGCCTCAGCGCGTGCTACCCATGCAGTGGGATGACAATCCGCAGGGTGAATTTAAAGCGTCTCTGCGTATAGAACTGATAAACCATCAGGGCACACTGGCAACATTAACGAACACTATTTCAGGGTGCGATTCCAATATTATTGGCCTGCAAACTGAAGAAAAAGAGAGTAATATCTACTTTATCGACCTAGAACTTACCACGCACAACCGAGTGCACTTGGCGCGAGTCATGAAGAAAATACGCACCATGCCGGAAGTTCAGAAAGTGTCTCGTCATAGTCAATCACGACACTAATTACTCAAATATTTAGGAACTACTATGTCTAAGTCTATTATTCAGACCGATAAGGCTCCTGCTGCTATTGGTACTTACAGCCAAGCGGTTAAAGCAGGTACTACCGTTTATCTTTCAGGCCAAATTCCACTTGTTGCTGAAACAATGGAAATGGTTTCTGATGACTTTGAAGCCCAGGCGGTACAAGTTTTTGAAAACATCAAAGCGGTGTGTGACGCTGCTGGCGGCACCACGAACGACTTAGTAAAAGTGAACATCTTTCTTATTGACCTAGGTCACTTTGCAACGGTTAATGAAATTATGAGCCGTTACTTCAATAAGCCTTACCCAGCGCGCGCTGCCGTTCAGGTGTCTGCATTGCCTAAAGGTGCACAAATTGAAATTGATGGTGTGATGGAACTGCCGGAGTAAGCCATGTCACCTGAGCGTTACCAGCGCATTAGAGATGTGTTGGAAAAAAGACAAACCGATTTAACGGTATGCCTTGAAAATGTACACAAGCCTCATAATGTTTCGGCAATAGTTAGAACTTGTGACGCAGTAGGCATTCATCGCGTTCACACCGTGTGGGAAAAGAAATACCAGTTTCGCCGTGGTACGGCTATGGGCAGCCAGCAATGGGTGCGCCAAACCAACCACGATGGTATTAGCGATGCGATGGCTGAATTAAAAGGCCAAGGCATGCAAGTGTTGGTTACCCATTTATCTGACACCGCGGTCGATTTTCGTGATGTCGATTACACCAAACCTACCGCAATTTTGTTTGGTCAGGAAAAGTATGGTGCCTCTGATGAGGCGAAAGCCATTGCCGATCAAGACATCGTTATTCCCATGATGGGCATGGTGCAGTCGCTAAATGTATCGGTAGCCGCAGCTTTGGTTCTTTATGAAGCACAGCGCCAACGCACTATTGCGGGTATGTACGATACACAGCAGTTGCCGGAAGAAGAATGTCAGGCTTTGGCATTTCAAAACGGTTATCCTCGCTTGTACAAACTATGCCAACGCAAAGGTTTGCCACTGCCTGCTATTAACGCTATCGGTGAAGTAGATGCTGACGATAGTTGGTGGCGAGAAATGCAAATTACTAAGGCGGAAGCTAACGCGCTAGAAGCCGACTAGGGCTTAACGTCTTGGTTTCGCTTTTAGTTTGGTTCTCATGTGTATACAGGCCAGCGTAAAAAACTGGCCTAAAGCGTACTCGCCAACCCCTCAACAATCCTTTACACTTCTTTTCCTATAACATGTTGAATAATACCAGCTTGTGCCTTTTTAAGGTTAAGTCACTTATGTTTCAAAAGAAGGATGTCGCTTGATGCAAGCACTGGCCACTACACCCATAACTGCGCTTAAAGGCGTGGGCGCAAAGGTGGCAGAAAAACTTAATAAAATAGGCTTGTTTACCCTTCAAGATATACTGTTTCACCTTCCTCATCGCTATGAAGACAGAACCCGTATTTACAGCGTGGCTGAGTGCCGCCCGTTTAGCCATGTAAGCGTGCAGGGCGAGGTGATGAGCGCCGACATTCAGTACGGCAAAAAACGCATGCTGGTGGTCAAGCTGAGTGATGGCACAGGTACTATAACCCTACGCTTTTTCCACTTTGGCGCCGTGCAGCGGTCAATTATGACACCGGGCAACACGGTACGCTGTTTCGGTGAAGTGCGTACTGGCAAGTGGGGCATTGAAATGATGCACCCTGAATTTAAGCTAGTAGATGAAGACGCGCCACCCACAGAAGAATCATTGACGCCGGTTTACCCCACTACCGATGGTGTAAAACAGCTAACCCTTCGCAACTTGACCGACCAAGCCTTGAAGCTGTTAGATAAAGGGGCGCTGGCCGACCTACTACCTGAAGGCATTTACGATGACCAAATTAGCCTGAACGAAGCGCTTCACTTAGTGCATCGCCCGCCGCCTGATGTAGACGTACATGAAATGGAAGAGGGGCTTCATCCTGCCCAGTATCGTTTAATATTAGAAGAGCTACTGTCTCATCACTTAAGCGTGCTTAAAGTACGCAAGCTATCTGACGCGCAGCCAGGTATTCCTATTAAGGTGAATCAGCCGCTTATCGATAAAATGCTCGCTCAGCTGCCATTTTCACCAACGGGTGCACAGGCAAGAGTAGTAGAAGATATTCAAAAAGATATGCAGAATGCGCGGCCTATGATGCGCCTTGTACAAGGGGACGTGGGCTCGGGCAAAACCCTAGTTGCGGCATTGGCTGCACTATCAGCCATTGGGGCTGGCCACCAGGTGGCGTTAATGGCCCCCACTGAGCTATTGGCTGAACAACACGCGAATAACTTTCGAGGCTGGTTAGAACCACTAGGTATTGAAGTTGGCTGGCTTGCTGGAAAGCTAAAGGGTAAAGCCCGCAATGAAGTTTTAGCTCGCTTAGAAGCTGGCGATATTCAAATGTTGGTGGGTACTCACGCTATTTTCCAGGAAAGCGTGAACTACCAGCAGCTAGCGTTGGTTATTGTGGATGAGCAGCACCGCTTTGGTGTACATCAGCGCTTGGCCCTTCGTGATAAGGGTGAACAGCAAGGTCGCTATCCTCATCAGCTGATCATGACGGCTACGCCTATTCCAAGAACGCTGGCCATGACAGCCTATGCCGATTTAGACACCTCGGTCATAGATGAACTGCCGCCGGGCAGAACGCCGGTACAAACTGTTGTGCTACCAGATACACGCAGGGCCGATGTGATAGAGCGAGTGCGTCAGGCCTGTAAAGACAACGGTCGACAAGCCTATTGGGTATGTACACTTATTGATGAGTCGGAAGTGTTGGAGTGTCAGGCCGCTGAAGATGCTGCGGTTACCCTGCGTACAGCGTTGCCAGACTTACACGTTGGCTTGGTACACGGGCGCTTAAAACCTGCTGAAAAAGCGCAGGTTATGGCTGATTTTAAAGATGGCAAGCTAGACTTATTAGTGGCAACTACGGTTATTGAGGTAGGCGTAGACGTGCCTAACGCCAGTATTATGATTATTGAAAACCCCGAACGTTTGGGTTTAGCACAGCTTCACCAATTACGTGGCCGAGTAGGGCGTGGTGCGGTAGAAAGTCAGTGTGTACTTATGTACCAAAGCCCACTATCCAAAACTGCCACTCAGCGCCTAGGCGTATTACGCGAGTCTAACGACGGCTTTTATATTGCACAGCGCGATTTGGAAATTCGTGGCCCGGGTGAATTTATGGGTACCAAGCAAACCGGAATGGCGGAGCTTAAAATAGCAGATTTGGTTCGCGACGCTGCGCTTATTCCAAAAGTTCAAGAGATTGCCTATACCCTTTGGGATAAATATCCGTCTCACGCTCAAGCAATCATCAATAGATGGATAGGGCATAAGGAGCAGTACGGTCATGCTTAATAGTGTGCCTTTAATTAGTTGCGATGACGGAAACAGCGCTAACGCAAATAGCGAAGACGCTGGGCTAATTAGCGCAATTAGCGAAAAATGGGGCTTTCCCGTTGTTAGTAGCAGTGAAAAGCCCGTCGAAGGCTTGTACTTACAGGTGCAAAATGGTGTGCTGGGTCTTGCTGACGCTGGCGAGAAAAAAGTGAACCCTGTAGAGGTAGATTTTGCTTCGCCAGCTAGTTTGTATCGCAAACAGCACGGTGGCGGGCGCAAAGAGCCTATTGTTAAAGCCATTGGCCTTAAAGGTAATGAAGCGTGGCATGTGGTAGATGCAACGCCTGGGCTAGGTCGTGATGCCTTTGTTTTGGTAAGCGTTGGCTGCAAGGTCACAATGATAGAGCGATCGCCTGTGGTTGCCGCCTTACTTGAAGATGGTATTCGCAGATTAGCACTTAGTTTTCCAGAACTTGCAGCTAAAATGTCGCTTCAACATGGAAATAGCGCTGAGGTAATGCAATACTTCACTGGTGAGAATGTGAACGCTATTTATCTAGACCCCATGTTCCCACATAAAAAGAAGTCAGCCTTGGTGAAAAAGGAAATGCGGCTGTTTCAGCAACTGCTTGGTCATGACCCAGACGCAGATGCGCTGTTACCGCCAGCACTAGAGCTAGCTACGCACCGGGTAGTGGTTAAACGCCCAAACAGTGCAGATGTGCTGGCAGGAATAAAAGCATCAATGGCTATTGAAAGCAAAAAACACAGATTTGATGTGTATTTGTGTCAAAAAAATCTAGGAGAGTAGCATGATACAAGTTGGGGGCACTTTGCCTGAAGTAGATTTTAGCCTTTTAGTAAATGGCGAAATAACTAACCCAGGAACGAACGAACTGTTTTCAGAAAAGCGCGTTGTACTATTCGCTGTACCCGGCGCTTTTACACCTACTTGCTCACAAGCACATTTGCCAGGCTATGTAGCGCTTGCTGATAAGCTTAAGGCAAAAGGTGTTGATAATATTATTTGCCTAAGTGTGAACGATGCATTCGTTATGGATGCGTGGGGTAAAGCAAACAATGCAGAAGAAATTACCATGCTAGCCGACGGCAATGGTTTCTTTACCAAGCAAATTGGCTTAGACATGAGTACAGGTAACTTCGGTGGCTTACGTTCGCTTCGTTATTCTATGCTTGTAGAAGATGGCGAAGTTAAAAAGCTAAACGTTGAAGACCCTGGTCGTTTCGATGTAAGCGATGCCCAAACCATGTTAGATAGCCTTTAATTTTTAAAAGGCGTTAAATACTCAAAGCCCGCAACAATTGTTGCGGGCTTTTTTCGTTTAGTCTTTTGTGAATATTCATTAATTTATATATGCGTATACTTGGTCGCTATTTTCATTAAAATGTAACCCAATTATGATCTAGCGTTTTGCAAATTGCGTTGAATATCAAAGTGTTCAGCGAGGGTTAATGAACTTAATTGCATCATTGTGCGTTGAAAATGCAGTGAAATTAAAGGTTCATGTACTGCGTTACTTAGCGTGTAGCCTCGTTTAGTTACCTTTACTTGATTAATGATAATAAGTATCATTTGCGAAAAAAGACAAACGTTTTAGGAAAAAATATGACAATAACACTGAAAAAAATAAGTGCTTTAGTAATGGCTTCGGCCGTTACTTTTTCGATGTTTTCTTCACAGGCGCTTGCTAACGGTGCCATTGGTGATCACGTAAACAACTTGCATGCGCATATTGGTGAATACACCGAAGAAGTACATTGGTTAGAAAGTAAATTTGGCAGTGTTGTTGATGCGTATGAAGCAAAAGATAAATCGCTTAAAACCGACGCGCTAATTGAGTATTGGGAAGAAGTAGACTTCCACTCAGCTATCGAAACCCAGTACGTGCCTATCTATGCTTCTATTTGGCAAGGTATTTATGGTGTAAAGGTAGCTATTGATGAAGGTAAGCCAGTTTCTGACGTGCGCGTAGAGCAAGAGAAGCTAAATCATGCCTTGTGGCAGGCGCTAGGCGCAGTTAAACTTGCGTCTCAATATCAGAAGAAAGGTCTGGTAGGCAAGGTTCAAACCACTGAAAAAGAGCCGACTACAGGGCCTGAAGTTATCGACGATATCAAAACACGTCTTGATCGCGTTGTTGCTAAATATGCAGAGCAGCTTCACGAGGTTGCAACAACACTAGTGCACGACACCTACCTTCAACGTTTTGAAGGTGTAGAGGGTGACTTGATTGCAAAAGACGCAGCCTTGGTTGAAGATCTAGAAAAAGATTTTAACGTAACGCTTCCGCAAGCCATTTCGAAAGATACTGGCGTAGATGCAGTACGCAAAGTAGTAGAGTCTATGCAGGCTAAACTTGATCGCGCTCGTACACTGCTAGTTGAAGTAGAACAAAGTCGTAAAGACGTATTTTAAGGAAGGGGTATGCAACGTAGAACATTCTTACAAGGCTTAGCTGCAGCCGGTGCATTAACTGGTTTGCCGTTTAGTTTTGCCCTCGCTATGACCCAAACTGGCAGTGTGTCAGTTGAGTCTTTACCTAAATTAGAAGGTGATCTCACACTCTATTTAGGGCGTGGCGAAGGCGGTCTGTATGAGAATGTTCTAAAAGCCATTGAAAAGCGCAACCCCAAGTTGAACCTAAAAGTTAGACGCGGCGGCTCAGCAGCACTGGCAAATACCATTGTTGCTGAAACAAGAGCGGGCGTTAAACGCGCTGATTTGTTTTGGGCTGTAGACACCGGTTCTATTGGCGTTGTTACTGATGCTGGCGCTGCAAAGCCATTGCCTGATGACTTGCGTTCGCAGCTTCGCGAAGATTTTCAGTACCCTAGCTGGTCACCGGTAACTGGGCGTGTGCGTACACTGCCGTATAACACAGAGCGCGTTAAGCCCGAACAAATCCCGGAAAGCGTGATGGCGTTAGCTGATAGCGATTTGAAAGTGGGCTGGGCACCGGCTTATTCATCATTTCAGTCTTTCGTCACCGCCATGCGTATTTTGGAAGGCGATAAAGCCACTAAATCATGGCTTAAAGGCATTAACAAGCATTCGAAAAAGTATGCGGGTGAACTTGGTGTAGTGATGGGCGTTGAACGTGGCGAAGTAGATATTGGCTTTGCAAATCACTACTACACTCTTCGCCTTAAATCGGGTAAACCAAACGCAAATGTGGCCCTTGCTTACAGCAAAGGCGATGCAGGTTGCTTGGTTAATGCGTCTGGCATTGTGGCATTAAGCGACGGTGACTTACCGGTTAACTTTATCCGGTATCTGCTGTCGCACGAAGTACAGTCTTACCTTGCTCGCGAGGCATATGAAATACCTTTGGTTCAAGGGGTTGAACCACCACAAGGCTTGGCGGATTTAAGCACGCTTTCGCCACCTGAAATGGATCTTCGTAAACTGGCTGATTTACGCCCAACACTTAACCTTATGAGGGAAGCTGGCGTACTGTGACAAACTGGCCAAAGTCGTATCCACTGGCACTACTTATTGCGCTGATGGCTTTATTGCCCGTCGGCGTTTTGTTTTCTTTAGCTCAAGATAGTGCCCAGCTTTTCGATACCCATAACCTTCGTGTACTAGGCAATACTATTTCATTGGTAGTACTTACCATCATTGGTTCGGTGCTTATTGGTGTACCCCTTGCCTTTTTAACCGCCTATGTGCAAATGCCGTTCAAGCGCTTCTGGCTAATTCTACTTGCTGCGCCACTGGCGTTGCCTAGCTATATTGGCGCATTCGCCATGTACTTCTCATTTGGTATTGGCGGAGAGATTGAAAACGTTCTAGGAATTAGCACACCCCCTATTAGCGGCTTGTGGGGCTCGGCGTTGGTCATGAGCCTATACACCTATCCCTTTGTAATGATGACAACACGCTCGAGCCTGTTGAGTTTAGATGCAAGCTTAGTTAACGCGGCGCGTACGCTAGGTCTGTCGTTAGGTGCTAGCTTATGGCGTGTGGTGCTACCGCGCGTAGTAAACAGCGTTGCTGCGGGGGCACTTCTTGCTGCGCTTTACGCGTTATCTGATTTTGGCACACCCGCAATAATGGGCTTCGACACCTTTACCCGCGTTATCTTTGTTGAATATAACGCTTTTGGTTTGAGCCAGGCGGCTATGCTAAGTCTGCAGCTTATGGTGATTGTTGGGCTTATTCTGTTTATAGAAAGCCGAATAGGTGGGGCGCAAGAACGCCCAGGAAAGCACTTATCTTTATTTCCTGCACGCTGGCAGCGCAACCTAATGTTGCTTGCGACCATGCCCGTTGTATTTATGGCTATTGTACTTCCCCTAGCTATTTTCACGCTGTGGTTAGTGCGAGAGGGCACAGGTGGCTTTGAATTAAGCTATGCATGGAATTCAGCCCATGCGTCATTTATTGCCGCGATTGTGGCCGTGCTTCTTGCCATTCCGGTTGCTCACGCGGCTATTGCAGGCAAAGCTGGCCGCTTTATGGAGCGTATTACTTATTTCGGCTTTGGTGTACCAGGTATAGTTATGGGAACAGCGCTGGTGTACGTGGGCCTTAAGTACTTACCTGCGCTGTATCAAACTTTAAGTTTATTGGTTATGGCCTATGTACTGCGTTTTATTCCTCTTGCGGTGGGAAGTGTTAGAAGTACCGCCGAGAATATAGATTCGGGGTTGGTTAAAGCTGCCCGCGTACTTGGTGCTAGCCCAAGGGAAGCCTTTATACGGGTTACGCTGCCGCTTACCCTTCGTGGTATGATTGCAGGGGCTGCTTTAGTATTTTTAGAAGCCATGCGTGAGCTGCCTGCCACGCTGATGTTGGGGCCTACAGGTTTTGAAACCTTAGCCACTTACATGTGGCGTGTTTACGAGGCGGGTTACTTTGGACGTGCTGCCGTACCTGGCCTTCTACTTGTTTTATTATCTGGTGTGGGATTAATTCTCATGCTGTCGGGCGAAAGAAAAGCCCAGTTTACCGTTACCGAGGATGATCGTTCGTAATGCTTAGTGTAAGTAATTTGTCAGTGAATTATGGGTCTACCCGCGTTGTCGACAAGTTAAATCTTGAGCTTGGGCAAGACGAAATCCTGATGTTGGTGGGGCCAACTGGCTGCGGTAAAACGACTATTTTGCAGGCATTGGCAGGGCTTATCCCTATTTCAGAAGGCGCAATGAGCCTAGGTAATTGGGAAAGTACAGCAAGCAAACACGTGCCGCCTGAAAAGCGTAACGTGGGCATGGTGTTCCAAGACTTCGCGCTGTTTCCCCATCTTACTGTTCAGCAAAACGTATGCTTTCGATTAAAAGACACTAAGCTTGCCGACCATTGGCTTAAATTATTAGGCCTAGATAATTTCCGCGATGCTAAACCTGCACGTCTTTCCGGTGGGCAAAAGCAGCGTGTTGCGCTAGCAAGAACCCTTGCGCACGAACCTTCTTTTGTCCTGCTAGACGAGCCCCTTTCAAACCTAGATGCAGCACTAAAAGACAGCTTGCGTTGGGAAATTCGCGATGCGCTTAAAAAGGCGGGCGTGCCTGCAATTTGGGTAACCCACGATCAGGAAGAAGCGTTAAGTGTTGGTGATAGAGTGGGCATATTAAACAAAGGCGTGTTGGAGCAACTAGACACACCTGAAGCCTGCTACTCTTCGCCAGCTAGTCGATTTGTGGCGCGCTTTATGGGTGAAGCAAGCTTCTTAAGTGCAACCTTTGATGCTAGCGAAGTAAATACAGACAAAACGGTCGTTACTGAAATTGGCAAGGTGCCTGGAACGCCGCTTCAAGGTGCTAACGGCAATGTAGATTTGCTCGTACGCCCTGACGATTTAAGTTTAGATGCAGCTCACAGCGAAACTAACTGTACGGTAGAGTGGGTGCGCTATGAGGGCGAAAGCAGACTTTATGCAGTTATGCTAGACAGCGGCGATGAACTTAAAGTACGAGTAAGTCATGAAAATGCCATTAAGCCAAATACTCGAGCGTTCGTTCAGTTAATTACTACGCACCCCTTGGCGGTGTTTCCTAAAAAAGATAAGGCATAAGTCGGTTCATAACTGACTAAAACCAGAACATAAAAAGGGCAGCCAATTGGCTGCCCTTTTGCTTATTAGGACGTTATTTTTTACCTGCGCGCTATGCGTTTTCGTTTACCACAATCACTTTACGGTGCGGGAACGGAATCTCGATATTCGCTTCATCTAGCGCTTTTTTAACCTGCTCTGGCACTGAGAACAGGATGTCGAAGTAGTGTTCACCGTGACAGAATGGACGCACAATAAAGTCTACTGAGCTATCGTTAAGAGTAGACACTTCAACAAATGGTGCTGGGTCTTTAAGTACGTGCGGGTGGTCTGCCAACACTTTATCGATAACGGCACGAGCGGCATCAATGTTTTCGTTATAGGCAATACCAAAGGTCATATCTACACCGCGAATTTCATGATGAGAGTGATTAACAATTTGCTCGCCCCAAATTTGGCTGTTTGGAATGATAATTTGCTTATTATCGAAGGTTTGCAAAATAGTAGTAAATAAGTCGATTTCAGTTACTTTACCGAACTTACCCGCAGCATCGACAAAGTCATTTACTTTATAGGGGCGGAAGATAAGTAGCATGACGCCTGCAGCCAAGTTAGATAGTGTACCTTGAAGTGCTAAGCCTATCGCTAAACCTGCGGCACCTAACAGCGCAATAATAGATGCTGTTTGTACACCAAAGCGATTAAGTACCGCTATGCCAACAAAAGCAAGAATGGTATAGCGCGCTACGCTACCAAAGAACTTAAAAAGGGTGTCATCAAGTTGAGGGTGGCTATTCGCAATGGCGACGATAGCGTTATACACCTTACTCGCTACCCAAAGACCAATAATTAGAATGGCCAAGGCTAGAAGTATATTGGTAGCCCAAGCTAATGCGGCAGGCAGGTACTCATTAATATCGAGTGATGCTAAGAACTCTTCCATGGATACAATCCTCTGTAATTTGTGAAGTAGTTACTGCTTGTTTTGTTCGTTTGTTCGTTCAAATTGAGTTGCACCTCAATTCTGGTGCGTAGTTATAGGCGAATTAAAAATCTTTTAGTATTGTTAAAAAGTATTAAAACCCATAATTTTCTACTAAAGAACTAGATTAAATTTACAGTAAGATTGGGCTTTGCGTTGTGCAGCAAGGCTTATTACGTATAATCCCGAACTCTTAACCTACGCTTGAATGAGCGTAAGTATTTTTAGCTTGATGTAAGGTGAATACAGGGTGATTAAGCGCGATGTTATCGTTATTGGAGCTGGTGCAGCAGGGCTTTTCTGCGCGGCACAGGCAGGCGCGCGCGGACGCAGCGTAGAAGTACTCGATCATGCCAAAAAAGTTGGCCGTAAGATCCTTATGTCAGGTGGTGGACGCTGCAATTTCACCAATATGTATGCAGAACCTGCCAATTTCTTATCGCAAAACCCTCACTTTTGTAAGTCGGCATTAAGCCGCTATACCCAGTGGGACTTTATCGGTTTGGTTGCCGAACATGGTATTGCCTATCATGAAAAAACCTTAGGTCAGCTATTTTGTGATGACAGCGCAAAAGACATCGTCGATTTGTTGCTGAACGAATGCAATAAAGCAGGCGTGACCATTACTACTCGCTGTGAAATTACAAGCGTAGAAAAGGTTGAAGGTGGGTACTTACTAACTACGTCGAACGGCGAATATAGCTGTGAGTCTTTAGTAATCGCGACCGGTGGTTTAAGTATGCCAAAGCTGGGGGCAACGCCATTCGGTTATAAAATTGCGCAGCAATTCGGCCTGAACGTATTACCCACACGGGCCGCTCTTGTGCCCTTTACCTTACACGATAAAGACAAAGAGACGCTGGCAGAGCTTAGCGGTATAGCCGTTGACGTATACGCCAGCTGTAACGACACCACGTTTAAAGAAGCGATGCTTTTTACTCACCGTGGTTTGAGCGGCCCTGCTATGCTCCAAATTTCAAGTTATTGGGAGGCGGGTGACAGCTTAAGCATTAACACGCTGCCAAATGACGATGCCACTGCACTTATACAAACTGCTCGCACCGAAACGCCAGACGCACTACTTGCTACCTGCTTAAATAAAGTATTCCCCAAACGCATGGTGCAAAGCTTTATTGAATATCATAACTGGCGCAATGTACCGGTGAAACAGCTTACCCACGGCGAATGCGAGGCTATTGCTGACACGCTAGAAAATTGGCAAATAAAGCCCAATGGCACAGAAGGCTATAGAACAGCGGAAGTCACCATAGGTGGCGTAGACACCAACGAACTTTCATCAAAAACCATGATGGCTAAAAACGTAGAAGGCCTTTACTTCATTGGCGAAGTGGTTGACGTTACCGGCTGGCTCGGCGGCTTTAACTTCCAGTGGGCGTGGAGTAGCGGCTGGGCAGCAGGGCAGGTGGTTTAGAACGACATACCAATTGCTAACCCAGCAACAACCGCACTTTTGTGGTTTCGGTGATAGTCATAATGAAGCTGGGGCGACACGGTAAAGCCCGACATTTCAAACTCGTACAATAAGCCTACTCGGGCTACTTCCATTTTATGGCTGCCGTGGAACTCAACGCCAGGGCCTATTTGAGCGATAAAATTGTTGGTGATGTGAAGGTCAGCGACGAGTAAATAAGTGTAGGCATCTAAATCTTCAAACGCGTATTCAGCAACAAACCCCACACCTAAAAAGTCGCTAAGCCTATATTCGTAATCGATGCCCAAGGTAAATGCATTGCCACACTCTTTCGTGTAGGTAGTGCCCACAAGAGCAGACAAGTGGTGAGGGGACGTTTGCCAATGATGAGCATTTCCATGTGCTGCCTCTTTAGCTTCAGCAGCGGGGGTAAATACCAAGAAAGTGGCCATACCTAGAAGTGTTGGTATTCGCATAAAGGAGCTCGCTTTTTTACTTGTGACTTCCTAGAAGATTAAACCTCTAGCACTTAGCTAAGCGTAGGAGGTATACCTCATTTTCACCAATGAACTTTAGTTGTAGTCATTGTTAGGGCATAGGAATGAACGTAAGGCCCCTTTTCTTGGCTGCTATCTATATTTGTGATTTACCGCTAAGGTATACGAGCAAATAAAAGGGATGCGAAAATGCAAAACGAGACTGAAAAACAACTATTTTTAGACGCCTGTAAAGCGCAATTGTTAAGCCTTTACAAGGCAAGTAAAGATGGGAAAAAAGTAGAGGCAGAAAAGTATCGAGTGCAAGGATTCATGCACGCCGGTGAAGTCATAGGCTTAATCAGCAAAGAACAAGGTAAGGCCCTTATAGCCGATTTGCACATGGAAGTATTTGGAGAAACCATTAACCAAAGGGCACAGAGAAAGCGCAAACTCGATGCATTAAAAGAGTCAGACTTAGATGCTTATTTTGCAATACCAGCCATTGAACGACGTTAAATAAAAGTAAAATTTTTTGAGCGAACTGAAAATTATAAACTAAACTTAATGTGTGTTGGTTTTTATACCTTAATATAACCAAGCATAACTTATCTTAGTGTAATAGCCGTACAGGGATATTTTTGCTACATGGATTTAGCTGCGGTACCAGTAGGAAGCAAATCTATGACATGGCGTGTGTCAGGTAATTTTATTCGCTTATTAATAGGGCTTGTTTTATGTGCAATAAGTTCCCACTCGCTTGCTAAATGTAACTTCGAAAACGAAATTGATGCACCCACTTCAACAACCTTTCTTCTTAAAGCGGGTGATCAGCGACTTGCGCTAAGCTGTAATGTCGATGCGCAGCATGTTCTGTATTTTCCGCGTAATTATATTAATTACAACCAGCTATACGATAGCAAAATGCGCAAAGTTGAAAGATTACCTAGTGCATTTGAAGCATACATAATCAACAGTTCAAACAACCGCCTTTATCTAGATATCAACGCACAGGTGGAACGCCGCGTATCGTTTAAAGTGACGCAGCTTAGTGATTTTCATAAGTTTGCTTCTATTCACACCCTCACAATGAGCTTATTTATTGGCTTTTGTTTGGCACTTACTTTATACGTAGGCATGCTGGGGGCTAGTATGCGCAACTATGGCCTGTACTCGTATAGCTTTTACGTTTTCAGTGCTGGCGTATTCTTTTTGCTTCAAGAAGGGTTGTTGAACATTGTATTTCCACACGTCGCTTTGCTTGCGAATTTCCAACTGCATTTACTATTTGCTGGAATTACCCTTTTTGCAGGTGTGAAATTCTTAGATCAGCTACTTGATTTTAAAGCGCTTCTAAAAGGTTGGCAGCGCCAATTTATGCTTGGGATGGCATGTGCAGCATTGGCGTTTTCAGTAGTCCAGCTTATCCTCCCAGTCTCAGATGCTATGAAAATTAACAGCATGTTAAGTCTAATTACACTTATTACTATGACGTGCACGCTATCAAGTTGTGTTTATGCTGCCTATCGTAAGGTGCATTGTGCAAATTTGGTCATGCTTGGGATTGCAGTGATGGTTTTGTCCATGCTTTTCCGTTTGGTTTTTACAGAAGTATCGCCATTTTTATATCGATATTCCCTTGTATTAGGGATAACTATCGAGGCCTTTATTTTTGCCATTGCAACGTCAAGAAAAGTGAAAAAGCTTAATGACGACAGGCTTAGTGCATTTAAACGCGCATCTACAGACTCTTTATGTAATGTGTTAAACCGCGCCGGTTGGGAAGGTGTGGCGCAGTCGCTGCTGAATAATTTCAACAAAGAGGGTGGCTACTTAACACTGCTTTTCATTGATATTGATAAATTTAAAGAGATTAATGACCAATACGGACACCACGCAGGAGATAAGGTCTTGCAGGTGGTTGCAAAAATTTTAATGAGTCGCTGTCGCGAGCAAGACGCCGTGGGGCGCTTAGGAGGCGATGAGTTTGTGGTATTAAGTCACTGCTACAGTGAAGGTCAGTCTGAGCGATTGGCCGCCCGCATTGAGGAAAGCTTATCCGAGCGTGATATCAGAACAGAAAACGTGGTGATAAATACCACGGCGAGTGTAGGTGCTTACATTACAAAAGAACGCTACAAAGACTTGCCGAGTTTGCTAAACAAAGCCGACAAATTGATGTATAGCGTCAAAGAAAAGCGTAAAAACGCGGTGTTTGCCACTAGCTCTTGATGTGGCGTTATCTTAATTGTGCCTTCGCGACTTGCTTAACAGCTTTAGTAAGGTCGGCAAGCGCAGCCGACTCGAGCGTTGCAAAATGCCAAAAAAGAGGAATAGCTAGCGCTTTATCTGGGAAAAGCGCAATAAGCTCGCCTTCTTTCACTTCTTGTGCCACCTGAAGAGTCGGGAGTAGGGCCCACACCACGCCGTCCAGCGCCATTTTTACAAAACCATGAGACGAGGGATACCAGTGACACGTGGTAAAGGTAGGTGCAATATTTAAGCATTCCCTTTGATAGTCAGTAAGTAACGTAACGTCGTACTCATCATATAAAAGGCCTGGCGTATTCATCACATTTTCAGGCGTTATGCCCTTGTGAAGATATCGCTCAATAAACCGCGGTGACGCATAAAGTTGATAGCGCATGGTGCCCAGTCTCACTGACTGACCGCCAGTAACCGGTGTACCTGTTTGACTAATACATGCCATAACGCGACCTTGCTGAAGAATGTCTCGTGTTTGGGTTTGATCCGCGTTAACAATGTGAACTGGGTTGGCCCGCTTATCGCTGAATGCTGCCATAACTTGCGAAAACCAAGTAGCGAGCACATCGTTGTTCACCGCTACGCTGATAGGTACCGCCGAGGCTTCTAAACCACTTTTTATATTCAGTGCTTCTTCTAGCACACTCACTTTTTGTATATGGGAAAGCAATTCTTGCCCCAACGGTGTAGCACGAAGGGGTTTAGTGCGCACCATAACAGGCCCGCCAACACTTTGTTCAAGACGTTTTATTTTTTGTGAAACAGCAGATTGCGTAAGGTTTAGCGCCTGAGCGCCTTTTTCGAAACCACCATAGCGCAGTACCTCATGAAAGCATCGAAGGGCATCGTAATCGAGCATTTTTAAAGCCTGTGAAAGGAAAGTTAAAGTTATTAATTTTACTTATTGAATACAAGTATCATTAATTTAATTAAGCATCGCAAGCTGTATAAAATAGCGCCACTTCAAATTCTTGGTTGGCCGGCTACACCTAACGTTAGGCACCATAAAGCCAAGCAACGAAAGACCGAGCAATAGAACCGTACTTTCAATTTATTATTTTAAGAGGCATTTGGCATGTTAGCGGCAGTAACCAGTGGTTTTGTAATGGGCGGCACCCTTATTATCGCAGTAGGTGCGCAAAACAGCTTTCTGATTGAGCAGTCCATGAAAAAACAGTGGACCACACTATTTGTCTTACTGTTTATTCTAAGCGATGCCATCTCTATTAGTTTGGGTGCTATGGGCTTTGGCTTATTGCTGCAAGAGTATCCAATGCTAGTTACGGTAACCAAGTGGGCTGGCGTAGCGTTTTTGTTGTGGATTGCGTTTAACAAAATAAAGTCTTCGCTGGCTAATGATGCCCTTGTATTAGAAATGGCACAAAAGCAGCTGTCGTTTAAAAAAGCGCTACTTATTGCGCTAGCAGTAACTTGGCTAAATCCACACTTTTATTTAGATACATTGCTGCTAATGGGTAATCTGGCGAGCCAGTGGCAGGAAAATAAATGGTGGTTTGTGGGTGGAGCGATAGGTGCATCTATCGTGTGGTTTATCGGTTTAAGTACGCTTACAGCACGTTTTGCCCATCATATGCAGCGGCCCAACTTTTGGCGCTGGTTTAATCGATTAAATGCGGCGGTACTTGGAATGGTCAGTATTCAACTGGCAAGCCTTTAGTGAAAAAACGCTGAATAGCAAAATACTAAGGTGCGTTGAGTATCTTGCTTTCAACGCATAAGTATACTTTTACAAATAAGCCAAACCTGCTGTTTTGAAGGATACATAAGTGAGCTGGATTTATTTGATTGTTGCGGGCTTACTGGAAATTGGGTGGCCCGTAGGACTTAAGATGTCGCAAGAGGCGGAAACCCGCATTATGGGAATTCTGCTAGCCATAGGTTTCATGGCTGCCAGTGGTTTTTGCCTTTGGATGGCACAAAAGCAAATACCCATAGGTACAGCGTATGCTGTATGGACGGGGATAGGTGCCGCGGGCACGTTTTTAGTAGGCGTAATGTTTTACGGCGACCCGTCGTCCTTAGCGCGTTACTTTGGCGTGGCGCTTATTGTGGCCGGCGTTGTGGTACTCAAACTCGCGCACTAGTACGACAAAACCGAGCTCTGTTTTTAATGGCTGTGTTTAGCCCGTTTGATAAAAATAAAAAGCCCGACAGTGATTCACTGTCGGGCTCTTATATATCTGCTGAGCTTTTCAGGTTGGTTTAGTGATAACCCAGTTGATTTCTTAACTCGGCCATAAAGGTTTCGATGCGTTCAGCATTTTTGCCTAAGTCACTTTTACCTACGCGCGACTTACTGCGAATATCAACAAGGGTATCGTCGCTTTTAACTGTTAAGCGAATAACCACATCGTCCTTAAAACCGAACCACGCCGTTGTATCTGTGGCTTCTAGTGTGTTTGGCAGTGCGCCCTCATTTACGCGTTCCCAACCCAGAGCTTCTATGGCTTTTTCAGCAGCCATATAAACTTCGTTTATAGGTTGAGGAAGCAGCTGAGTTTTAATTTCAGGGTATGCTTCAAGCTGTTGCTTCGTCACATCACCGCCTTCATAGGCAATAGAATTTGGCGCACCTTCTCTAAGCGGTGCAATGGCAACAAATTCAGGCGGGTTTGTAACATCAGTGGTGATATCGTGAATTGGCGGTACGGCGCTAGCTTTACTCATCATGCTAACGGGCATGCCAACGGCTACTAAAGCAAGAACAGCACATACAAACGTACTACCCCAACTTACGTTCTTACGATTAATCAATACTTGTAAAATAATGAGTATTAACGCTGCACCACCTACGTATACACCAAAGCGTAGTGACGTAATTGCGGTGCCTAAACTGACACCAGCATACTGATATAGTGGTCCGGGTAACACCACCATCAAAAAACCAACAATACTGGTAAGGGCAATGAGTGCTTTCAAGGGAACTCCAAAGTTATTCTTTTTAGTTTGACCAACCTACTTTAACAGCGAAAGCGGCAATTTGGTTTACTTTCGTTAAAGAAAAATTCGACTAGGCCCGCGTGCAACATCTTTGTACACTGGTCCTGTCTTTTTATCGGCATCAAGTTATAGGTACTAAGGTTTTGTATACACAACCGGACGCCAGTCACACGTACGCAATGCAAGCTGAACTCCTCGTTGATATCTTATCGACGCAAAAAAGCCAGTTTATCAATGGTATTACTGAATATGCGCTTATTGAAAATTTAAAAAAGCCGCCTTATCAGCTTTTCGATGAAGATGCTTTGCGTGACCCGCTCATGCTTTTTAAAACGCACTTTATTCTGTTTCATGCACTGTATCAGTTGAGGCAGTATTGGATAGAACAAAACGAAGGTGTGTTAGAGATTCACGCACTTGGCATAAAGCTAGACCCGCTTAACGAGAGTCATTTGACGCAAAGCAATGATGGTCTAGGTGTGACGACTCTGGAAAACCCTGATCCACTTGCTGCGTATTATCTAAATTGGGAGAATTTTGAAGAGGCTGATCGCGATACGGTCGATAACCTGCTAAACGCGTTTTGGGAAAGGATGCTGAAGGGAGATACTGTTAGCTATACGCAAGGTGATATTGAAAAAGCGCATGCTTTGCTTGGTCTTTCCCTGAACGAGCCTATCACGCTGCTGCAGTTAAAACGTGTCTACAAACGCTCGCTTCAATCGGCCCACCCTGACAAAGGTGGAACACAGCAAGATGCTCAAGCGGTCATTCACGCCTATCAAACTCTTAGCCGCTATTATTCGTTTAAATAGAACGTGTATTGGCGTTCAACTTCGTATTATTCGCATAATGTATACAGGCTTCGGTAATTGACCGACAACATCGGTAACTTCAGCTTCATTGACTTTTCTTGTATGTGATAAATGCGCACAATATGACCTATAAGAGCGTAGATTCGTATCAATGATCGCTTAACTATGCCACGTCTTTTTCGATTATCCTCACGTCCAAGTTATAGGAGCAGGATGAATCGGCGCATTGGAAGCAAAACTTACGTTTAATTTATCCGTATAGAACGCAAATCGCGTTCTATGTGAAAGTTATTGGGAAATAGAAAATTTATGAGTCGCATTTTTTATGTTACTGCAGCACTAATAACACTATTAGGTGTTATTGGGTGTTCGAATGAAGGCGAGCAAGCACAGCAAGGTGCTCAGCAAGGTATGCCTGCACCATCGGTGTCGGTAGTTACGCTGAAACAGCAACCTGTAGTACATGAAATGGTGCTGCCTGGGCGGATAAGTCCATCGCGCCAATCGCAAGTGCGCCCTCAGGTGGATGGTGTTATCACTGAGCGCTTGTTTGAAGAAGGCGCATATGTGGAAAAAGGGCAACAGCTATATCAAATAGATGAAGCGCGTTACCTGGCCCAATTAAACAGTGCCAAAGCGGATCTGAAAAGCGTTCAAGCAAATTTAAAGACCTTGGAAGCTAAGGCGCGACGTTACGACGACCTTGTTGCACAAAATGCAGTAAGTAAGCAGGAGTACGACGACGTAATTGCGCAAAAAGACCAAGCGCAAGCCGCTATCAGCGTAGCCGAAGCGGCAGTTGATGTGGCAAAGGTAAACATGGGCTACACCAAGGTATACGCGCCTATAAGCGGTCGAATTAGCCGTTCATATGTCACCGAAGGCACGTTGGTTACTACCAACCAGGCACAACAGCTAGCCACTATTACTCAATTAGACCCTGTTTATATTGATATGCAGGAGTCTGGTGCGTCTATCATCACGCTACGCCAGTCTATGCGTAAGCAAGGCTCAATGGATGTTGAACTAACAGTAGATGAAGTCACGGGCAAGCGCTACGAACAAACAGGTAGTGTGAAGTTTTCTGAAGTGACCGTGGATGAATCTACGGGCTCAGTTACCCTTCGCGCCGAAATGCCAAACCCTGATGGTGTGTTGCTTCCCGGCTTATTTGTAAAGGGCCATGTTATTACTGGTCGCGAAAATGCGCTTTTGGTTCCTCAACGTGCGACGACTCGCCAGCCAGACGGTTCGCTTTCGGTTTACGTAGTGAACCAGAACAATGAGGTAGAAGGCCGAACCTTAGAAATCGGCAAGGTCTACCGCGACCAGTACGTTGTAATAAATGGCGTGAGCGAAGGCGAAAAAGTCATTGTAACTGGCTACCAGAAGGTAAAGCCTGGGGCGAAAGTTAACCCGTCTGAATGGCAACCGTCATCACGTGGCTCACGATAGCAAACAAGGGATTTAAGTAATATGGCTCGTTTTTTCATAGACAGGCCCGTGTTTGCATGGGTGCTGGCAATTATCACAATGATGGCGGGTGTGTTGGCGATAACCTCACTCCCCATTGAACAATACCCTAAGGTAGCACCACCGTCGGTTACTATCTCGGCAACGTATCCTGGTGCTTCTGCAGAAACCGTTGAAAACTCGGTAACGCAGGTCATTGAGCAAAGCTTAACGGGTATCGATAACCTACGTTATTTCTCGGCAAGTAGCTCTAACAGTAGCATGTCAATTACTCTGACGTTTGAGCCAGGTGCAGACCCTGATATTGCCCAGGTACAGACTCAGAATAAGGTGCAGGGTGCGTTACCTTTACTGCCAACGCAGGTTCAGCAGCAGGGAGTTACGGTTACCAAGGCAAATAGTGCATTTGCATTAGCCGTAGGCTTCTATTCTGAAGACGATTCGATGACGCAGTATGATCTGAGTGACATGCTCGTCTCTAACTTTCAGGACCCTATTTCCAGGGTAAACGGTGTAGGTAACGTACGGGTTTTTGGTGCGCAGCGCTCTATGCGTATTTGGCTAGACCCAGACAAGTTGTACAGCTTCAACCTAACTCCAACTGACGTACAGGCCGCAGTCCAGGTCCAAAATACCGATGTTTCAGCAGGTCAGTTGGGCGGGTTACCTGCTATCGAAAATCAGCAAATTAACGCCACTATTCAGGCGCAAAGCCGCCTTCAAACCGTTGAAGATTTTGAAAATATCGTGCTACGTGTGAACACGGATGGTTCTCAGGTACGTGTGCGTGATGTGGCCCGAGTCGAGCTGGGTGCGCAAAGTTACGATGTTATTGTTCGTTATGACCGCAAACCAGCGTCTGGCATGGCGATAAGCCTTGCTTCTGGCGCAAACGCGCTAGACACTATCAAAGCAGTGAAAGCTCGCGTTGAAGAGCTGCGCTCAAACCTACCTGATACGGTGAAAGTGGTTTACCCAGTAGACAGTTCGCCTTTCATCGAGCTTTCTATAGAGTCAGTAGTACATACGCTTATTGAAGCGGTTGTGTTGGTTTTCTTAGTGATGTTGCTGTTTCTTCAAAACTGGCGCGCAACGCTTATTCCCACCATTGCTGTACCTGTTGTACTACTTGGGACTTTCTCGGTGCTATTGGCCTTTGGTTTTAGCATCAACGTATTGACCATGTTTGCCATGGTGCTGGCTATCGGCCTTCTTGTTGACGACGCTATCGTTGTTGTAGAAAACGTTGAGCGCATTATGGAAGAAGAAGGCTTACCGCCTGCTGAAGCGACGAAGAAGTCTATGTCACAGATTACTGGCGCACTTGTGGGCATTGCCGCGGTGCTGTCAACGGTATTTATCCCTATGGCGTTCTTTAGCGGTTCAGCCGGGGCTATTTATCGTCAGTTTTCAGTAACTATTGTTTCAGCGATGGCGTTTTCTGTGTTGGTGGCTATCGTACTCTCGCCTTCTTTATGCGCCACGTTATTGAAGCAGCATTCCGAGGATCACGATAAAAATAAAGGTTTCTTTGGGTGGTTTAACCGCACGTTTAACAAAGGGCGCGACCGCTATCAAAAAACGACCAACCACATGGCGAAGCGTTTTAAGCGTTATTTCGTTGTATACGGCTTACTTGTTGGCGGGATGGTGTTTATCTTCAGTCAGCTTCCTGGTGCCTTCCTTCCAGATGAAGACCAAGGTCGAATGATGGTGTTGGTAAGCACGCCACCAGGCGCTACCGCGGGTCGTACGCTCGAATCCATTAAGCAAGTGGAAGACTACATTCTTGAAGAAGAGAGCGAAGCGGTTAACGGTATGTTTGCGGTAGTGGGCTTTAGCTTTGCAGGACAAGCGCAAAATGCCGGTATGGCATTCTTAAACTTCAACGACTGGAGTGTACGTGACGAGAGTAACTCGGCCTTTGCTGTAATGAACCGAGCTTTTGGCGCATTTGGCCAGATTCAAGATGCTTCAGCATTTCCTATTGTGCCACCACCCATTATGGAATTAGGTAACGCAACAGGCTTTGATATGCAGCTGGTGGACCGCGGTGGCAATGGTCATGAAGCCCTTATGAATGCCCGTAATCAGCTGTTAGGTATGGCGGCACAAAACCCGAAATTGGCGGGTGTCCGCCCTAACGGTTTGAGCGATGTTCCCCAATTTAAAATCAATATTGATAGTGAAAAGGCGTCTGCACTTGGCTTAAATCTCAGTGATATTAACAGTGCGCTGCAAATTGCTTGGGGTTCAAGCTATGTGAACGACTTTATCGATAAAGGGCGAATTAAGCGGGTGTACATGCAGGCGGACCTTCCTCATCGTATGACGCCAGAAGACCTTGAGAAATGGTTCGTGCGCAACAGCGACGGAGAAATGGTGGCTTTCAGCACCTTCTCAACAACCGAGTGGGTATATGGCTCGCCCAAGTTAGAGCGCTTTAACGGTATATCGTCGGTAAACATTCAAGGTAGTGCAGCACCAGGCATTTCTTCAGGTGAAGCCATGGCTGAAATGCAAAAGCTGGTTGAGCAGTTGCCGGCTGGTTTTGCAATTGAATGGTCAGGCTTATCTTATGAAGAACAGGAGGCAGGGTCTCAAGCACCTATGCTTTATGCGCTTTCAATACTGGTGGTATTCCTTTGCTTAGCCGCACTATACGAAAGCTGGTCGGTACCGTTTGCAGTTATGCTAGTGGTGCCGTTAGGGATATTGGGTTCAGTTACCGCTGCCTTTATCTTTAATTTACCTAATGACGTTTATCTGCAGGTAGCGTTTTTAACGACGGTAGGCTTAGCGGCGAAAAACGCCATTCTTATTGTAGAGTTTGCTAAAGAGCAGTACGAAAACGGTGAAGACCTAATGACGGCTGTATCTAATGCGGCTGCTCAGCGCTTCCGTCCAATATTGATGACGTCTATGGCATTCATCTTAGGGGTTACGCCACTAGCGCTTGCCAGTGGCGCAGGAGCGGCAAGCCAAAATGCAATTGGTATTGCGGTAATGGGCGGTATGTTTGCAGCGACCTTCTTAGCCATATTTTTCGTTCCCATGTTTTACGTTATGGTAGAAAAACTATTCCATAAGGAAGACAAGTAACGAGTAAGTACGCTAGAGTGGGAAAAAATTTTTCATTTTTTACATAGGGATATTGGTAATGACCACGGTTGTTTTTTCTCACGGTAAAGAAAGCGGGCCATGGGGCAGTAAGATAACCACGCTTTCGAATGTAGCAAACGATATGGGCTTTGGTGTTGAGAGTATCGATTATCAAGATCTCGATTGTCCCGAAGCCCGCTTAGAGCGCTTAAAGGAAACTATCGCTGAAAAGTGTAATGACGTTGTATTAGTGGGTTCGAGCATGGGCGGCTATGTATCACTTGCTGCTGCCAGTCAGATCTCTGCCAGAGGCGTATTTTTGATGGCGCCAGCGCTTTATTTACCCAACTATAAAGTTCAACGCTTTCCGTACGACGGCTATGTTAGTCTAGTGCACGGCTGGAACGATGATATCGTGCCAATTGAGAACAGCCTTAAGTATGCCCGCCATCAAAAGGCGCAACTGTTGCTTCTAAACGATGGGCACCGACTTGCGAATAGTAAGTCCGTTATTTCACCTTTTTTCAGAAATTGGTTGGAGAAATTCCGCTACTAGGGTACTAAGCGTCATGGCAACGACTGCTTAGCTTTAGTTTTCTTAAGCTATGCTACCGAGCTTCGTTAGGCATCTATGCTTGGCAGTCTATACTGAGCAATCTAAACAAAAAGTAACGCCTCGCAATTAAAAGCTAAAAACTCTTTGAGAAGCCTACTTATCGATAGCCGCAGGGGTAACTATCGATGATGTAGGCTTTTTTGTATCTGCGTTTTAAGGGTAAGACTAATCGCTTATAGCGCTGCGTCGGGTTAATACATGAAATTACCTGTATTTATGGCATGATGGGATATTGCTTAAAACAGGGCAGGTGGAAATGGCATTTAACTTACCTCAAGAGCCGCAATGGTCGTCGCTGATAAAGTCGGGTTGTCGTGTCTTTGTCGGCGGAAACGCAGCAGTACCGCACGCACTAGTGCAGCACCTTATTGATAACAGCGAAGGGTTCAGTGACATCGAACTGGTGCATATGCTGGCCTTAGGCGATACGAGGTGGGTAAAAGACGAGTATAAAAACCTTTTTAAAGCGAATACGTTTTTTATTGGCGGTGAAGCCATGAGAAAAGCTGTCGATGAAGGTCGCGCCGACTATACCCCCGTATTCCTATCTGAAATTTCAAGTTTGTTTAGCGATGGCACGCTGGCGCTCGATGCAGCCCTTGTCAATGTAAGCCCTCCTGATGAATTCGGCTACTGCTCACTAGGCCCAGCTGTAGATATTGCTATGTCTGCCATTAGGCAAAGCAAAAAGGTCATTGCTCAAATTAACCCTCAGGTGCCGAGAACCTCAGGGCACTCCTATATTCATATTAGTGAGATAACGGCGTGTATAGAAGCGGAGGAGCCGCTTGTTGAAGTTACGCCGCCGCCAATAGATACAGTCGCAGAACGTATAGGCCAGTACGTATCTATGCTGGTGGATGATGGCGCAACGCTCCAGTTTGGTATTGGAAAAATACCCAGCGCCACGCTGAAATATCTGTGTAATCACAAAGATTTGGGTATTCACAGCGAAATGCTTACCGACAGTATTATCGAACTGTTGGAATCTGGGGCTATTACCAATAAGAAAAAAACGTTTCACCCCGGTAAAATTGTTACCAGTTTTGCCATTGGTACCCGCAAGCTATACGATTTAATCGACAGCAACCCGCATATTGAATTTTACCCAAGCAGCTATGTCAACAAGCCTACTAATATTGCCAAAAACGACAATATGGTTGCCATAAACAGTGCCCTTGAAGTGGACTTAACCGGGCAGGTAGTTGCCGACTCACTGGGCTATGACTTTTACAGTGGAATAGGAGGGCAGGTTGATTTCGTAACGGGCGCGTCTATTAGTAAAGGCGGTAAAGCCATTATTGCGCTTCCTTCTACGGCAAAAAATGAAACTATCTCCCGCATTACGCCGCGTATAAGCGAAGGCGCAGGCGTGGTCACCTCCCGTGGTAATGTACAGTATGTGGTAACCGAATATGGTATAGCGTCACTTAAAGGTAAGAGTATTCGAGAGCGTGCGCTAGAGCTTATTCGCGTGGCCCATCCTAAGTTCCGTGCAGCATTGTTAGAAGAAGTGCGTCAGCATTATTGGGTGCCCCATTACCAAGAAAAGTACCCCACAGATATCCCAGAACTGGGAGCTATTCAGCTTAAAAAGCTTAATATTCAAGGCGAAACGTTCTACATGCGCCCTCTGAATCCGGCGGATGAAAGGCGTCTGCAAGAATTCTTTTATTCCCACACAAAAGAAACATTAAGGCTGCGCTACAACTACGACCCGAAACAAATGTCCCGTGAAAAGTCGTGTAACTTGGTGTCGGTAGATCAAAGCTCTGATGCGGCGCTGTGTATTGTGAGGCAAGAGGGCTCGCGCATTACTATTCACGCAGTGGGGCGTTTTTACTACAACCCAAACGACAATACCTGCGAAGCTGCTTTTGTTACTCGAGAGACCCAGCAAGGAAAAGGCATGGCAAGCCGCTTATTAAACGAGCTTATCACGGTAGCAAAAATAAGAGGTATTGCGAAAATGATGGCCTATGTGCGTGGCGATAATAGCCCCATGATCACTATTTTCGAACAAGCTAAATTTAAACGGAAATTTACTGGCGACCCCAGTGATATAGAGTTAGTACTAGACGTGGCATCACTGCATGACAATTAAAATATTTCGCGGCAAGCACGGCACCAAGCACGATTTAGGCAAGGACCATCCCGAATCGCCAGACCGGCTATTTGCTATTGACGACCAACTGCTTTCTTCAGGACTCGATATGGTGTGTGAGCATGCTGACGCCACTCCTATTGCTGAAGCCTACCTGAAGCTAGCGCACGACCCATATTATGTGAAGAGTGTGTTTGAGCATGCAGCTCAATCTATCTTTAACGACCACGAAAAAACGCTCTATTCAGAAAACAAAGACAACGTGGCTTGGTTAGATGAAGACACAGGTTTAATGCGCCACAGTTTAAATGCTGCGCTAGAGTCGGCGGGAGCAGGGTGTAATGCTGTCGATTGGGTAATGGAAGGCAATGACCGGCAAGCCTTCTGTGCCACTAGGCCACCCGGGCACCACGCGACATACGATAGTGCTATGGGGTTTTGCATTTTTAATAACATTGTTATAGCTGCTCGCTACGCGCTTCAAAACTATGAGCTAAAACGGGTTGCCATTGTCGACTTTGATGTGCACCACGGAAATGGTACCGAGCAAATTGTCGCCGGCGACCAGCGCATAATGTTGTGCAGTAGTTTTCAGCATCCCTTCTACCCACACAGTGGCTCGCCGGTTTCAGCAAGTAATATTCTCTCGGTACCGCTTGAAGCTGGTGCTACAGGAGACGTTTTTAGGAAAAAAGTGCAGTATTGGTTCGATGCATTACGTAACTTTCAGCCTGAACTGATTTTTATCTCTGCAGGCTTTGATGCTCATGCTGAAGACCCAATGGCTCATCTACGCCTAGTAGAAGATGACTATTTCTGGGTAAGCCAACAGCTTCGCGCCGTTGCTGATACATGTTGCGAAGGTCGTATCGTAAGTATGCTAGAAGGCGGCTATGACCTAAGTGCCTTGGGCCGCAGCGTAGTGTCTCATCTAAAAGGCATGAGTCGTCCTATCGAAGAAGCACAATAGGACGACAGGTTATCTAGCCTCAATAATCTTTCAGACTAGGCTAGCCATCTTGCAAGCATATAAAGACCCGCACCTAGCATAGCAAGGTTTTCTGTCAGTGAAATAAAGCCAAGGGGTAGGTCTTTATTTCCGCCAACACAGGCACATTTAAGCTCGCGCTTATCGATATAAACCGCCTTGATAACTGAAACTGCACCAATAGCGCCGATAAAAATGGAGACTGGTGAAACCAATAGTGCAGGGAGCCCTGCAAGCATGCCAAGCCCGGCAAATGCCTCCGCGAAAGGATAAATATACGCGTATCGTACCTGCTTCATTGCTAACAGGTCATAGGTAATAAACTGGTTTGAAAAAGCCACTAAGTCTTGCAGCTTTTGGAGGGCAAGAATCACCATTGCCACTCCAATAAAATTCAATATAAAAGGCTCTAATCCTGCCGGTAGGCCGCCTTTTAGCATAAGGGCAAATACGATAAGTGCCGCTAAAGAAAAAATTACGATAATAGGTGTGTAGCGCGATCCAAATTCACTTTCTTGCTTTAAATTGAAGTAATCTCTCAAGTCGTCATAACCGCCAATACGTTTATCGTCTATGAACGTCTGCGGGGTTGTTTTCACACCGTACTTTTCTTTAAAAGCGTCTGTTTCACTTCGATTAGACAAATGGTGATCATCGACCTTATAGCCTTTTCTTTCGAGCAGGTCTTTTGATTTGAGCCCAAAAGGGCAAATATGCTCCGGAGTGACCATGCGATAGAGGGTGGCTTGCTTAGACATAGTGGACTCCTTGTAAAGCTTTCACGATAGAGCAAAGAGCGTGCAATGTTTGCCGGCTTTTTGCGCTATCTAAAGTGATATAACGTGATACAAAGAGAGTTACATAATTTATGCCAGCGTTTTAGCAGAAGCAACCTGTAGCATCAGTATTAATAACAGCGCCTGCATAGGGGAGTTGCGTGGTGTAGCTTACTACCTGCTCGACGAGGTTTTTACCGGTAAAGCATCCGTAGCCTGTAGCGTAAGGGCCTAGATAGCGAAGTTGCTTTTCTTTATCTAACACGATAAGGGCCGGCACGGCCTCAAGCATAGCCGCTAGTTCAGGCACATCTTCTACATTCAGCCTGACTTGATGAAAGTCGTCACCAAGTTTCAAGTGGAGTTGAGCCTGGTGGGGTGTTGTAAGGGTATCGCAATAGCAGCGGGACTGAGTTCCCACATGAATGATAGAACCTGGTTGGATATCCTGTTTTTCTAATATTGCAACGAGGGTGGCGTCAAAGTCTGGCGCAGTAGTGCGGTGCAGCAATTCGCCGTTAGGGTCGAAGTCTGATAGCTGACGCTGCCCATATACTAATAAGGCGGCGAGTAAACCCACCGCCCATAATATTAGTAGCAGCCAACTCGACTTTTTATGCATGAGGCAAAACGCCTTCGTTAGTGCTTTAAGTTTTGTGCTTAAAGCTTAAAGCGTTCAATAGCGCCGCGCATGCGCTGAGATATTTGTGACAATACTTCAACTTCACCTGCAAGCGACTCAGCGGTGGCAAGCTCTTCAGAAGTAAGTTCACTCAATCGCGCGGTGCTTTGCGCAATGGAAGCTGACGCGGTTTCCTGTTCCACAGCAGAGGTGGCAATTTCAGTCATACTTTCGCTGGCTTCGCGGATTTGCTGCATGATTTCTGACATGGCCGATGTGGCACTATCACTTGAAACAACAGCTTCATCGACCAGTTGTATACAGGTTTGCATTTGATCAACCGAACTGGCTGTTTGTGCTACTAGCTGTTCAGTAATGCTAGTAATTTGGTCTGCACTTTCTTTTGAACGAATTGCAAGTGTGCGAACCTCGTCGGCTACCACGGCGAAGCCACGGCCGTGTTCGCCAGCGCGGGCTGATTCAATAGCAGCGTTCAATGCAAGCAAATTAGTTTGTTCAGCTACCGCAGTAATCGAGCGCATGGCGTCAGAAATATGTGAACATTGTTCGTTAAGAGCCGAGTTAGTCTGCGCCGCAGCATTTAGCGTATTGCGCAACGAATCTATTGTCTTACTGGATTGAGAAATAGAGTCGCGGGTCGACTGGGAGGCACTTTGCGCTGCCGACGCTTTATCACTAGCAAGGGTAGTTTGCTCTGTTGAAAGCTGCATGGTTTGTGCGATTTCTTCTGACGATGCCGACACCATGGCAAGTTCTTGGTCAGTATTTCTGCTAATTTCAAACATGTTATTAGCCGCTAACTCCATATTTGAAGCCCCTTTTACCACTTCATCAGTCAAGTTAGAAGCAAGCTCGATGAGAGATTTCACTTGATCAATAAGTTCAGCGAAAGGCCTGACTATTTTATGGCCGCGATTTAGCTCAACGGACAAATCGAGCTTGCCATCAGTCTGCTGCATGGTTTCAATGGCCAGGCGTAGTTCGGCCGCGCCTGCACCTTCTTGATGGGCTTGCTTAGCCATGTACATCAATACGCCACCTTCTGTTAATGCAAAAGCTGCGTGCATAAGCAAGATAGTAAAGGCAACATGACCTTCTTCAAAAATCATTACTGGCGCACCGCCTGCCTGTAGAAAAAAGAACGATATATGATGAACGGCTACAACCGCAGTTCCTGTTGCAACCACTTTCCAGTCTCTGAAATAAGAAAGAAAGGCAAGAAGTACAAAAATTTCAAAGTGAATTTCAATCAACCCAAAAGATTGATGAATATGAAGCGCAGTTAGCAATTGAACGCCGATTGCCATAGCATGGCGGCTTATCGCCGAGTAAGGATTTTGAAGGCTGAGTATAAGTGGCAAAGCTGCAATAGGAATACCAAAAATAAACGCAGGTAAAAGTTCACCTGTAAACACACCAATAGCTACAGCAATGAGTAATTGTATAACAATCACAACGCGAAAAATTTTGTGACCTTCAAGGAGCCAAGGGTACTGCATGCCGATCTCCGATGGTTATTTAGATTAAGTGTAGGTTAAAAATAATAGGTGTGCTAATTTCGCTGCAGTCTACGCAGATTGCGGTGTCTACGCTATTTAACTTTGGTATAGATACTTAAATTATTACAAAACTTTAATGCGCCGAAGCCCGTGTAAATTGAGGACTCAGTTATGCCTGCTATCGCTTTTTTATCGACCGATAATCTTGAAGATTTTTTCGTCTATGATGAATTATTAATACCGTTTTTCGAACAACGCGGGTGGACTGTAAAAACGGTCTCTTGGCATAGCGCCTCGCCGAATTGGGATAAGTTTGACTATGTTATTGTTCGCAGCACGTGGGATTATCAGCAGCACGCTGAAGAGTTTTTAGCTTGTTTAGAAGGCATTGAGGCGTCGAGTGCGGTGTTATTAAACCCGATATCCTTGATGAAGTGGAATATTGAAAAACACTACCTTAAAGACTTGCAGAGTAAAGGGGTTCCTATTGTCAAAACAATGTGGAGAAGCGAGTTTAATAACAATGTTATAGAGGAAGCGTTTGCGCAATTTGGCTGTGACACTGTGGTGATTAAACCCACGCTGAGTGCTAACGCTGATGATACTTTCAAACTTTCTGCTGCCGACTGGCGTGAGGGGCATGTAAATCAGAAAGTACTTTACGATACATTTCACCAGCGGGATTTTATGATCCAACCGTTCTTACGTAGTGTTGTTGATGAAGGGGAGTATTCATTATTTTATTTCGGTGGGGAGTTCAGCCATGCTATTAAGAAAGTGCCACAAAAAGGCGACTTTCGCGTACAAGAAGAGCATGGCGGCAGTTTACACTCTATCGCAGTAGATACTGAACAACTGGCTATCGCTGAAAAAGCCTTGGCTGCTATGCCGTGTGATGCATTGTATGCGCGTGTTGATTTGGTGAAGCAGGGTAATAATTGGGCGATAATGGAGCTTGAGCTCATTGAACCCTCGCTGTATTTCAACCTTGACCCCCAGTCTCCAATTCGCTTTGTGGAGGCTTTAGTGAGATTTCACGCGTCAGCGCAGTGAACAAAGTAAAAAAAGCGGCGTGCAAACTTTGAATCTGCAAGCCGCTATTTAGTTAACTGTCCTTGTCCGAGTTTGTTGAAAGGCGAGCGTTTAGAACTAGCGCTTAAGGTCAGCGCTTTAAGCTATTTCCTTTCGAAACGCTGCGTTCCACCCGAGATATTTGCCTTTGTGGTCTTTCTCGCTGAGACTGTTTTATCGATCTATGGCTAGATGTTCGTTCTACACGCTTAGGTTTACTACTTTCACGGGCAACGGAACGGTGTTGTGGACTCGCCCTTTCAATCCGTTGACGATTTACGTTTTGCTTCACTGAACCATGTTGCGCACCATTCCTGTTTGCATACTTCCTAGACTGTGGCGATGGTGCTGTTCTAGCTGGCTTGTCACGCTTCAAGGCTTTAAGTGTGTTGTTCCGCGTTGGTTTTTCATTTTTAGCCACCGATTGATTGCGTTTCAGCGCATGCTCTATCGATTGCTTGCGCTTCACAGAGTTCTGCTTGTTCGACAGACGGGGTTCTCTAAGAGGCGTTACTTGTTTAGGCTCAATCGTCCGCTTTATCGGTTTAGCATTATTGGTACGTGTCACAGAGCTTACTGAGCGCTTATTGTCGTTATGCGCTGGGCGATTGGCCGTTCTAATATGTTTAGCGGAAACATGTTGTGCGCGCGTTACACCAGCATGTTCATAGCGTGCAGGCGCACTGTGAACCACGCGGTTAGAGTAACGTGCCCGGCGATGCACTGTATTGTGCTCCCAACGGCGATAGTCACGACTTACCACGCGTTTACGTGGGCTACCGTGGTAATAGCGGCGCACGGGCTCGCGGTGAATAACTACGTGACGGTTATGCCAATGCACACTGCCAAAGAAGAAGAAGGTAGAAAGGCGAACGCTTGGAGACCAGTATACATTGCTATGGTGATGGTAGCTTACATGGTGTCTCCAGCGAATTGGCGAAATTGGGTGCCACCAGTTACCATACACAACATGTGGGTCGTAATATGGCACATAAACCACCTCTCTCTGGCGCGGCTCTATGTAAATAATTTCTCGACTGCTTTCTCGTTCTCTTTCAACTTCAATGTAGTCGTTAGTTACCAAGTTACCTGTGTTATGAGCATGCTGCCTAAGCACTTGAACACGATCTAACACTCGACTTTGATCAATAAGTACATTGTCGCCAAGCTGCTGTAACCACTCAAGATCACTGGCTAAGGTATTAAGTAGCTCGGTGAATGGCGCGAGTGCTTTTACGCTCGGGTCCCAACTTACGCCATCTAACACACCCTCTACTTGTTCAGGCGTTAAATGCTTATTGCTTTGACGCCAGCGGTCGGCTGAAACTACGTCTAAAGGGTAGGTAGATGCGATTAAAATATGAGTAAGCAGTGTATCCGGGTAAAGGGCAATGGGCGCAAGTGCACTATCTAATTCGGCATCAGAATATTGCTGAGCTGAAGACGAAACCTGGGCAAGGTTTGTATTCGACTGAGCAAGTGCAGGTAGCGCTTGCGCGCTGGACAGCGCTATAACTATCGATAAGGTTATGTTTTTCATACATTCTCCTTATACCAATCGGCTTAGAGGTTAATTTTCTAAGCGGACTGGTATTAAATTGCTATGCCGAAAGCCGCTGCTTTTTGCGCGCAATGTGGTAAGTCTGTATACATTATGCTCGAACGATAATTAACCGAAGCTGAATAGAAAACGCCCACATTGTTGTAGTGGGCGCTTTTAGAAGATAATGAATGCTAGTTTGTATGGGCTTTGCCAATGTCTCTAGCTATTTGAAAACATGCGGGTCGAAGGCGTGACCGAGCTTCTCTGTCTTCGTTTTAAGGTAGTGTTTGTTGTCTTTAGTAATACCGTGATCTATCGGCTTTCTTGCTACAACGTCTATTCCTAGTGCTTTTAATGCAGCAAGCTTCTTAGGGTTGTTGGTCATTAGCTCCACGTGTTTAACATTGAGGGTGTCTAACATGAGCTTGCAAATGTCGTAACTTCTAAGGTCTGCGTCGAAACCAAGGTGTTCGTTCGCTTCAACGGTGTCCATGCCGCTATCTTGAAGGTTATAAGCGCGAATCTTGTTTAAAAGACCAATACCTCGGCCTTCTTGGCGCAAGTAAAGCAATACACCGTGACCGTTATCTACAATATTTTGCATGGCTTTTTCTAACTGAAAACCACAGTCGCAGCGGGTACTAAATAAAGAATCACCGGTTAAACATTCTGAATGAATACGAATAGGCACTACGTCATCTTCTTTCCACTCTCCGTAAGAAAGGGCAACGTGCTCCTGACCACTGGCTTCAACAAAGCCGTGTATTTTAAAATCACCCATTCTTGTGGGTAATTTTGCGGTACTGACATATTCGTATTTAGGCTGTTTGCTACTCATGTTACTTCTACACTTTGGACAGTGGGCAATAAGTGGGGACGACTTCTATTTTTGCAAGTCTACCATTTTATTATACGCGAGTTGACGCTTGTGCTATCACTTTTTTCGCAAAGGGTGTATCAAGGATAGTTATCAGAGGGGCTTAAATTCTCGTAAAGGCGCGGGCTTAGCAACACCGTAGCCTTGGGCGAAATCAACGCCCATTTTGCCTAGCTGTGCCATGATGCCTTCATCTTCTACAAATTCGCCAACAGTTTGCATACCCATGGCTTTGGCAACATCGTTAATAGAGGCAACCATAGCCGTATCTACGCTGTCGTTTAGCATATCTTTAATAAACATACCGTCAATTTTTACCTGGCTCACGGGTAAGCTTTTAAGATAATTATAAGAAGAGAAGCCACTGCCAAAGTCGTCGAGGGCAAAAGAACACCCGAGACGGTTAAAGGTACGCATAAAGGCAAGAGTGACTTCCATTTTAATGATGGCTACTGACTCAATAACCTCAAAACATATTTTGTTGTACGGGATATTAAAGGTTTCGAATGCATTGAGAATAAACAAGGTAAAGTCTCTATCTGCCAGTGAGTGGCAGTTAAGGTTGATGCTGCACCGTTTCAATTGTGCAAGGTGCTCAGGGTTTTCAGATAGCCATTTGAAGGTATTTGTTACTACCCATTTATCAACACTGACATTCATCTCAAATCGCTCAGCCGTGGGTAAAAAGTTGGCAGGCTCGACAAGTTGCCCGTCTTTTTCCCTAAGACGCAGCAGAACTTCGTAGTAGTGCCCGTCGCTGGTTTTGCTTAATGGCCTTAGCGATTGATAAAAAAGCTCGAAGCGACCTTCTTCTAACGCGTTGTTAATAGAAGATACCCAATCAAGCTCGCGCTGGTAGCGCTGCATACTTTCGTCATTTTTGTTGTATCTATGAACCTGATTTCTTCCTTGTTCTTTAGCGAAGTAACATGCGGCATCGGCCATACTTAAATACTGGCCCGGGTCGACATCGGTATCGTCGCATACCACCATACCTATGCTCACGCCTAAGTTGAAAATGCGGTTGTCCCACATAAAGCGATAAGCCTGCACCGTGTTTAGGATCTTTACCGCATTTACATAAACGGCGTCGGCATCAATACCTGAATAAATAATGCCAAACTCATCGCCACCAAGGCGGCCCAATTGTGCGTCCGAAAGCAAGGTGTTCTCAATCAAACGGGCAATATCCTTAATAAGTACATCGCCAGCTTTATGGCCACAGGTATCGTTAACTACTTTAAACCTGTCTAGATCTAAAAACAGTAAACATACTGGTGTGTCGTTTGCGTTCACTGCTTTATCTTTAAACATAGATTCAAACTGGCGTCGGTTATAAACGCCAGTTAGCGAGTCATGGGTAGCTAAATATTGCAGGCTTAAGTCTGACTGCTTCTTCTCGGTTATATCCACAATAGAGCCGTAGAGAAAGTCGCCTTCGCCATTTTTTCGGATTTGACAGGATAGGGAGAACCAAAACTCGCTTCCGTCTCGTCGCCGACCTCTAATTTCCTTACCGGTTACATGACCGTTTTGTGATATTTCACCGAGTAAAACCTGCCTGTCTTCCGCACTGGCGTAAAACACTTTTGTGTTCTCTGCTTCGGCAAGCATCTTCTCTTCGTTTTCATAGCCGAATACGTTACACATGGCCGGATTAACGGAAATAAGCTTTCCATCCAATGTTGAGGTGTAGTGCCCTTCCGCTGAGTGCCTAAATAAATCATAGAAGTGATTCAAGCTTGATATGGTTTCTGCTTGCGTTGAAAGCTGGCGCTGATTTAACACGTCTTCTTTGGCTATGACAGCAAAGCCAAAACACAGAAAGCCGAGAGTAAGAAAGAACAGCATTCCAATAGCAACGTCTACGGTATAAACCAGATTACTAAATAGGTTTTGCGTTACCAGTGCATAAAATGCAAAAAAGGAAAGCCAGGCAAGTGTATAAGTGATACTTACTGCACGACTCCCTTTGTCTTTAAATACGAGTGCTAGTAAAACGTGATAAAGCCCCATGCCCGCGGTTAACAGTAGAAGTGTGATAGACGCTATATAGGTATTCACAATAAAGCAATAGGCGGTAGCGACGACGGGTACAAGATAACTTAGCGACCGCAGAGCAATGGGAATACGGGTGAAAAGATGGTGTGTTACTTTGGCAATGCACAACAATAACATACAAAAACATACAGCATAGAAGTGCTCGCTGCCGTTAGTTAAGCTTGGCCAAATTGCCAATCCTCCTGCTGTTATAAACAATAGTGCGATAAGCACAAGCGACGACATGGTAAGCCAAAACCGAGTGGCAATGCGCTGATACAAGTAAGAAAACAAAAAATAGAGCGCAATTAGCGCCATGATACCCGTTACCGCGCCAAGCAAAGTAAGCATATTGGTGTCATGCTGTGCGAGTAAGTCTCTTTCCCACAAGGTGATAGGGAAGTACTTAAGCCCCTCGTCTTTTACCGCAATGAGTAAGCGAGCGTCTTGATAAGGCTGAAGAGTAAATGCAAGCCTAATGTTAGGAAGTGGCTGCTTTAAAGAATAATCACCTTTTCCTGCTTGGTACCGATAGGACTTGATGATTCGCTCGCTACTATCAAGAAGAAATATCTGTAAATCGTCCACATTCAGGCGGTCAACATTGAGTACTAATGGGATAGGGCTATAGCCTGTATGAATTAGTTCGGTGGAATACCATATGCGTTCATCGGTAAAAGAGGCGTTGGCTGAAGTATCCTTAGTGTTGCCATTTAAAACATCAAAATATGTGGCGCTAGTGGGGGCGACAGACAAACGCGCATGGAGATTAATAATCTCCCGCTCAAAGGACTCGTTGACAGTAAGCTGACTGTTAGCCGAAACGTTTAGGCTTAGCAACATCCAACTGATGAGCAAAGCTGATACGTACTTAAATAGCCGGGCTATTACCACTCGTTAATTCCTTGAACCACATAGTAAGAGGATGTTTATAAAGGCGAAATATGTGTTGTTAAGCCCTCTTATCCTTTGGATGCTACCCTTAGAATAATACTAGTTTTAACGAAAAGCCAAACTCAACGTATAGTGGATAATTTACGGGTTATGCTTGCAAAAGGTAATTAAAAATTACCGATGGCGACTGCTGCGTACCAATAGGCTCCAGCCATATCGCTTCGCAAAGCCATTCTATACAAAGCATACACTGCAAATCTGTGTCGCTTGCACTTGCGGTGACAACTGCCTGAAACCGGTCAGCTCCCCAATCTGCCTCTGAAAATCTGAAATTAAACAATGCACAAAATTGTTCCACCCACTGTTGAGTTTTAAGTGGGGTAGCGGGTAGCGCAGCGCGAATTTCTACGCTGCCTTCGTTAACAAGGGCGTGTTGTAGAATGTCTTCTTTTGTAAGTTTTTGCATAGAAGTTAACAATTTATTGGCGTTAGTAAACCCGCTTGGTTTAAAAAGTGTATATAGTACAACACAAAAACAATAGCGTTAAACTAAGCGTATTAAGGACGAGGTATGCTAACACTTCACCATTTAAATAACTCTCGCTCACAGCGAATTTTGTGGCTTTTAGAAGAGCTAGGCGTAGAGTACAAAATAGAATTTTATCAACGAGACAGCTCTACGAACCTGGCGCCTGACTCGCTGCGGGCTGTGCATCCATTGGGGCGCTCGCCGGTTCTTACTACGCCACACGGTGCAATTGCAGAATCTGGCGCTATTGTGGAATATCTAGTTCGTCATCACGCTACCGACGCATTTGCTGTTCCCCAAGACCCCGAAGCACTTCAACAATATTGGTTCTGGCTTCACTTCGCGGAAGGTTCATTAATGCCGCCATTGGTGGCCAATTTGGTGCTAGAAAAAGCACGTCAGAAAGGTTCTAAACCTTTCTTTATTAAGCCAATTACTAACAAACTGATAGACGGTATTCTCAATGCTTACTATGGGCCTAACTTAGCGCAGAGTTTGCGCTATGTAGAATCTTACCTCGCTAAGAACACTTGGTTTGCCGGCGATGCACCGAGTGGCGCAGATGTTCAAATGATATTTCCGTTAGAGTCGCTGGTAGCCAGCGGGCGAGCGAAAGACTTTACTGCCATTCAGGGTTACGTGAAGCGTGTTCATGCCAGAGAAGCTTACAAAGCAGCGTTAGAAAAGGGTGGTGAGTACGCTTACGCCTAATGTGTTCATCCGCAAGGCGCGCACCTTTACTTTGTGCAAACCCTGCGGCCGACTGGGAAATAAAGACCTAATTGGCCCTGAAGCTTTTAATGGTCGCGATTGATATAGTCGTCAATGAGCTGAATAAAGGCCTCACCGTAGCGTTCCAATTTTGTTTGGCCCACACCGCTTACCTCTAATAACGTGTTGCGTGTAGTAGGCAGTTTACACGCCATATCAACCAAAGTGGCGTCGCTAAATACCACATATGGCGGCACTTCATTTTCTTCGGCCAACACCTTGCGCAAGTGCTTGAGGCGCGTGAACAAGGTTCTGTCGTAGTTAGCAGGCGCGTGCTTTGCCTTTTTCTTATCGGGCTTAAATTCAAGTCGCGGTACGGCTAATTGAACGGCGACTTCGCCTTTTAGTACGGGCCGTGCGGCTTCGGTTAATCTCAGTGCGGCGTGAGCAGTTATATCAACGCGAATAAGCCCTTTATGCACAAGCTGGTTGATAATGTTATGCCAGTAGCTGTCCGATTTATCCTTACCTATGCCATAGGTTGAAAGCTGATGATGGCCGGCCTCTTGGAGGCGCCTAAGCTGCTTGCCTCGCAATACGTCAATTACATACTGACTAGAAGCTTGTTGTGAAAGCCTTAATACGCACGATAGTACTTTTTGCGCTATCACTAAGCCGTCAATCATTTTAGGGGGATCTAGACAGATATCACAGTTGCCACAGGCGCTGTCACTGAACTGCGAAAAGTAGTTCAGAAGCACTTGCCGTCGGCAGGTTTGTGCTTCTGAAAAGGCTTCCATGGCCGCGAACTTTTGCAGCTCTATTTGGTTGCGCTCAGCTATTTCGCCTTGCTCTATCCACTGTTTTACGCGGGCCGCGTCTTTTTCGTCAAACAATAATAGGGCTTCAGACTCTAGGCCATCTCGCCCGGCGCGCCCAGTCTCTTGGTAATAGCTTTCAACACTGCGCGGTACATCATGATGCACCACGTAACGCACGTTTGATTTGTTGATACCCATACCAAAGGCAACAGTGGCCACCACAATATCGATTTTGTCATTAAGGAACTGACGCTGTACTAACTCTCGTTCGTCGTTATCCATACCGGCGTGATACGCCGCGCAGCGAAAGCCTTGCTTGAATAACTTTGCGTGTAGATCATCGACTTTAGCGCGACTGTTACAATAAATAATGCCGCTACCTTCTTGTTGCTTTACGTAAGCGACAACTTGATCAAAAGCCTTGTACTTACTCATTACGCGGTAGCGAATGTTGGGTCTGTCGAAGCTTCCTTTGTAAACGAGCGGGTCGTTTAGGTTTAGCTGCGTTAGTATGTCTGCTTGTGTCGCTGAATCTGCTGTAGCCGTTAGCCCAATGACAGGAATAGTAGGAAAACGAGATTTTATTTGACCCAAGGCGCGATAATCCTGCCTAAAATCATGACCCCAATGGGAAACGCAGTGCGCTTCATCAATGGCAAATAAAGCGATGTCGGCGTGGGCTAGCGACTGCTGGAAATAGTACTGCATTAACCGCTCTGGCGATACGTACAGTAAATCCAGCTTACCAGCTTGGAGGGCATCGTTTATGCGCGCTTGTTCGTCAGTTTCCAGCGTGGAATTAAGATAGGCGGCGTTTACGCCAAGCGCTTTTAGCTGCTCTACTTGGTCCTGCATAAGCGATATAAGCGGTGAAACGACAATAGCGGTGCCGCTTCGCACCAGTGCAGGGATTTGATAGCACAGCGATTTCCCGCCACCTGTAGGTAGCAAAACAAGTGCGTCTTTTCCTTCACATACTTGGTGAATAACTTCGCCCTGACCATCGCGAAAAGCATCGTAACCAAATACCTCTTTTAAGACGGTTTCAGGCGTTTTTGCGTGCTGGGTTTTAGGCGTTAATTCTGATGGCGCGATTGCAGTTGTCATGGCGCAGGATTTTACGCGTTTTTAGGCTCGGCTTCACGGGGCAATTTAAAAAACTAGACTAAAATGTAGCGATGACGCGGGTAATCACCATTCAAATAAACAGGGCCGTGTGCTTTTTGAACAAATTGTGTGGCGTGAAGGTGCGGAACCGATAAGGGCGTTGTGGTACATAAGTGACTCTGATTGGATAATATTGGTTGGATGAATTTCCTTACTCGATATATTCAATAGTAATGTTGTGGGTACTGTCACAGTAAGTGGATAACACAATGCCTATCAATGAAGAGACTAGGGTAAATAAGAAATTAGACCACCAAGCTATGATCGATCATGTCATTACGCTTTTTCGTGATAACATGCCCTTTAATCAGCTGTTAGGCTTGGAATTTGTTACGCAAGGTGCCGGTCTAGATACACAGATTTCGTTGCACCTCAATTGGCAACCTACGCTTACCGGTAATCCTTTGCAAAAAATTCTACACGGCGGCGTAACAGCGACTATGCTAGACACCATCGGTGGTTTAGTTTCAATTTTAGAGACCATAAAGCAAACCCCAGAAGAGCACCTTGCAGATTTGCAGATTAGATTGCCGACCATGGGCACCGTTGATATGCGTGTTGACTATTTGCGTCCAGGGCGTGGCGAGCGCTTTATCGCGACGGCAGCGATTATACGCAAGGGTAGTAAACTAGTGGTTTGCAGAATGGAGTTACACAACGAAAAAAGCGATCATATCGCCTTCGGCACGGGTACTTATATGCTGGGATAGCCGTGCCTTAATAGGTTTGCATTATCCCGCAATACTTGTTTTTCGTTGTGTGAGGGAAGTGAGCGGTATTACGGGAGGTGTAGCATGGCAGAGCCATTACCAGATTTAATCGAAGAGATTGTTACCGAAAGTATAGGGGATGACCCGGCAACTCTGTTGGCGGCTTTAGCCGGACAAGACGAGGTATACATTGCATCTCTTTTAGAATCACTGCCTGTAGAAAAACGGTTGGTGGTGTGGGATGGTATCTCTCGCGACCGCAAGCTCGATGTACTTGTTGAGATGCGTAGCGATCCTCGTGAAATCCTTATCGACAATACGCCTCACAATGAATGGGCGTCTATTTTTGCTGATATTGATGCCGAAGACTTACTTGAACTACTTGACTCACTGCCAAAGCGCCTTGTGGATATGGCGTATGAGTCGCTCGACTCCAAAGAGCGAAAGTACTTCAGAGAAGCCACTCAATTTCCCGATAATCAAATAGGGCACTGGGTAAACCACGAACAGTTAGTATTGCCGTCGAACGCGAAAGTACGCGAGGGCTTGCGGCTATTAAGGCGTGATATACCTCAGCACTGCGACAGTATTTTTCTTGTGAATCGGTCTGGTCAGTTTTCAGCATTAGTTAAAATTAGCCACCTATTTAACGCACAAGATCACGTGTCGCTATTTGATTTATCTGAAGAAAATGTGACTACTATTCAGGGAGAGGATGACACCATGAATGCGTCGCTCCTTGTACAGCGTTCAGGTCTGGCGTCTTTGCCGGTGGTTGATGAGAACAACAAACTGTTAGGTCGTTTAGATGTGTCCTCGGCGAGCGAGCTAGTCAATGAATTTTACGAACGCCAGGTGATGGCGTCGGCAGGTATGGATGAGGACGAAGATTTATTCTCGCCTGTAGCAAAAAGTGCGAAAAACCGTGCCCTGTGGCTTGGCATAAACCTGCTAACCGCGTTTATGGCATCTTGGTTTATTGGGCTGTTTGAAGGTACGCTGCAGCAAGTTGTTGCCCTTGCGGTACTTATGCCAGTGGTGGCGAGTATGGGCGGCATTGCTGGTAGCCAAACGCTTACCTTGATTGTACGCGGGCTTGCACTAGGGCAGGTAACCCCAGCCAACTTAAGAGCGCTAATGGTGAAAGAGCTGAAGGTAGGCGGGGTGAACGGCGTGATTTGGGCTTTGGTAATCGGCGTGGTTGCTTATTTCTGGTTCACTGACGCTATGCTTGGTTTGGTGATTTGTTTAGCCATACTGTTCAACATTGTCGCCGCTGCCTTAGCTGGCGTATTCGTGCCCGTCATTTTAGACAAGCTTAAAATAGACCCAGCATTGTCTGGGTCGGTCATACTGACTACTGTCACCGATATTGTAGGTTTTGTGGCGTTTTTGGGTTTGGGAACGCTCTTTCTTCTATAAGTCGGCTTCTTCTGAAAGATGGTTCCGGTTTAGGGCCTCGTTCAGCCTAAAAGTGTCGTACGCATCTAAAGCCCCACTGAAGGAATGCAATTGGTGGGGCTTTTTTCGTTGGTTGTACCGCCTGTTACCTGCCCTTTGCCGCATTGGAAAGCGTTAAGGGTTGTGTATTACCGTAACCTGATAAACAATACGCGCTTTCTTACCCTGAATCTCGTTGGAGCCAGCCTTGTCTAAGCAAGCCAGTGCCGCGCAAGTCGGCGTTATTTGCGCGATTGCCGCATACAGTATGTGGGGTGTTGCACCTGTTTACTTCAAACAGTTAATGGTATTACCCGCCGCTGAAATACTCATGCACAGAGTAATTTGGTCTGTAGTGCTTTTAGTTGGGCTAATCGCTGCATTAAAACAATGGCCAAAAGTTGGGGCTGCTCTTCGTAATAAGCGAGTTATGCAGATTTTGTTCGTAGCTGGGCTGTTGCTGGGGGCAAATTGGCTTTTGTTTATCTGGGCGATCAATAACGACCATATTCTTGATGCAAGCTTGGGCTATTACATTAACCCTCTTATCAACGTTTTCTTAGGCCGGCTATTTTTAGGCGAGAGATTGCGCAATCTGCAGCGTGTAGCGGTTGGGCTTGCTGTTATTGGTGTAGCAATTCTTATTTTATCTTACGGCCACGTGCCCTGGATTGCCTTAGTACTTGCTGGAAGCTTCAGCGTATACGGCTTATTACGTAAGCAGGTGGCGGTAGACTCGCTACCAGGTCTGTTCATTGAAACCTTAATGTTGTCGCCATTAGCTATCGTCTACTGGGTATTCTTTGGTTCTGAATACAGTAACTTATTTAATAATGATGCCACCCTAAACTCCCTTATTTTAGCGGCAGGCATTGTTACCACTGCCCCGTTGCTTTGCTTTACCGCTGCAGCGCGACGCATTATGTACTCAACGTTAGGCTTTTTTCAGTACATAGGGCCAACGCTTATGTTCATATTGGCAGTTTACCTGTACGGCGAACCCCTTGAAGAGTCGCGTTTGGTTACGTTCGGGTTTGTGTGGCTTGCGCTAATTTTATTTAGTGCCGACTCCTTGGTTAATTATCGCAGTCAGCGTAAAGCCCAAAAGCTAGCGGTAGAGTAGAGGCTGGTTCTTGCAGTCTTTTGAGACGTAAAGCCAAAACGAAAACTACAATAAGGAGCCTTGCTCTTGGTGAGGAGCATCAGGCGGCTCGCATTTCACCTGGTTTCGCCCGCTATTTTTGGCAGCGTACAGCTGCTTGTCGGCAAGGCTTAGCAGCTTATCTACACGCTGAGTATGGGCACCACTTGCTCCGATACTGCAGGTAACTTTTATATCGGTTTTGGGAAGCTGGATAACTTCAGCTTCTACCACTTTTCTGAAATCTTCCAAGCGTTTGCAGGCTTCATCAACAGGCGTTGAAGGCATGTAGATACAAAATTCTTCACCACCAAAGCGCGAAATAATTTCATCTGGGAAGTAAAACTCAATAAGTGCTGCCATGGCCTTTAGCACTATGTCTCCGGCGTCATGGCCATGGGTATCATTAATTGACTTAAAGAAGTCTAGGTCGATAAGTGCCAAGGCATGATCGTCAGATAAATTTTGATGTTGAACCGTAACCATGTAAAAGAAGTGGCGTCTGTTGGGTAGGCCCGTTAAATAATCTGTATTCGCTACACGGCGTATTTCTTCAACACTTTCAATATATTCCACGTTTTGCATTACGCGGCACAAGAACTCTTCATGGCAATAAGGTACGCGTAAGAAGTCATTAGCGCCGCTTTTGATGAAGTGCGCAGACATTAGCATGCCTTTACCTCCAGCAATGCCCATTATGGCAAGCTGTTCTTTAGAAAACGCTTTTCTCAAGCTTGCCACAAAATGGGTGCCCGTCATGTCGGGTAGCGTGTTATCGGTGATAACAAGACGCACATTTTTATGTTCAGAGAGGCACTGCATTGCGTCGGTAGCTGTTAAGCATTCGAAGGCAATAAAGTTATGTCGCTGAAGTAATGAAACCGTTTTTGAGCGTAAAACGCGATTGGTACTTACCACCACAACGCCGGTAGATTTGTTTTTTTCAAGGCGGCTTATAAGCCGGTTTAGGTAGTCGTAGTTTTGTGAATTTTCTTTCGGAATATAGTCGACAACATCCCGCTCAAGCACCTTGTCGCGGATAGCATTGTCTAGGTTTTCTGTTGTCGCAATGGTAGGAATGAAGGATTCGACGGCGAAGTCGATGGCTTCGCCTTTTGGCGCATCGGGTAAAGAGTAAGCAACAATGGCGCACAAAAAACTTTCGGGTATTTCTTGTGCAAAGCGCGCCTTTCCTTCGGTGAGCGACGTTGCGCCCACGGGCGTAAGGCTCGAACGGCGTACTAATTTCGCGATAAGTTCAAGGTTGCCTTCACCATTTTCGATGATCAGCACGTGTTGCTGCATACATTCCAACTTAGAGTTAGGCTACCTTGCCAATTAATAACGTTACGCTTTCTCCAGCTTTGCGTAAGCAAGTACCAGCCATTTGCTGCCAAATTCATCGAAGTTTACTTGAACTCGGCCATGCTCACCACTACCTTCATAGTTAAGCACAATGCCTTCGCCGAATTTACGATGCACTACGCGCTCACCTAAACTAAAGCCTGTTTCTTCAAAACTGGCGTGCGAGGTTGCTTGGCTAAAGCGGTTATGTACAGGCCGCGAGATGGTGGATTTAAGCCTGACTTCTTCCACACAATCTGCTGGCATTTCACGAATAAAACGCGAAGCCGTATGATACTTATCTTGACCATATAATCGACGACTTTCTGCGTAAGTGATATACAACTTTTGCATAGCGCGAGTCATACCAACATAGCAAAGTCTGCGTTCCTCTTCCATTCGACCTGGTTCGTCGTTGGTCATCTGGCTAGGGAACATACCTTCTTCCACGCCGGCTAAGAACACTAATGGGAATTCAAGGCCTTTTGCAGTGTGGATAGTCATCATCTGCACCGCGTCTTGGTCTTTGTCCGCCTGAGTTTCGCCTGCTTCAAGGGAAGCGTGGGCCAAAAACGCGGCCAGAGGCGACATTTCTTCGGCTTCTTCTGGCACGATAAAAGTCTTACAAGCACTGACGAGTTCTTCTAAGTTTTCTAGTCGAGCCTGAGCCTTTTCACCACGCTCAGCCTGGTACATGGCGTACAGACCAGATTGGCGAATGGCTTTATCAGCCTGTTGGTCAAGCGGTTCGTCTAATGTGGCTTGTTCAAGCTCTGTAATGAGTAATACAAAGCTTTGCATAGCGTTTAACGCACGGCCTTTAAAGCCACCTTCGTTTATAAGCAGCTGGCTGGCTTGCCACATAGAACAGTTATGCATACGTGCAGTGTCGCGTACTTGCGATAGGGTTTTCTCACCAATACCGCGACTTGGGGTGTTTACCACACGTTCAAAAGCCGCGTCATCGTGGGGGTGGCTTACCATGCGCATATAGCCAAGCGCATCTTTAATTTCTTGGCGTTCGAAGAAGCGCAAGCCACCGTAAATGCGATAGGCCAACCCTTCGTGTAATAAAGCTTCTTCCAGTACACGGGACTGAGCGTTGTTTCTATAAAGAATAGCGGTGTCGCTAAGGGCGTTGCCTTGATTTAGCCAGTCTTTAATTTTAGACACGATAAAGCGGGCTTCGTCGAGTTCGTTAAAACCGGCATAGACAGAGATAAGCTCGCCCTGAGCGTCTTCTGTCCACAGCTCTTTCCCTAACCGGCCTGTATTGTTGTCGATAACCGTGTTCGCCGCTTTCAAAATGTTCCCGGTAGAACGGTAATTCTGCTCAAGGCGAATAGTGGTAGGCTCATTAAAGTCTTTTAGGAAATGCTGAATATTATCTACGTTTGCACCGCGCCAGCCGTAAATAGACTGATCGTCGTCGCCAACAATCATAATGTTGTTATTGTCACCGCTACACAGCATACGAAGCCATGCATACTGGATATTGTTGGTATCTTGGAATTCGTCAACTAACACAGCACGGAAACGGCGCTGATAGTGAGCCAACACTTCAGGGTTCTTTGCCCATAACTCATGAGCGCGTAGTAAAAGCTCGGCAAAATCAACTAAGCCTGAACGGTCGCAGGCGTCTTGATATGCTGCGTAGACTTCACGCATGGTCTTTTGGATATGATCGCCATGGGTCTCGATATGCTGAGGACGCAGGCCTTCGTCTTTATTGCCGTTTATGTACCACTGGATTTGACGCGGGGCCCAATGCTTTTCATCTAAATTCATGGCTTTTAGAATGCGGCGAATTAAACGGTATTGATCGTCAGAATCGATAATCTGAAAGTTTTCAGGCAAGTTAGCTTCAGCGTGGTGTGCGCGTAATAGGCGATGCGCAAGCCCGTGGAAGGTACCAATCCACATATTGTGCAGGCTGCGACCCATCAACGACTCAATACGGCCGCGCATTTCTTTTGCTGCTTTATTGGTAAAGGTAACCGCGAGAATAGAAAAAGGTGCGATGTTTTCGACTTCCATCAACCACGCAATGCGATGCACTAATACACGGGTTTTACCACTACCTGCGCCAGCTAATACTAGGGCATTTGATAATGGGGCTGCTACTGCTTCACGCTGTTTGTCGTTAAGCTCGTCTAGCAGTCGAGATACATCCATAGTGTGGTACCTGTTAGTTGATAGTGTTATACATTCAGCAGCGGGCTATTATGCCATCTGACTGTTAATTTATACAGTCCAGTTTTTTACCGTTTTCGTTAAGTAAAAGCGCGGTTATTTGGGTATTTAAGATGTGCAGTTATACGGGGCTTTTAATGAAAGAAATAGGTGTTTTAACCGTTCTAATTAAAATGTTACAGTGCTTAATGTTGCCAAAGGCAGACCCAAAAGTGCACAACTGGAAGGTACAGTTATTAGCTATAACGAATTAATACGATAAATTGATCGAATTATGCGCTTGGCAGGTATCACATCGGTATTGCATCACGCCAAACTCGGGTAAACTTTCTGCTCTTTTACTTTGGCAACCTCTGCACTTTCATACAAGGCGAGAGTTAGTCAAAAAGTTGAGCCATTTTAGGCAAGCTGAAAAAGCACACGGCCCCAATTTATTAACGACGTACATTGGCACACAACCAGCTCACTAACAGCACATTAACGGGATATGCTCATGACCGCACTCTCTACGCCCATCGATTTCTGGTCGACGCTTAAACAAGAAGCGCAAATTGTTGCTGAAAACGAACCTTTGCTATCTAGCTATGTGCATGCCAGTGTTCTTGCGCATCATAATTTTGAGTCGTCGCTAAGCTTCATTTTGTCAAACAAAATGGCAGATGACGTGATGCCTGCGCTTGCTATACGTGAGGTGTTCGACGAAGCCTACTTGTTAGAGCCAGGTATTAGCGAGGCAGCCATTGCTGATATTATGGCGATTAATGCACGTGATGCCGCAGTGAACGATTACCTTACTCCTTTACTGCACTTTAAAGGTTTCCATGCCGTGCAGGTGCATAGAATGGCGCACTATCTTTGGCTTCACGGGCGCCACCAATTAGCCTTATTTTTGCAAAGCCGCAATTCATCAAGCTTTGGTGTAGACATTCACCCAGCAGCGCGAATTGGTAAGGGCGTTATGTTCGATCACGCAACTGGTATTGTGGTGGGCGAGACTGCGGTGGTAGAAGATAATGTGTCTATTTTGCAGAGCGTTACGTTAGGCGGTACGGGTAATGAGTCGGGCGACCGTCACCCCAAAATTCGCCAAGGCGTATTAATTGGCGCAGGTGCCAAAATTCTAGGGAATATCGAAATCGGCGAAGGTTCGAAAGTCGGCGCTGGTAGCGTTGTACTGAACAGTGTTCCAGCCCACGTTACCGTGGTGGGCGTGCCAGCAAAAGTGGTTGGGAGACCGGTTTGTCAAAGCCCCTGCGAGTCCATGCGCCAAAACGTCCTAGAAGATAACTAAAGCTGTGGGGTCAGAGTCCTGACTCTGACCCCATTATTCACAGGAAGTGGGTTAACTCGTTGAGGTTGTCTAGTGCTACATGAGGCAATACGCTTACAGGTTCGTTCGCTAGTGTCATGGGTCTGTTACAGGCAAACCATGCTGCTTGATAGCCAGCGTTAATTGCTCCTTGTACATCCTTGATAATATTGTCGCCTACATGAAGAATGTGTTTCGGTGCAATGTGTAAACGTGCTGCGGCTTCATCAAACATGTCTCGGGCCGGTTTCATAGGGCGCGATGTGCTGGCGTGAAGAATGGTTTCAAAATAACCATCAATCCCTATTTTTTCTGCGTTTACATTACCATTAGTAATGCCGATAAGCGGTAGTTGACTACTTACTGCCTTAAGGGCTGCGTGTACATCGTCAGTCAATTCAAAGTTACTTCTTGAGTCGTAAAAGCAGTTAAAGCAGGCCTCTACCGCATCACTAAGTTCACCACTGTTGGTCAGGTCTGTTTTTAACTCTTTGGGAGCCGTATTCGATAGTGCGGCGGTAAGTACTACACGCCTAAGCTGCCCCATATCAGAGGCTAAGCGCAGATCCTTTTTTATGGCAGCTCGCTTAAGTGCTAGCCAGTCGTTAGCCGACAACGCGGCGGCCGACTTGTGGTGCTTAGCAATATGCGCTTGAAGTGCTTCCTCGGCCCGTCGAATAATAGGTCCGTTATTGTAAAGGGTGTCGTCAAGGTCGAAGGTCATTGCCTGGACTTTGTTAATTGACCTGAAAAACTGCATGGTGAAACCTTAGGTTAGCCTTATTTCTTGTGCGCCCGCGGATGAGCGGCGTCATATACATTGGCGAGATGCTGGAAGTCGAGGTGAGTATAAACTTGTGTTGTCGATAAGTTAGCGTGACCTAAAAGCTCTTGAACCGCACGCAAATCGCCACTTGATTCTAATACGTGAGTAGCAAAAGAATGGCGCAGTTTGTGGGGGCTTACTTTTTGCGAAAGCGACTGGTCTTGCGCCATTTTATCTAAACGATTTGCAACTTGCCTGTTCGATATACGGGTTTTACGCTTACTGACAAATACTGCGCTTTCATACGGGGAAGCGTAGGCAGGACGTACTTTCAACCATGCGTTTAGCGCTTTTTGCGCGTGCCGGCCTAATGGCAGTATACGTTGTTTACTTCCTTTACCCATGACCTTCACCGTACCGTCTTTTAAACAGTCGGCTAAATTAAGCCCGGTAAGTTCGCTTAAGCGCAGGCCGCAACCATAAAGCAGTTCAAACATGGCAACATCTCTTAACTGCATGCCTTCATCATCGTCACTGCTTCGAGGCGAGGCATTAAGTAACTGCTGCATCTCATCCACGCTTAGCTGCTTAGGTAACGGCTTTCCTTGTTTCGGGGCTTGGATGCCTTCAACAGGGTTGCTGAATAGCTGTTGATGGTCAATAAGGTATTGGCAGAATGTTCTTAGGGCCGATAGTCTAAGGGCAATACTACGCGGGCTATGCCCAGACATTTTTGCATCAGCCATAACACGCTTAATATCGCTTGGCGTGAGCCCAGACCATTCGTACAGCCCAAGTAGCTTTGCCACTTCGGTTAGCTGGCGCTGATAATTTTTGATGGTGTGTAGGGATAAACCGCGCTCTACCTGCAAATGAAGTAGAAATTTATCGAGCCATTGCTGACACGGTTCGCTGATTAAGGCGTCCGTAGACACGGCACCTAATATCCCATCATTTCAGGCAAGATGATATTTAGCACTTGCTGAAGCTGTTGAAGCAAGAGGGTATCCATATCTGGCGTAAAGTGGCTGGCGTCGCTGCTGCTAATGCCCAAAATACCTAATTCACGGTTGTCACCAAGTAGCATTAATGCGACAGATTCCGCAGGACTTTCGCCGAAAAGAAGCTGACGTTCATGCTGTGACAAACGACCAAAGAAGAAGTTGGTATTTTTAAAGCGCTTTTCCGTAAACAGGCGTTGTTGCAGTTCAGGGATGGCATGGGGCCCTTTAAAGCTTTTTATCACCGCAGAGGACAACTGCAAACGCTCTTGCAGCACATCTTCTAAGGTAAACTGCACTTCGGCAACACTTTCACAGCGCAGTAGCTGCACGTTCAAGTCGGTATAAACGCGATATATTTTTTCGTTTTGCTTAGCTATGGTAACCAGTTGGTTTAGCTTGAAATTTAGCTGCCTGACTTTTTGTCTAAGCTGTTCACTTTGAATTTCGACAAGTGAAACACTGCCTTTGTGTTCATGGGGAAGCTTAATTTTTTCAAGAAGGTCGGCATGCTCGGCAAAGAACTCAGGGTTTTGTAATAAGAACGCGCGCACATCAGCATTCGACAATTCCGTTGTGTCGTTAAATGGCTCAATTAATTGCGTGGCGTTAGATTGCCCTGATACTTCGCTCATAAATTTATATGTCCGTCATATACGTGTTCGGCAGGCCCTGTCATTTTTAACACGTTATCTGGGCCAGGCCAGCGTATACGTAAGCTGCCTCCGGGCAAGTCTACCCGTACGTCTTTACTTAATTTACCCTGTATTTGACCAATTGCAACTGCTGCACATGCACCGCTGCCGCAGGCCAAGGTTTCACCCGAACCACGCTCAAATACGCGAAGTTTGATATGCGAATCGTTAATTATCTGCATAAAGCCAACGTTTACGCCTTCTGGAAAGCGTTCGTGCTTTTCAACAAGCGGGCCAATTTCGGCGACATTGGCCGTATTCACATCGTCTACTTCCATAACGCAATGAGGGTTGCCCATTGACGCTGAGCCAATAAACAAGGTGCGCTCGCCCACACGCAAAATATACGTGTTCTCTTGCTTGTTGGCTGTAAGCGGAATGTTCGCAGGTTCAAACTCAGGTTTGCCCATGTTGACCGTTACTTGACCATCTTTTTCTAGATAAAGCACCATCTTTCCTGCTTTGGTACTTACCACTATCTTGTTGCGGTTAATTAGGCCTTTTTGCTTAACAAAGCGGGCAAAACAACGGGCGCCATTGCCGCATTGTTCTACTTCGGAGCCGTCTGCATTGAAGATGCGATAGTGGAAATCTTGTTCAGGGTCATATGGCGGTTCTACCATCAACAGCTGGTCGAAGCCAATACCGAAGTTTCGGTTAGCTAATTGCTGAATTTTTTCTTTAGAGAAAAAGACGTTCTGAGTAACGTTATCAATAACCATGAAATCGTTACCCAAGCCGTGCATTTTAGAAAATTGAACCTGCATTAAACGCGCATCTATCTTGTTAGTTTGTCTCTAGTTTACGGAAGTTTATGCTCACCTTGCCAGAGATCTTTTTGTTTTTCTCGTTCGCGAACCACAATTGCTTTGTCGCCGTCTACCATAATTTCCGCTGGTCGACAGCGGCTATTGTAGTTCGACGCCATTACAAAACCATAGGCGCCAGCACTTCGAACCGCAAGTAAGTCGGTTGGTTCAATAGCTAATTCTCGATCTTTTCCTATAAAGTCACCGGTTTCGCACACAGGCCCTACAACGTCATAGGTGCGAGGCGTTGCCGTGGTTTCTTCTTTCACAGGAATAATATTTTGCCATGCAGAGTAAAGCGCAGGGCGCAATAAATCGTTCATAGCAGCATCGACAATGGCGAAACTCTTCTCTTCACCTTCTTTGATAAATTCAACTTCAGTGACCAGAATACCCGCGTTAGCCGCAATAGCTCGACCAGGTTCAAGGATAAGCTTAAGGTTTTCGCGGCCTACCATCTTTTCAGCCATGGCTTGTGCGTAGGCTTTAGGATGAGGCGGTTGCTCGTCGTTGTAAGTTACGCCAAGACCACCACCTACATCTAAATGCTCAATAATAATGTTGCGCTCGGCTAGTTCATCAATAAGCAGAAGTAAGCGTTCTAATGCATCAACAAAAGGTCCAATTTCGGTAAGCTGTGAGCCTATGTGACAGTCCATACCAACCACATTCAGATGAGGAAGCGATGCAGCCAGCTCATAAGTAGCCAACGCGCGTTCACGTGCAATACCAAATTTATTCGCCTTCAAACCCGTAGAAATATAAGGGTGAGTTTTGGCATCAACGTCAGGGTTTATGCGCAGTGAAATAGGGGCTTTTACACCCATTTCGCCGGCTACTTGGTTAATGCGGTGAAGCTCTGGCTCTGACTCTACGTTAAAACACATGATGCCTTGCTCTAACGCATAGCGGATCTCGTCGTGTTTTTTGCCTACGCCTGAAAATACCACTTTGCTTGCGTCACCACCGGCTTCAATAACACGGGCTAGTTCACCCGCTGAAACGATGTCAAAGCCTGATCCTAACTTCGCTAAAACATTCAACACACCAATGTTTGAGTTAGCTTTTACTGCATAACACACAAGGTGAGGGTGTTCACCGATAGCATCGTTAAACGCATGCCAATGGCGCTCTAACGTAGCGCGTGAGTAAATATAAACCGGCGTTCCGTGCTGGGCTGCAATATCAGAAACAGCCACTTGTTCAGCGTGAAGCTGACCTTGGCTGTAGGCGAAAAAATCCACTAGTTCAGCTCTCCAGAAGTAGTTGCGGGGGATGGGGTATTGGCGCTAGACGAAGCATCGACTCCTGTATTTTCAGAAGACGTTGGTTCAGTAGAGGTGTTTTGTGCAGGCGCGTCAGGAATATAAAGCGCCCCTTTATAACCACAGCCACACAATGCTGTGAGTGTTAGCAAGAAAACAACTGACTTTTTAAGCACGAAAAATCCCGCAAAGAATACGACAAATGCCGCTATCATCGCATTGCGGTGTTAAATTGCAAGAGCCAATAAACGTTCTTGTGTTTTATCGCCGTATTGAACGTTTTTCCAAAGGGCGTCACACAGGCTCTGTGTATCAGAAAAGTCTTTGTTTTTGAGCCAATCGATTAGAACATTGGGGTTATCAGGAAAAGCGATAGCTTCATTTTCAGGCGCTTCAAGCCACTCTTCTACTATGTCGGTGTCGAGTTGAAATAGCGTCTGACACAAATCCAATTTGTTAAGGGTTAACACGTTGGAAAGCTGTTCAAACTGACCGTGTAACGGTTTAATCAACAGTTTTTTGCCTAGCTGGAGTGCTTCGCTAGATAGCTCAAAGCCTCCGTTAGCAATTACGCCACTGGCATGCTGTAAGGCTTTTTGAAAATGTTTTTTAGAGGTTGGATGCCAGTGGATATGGCCCATCTCTCTCGCTTCGTCGATATTCGGATGGAAACATTCGAATACTTGGTCGCTTAGCGGTTCAAGCATTTGGTGAATATCTTCAATATCTTCGAAAGGTAGGTAAACCAGTACGTGACCATTACCGGAAGACACAACGGGTTTTTCCGAAACGAACGGCGGGATAATAGGCTGATTAAAATGATACCAGTGTACACCTAGTTGAAGTTCGGTAGGTGCGAATAGCTTCATTATCAAACTATCAAAAATGGTATTGCCACTTTTAGGCACGTTGTACGTAAACGCCGCTTGATGGCTGATAGAAATAGAAGGTAGCCCCTGTTTCTTTGCAGCCCAGGCCGTTACGGGCTCAAAGTCGTTTACCAGCAAATCGTAACCACTGGTATCGAATGCCTTGATGTCTTTGTTTAACTGACGAAGGTTGGCGTCTTTAACGGTAGACCATTTGTCTACGCGCCCGCTTTTCGTAATAAAGCTTAACCCTTTGTATGTTCGGTATGTACCAAACACTTCCATATCAAAATATTTGTCAGGGGCGCGACCAGAAAAAACAAAGTCAACGCTAACATCGTCTCGCTCGGCCAATGCTGCCGCCATAATTCGTGCTCGAGCAATATGCCCATTTCCGGTGCCTTGCACACCATACAATAATTTCATGCTACCCCAGAATTGAAATACTTAGTGTCGCGATTGTTACGCCTAGTAGAGAGCCTGCGACCACATCAGAAGGATAATGTACACCTAACAGTACCCGTGACAGCCCTATGAGTGCTGCCCAACTGTAAGCAAGTAAGGCAAATGGCGGGTAATAGTGCGCAATGATACACGCCATTAGTGTTGCCGCAGCAGTATGGCCTGAGGGTAGAGAAAACTTATCAGAAGGCGTGACATGTGCTGTTAAATTCATTAGAAAATCGCAAGGGCGAGGGCGCTTGAACATTTTCTTAAGCAGCACATAGATGGGTAATTCCAGCGCATATGCCATCAGCGCTGTGTAAAGGAAAAGCTCACCGTGCTCCGGCTCAAATGCCCAAAGCAGCATACCGATTACAAAGTATAAGTAGCCGTCACCTGTTTTCGACAACCAGACAATACTTCTACAGTCTCTTTTTTGCGTCAGTTTGTAGAGGCGATAAAATAAGTCAGTGTCGTACTTGGTCAAGGATTTCATCAACATCGCCTTGTCCCCTATCGGTTAATTACTGCACAGGCTAAAGTGTGTCTGTGACCAGTGGGTGACGGAAAAAAGAAACTTTTTTGACATCTAACGCGGTTCCTATTTTTTGTCATTTACCCATTTCACTCACGGGGAAAGTGGTTATTAAACAAAATTTTTTAGAAGAACAATTTTAGCTTGATTCATGAAGCAAAATACGTGCTCAATTAAGGCTCATCTGCGTTGAATTACTGCTTTTTTAACAAAACATAAAAATTTGATGAAACGCGCTAAATCAACCATTTGCATCATCAGAATAAATGCTATGCTAGGTCTAACGAGCATAGAGCTTCAACGCTTCTCAATTTTAGTAAGGCAAAATAATGGAATACAACACATCTGAATTATGCGACTTGTTTGCTGACAGCGTAGACGTAGTAGATCCGATTTTCGCAAGCTTTGGTGGCCGTTATTCTTTTGGTGGTGAGATTACCACCGTAAAATGCTTTGAAGACCGAGGTCTTATCGACCGTGTGCTTGCCCAGCCTGGTGCAGGTAAAGTACTACTGATAGATGGCGGAGGCTCAAGCCGACGTGCACTATTTGATGCATCATCTGCTCAAGTCGCTATTGATAACGATTGGGAAGGGGTTGTGATTTACGGTAGCGTGCGTGAAGTTGATAGCCTTGCTGAATTGGATATTGGCGTATTAGCCGTAGCAGCCATTCCAGTAAATGCCGAATGTGAAAGCATTGGCGAAGTTGACGTACCGGTTAACTTTGGCGGCGTTACGTTTTTACCTGAAGACCACCTATATGCAGATAGCACGGGCGTTATTCTTTCTCCTGAACCGCTAGATTTAGATTGAAGTTAAGCAGTAAACAAAAGCTACCTGCTTTAAGAATACATGAAAAAACGGAGGCGTAAGGCCTCCGTTTGCGTTTTTATTATTTGCGGGGTTTACGATAGCGCCAATAAGACGAATTGATAAGCCCAGAGATAACGTCGAATTGACGTCGGTGCTACTTAAAACTACTTATTCGCTTCTTCAAACACTTGGTTTAAATACATAGCAATGCGAATACCGGCCATCTGTAAACGCTTTTTAGCAGTAGGCAGATGATTGTATAAGTAGTCGTAGCTCATGTTATTGGCGTCATCTGGGTAAATGGTATCGCGAATAGCGGTACTTTCCTCAATCCATACCATAGGGTCGGTCGTAGCCCAACTGCGAATGTCTTCTGAGGTAATGGTTTGTGTAAGCCATTCAGTCCACTCAGAATACGACAATTTGCGCTGCTCTAGCATCTGCGAATCCCATACGCGGTGTAAATTAGAATCTTGCCAGAAGAAGCGTACTTTTACATCGTTTCCACCGCGGTCGGTGCCGTTGCCAGCGTGCAGTGGTTGATGGAGATCGCCTATGATATGCACAATAAACTGAAGGGCTAGACGCTTTTCTTCAATGCTGGCTGTGTCGCTTTTTAAGGTTTCAGTAAATTGCTTTAACGCTGTAACAGCATCACCCTGCTTTGGTGCACCAACTTCTTCGTAGGTCTTTCCTTCAGGTACAGAAACATAGTGCCAAGGGCTAGCGGTTTTTTGCCAAAATTCGCTGGGGTCAGAACGCATTTCATCGGCATGGGTCGAGGCCTCAGCCAACGAACCATGTGGCAACAGCTCCATAAGTGCAGCCTGCGATAGAGGGCTAAGATATTGCTGGGCAATAGCGCCTGTTACTCTGTGGCCTGTTTGTCCCCATCCGAAAGCGGGTGATGCAATACACAATGTAAATAGTGTACTCAGCGCAACTGCGCAAATCTTGTTTGCAAACGCGAACATGATTAATCCTCTGAATGTTTTGAAGACTGATAGCCCCATCTTGCGACAAGAGACTGCTCAATACCTAGGTGGTCTAGTATGCGCGCCACAACAAAATCCACTAAGTCGTCAATTGTCTTGGGGTTGTGATAAAAGCCTGGCGCAGCGGGCATTATAGTAGCCCCCATTTGTGAAAGTTTAAGCATATTTTCTAAATGAATAGATGAAAGAGGCATTTCACGTGGAACTAAAATAAGTTGTCCCCGCTCCTTTAACACGACATCGGCGGCGCGCTCAATAAGGTTGTCGCTTGCGCCAATACTAATGGCAGAAAGCGTACCTGTAGAGCATGGGCATACCACCATTTTAGCTGGGGCGGCTGAACCTGAAGCAACTGGGGAAAACCATTCTTCTTTACCAAATACTTTGATTTGATCAGGTTTAGCATTGCAGTGTTCCGTAAAAAACGCCGCTGCGTCTTCGGGGCGGCCCGGTATTTTTACGTTCTCTTCAGTAGCAAATACCACCTTGGCCGCTGAAGAGATAAGTACGTAAACTTGATAGTCTGCATTAACCAACGATTTCAGCAGTGTTAGAGCGTAAGGTGCGCCAGATGCCCCTGTAATAGCAAGCGTAACTTGCTTATCGTGTTTCATGATTTAGCCTCTGTTGATAACAAGCCTTGTGGCTTGTCCATCGAATATAACGTTATTCTAATTTTTTACAGTTTGGACTTCATTTTTAAAGCGTCGAGAATACGGCCGTGAATGCCTTCGAAACCGCCGTTACTCATTACAAGAATATGATCGCCCGATTGTGCTACGTTGCAAACGTCTTGAACGATCTTCTCTACATCTCTGAAACAGTGAGTAGGCGCATTACTGTGCGCTACCGAATCGACTAAAGACCAGTCCATGCCTTCAGGTTCATAAAGGTAAACCTCATCGGCTTTTTGCCATGAATTAGCCAGTGTATCTTTGTGTACGCCCATTTTCATGGTGTTCGAGCGCGGCTCTAGCACGGCTAATATACGTGCATTACCTACCTTTTTGCGCAGTCCATCAAGTGTAGTCGCTATAGCGGTAGGGTGGTGCGCAAAGTCATCGTAAAGCGTGACGCCGTCGACTTCGCCCTTAACTTCCATGCGGCGCTTAACGTTTTTAAAAAATGATAGTGCTGCTATAGCATCGGGTAAGGTAACGCCTGCATGATGGGCAGCGGCTATTGCCATAAGAGCGTTGTCTACATTGTGCTGACCCACAAGTGACCAAGTTACGGTTCCGGCTATAACCCCGTTATGTAATACATTAAATTCACTGCCGTCTTTCTTTAGCAGTTCAGCATGCCATTCTTTGCCTAAAGACTGACGTGACGACCAGCACCCTTTTTTGAGCATATCTTCAATAGCGGGCGTGCCGTTTGGCGTAAGAATAAGCCCATTTTCCGGCACCATGCGAACCAAATGGTGAAACTGGGTTTGTATAGCTGCAAGGTCTGCGAAAATATCGGCGTGATCAAACTCAAGGTTGTTGATAACCAATGTTTTCGGGCGATAGTGTACAAACTTAGAACGTTTATCGAAAAATGCGCTGTCGTATTCATCGGCTTCTATAACAAAAAAAGGGCTTTCACCCACGCGGGCCGATACGCCAAAGTTCTCAGGAACGCCGCCAATCAAATAACCTGGATTAAGACCTGCGTGTTCCAAAATCCACGCCACCATACTGCTGGTGGTGGTTTTACCGTGGGTACCAGATAGACCGATGACCCAACGATCTTTGAGTAAGTTATCTAGCAGCCATTGTGGGCCGCTGGTGTAAGGTAAATTGCGATTTAATACGTACTCTACCGCCGGGTTGCCACGCGACATGGCGTTACCAATCACTACCATATCTGGTACTGGATCAAATTGGCTTTCGCTATAGCCTTGTGTAAGCTCGATGCCTAGTGCTTCAAGCTGAGTGCTCATTGGGGGATAAACGTTCTTATCTGAGCCTGTAACCTTGTGGCCTAGTGATTTGGCAATGGCGGCGATGCCACCCATAAAACTTCCACAAATGCCTAAAATATGTACATGCATAGCGCATTCTCGGTGATTTATCATGTTATTGGCGTACTGTATCAGAACCCTACGACCGATAGATAATTCAATTTTCATCGATTTATAATGGTCGCCAGCCTTTGTTTAGAACAAATATTTGAATATTCGCAGCTTTCAAACTGGTATGGTGTGTGAATGACTTTTTGAAGGTGTGTTCCACTTAACTAAGAACACGGTTACAATCTAACCACAGGCTTAAAACCTGTGTGTGCTTCAGATAAACGCCGGTAAGGAAAGCTGAGCGACTGCAAGTACAACACCCTACAAATAAAAAAAGGCTTATATTCAATGAAACGTTTAAATTCCCAATTGCAACAAGACGGTGCACCGCTTGAGTTAATACTACTCATTCGTACACTGCTAGCGGGCTGTAAAGAAATTTCTTTCCGCGTGAGTCAAGGCGCACTTGCTGGCGTGCTTGGTTCGACTCTTTCAGAAAACGTACAGGGCGAAACGCAGAAAAAGCTCGACGTTATCTCAAACCACATTCTAAAGGATACGCTAAGGGAATCTGGTTACGTTAAAGCCATCTCGTCTGAAGAAGAAGACGATGTTGTTCCGTGCAATCCGGAAGGTAACTATCTAGTAAGCTTCGACCCGCTAGATGGCTCGTCAAACACTGAAATTAATAGCCTAATTGGTACTATTTTCTCTATCACCCATGCACCGCAGTGGATGAAGCCAGATGATCCGTCTGCGTTCTTGCAGCCAGGCACACAAATGGTTGCAGCAGGTTATGTGCTTTATGGCCCGTCTACGATGCTAGCGCTAACTACAGGTCGCGGTACGCACATCTATACCCTTGATAAAACTCACGGTGGCTTCCTACTGACTCACCCGAATATTCAAGTGCCTGAAGAAACCTCTGAGTTCTCAATTAACGCGTCGAACCAGCGTCATTGGGAACCGGCAATGCAGGCGTATGTTGCTGACCTGCTAGCAGGTAAAGAAGGTCCTCGTGGCAAAGACTTTAACATGCGCTGGGTAGCGGCTATGGTGGGTGATATTCATCGTTTACTTTGTCGTGGTGGCATCTTTATGTACCCGTTTGATAACAGAGACCCGTCTAAGCCAGGCAAATTGCGTTTGCTTTACGAAGCAAACCCAATGGCATTTTTGATGGAGCAAGCTGGTGGTAAAGCTGAAACGGGCGCAGGCCGAATTCTAGAAGTAATGCCTGAAGAAATTCACCAGCGCGTACCTTGCATTATCGGCTCGAAAGACGAAGTTGATATGTGCTTAAGCTACAACGACAAAGCGTAGTAGCGAAAAAATGGCCCTGAAGGGCCATTTTTTATTAAAAAGCAGCAAAATTTAATGAAAAATAAAGAGATTAGTACGACATGGGTCGTAAAGCGTTTTTATTTTGCTGTTGTCACCGTATACTTACGACCAAAATTTTTAATCCATTATTGAAAGGACCTAAGAATGAGCTTGAGTGCTATTTCTGCTGGTAAAAATGTACCAGATGAAGTGAACGTAATCATTGAGATTCCAGCACACGCTGACCCGGTGAAGTACGAAGTAGACAAAGACACTGGCGCGCTATTTGTTGACCGTTTCATGGCAACTTGCATGCACTATCCAACTAACTACGGTTACGTGAACAACACCTTGTCTGAAGACGGCGACCCAGTTGACGTATTAGTGATGACTCCGTTCCCACTACTTGCAGGTTCTGTCATTAAGTGTCGTCCAGTTGGCGTACTAAACATGACTGACGAGTCTGGTAAAGATGCAAAAGTACTAGCGGTACCAGTAGATAAGCTTTCTACTATCTATCGTGACGTTAAAGAAATTGCAGACGTACCTCCGCTTCTTCTTAAGCAAATCGAGCACTTCTTCGAGCACTATAAAGATCTTGAAGAAGGCAAGTGGGTGAAGATTGACGGTTGGGCAGACGCTGCAGCTGCAAAAGAAGAAATTACCGCAAGCATCGCGCGTTTCGAAGCAGAATAATTCACGCTGCTTTAAATTGATGATACAAAGGGCTGGTGAAATACCGGCCCTTTTTGTATGTGGTCTAAAAGTGAAGATTGAAAACGAAAAGCAAAAGCCTATACAAAAAAAGCTAACAAAATACTCAACGATAGAGAGCAGTATGATCCACCATAAATTATCCATGCCTTCATTATTTGCTGTAATACTGATGGTTGTAAGCTTCAACGCTCTGGCAGATGAAGCTCCCGTAGAAGTATATTGGGAAGACCTAGTGCCTGAAGGCTTTAATGAGCTCGCGCCACCTTCAGTTCAACACAATGGTGAAATGAGTCAGCTTCAGCCTGATGCACCAGTGGTCGATACCTTTGACGGAAAGCGTGTAAAAATACCTGGGTTCGTTGTGCCGCTAGAAGGTACCGCTGAGCTTACTACCGAGTTCTTACTCGTTCCGTATTTTGGCGCCTGTATTCACGTACCACCACCGCCTTCGAATCAAATTGTGTACGTAAAGTTTGAAGAAGGTGTGCGCATAGACAATATTTACGACGCGATTTGGGTAACCGGCGAACTGTCGACTGACGGCTGGAAAGGCGATATCGCATCTGTAGGTTATCGTTTGACCGGCGAAGCAGTCGAAGGGTTTTAAAGATAGCTAGCCGAGTTGGCTAGCCCTGCGTATAAATTTGTTCAGCGCGGTTAAATAGAAGCCACGACGTTAGAATGTACTTGTCGTTACTTTTTGGAATTTGGCCGCGGTGCGTGTGAGTAAAATAGGCGGGCGCAATCACCATTCTGCCTGCTTTGGGCTTGACCGCACGGTTTTGATAGTAAAATTCTGTTTCGCCGCCTTCGTCCACATCATTTAAGTAGTACATAAACAGCAGCACGCGGTGCAGCGCATCGTTATGTTGAAGCTGCGGGTACACTTCTGAGTGCCAGTAGGGGTAGCCACCGTTACCTGCGGTGTATCGCTGCGCATTAACATCGCCTACTCGGAATAGGTAGTTAACCAGGTTGGCTAAATTTGGCTTACCCACTTCTTCAAAGTTTTCCCCAGTAACTTTTACCGGCTCGCCGGCTTTGGGGTGGCGTACGGTTAGGCCAATAGGCCCAACAAGCGCAAAATAGTACTTTTCAATATAGGCAACCAGCTGCTTTCCGGTGTGCTGCATCACTTGCTGAAATAAGTCTTTAAATTCCGGGCTTCGGCTTATGGACACATCCATGCTGCGCTTTTTATCTAAATCTACACCACCGCCAGTGCGGCCTTGACTCAAATTAGGGCTGCTTTCAAAGCGCGCCATAAGCTGCGAGCACAGCTCTGGGGGTAACACATCATCAATAACTTCAATTAAATCGCTCATGGGTACCTCGTACTGCGCTTTATTACTTAGTGGGTAGTTCTTTAAAGTGTGACTGCAGTTCCGACTTCACTTTATCCGGGATAGGCGCAGAGCGCTGTGTTTTATAGTCAAAATGTACCATAGTAGTCACGCCAGTTGAGCATAGCTTGTCGTCTTGCCAAAGCTCCTGAAACACGTCGAATGCACTGTTTCCCAACCGACTAATGTAGGTTTTCACCGTAACTGTTTTTCCATAAAAAATTTGAGCTAAAAAATCGACCTTGTAGCTGGCTAAAATTAGCGGCCAGTTTTGTAAGTCTAGCTCAGGCGTAAACATTCTAAAAATGGGCTCTCTAGCTGCTTCAAACCACGCAACTAGTGCCGTATTACTAACATGTTGCAAAGCATCGGTTTCGCAAAAACGCACGTCGAAAGAAGTGATAAGTGGTGCTGTATTACTCATAATTATTTGTAGGCATTGTTATAAGTTTGGTTTCCACTCTAGCACTATGGAGTGTACTTTTCAGTATTGAAAAATCATGTATGTTCTTTATGAAAGCTTTCTCATAACTAAGAAGCGTTACAATCCTAACTTAATTATTGATGTATTCACGCCCGATTGCGCCGCATATAGGATGTCGCCTTTATATCCAATTACGCGCTTTAGCAACGCTCTAGATTGTAGTGTAGCCACTTTAAGGTTAGTAGAGAGGTCAACGATGTGAGTTACTTCTCCCTCGCTATACCAGTGGTGAAGCTTTCCTTTATATTCAAAGATACGTTTTTGCATTGTTGGTGTAGCGACGAATTCCCGTTTTTCATTCCTAATCGTATTTGATACGTTATCTACGTACATGCAACCTTCATGCGCCGAAAATATACGCTCGCCTTGAGACGCGATCTTATTGAAAGTGCCAAGTGATTTTGCAAATGAATAAATTCCGCTAGACGCTTCTAATATCATGCAATTACCGTTAGAAATGATATCAATAACATCAAGGTCAGCAACTTCAAAGAGTTCTTTATCTTTTAACTTCCAAACCCCAGACGCACCAGCTAGATATATATCATTTTCGAAGAATGCTAAGTGTCTTAATGATTTCTCGGTTTCAATATATTGCAGTTTTGATACGTCACCGTTTTTTCTCTGCTCAATAACATAGCCAAAGTGAGTGAGGCCCATAATGGAAAGTGTATCGTCTGTATACGTGAAATCTCGAACCCCATCTTCTAAATGAAATTCGTATTTTTGAGAATAGCTTGTAATGAATTCTTGCGAAGCATTTCCGAGAGTCAGATGAAGGTTACCGTCAAGGAAAAGAGGATCGTCGATTTTTACCGCCTGTGATGCAAGAAATAAAGATGGCTCAATACTTTGATCAAGAACGTTATCTTCCAGTCTCAATTGGAATAATTCATTATGGTTACCAGTATAAAAAAGTGAGTCCTCGGACAATGCAATTGAATATGGGGTTGCAGCATATTCGAAGATTGTTCTCTGCTGCCTATCTTTTAAGTATATGAGCTTTGTTTGCTTTAAGTGATCTTCCCTAAGAGAGAATAAGCCATGGCGGTAAGCCTTAATGAATCCATCAATGTAAAAAGGTGAATTTGCGGGAAAGCCAATAACATCTTCTTGAGTTTCTAATCGCCTTGTTTTCAGGTCGTAAATGAAAGGCTTTATCGAGTCGCTTTTATTAAGGTTAAAAGTTATCCAAAATTTATTTTCATCTATCCAGTCAAATGAAGGAAAAGCGTTTTGTCGATTGCAAGGTATTACGTCAATCAGATTTTCAATAGGTTTCTCATATATATTGATCTTACACTGACCATCTTCGACTACATGGATAACTGTTTTTCCCCCGTTGCTAATTTCTAAACCTCTAAAGGCTCCGGGATAATTTGCGTGTCGGATCAGGGTGTTTTGGCGGTTGCGGGTTTTAAAAATAGAGGACGTACTTTTGTCTCTTGTAGTTACAAAGTAAGCCTCGCCAAACTTATCGTAATCTACAATGTACTCGTCAGATGAAAAAACGGTTTGTTTAGTGAGCGCTTGACTAATAGTTGAAGAGTCGAGTTGTCTATATTCGTATATGATAAATACACATAATGAACATATCACAAGAGAAAACAAGGCAAAGAAGATCTGCTTTTGAGAAATAGGGCGCTTCTGGGGATGCTCAATGTCGAGAAGTTCGAAATCTAGCTGGTAACCCCTGCCTCTCAAATTTTTAAAGTTATCTTTAGCACAGAACTTTTTTCTTAAATCACTGATGAGACGTCTAACGGAGTTATGAGTAACAACTCTTTGTTCCCATACTTCGGCTTCTAAAGTCTGTGTACTCACGAAGCCATTATCTGAATTAAAGAAGGCGTTCAGTGCTGCCTGTTCATGAAAGGAAAATACAATTTTACATCCATTTTTTGTGGCATGACTTAAATCATCGGCCACCCTAAATCCATTTATTAAATACATTTACTACATTCTTACTGGAGAAAAGCGACTTTTCTCAATATCACCGTCAAAAATATCGCTCAAATGATGAGCGTGTAAGCTACTGATAACTATTTAATTTCACACTTTATCACAGAAGTTCACAACAATTAACTACGAAACTACCTTTAAACCTCAGATATTAGGTCCCACCACTAACATTAAAAAATAAGTGTGTGCTTTAGCGGTTAGAAAAGACTTAAAAAGTTGATAAATAGAAACATCAAAAAGAAGTGGTCAACAACTTCAAAACTACGTCTTTTGCTCAAAATGAAAATTAGAACATGGAAACTTGGAAAATGAAAAAAGTTGGTATAGGAGCTGTTGCAGCAGCATTCGTATTAAGTGGCTGTGCAACAGTTAACAACGCTTCAATTGAGAAAAACAAAAGTATTGAGTTATACAGAGTTTTTGACATCAAAACTAATGCTGATAGATATGTGGTAACAGAGGCTGCCAGCGATGGGTTAGGTGCTAATGTTTCCTCAGCAGACGAGCGCAACCCTATCGTAATGGGAGATCTGCCAGAGAAGCCTGGAAGATTTAAACCTGTAGATGGAACTTCGGCCTTTGGCAACGCAAATGGAATGATGAGTTTGGCATTGAAAATGAATTCATCTATTGGTAATGCTCTCAAAACTGCTTCATGTGAAGGGGCTGTTTGGACAGCAACTGCTCAAAAGAATGCTGACAATGCATTCAACATGTCTTTCAACCTATGTCTATGGAAGTATCAAGGTGGTTACGCACTTGATGTTTACGCCAACTATACTAAAAAAGAGGGCGGTGGTTTTCTTGGTGTGACTGGCCTAGCACGGGAGGCGGCATATGCAATTGCAGGTACGCCTGAAGAGTGGGCCGAAAAAACAGTGTTAGATGTTGTTAGAAAAATAAAACAAGTATCGCAAGCTGAAATTAAATATGTGGAAGGCTACCCGAGACTGAACTCTGCTCCTTGGCAGGACTCTGGAGAAATATTTAATAACGAAGGTTATTTATCGCCAGCTCCTATTGCTCCAAACTAATTACAAAATATTCATCTAAGAAGGGGCGTTCGCCCCTTTTTCTTTTCTTGTTAGTCCTCATAGTGTGACCTCTAAAGGCTTTTGCACTACAATCCGCTTCTAACTTTTTGAGCGAACATACTATGACTGCGATTGGGATTGACTACGGTACATCAAATTCTGAGGTTGTGTATTTTGATGGAGCGGCCCATCAGCACATCAAACTTGACCCGCTAGATAAGAAAGGCAACAAAATCCGTTCTTCGGTGTTCATCTATTTTGAGGATGAACTGCCACCGCCTCCTGATGCTATGGTGGAGGCGAAAGTTGCGCAGTTACAGCGAGTGATCAGCGAACAGATAGATAAAGCCAAAGACGGCTATTATTCGGCAAAAGACCCGAAAGAGCAGGCGATGTATAGCAGCCGAATTGACTCGCTGCGTGGTGACCTTCATAACAAGCCCGCCCTTCAACGCAAAGCGATTCAGCAGTTAATGCACGCTATGTCGCTAGACGAGATTCCTTTGCTGCGTTTAGTAGAGCACGGCAAGTTTGCGTTTGGTGAAGAAGGGTTTAGACGCTTTCTTAAAATGCCGGACAAAGGCCGACTTATCTATTCACCTAAGAACTTTTTAGGCGCATCGCTAGATGGCGACCAAAAACAGGCGTTCATCGGTATTATTGCTAAGCAGCTAGCTTACTTTAAACAGTGTGCCGAGCAGCAGTTAGGCAAGGTGGTAAACAATGCGGTTATCGGCAGACCTGTGAAATTTCACGGCACCCGCGGTGAAGAGGGCAACGCACAAGCCATTCAAATTATGACTGAAGCGGCAACTAATGCTGGGTTTTCAGGTGTTAACTTCTTGGATGAACCTATTGCTGCAGCTTATAAGATTGAACAAACCTTACCAAAAGACACTACCACGCTGATTGTAGATATTGGTGGGGGGACCACAGATATTTGCTGTATTAAGCTCTCACCTGAGCGTTCCAATCAGCTTGACCGTAAAGATGATGTGCTAGCGGTAACAGGCCGACGTTTAGGCGGTATGGATTGTGATAAAAGCTTAGTTCTTAAAGGCATAGCGCCTGAAATGGGTATGGGCCTTAAAATGATGAACGGGCTTCCTGTTCCGCCTACCTATTTTTCTGATATGTGCGCAGTTGACAACATTCCAGCGCTTACGCGCTTTTTCTCTGATGACTACGGGTTAGATATTTCTCAAACCATGTCTGTAATTAAAGAGCCGGCCCAATTAGAGCGTTTGCTTATCGTGCAAGAGAACAAGTTGTCTGCTCGAGTCGTAAACTCAGCTCGATTAGCCAAAGAACTGCTTTCGAGCAAGCAAAACATTACGCTGCCGCTGCACTATATTGAAGACGACTTTGATGTAGAGATCTCACAGGATTCACTTAAAAAGGCGTTAAAACCTTGGCTAGATAAAGTGAAAGCACTAGTGGTGGAATGTTTGGAAAACAGCAGTGAAAAACCAGAGGTGGTAATGATAACGGGTGGTATGAGTTTATCGCCTATTGTCGTTGATGCACTCTATGAAAAACTGCTTACGGGGCTGCCTCGATTAGAAAACGATGCATTCAACTCGGTGTGCGAAGGATTAGCAATTCAAGCGGCTAAGCACGCTTAATATCGTCTATAATTAAACACTAAGCCTTAGCGTAGTTACGCCTACTACGCTAAGGCTTTTTTGATCAGTGCTTAAGAATATTGTGTTCTTTCAAAAAAACTGCGATGGCTTCTGGCGACTCGAAAGCATTTAACAGCATTTCTTGTGCGCGCGCTTTCACATCGTTATCTTCAGATGATGAAAGTAAGTGGTACCAAGTCTTAACTAAGGCTAGTGGTGGCGTTTGAGTCATTGGGTTTCGCTCCAGCAATTCTTACTGCAAAATTCACATAAATCATCGTAACGTATGATTTGCCAAAACAAGCTCTGACCAGCGTAAAAAACGTGTAAATAAGCATCAACGCGCACTTTTTACAAATTGAAGTGTAAATTTCACAACAACTCGCAAGAAGAAATCGTGCGCTTAATGCCTAAGAATTTACATCATAACTGGCTCAAGCTTGTGTGAGCATGGGTTTCAGAAAACGACCTGTATGTGAAACTTCTTGTTGTGCCACATGCTCAGGAGTTCCTTCTGCAATAATCTGGCCACCTCCGGATCCGCCTTCCGGTCCGAGGTCAACAATCCAGTCTGCGGTTTTAATTACATCCAGGTTGTGCTCAATAACCACAACGGTATTACCGTGATCGCGCAGTCGGTGGAGTACGGTTAACAACTGCTTAATATCGTGGAAGTGCAAACCTGTAGTCGGCTCATCCAAGATGTAAAGGGTCTGCCCAGTGTCTCTTTTTGACAACTCTTTCGCCAATTTTACTCGTTGCGCTTCACCACCAGATAACGTAGTAGCGGCTTGGCCAAGTCGGATATAAGACAAACCCACATCCATCAGCGTCTGCAATTTACGTGAAATAGCCGGTATAGCATCGAAGAACTGACGGGCATCTTCCACGGTCATTTCTAACACTTCGTGAATGTTCTTATCTTTGTACTTTATCTCTAGGGTTTCACGATTATAGCGTTTGCCCTGACATACATCACAAGGCACGTACACGTCTGGCAAAAAGTGCATTTCTACTTTAATTACACCATCGCCCTGACATGCCTCACAGCGACCGCCTTTTACGTTAAAGCTAAAGCGGCCAGGCTTGTAACCTCGTGAACGCGACTCTTGTGTTCCGGCAAACATTTCACGAATAGGTGTGAAAATACCAGCGTAAGTCGCCGGGTTAGAGCGCGGTGTTCTGCCGATAGGGCTTTGATCAATATCGACCACTTTGTCGAGTTGATCTAATCCGGTCATCGACTTATGCGGCGCCGGTTCAGAAGTGGTCGCCTTGTTCAACTCGCGCTGGGCAATTTTGTAGAAGGTATCGTTAATCAGCGTTGATTTACCCGAGCCAGATACGCCGGTTACACAGGTCATTACGCCGGTAGGTATACGCAAATCAACAGATTTTAAGTTGTTGCCTGTAGCGCCTAAAAGTTCTAGCCACTTGTCGTCTTTCACCGGTGTGCGTGTTGCAGGGATTTCAATCTTCTCTCTACCAGATAAGTATTTTCCGGTAAGTGAGTCTTCACTGTTTGTTATATCTTCAAGTGAACCTTCGGCAATAATTTCACCACCGTGTACACCAGCACCCGGGCCAATATCCACAATGTAATCGGCTTCGCGGATTGCATCTTCGTCGTGCTCTACAACCAATACCGTGTTGCCTAGGTCGCGCAAACGCGTAAGTGTGCCGAGTAATCGTTCGTTATCTCGCTGATGAAGACCGATGGACGGTTCATCGAGTACGTACATTACGCCAACGAGGCCTGCGCCAATTTGACTTGCTAGTCGAATACGTTGGGCTTCACCACCGGATAAGGTGTCGGCACTGCGCGACATAGAAAGATAATTTAGGCCTACATTCACCAAAAAGCTTAAGCGGTCCATGATTTCTTTCAAAATCTTTTCGGCTATCTGAGCACGTTGGCCTTCAAGGTTGAGTGTCTCGAAAAAGCCGTAAGCATCAGCAATCGACATCTCGGCAATGGCTGGCAGATTAGTATCTTGGATAAACACATTGCGTGCTTCAACACGTAAACGCGTGCCGTTGCAGCTACTGCAGTGCTGCTGGCTTAAATATTTTGCTAGCTCTTCGCGCACCGAGTTCGACTCGGTTTCACGGTAGCGGCGTTCCATATTAGGGATAATACCCTCAAATGGATGCTTACGCTCCATCACGTCGCCACGCTCGTTTATATATTTAAACGACAGCGACTTGCCTTTTGAACCATACAGCACAATGTCTTGGTGCTTTTTATCGAGTTCTTCAAATGGCACGGTAAGGCTAAACTTATAATGGTCTGCTACTGCCTGCAGCATTTGGAAATAGTAGTAACTACGCTTATCCCATCCGCGAATAGCGCCGCCAGACAAACTCAATTCGGTATTGCCGACAACGCGTGCTGGGTCAAAAAACTGTCTTGTACCTAGCCCGTCACAAGTTGGGCAGGCACCCGCTGGGTTATTAAATGAAAACAGACGTGGTTCAAGTTCACTAATGCTGTAGCCACAGTGAGGACAGGCAAAGTTAGCAGAAAACACTATTTCTTCTGCGTCTTTGTCGTCCATATCAGCCACTACCGCGTTACCACCAGCAAGGCTTAGCGCTGTCTCAAATGATTCTGATAAACGCAGTGCCATATCGTCACGCACTTTAAAGCGGTCAACCACAACTTCAATGGTGTGCTTCTTGTGCAAATCCAGTGGCGGAGGATCGGATAAGTCGCAAACCTCACCGTCGATACGCGCGCGAATAAAGCCTTGTGCAGAGAGGTTTTGCAGTGTCTTAACGTGCTCACCTTTGCGCTCTTTAACGATGGGCGCGAGCAGCATCAGCTTACTGCCTTCTGGCATGGCTAACACTCTATCTACCATTTGACTAACCGTTTGTGCGTCCAGGGGCACATCGTGCTCAGGGCAACGTGGTGTGCCTACGCGGGCAAACATCAAACGTAGGTAGTCGTAAATCTCTGTAATTGTACCCACGGTGGAGCGCGGATTGTGCGATGTTGATTTCTGTTCAATGGATATTGCTGGTGATAAACCCTCAATATGATCAACATCAGGTTTTTCCATCATAGATAGAAACTGACGGGCATACGCAGACAAAGATTCAACGTAACGACGCTGACCTTCCGCATATAGCGTGTCAAATGCAAGAGACGATTTACCCGAGCCAGAAAGGCCGGTTATCACCACCAGTTTGTCTCGTGGCAGTGTTAAATCGATGTTTTTCAAGTTGTGGGTGCGAGCACCGCGAATTTCGATTTTATCCATTGAAGCCTAAATGAGAGAAAAAGAATCAGTATGCCATAGGTGTCAAGTAAAGTGATATGACATTCAAGTTATACTGTGAGTGGAGTAAGCAGATCACCTTACAGGCCCAAGCTTACGATTAGAACTAACGAAACTACATTGTAAAATGGTGATTTTATCCCCACTTTTAAACCCCTGTTTGAAAAAAGAGTGGCGTGAAAAGGCTAAATCAACCTCGCGAGTTGAAGAAAATGCAAATTGTATTAATCGAATTTAAGGTAAGTGGGTGTAAGTGCAATTTATGCTACACTTCGCGACCTTATTCTTGATGCTGCAGAAACAAGTGTTCTCTGCGCGCTTTTATGTTTTTTTGATTTTATTTATTGAGGGAAACAGACGCTTTGAACGCTTTGGAATTACGCGCCGCGCTTGCACTCGCCTCCGTTTACGTATTACGCATGATGGGGTTGTTCATGGTTATGCCTGTATTGGCTGTGGCCGCGATGGACTACCCGGATTACTCACCGCTATTGGTGGGGCTTGCCGTGGGTGGATATGGCCTAACCCAGGCTGCGCTGCAAATTCCTATGGGCATGATGTCTGACAAATGGGGGCGTAAACCCGTTATTTTGCTAGGGTTAGCCGTGTTTGCATTGGGAAGCTTTGTAGCAGCCAACGCTGACAGTATGGCCATGATGATTGTTGGGCGTATTCTTCAAGGTGCTGGGGCTATTGCAGGTGCGATAATGGCGCTAGCTACCGATGTCAGCCGGGAAAGTCAGCGAGCCAAAGTGTTAGCCATCATAGGTATTGCTATTGGGTTTTCTTTCTATTTAGCCGTTATCTTAGGGCCTCTTATTGCTAACAGCTACGGGCTTGCCGGCGTGTTTGGTATTACTGGTATTCTGGCCATTCTTTGCATGCCGCTGGTTAAATGGGTAGTGCCAAACGGTGTGCAACTTAGTAGTGGTGATACCCTTCCGCAAAAAGACCAGCTAAAGCGCTTAATCTTCTCTTCACAGTTGTGGCGTTTAAATGTCAGCGTAATGATTCTGCACATGCTGATTACGCTACTGTTTGTACAACTGCCCGTCACGCTACTGAACTTTGATATGACGCTAGATAGCCACTGGACGATTTACTTACCTGTACTTGGTGCGTCAATTGTTGGTCTAATCATTATGATGGGAGCAGCAAGAGGCCGTACGCCTAAATCGCTTCTTTTAACCGGTGTAGTGTTAATGGGCGGCGCGTTTTTAGCACTTAGCTTAGAAGACCAAAGCTGGTGGTGGGTTACCACAGCCGTTGTTCTTTTCTTTACTGGCTTTAATTATTTAGAAGCGAATTTTCCTGCATTGGTGTCGAGCATTGCGCCTGCCGGACAAAAAGGAACGGCCATGGGGCTTTACGCTAGTTTTCAGTTTTTTGGCGCGTTTTTAGGTGGTGTAATTTCAGGTTTCGTTACCGATATTTGGTCGCAAGAACTAGCGTATGGCATCGGCGCTGCCAGTACTCTGCTTTGGCTTTTCATTATTTATGGCGTGAAGGAAGTGAGCCGAGTAAAGCGTGTGATGATGAACGCTGAATTTGATAATTCAAAAGCCTCCGCAATCGAGTCAGAATTAATGTTGGTGCCAGGTGTGCTGGAAGTAACATTAAACGGTCAAAATAATGCGGTATATCTTAAGGTGAACCGTGACTTTGATGCGGTAAAAGCGCGAGACGTACTGTCAGCATAATGGAGGCAGTACGTTAAATACCAAGATAAGTTAGTATCACCCAATCTTTTAAAAAGGAAGTGAGCACCATGATTGACCTAAGCCGTTATAAAGCTATTATTTTTGACATGGATGGCACCCTGGTTGATTCAATGGGCGCGCATATTGATGCCTGGCAGTTGACCTGCCACGCGTTCGACTACCCCTTCGACCCTGACTATCAACATAGTTTAGGTGGAGTTCCTACCTTCGAAACAGTGCATCTTATGAATGCTAAGTATGGCAAAAGCCATGATCCTGCGCAGGTTGCTTCATATAAAAAACAGGCCTTTGAAGGGCTAGATCATGTGCCAAGGCTTATTCAAGATACCCTGGATGTGTTTAATCACTATAAGGGAAGTATGCCCATTGCAGTGGGGACAGGCTCAGAAAGGCAACATGCACAATGGGTATTAAACGAACATGGTTTATTAGAACAATTATCTGCGCTGGTAACGGCAGATGATGTGACTAAAGGTAAACCTCACCCTGAAACCTTTGTGCGTGCGGCAGAATTAATGGGTGTAGCACCGCAGCATTGTGTGGTGTTTGAAGATACAGACATGGGTAGAAGAGCGGCCCTCGACGGCGGCATGGCGTGCTTTATGGTCGATAACAGGCGGCTTATCTACTAAATCTTACCTTGATTGAAAGTTCGATCTTAGGGCTTACGCTCACTCAACCGCGTTCACTATACAGTTTCTTAGGCTTATACCGCCTCTAGTTCACTTAGCGCATCGCCACAGTTATGTAAAAGTGACGACTTTATACGTTTGGTGGCATCTTCAATGGCGGTTTTCATAGCATCGATAGCAATTTGATTGCTCTTTTCTTCACTGACATTCACGCTCATGCTTTTGCCTCTAAAAACAGTAACGGGTGAATACTCCTCAGCATAGTCAGGTTTGTATCTAACATTAAGTACAACTGTAGCAACCAAATTACTTCCCAAGCTTTTTACGAAAGCGCGATTAAGCCCAACTTTCACGCTATTACTTGCATCAATGTCAGGGCTTACATTCATTTGCTCTAGGCTTTGCTGCAGCAGCGTATAAAGAGCATCTTCAGTGACGTTACTGCTCCCCACTAACAAATCTTTGCTGGATCGAGTATCGATAAGCTCCGCTAAATTAACCGGGCAAGCCTTCGCTTTAGACATTGTCAGTCGATAATCGGCCTTTTGCGACTCGGGTATTAGTGAAGAATCGAATTCGGATTGCGTAGACTCACAAGCAGCGAGCAAAAGTAGAGTGCAGCAGGCAACAAACATGCGTGCTGATGGCACAATGCGGGGTGAGAAAAATGCTCTATTTTTCATTATTTTAATTTTTCTTATGGAAAGCTTATGGCAGTAATATAGACTCAAGTATAAGAAAATTTGTAACGTGAATAAACCTAACAACTGTTGCAAACTGTTACAGTCTGTTTAGCGTAGCAGAGTATAAGATTTGTTCAGCTACGCAACGAACGATAACTTATAGGTTTATTATAAATTTCCCTACTTTCAATCAACACGGACAGTTCTTAAATGATGACCTTTAAAAACGCAGTAATCAGTGTACTTGCAAGTGTTTCATTAATAGGGTGTGCAATTAACGTTTCCCCTTCGGCCTTTTTTTATCAAGACACACAGCAAAAGCCTCTTGATACTACAAAGCTGCACGCTGCTATTCAAAAAGATAAAACTTCAGCGGGCATAACCCGTGTTGAAGTTAAAAATGAAGCCGGATTAACCCTAAGAGGTGTTGCCGTTTCATACCCTGACCCTATTGTTAACATTGTTTTCTTCGCGGACAATCGTATGCCGGTAAGTGAAAATAATAGTGTTATTCATAGACTGGGTAAGCTGCCTGCTAATATATTGTGGCTTGATTATCAGGGAGTAGGGGCTAGCGATAAAGCGAAGAGCCTAAGCATTAACGCTATCAAGCAAGACGCGTTAACTCAATTTGATTATGTCGAAAGTGCATTTGATGCTTCAATTTCCACTATTGTTCACGGGCGAGGCATAGGGAGTTATTTCGCAAGCTATGTTGCTGCTAATAGATCAATAGATGCTTTGGTATTAGACGGGGCTTTCAATAATATTTCAGACCTTATCGCCAACATGGTGCCAGGTTTTTCTAATTCATTTACTAATATGAAACTTCACGATGAAGTTCATAGCATGCAAATCGCGCCTATTCTTCGTCACTATGAAGGTCCACTGTGGTTAGTCGTCGGAGAGGAAGACAAGATAACGCCTTATCCTATCAGTCAGCAGTTATTAGAAGATGCATCTAGTAGTGAGAAATACATTTCCGTCATTCCTGGAGCTACACACAACGCAACGTTAAAAAGTGACTATGCCATTGAACAGTACAAACAATTTTTAGCGAGATTCACTCAATAAGCCAATCTTACCTGCTGTGGATAAATAGTGGAAAACCTTGTTGGTAAGTCTGTTAATAGCCATATAAAACAACAGATCACGATCTCGTAAGCGCTTTCTGGTCGGATCACGAAATGTCAGTTAAATCAAGCGCTGTAGAGCCATTGTTGCTGATCCTACTGTTTTTCGATCATAACCTGGTGCAGGATCAGGCAATTTTCTCTATTGGGGATAAAAGTTTGGAGCATAACGATCAAGCGCGTATTTTTGTCAATAGTTTCATGTCATGAAATTTTTAGAACACGGCTGCACGAGGATGCGGCGAATTACGATTAATCACTCATCAAATTGGCTTATTACTGTATAAATAAAATACCCGCCGCAGGCGGGTACTTGTTACTATCGTCAACTACGAGATAACCGAAGACTACACTCGTACCACGGAATCTCGCTTCACAACAGTAGGTGTATATTTAAAGGTTAAGCCTTCTTCTGGCTTACTTCCCGACGCGTACTTCAATGCAAGCTCAGCGGCCTTTGCAGCCATCATTTCTACAGGGTAACGCAGCGTAGTTAACTTAGGGCGACAGTATTTAGCTAGCAATACATCGTCATACCCCATCACAGATACTTGTTCGGGCACTGAGATGCCGTGATCCTGTAACATGGTCATTGCACCTGATGCCATCGCATCGTTATAAGCCAAGACAGCGGTAAATTTAGCGCCTGTGGCAAGCAGGTTCTGCATTGCCAATTCTCCACCTTCTTGATCAGGCGTGGCGTATTCAATCATGCTTTCAGGTAAGCTAAGCTTTGCGCTATCGATGGCGTTTCTGATTCCTTCGAGACGATGATTCGGATCATCAATACGGTATTGGCTGCTTATTACCGCTACATTTTCATGCCCTTGGTTGATTGCATATTCCGCCATAAGGCGGCCACCGGTCACGTTATCAAGCCATACGCAGCGGTTCGCGATTTCTGGGATGTATCGGTTAATTAGAACAAAGCCTGGTACTTGGTTAGCAAAGCCAATCAACGTCTTATCATCAAGAGCTTTGCTGTGAACAACCATGGCTTCAACACGGTGCTCTAACAAGGTTTCGATGGCGCGCAACTCTGTCTCTTTTTCAATTGACCCCGCGCTTAATAGTATTTGAACGTTATTTTTGCGCGTTATGGATTCAACACCATGGGCTAACATTGCGAAAAATGGATCGTGGAGTTCAGCAATAACCACACCCAATGAGGCACTGCGTTTAGTTACGAGAGCCCGTGCATTTGCGTTAGGACGGTAGCCCATTTCTTCCATGATTTTTTTAACGCGTTGTCGAGTATCGTTGCCTACTTTTGGGCCGTTATTGATAACCCTAGATACTGTGGCTAACGAAACGCCAGCGGCTTGGGCTATATCTTTTATTGTTGCCATTTTCTCTTTAACTTTGTTTTTTAATGCATTGAAGACCTTGGGGTCTGATTGGCATAGCGTACATTATATTTACATAAAAAGGTAAAATTCTCTCTTTCTGTGCTATGGCGGCACGTCTCAAGCAATAGATAAAACTATCAAGTGGTTTTACCATACGCAGTTCTTCGCTAAACCCCTGTCAAAAAGAATGGAAAACGTATAACCTTTTAGCAATTCTGAACGCTCTACCGATTCTAAAACTTTGCAGGCGAGCACGAAAAATTGCCCGAGATTAATTAATCGAGCACCCGATAAGGTAAAATAATTGTTATGAAAATCAACGTATCGACATTTGGTGAAGTAAGTGGCAAAGCTGTTAGTGCTTTTACTTTGAGTAATGACAACGGGATGTCAGTTACCTTGCTCAACTATGGTGGAATTATCAAGGAACTCTATTTTCCCAACGCGAAGGGCGAGTTGATTAGCTGTGTTCAAACCTTTGATACGTTGCAGGGCTATATTGATGACCCTAGCTATCGCGGTGCAATTGTAGGGCGCTATGCTAATAGAATAGGGAATGGCACATTTACTTTAAATGGCCAGCAGTACACGTTAGATAAAAACGGGGGAGAGCATAATCTTCACGGAGGGCATGCCGGCTTTCACAAAAAATTGTGGCAAGCTAGTACCCAAGAATCCCCCGAGAGTGCCAGTGTAACATTCACCTTATCAAGCCCAGACGGCGAAGGTGGTTTTCCAGGAAATGTTAGTGTTGAGGCGTGTTATACGCTTAATCAGCAAAATGAGTTAACCCTTGTAGTCAAAGCAACGACAGATAAGGAAACGCCCCTTAGTTTTACACAGCATGCTTACTTTACACTAAGTAACGATGAGAAAGTGGGTAGTACACTGCTACATATCGATGCAAAAAAGGTGACGGATGCAGATAGTACTCTGCTACCAACTGGTGATTTAGTTGATGTCGCTGATACACCTCTTGATTTCACTTCATTTCGTGCAATAAAGGAAAGGGCTGAACAAGACAATTCACATCCATTGTTTGACCGAGTAGGTGGCTACGACCATAACTATGTACTTCAGCCTGCCCATGAAAATAGTCCGCAAGCAACTGTGAAAGCGCCTGATACTGGCTTGACCATGGAGTTATTTACTAGCTTGCCGGGGCTGCAATTTTATACGGGAAGTTTAAAAGACAGTAATCAGCTAGGAGCTCTATGTTTAGAACCCCAGCATTTTCCCGACGCCCCGAATAAACTGTCGTTTCCGAATTGTTTCCTAAAACCGGGTGACACTTACGAGGAAACGATTCGTTATAAATTCAGCGCTGAGTGAACGCACTGAAGTGCTAAAAGAAAATTAATTGTTATTAATTTAACAATTAATTTTCTTTGTTAGTTAATTGATAAACAGTATATCTTGCTATATTATTACTAGGGTAAACGTTTAACCCTATTTGACGTTGCGCTTCTCAGCGTAACTGACTAATGCAGAGAGAGTGATTATGGGAACCCCTTTCGACCCAACCAATGATCCGCATCGCCGTTATAACCCGTTGTTGGGAGAGTGGGTGCTTGTATCACCACACCGTGCTAAGCGTCCTTGGCAGGGGGCTTCTGAAGAGCCGAATAACGAACAAAAGCCATCTTACGACCCTACTTGTTATCTGTGCCCGACTAACACTCGGGTAAATGGCGAGGTAAATCCAGACTACAAAGGCACGTTCGTTTTTCAAAACGATTTTGCTGCGCTCAAGCAAGATACTGAGCAAGCCAGTGAGAAAAAAGGTCTGTTCCAATTTGAAACAGAGCAAGGCTGTAGTCGCGTTATTTGTTTTTCTCCAGATCACAGTAAAACACTTCCTGAGCTTACTGACGAAGAACGGGTAGATGTGGTTAACACGTGGAAAGAACAAACCGCTGAGCTGGGTGAGAGTTATCGTTGGGTACAGGTTTTTGAAAACAAAGGCTCAATGATGGGGTGTTCAAACCCACACCCACATGGTCAGGTATGGGCGCAGCAGCACATTCCCACAGACCCAGCAAAAAAACTAGTACAGCTGAAGCAGTACTTTGGTGAAAATAACACGCCTATGTTGTTGGATTACGCTGAGCAAGAAGTTAATAAGCAAGAGCGTGTAGTATGCCAAAACGATGATTGGGTGGTTGTGGTGCCATATTGGGCTGCATGGCCATTTGAAACGCTATTACTGCCACGTTTTGATGTTCAATCTTTGCATAAGCTATCTGATTCGCAATCGCTTTCACTTGCGAAAATTATTGGTGAGATAACAGCTAAATACGACAATTTATTTGAAACGTCTTTCCCATATTCAATGGGTTGGCACAGTGCGCCATTTAATAATGAAGACCATCCTGAGTGGACGCTTCATGCACATTTCTTCCCGCCGCTATTGCGCTCAGCAAGTGTTCGCAAGTTTATGGTTGGATACGAAATGATGGCCGAAGCACAACGAGATTTGACCCCTGAACAGGCGGCAGACAGATTAAAAGCACTGCCTACGGTGCACTACAAGCAACGTGAGAATACCAATGGATAACCAAGTACTTTCTTCTAAATTTGAAGCGCATTATGGCAACGAGCCTACGTTAATAGCACACGCCCCTGGTCGAGTGAACATCATTGGTGAGCACACCGATTATAACGAAGGGTTCGTCTTTCCGGCTGCTATCAACTTTGGTACTTGGGTTGCGGCAACGAAGCGCGACGATAATGACATTCTGGTTACTGCGATGGACTACGAAAATCAGCAGAACCAGTTCTCATTGTCAGACATTAATTACGACGAGGAACAAGGTTGGGCAAACTATGTTCGCGGCGTAGTGAAAGTACTAAAAGAGGCGATGCCAGATTTTGGCGGCGCAAATTTGTTGGTAACGGGTAATGTTCCACAAGGCGCCGGTTTAAGCTCTTCAGCGTCTTTTGAAGTGGCAATACTGAAAGCCCTAAGCGCATTGTATGAATTGCCTCTTGATGGTGTACAAGCTGCGCTATTAGGTCAAAAAGCAGAAAACACTTTCGTAGGCTGTTCGTGCGGCATCATGGATCAGTTAATCTCAGCCATGGGTAACGAAGGTATGGCAATGCTGCTTGATTGTCAGTCGTTAGCCATCGAACATTCACCGCTTCCTGACTCGCATCAAATCGTGATTATCAACTCGAATGTGAAACGTGGCTTGGTAGACAGCGAGTATAACTTGCGTCGTCAGCAGTGCGAGCAAGGTGCATCGCTACTGGGTGTTTCATCGTTGCGCGAAGCAACCATGGAGATGCTAGAAGAAGCCAAAGCACACATGCCTGAAGTGGTTTATCGCCGAGCAAAGCATATCATTACTGAAAACGCGCGTACGTTGGCCGCAAGCCAAGCGTTAAAGTCTGGTGATATTGAAACGGTAAGTGACGCTATGGCCCAGTCTCACGTTTCTATGCGTGATGATTTCGAAATTACCGTACGCCCAATTGATTATTTGGTTGAGATTATCGGTGAAGTGCTTGGCAAATCTGGCGGTGTCCGTATGACGGGCGGTGGTTTTGGCGGCTGCGTAGTAGCGCTTGCCCCTACAGACAAAGTTGATGCTGTGAAGCAAGTAGTAGCAGACAAATACTTTGACGAAACTGGCTACCATGCAGACATCTACGTGTGCACCGCAACACAAGGCGCATTTGCTTAAATTCGCATGAATGAAAACAAAGATTAGAAACGAAAACCTCTCCCTTTTCTAAACAATCCTAAAGGTTAGAATTGTTTGTGTCCCTTGAGCCGCTCCCATAGGTAGCGGCTTTTTTTTACAAAATTGCATGTTTCTTGTTAAAAAAGATCAACAAAGTGTGTTACTAATACTACCCGCAGTAACACGATACGTTTATCGGTGACTTTCTGACCGGTTGACAGTTATCGTAGAATGCGAAAAACGCGTTGTAAAAAACGTGACACTGGTGTGGCAACAACTAATAAAATAATAAAAACAATTTTTCACCTGTGTACCCTGCATAACAATCGCCGCACCCAAAATAAGAACTTTGGGAAAAACTATGAAATTAGCATCAATAGATATCACGTTGTTCGTGGTATACGTCGTCGCGCTTATCGGAATTGCGTGGTGGGTTTCGCGCGAAAAGCAGGGCCACCAAAAAGACACTAACGATTACTTTCTAGCGGGCTCAAGCTTGCCATGGTGGGCGATTGGCGCATCGTTAATTGCCGCCAACATTTCTGCCGAACAAATCATTGGTATGTCTGGCTCAGGCTACCAGCTAGGGCTTGCTATAGCGTCGTATGAGTGGATGGCTGCCATTACACTGCTTATTGTGGGCAAGTTCTTTTTACCTATCTTTTTAAAGCATAAAATTTACACCATGCCTCAATTCTTAGAGCAGCGATACGATCATCGCGTGCGTAAGGTAATGGCAATATTCTGGCTAGGCGTTTATGTTTTTGTAAACCTGACAGCTGTGCTGTGGCTAGGTGCATTGGCTATCAATACCATTGCTGGTGTCGATATGGTTTACGGCATGATGTTCTTAGGTCTTTTCTCGCTAGCCTACTCACTTTATGGCGGCCTAAAAGCGGTTGCGTTAACCGACATTATTCAAGTGGTGCTGTTAGTCATTGGCGGACTGTTCCTATCGTATACTGCGTTAAACCTAATCAGTGATGGAAACGGTGTTATTCAGGGGTTTGTCGATTTAACCAATAAACTACCTGAAAAATTCGATATGATTTTGTCAAAAGACAACCCGCACTATATGGACTTGCCGGGCATTTCTGTACTGGTTGGCGGTATGTGGATAATGAACCTGTCGTACTGGGGCTTTAACCAGTACATTATTCAGCGTACGTTGGCGGCAAAGAGCGTGCAAGAAGCCCAAAAAGGTATCGCGTTTGCGGCATTCCTTAAGTTACTTATGCCATTAATTGTGGTGTTGCCTGGCATAGCTGCGGTACTAATTGTGCCTGACCTAGCTAAGCCTGACCAAGCTTATCCAAGCTTGATGACGCTAATGCCTGTTGGCCTTAAAGGTATTATCTTCGCCGCGCTTGTGGCGGCAATTGTGTCATCACTAGCCTCAATGACAAACAGCGTGTCCACTATTTTTACTATGGACCTTTATAAAGATAAGCGCCCGAACGAGTCACAGCAGCACTATGTAAAAGTAGGGCGAATCGTAAGCCTGGTCGCGCTAATTATTGCTATGGTGGTAGCTAAACCGTTATTAGGTAATTTCGACCAAGCATTCCAATACATTCAAGAGTTTACCGGTTTCTTTACGCCAGGCATTTGCGCGCTCTTCGTATTAGGTATGTTCTGGAAGAAAACCACGGCAAACGGTGGCCTGCTTGCCGCGTTAGGTTCATTTTTATTAAGCATTGTATTTAGACAGTTTTGGCCAGAACTACCGTTTATTGACCGTGTAGGCCTCGTGTTCCTACTGTGTGTTGCTCTGGCTGTAGTTGTTTCACTTCTGGAGAAAAAGGGCGTTAGCGAAAACGCGGTTGATATAAATGAAGTGCAGTTCAAAACCACAAGTGGTTTTAACGTAGCTTCAATCGCTGTAGTGATTTTGACGGCAGCGTTTTATATTACGTGGTGGTAGCAAGTACAAGAGGGTGTTTCTAATAGTAACGCCCTAACTAAGTTCTGCTCAAAACAACGCGAAAGTTCAGAAGACGCTGACAATAAATTTTGTTAAGTTCTAGAACGTGTTGCAGTTAGTGGAGTAAACGTGAGGCGAAAAATTTCAATTTTCCCTCATAAAATACGATATACTAACCGGCTAATATTCGATGAACTTTCGCGCTTGCTGATGTCTTACTAAGAAGAGTTATACAGCAAGCCACTAAAAACGTTACAGGAGACATCAATGGCAACGAAAGGCGTTAATAAGGTTATTCTTGTTGGAAACCTTGGCAATGATCCTGAAGTTAGATACATGCCTAACGGAAACGCCGTTGCGAACTTAAGCCTAGCAACTAGCGAAAGCTGGAAAGACCAACAGGGTCAGGTTCAAGAGCGCACTGAGTGGCACCGCCTTACAATGTACCGTCGCTTAGCAGAAATTGCCGGAGAGTACCTGAAAAAGGGCTCGCAGATTTACGTTGAAGGTAAATTGCAAACGCGCAAGTGGCAAGATCAGCAAGGTCAGGATAAATACACTACCGAAATTATCGTAGACCAAATGCAAATGCTTGGCGGTCGTGGCGGTGAAGGTGGCGGCGGTAACGGTGGTTATCAGCGTCCTCAAAACAACCAAGGTGGTTACAACCAAGCACCAGCGCAGGGCGGCTATAATCAAGCGCCACAGCAAGGCGGTGGTCAACAAGGTGGTTACAATCAAAACCAAGGTGGCGGCTATAATCAAGCGCCTCAAGGTGGCAACCAAGGTCAGCCTAAGAACCCACCAATGGCTGAGCCAGATTTTGACTTCGACGACGATATTCCGTTCTAGCTAGTACTTAAGACCCATTTTTGTAAAGTTTTACTCTGTAGGCCTTTACCAACTTGATATTGAATCAAAAGTTTACATTGAATTGATTTTCTTTGTAAACTTTTTTTGTATTCAATCTTCAGGTTTATTGTTACTTAGAAACCTGTATAGTCTTGTGCATACTTCTGTATAGTCTTGTGCATTATGAGAACAAAATTATTTGTTAGTAAAACAGGTGAAAGATATTCGATTCTTTTAAATGATGAGGGGATTCCACTACAATACCCGAACCTATTTGCCACCATGGTTTATCGAAACGATGGACAAGCAGCTTCTTCTTGTCAAAAAGCGTTAGAGCATGTTTCTTTTTTTTTAGAGGTGTGCAACGGTTTAGAAATTGATGTTGAATCAAGAATCGCTAAAGCCGAGTTTCTTACTTATGAAGAAATACAGAGGATTGCTTATTTTGCAGGGATCACCCGTGAAGCAACGAAAGTAAAACTTAAAGCAATAAACAGCAAAGTTACGAAGCTTAAAGTGGTTAAACCTAGAATGTTAGAAACAGCTAGGTATTCAATTGTCGCAGAAAAAAAAGAAAACAAGGTTCATTGGCAAACCAAGTACAACCGAATCAGTGTTTTTTTACGTTACGCTAGTTGGCTTGAAAAGTATCATCATCCCTACACAGAAACGAGGACCGAATTTTACTTTACTGAACTACGACCTCAAAAGAATGAGGGTCCAACTTATGGAGAGATGCTAGAGGCCGTTACATACAAGTCTCTAACTCGTGACGAATACGCAATTTTCCTTGATCGTATTCGCCCCGACTATTCTGATAACCCATGGGACGACGAAAGTATTAGGGTACGCAACTATGCAATGTGTATGTTTATGTGGGCATTGGGTGTGCGACTAGGCGAGTGTCTCAATGTGAAGCTTCAAGACCTGGTTGTTAGAAAAGGAAAACGCTACGTCGTGATAAGGCGAAATGCTGATGATGTCAACGACTCACGAATTAACCAACCAAAGGTTAAAACCAGTGGAAGGAGCTTGGCATTGTCGGCTAAGCTCCAAAAGATCCTTGATAATTACATCTACGAACATAGGGCAAACTTACAGAATGTTGCCACTAATGAGTTTTTATTTGTTTCTCATCGTGTAAGGAAAGGTAAATTAAACCCCTTATCGATAAGTGCAGCCGAAAAAATATTTGCACAACTAAGCGAAACATTGGGCTTTCATGTGCATCCGCACCGACTCCGCCATACTTGGAACGATCGTTTCAGTGAAGCAATGGATAGAGCGATCGCCGCTGGCACAACAAATGAAAATAAATCAGAGGCTGACCGCTGCCAACTTATGGGCTGGCGACAAGGTTCGACAATGTCACTTGTGTACGCCTCTCGACATAACGCAAAGCGCGCTATGACGCTTGCGCTGAATATGCAAGATGCTGACTTTGCGACAAAGGAAAGTATTGAGTATGACGAAGACCTTCCATTTTAGACCTGTATAGAGAACTACATGAACAAACATAATACTAATAATGCACATTCAGAGTCTAATCGAGGTACTTCCGGTTTTTTTGACACAAAATCTGAATCAAATAGCAGAATTTCATTTAGTGGATTCGAGTTTCAAATAACTGATGATATGTGGGTATTAGACTCCGAAAACACAGTTGGAGTAAAATTTATACAACTCTATTCAGACGAATTTCGTGAGAATATATTGTATACACTGGCATATTTTGCTGAAACTAGATCGGCAGCTTATGTTGGAATGCATGCTGTCGAACTAAGAAGGTTTCTCAAGCATGGCAGAGGGTTTACCTTATCAGGATTGTTAAATTACAAACAATCAACACCAGAGAAATCAAGGGATAATTGCACAAGCAGACTTCGAGCATTCTTTCGCCAAATGATTTACCTTGGATTTTATGTGCCAGAAGACTTTATGAAAGAGTTTAATACTTGGGTGCTAGGAGGAGGTGAAAGAGGAGTTCCAGTATTGAGCCAGGACCCAGTAGATGGTCCGTTTAGTGAGTTAGAGTTTAGAGCGATTCATTCATCCTTGGACTATAAATATGCTGATTACACTGTATCGGATAGAGAATATTCACTTGTAAAGTTATTCATGGCGACATTTAGAAGGCCAGCAAATTTGAAGCAGTTAAAAGTAAAGGACCTCAAAGCGAACTCAAACACACTGGCTACTCGGCAGACTATCTTCATACTTAATATTCCTCGAGCTAAAGGTAAGAATAGGAAATTTCGCTCGCAGTCAAAGCCATTTGCATTAGTCGAAAGTATTGGTTTAGTCCTAACAAAATATATCCAAAACTCGATTAGAGAGGTAGAGGTCAAGCTAGGTCGGAAGCTGAGTGAGGAAGAAGCGAAAGAACTACCGATGTTTTTTAACCACAGGTTGGTAGACGACTTGCGTGAGTGTAGTACCGATAATGCACTTGATTATATTGAAAGTGAAATTCCACATTTAACGACAAATGAATTAACAAGAGAGTTGCAAGCGATAGTTGATAAGCTAAAGATTATATCGGAGCGCACAGGAAAGCTTTTGAAAACAACCGCGTATCGCTTTCGATACAGTGGTGGAACAAGGGCAGCAGAGGCCAAGGCAGGCATGACAACTATCGCCGAATTATTAGATCATCTAGATACTCAGCATGTTGGAGTATACTTTGCTAATTCACCTGAGTTAGGTCAGCAAATCTCAAGCATTATGAATAACCCGTTGGCTCGCTATGCAAGTGCATTCAAAGGTGAGATTGTCGCAGATGAAGAAGATGCATTTCAGGTTAATCCTGATGCTACTCGCATTCCTTGTGCTGATAAAGGGTGTGATGTCGGTAGTTGTGGTTCTAGAGGTTATTGCACCGACTATGCCCCTGTAGCTTGTTATCTCTGCCCCAAATTTTTGCCTTGGAAAGACGCGCCACATTATGAAGTGCTGGAATGGCTGCTCGAAGAACGCAATAGGTTAGCCGAAACACTTAATGATGCAAAGGTAGTGCAAATCAATGACAGCGCTATCTTAGCTGTTGCGCAAGTGATGAAAGCTTGTGAAGAGAAGAAAAAGAATAATGACTGAAACCGAGATTTTACTATTTACTCCTAAGCATGAGCTTGATTTTGAGAAGAATATTGCAGACTTCATCAGCGAAGTTGAAAGCGCTCCAAATCCAAATTCCAAAATGAATTACAGTTCTTATTATTGGGATGGTCTCGGTAACTTCACAAAAATGGGCGTCAATAGTCGAAAAAAAGATAAATCTACTTGGCTTGATGACTCAATTATTAGGTTTGCAAAAGCTTACATAAAATATCAAGCAATAAAGAGTGGCGCGTCTATGTATGCGCATTTCTATGCAATCAGAGCATTGGAAGCTGCATTCATAAAGCGTGGTGAAGAAGTGGTAATTCCTAAATTGCTTCCCAGAGATTTCGATCAGGCAGCCCAAGAAGCTAAAGCTAATATGGCGGAGGGCGCCGCATATCAAGCGGGAATGAAGTTAAACTTCATGCGCAAGTTTTTAATTGATCACAAAATGATAAAGCCTTTTGAGTGGAAAAATCCTTTCTCTAAACCAAAAGACAAAAAAGATCTTACGGGCGACGTTGGTCAAGAGTACCGAGAAAGCAAAATGCCCGATGAAAACTCGATAATGGCAATGGCAGCAATATTCGCAAAGAAAGATTCAGAGCTTACCCCGAGGGATATATTTACAACGTCGACATTTAGCTTGATGATGAGCGCTCCTGAAAGAGGTTCTGAGCCTCTTTATCTTAGAACTGATTGTATTGATGTACATATTATTAAAAAGTCGCAGAATGACACTGAGCGAGATTCTGACAAGGTATTAAGACAAGATGATAGAACAGAGATTTTGCTGGCCGACAATGACGACGAGCTCCCTGTTGAAGAGCAAATAGGTATACGGTGGTTTTCGGGAAAAGGTTACGGCTACGAAAATAAATGGGTGCCTGATGTCATGAACCCTGTCATTAAAACGGCGATAACGAGGTTGAAGGAGCAGTCAAAACAAGCCAGGGAGTTTGCAAAAATGCTTGAAGAGTCGGATGACTTTCCTCGTCATCCTCTTTGTCCGAGAGTCGATGAAGACAAGTTACTTACAAAAGCACAAGCAGTCGCTGCACTTGGCCTGGACACATCTCTATTAACCCATACACAAGCGAGAATATCTGGCAATCAACTCCTTACTAAAGTTGGTATAAAAAGAGCTGACTATGTAGTTTCATTAAGAGACCTAAATAAAATTGTAAGAGCAAGGCTACCAGAAGGATGGCCGTACATACCATTTAAAAAAGGAAAGGTTAAACTCAAGTGGTCAGAAGCGCTCTATGCTGGCTTTGTTAACCAATTCAGTGCATCCAAAGGAACTATATATACAGAGCTTTGGATTCCTGATATTACGACTTTAAATGAGGATTTAAAACCTACGATTAAGCAAAACCGTTCCACTGGTAAAGTCGCTGCTGGTAATCTTTCGATTTTCGCTCGTCATGGATACAAGGGATTGGAGTTAAGAAGTCATCAACCTCGACATTTACTAGACACCATGGCTTCTGTTAATGGAATGAGTGATACATTAAGGTCTAAATGGGCGGGTAGAGCTGACCCAAAACACAATCGGTATTACGACCATACGGATGAGCAAGAGTACAACCATGATTGGTTAGAACATCAATCTAAAGGTGAGCTACTAGAGGACCGTGACGTTAGAAGCCTGTTCAAAGTCCAAATAGTGAAAGGCAATATGCGCTCTCTGCAAGAGCACAATACTCGTGCAAGTCTTGCTGTTCATATTACTGAATACGGTGAATGCAAGCATTCATATATCGACGAACCCTGTATGAAACACCGAGATTGTTTAAATTGTAATGAACTAGTTTGTACTAAAGGCAATGACGATAGGCTTAAGCGGATTCAGGAAAAGCTCAAGAAGGAAAGATTATTACTGCGAGGAGACGAAAAAGCAGTTAATGATGGAGTGAAAGGTGCAGAGCAGTGGTATCAGCGCAGACTGACCACCATAAAGCGTTGTGAGAGCTTCATAGAATGGCTTACAAGCGATGATGTCAAAGATGGCGACATGATTAAACTAGCTGACGCTGAGAATGTGACACACTTAGACAGAGCATTAGAGGCTAACGGCCGCAAAAGGTTACCTAAGATTGAGAATCATCTCCGTAAAAACAAGATTGCTGATGATACAGTCCCAGTAGAGTTTGTCTCTATAGATCAGCTACTGGCGCCAACTGGTATTGTGGTTCCAAATGACGATGACGACTTAGACTATAACGACTTTGTCTTGGATGATTTTTAATTATGGCAAAGCATTTAACTGATAACGACATTGAGGCGATTGTTGAATACATTGACGAATGGGATCTCAGTAAGAAAGTGACTTGGGAGAAGCTTTGCACTGCTCTGGATGAAGACTTAGATATCAGCCACACACGACAAACACTGCAAAGTCATGACCGAATAAAAAGCGCATTTGATGAGCTAAAACTCCACCTCAGAGGCAGAAAGAAACAAGGAGGCAAAGTGCTACCCAGTTCTTTAGCCGCCGCAGCCAAAGAGATTGAAACACTAAATCGAAAGAATGCTCGATTAGAGCGAGAAAATAAAAATCTACTGGAACAGTTTCTTGTCTGGCAATACAACGCTCATATACATGGAATGAAGCAAGACCAACTTAATCGACCACTTCCTGAAAGCAAACGTGATTAAATCGTTTTCAGACTAAAACCGTATGTTAGTCAAAACAGTTATTCTTACCTATATCAAATCTAATACTGGCTGACCTGACAGTCTGAATTAGACACAGCCGACTTACAGGTGACTTTGATAGATATACAGCATGCGTTCAGCGCTCGCCTTTGCGAGCCATTTAAATGTGTAGGACAGTCTATCAGAGTAGTGTTTTGTTACGGGAAAATAGCATCATTTCTATAGAAGTGTGTATAGCATAGAAAATAACTGTTTTGCTTTTCACTTTAATAACTTCAAACCATCTTCAGGGTTGAGGTTTAATGCTTCACAGTATTGAACAAACTCATACACATCGATTTTTCTCTGACAACGCTCAATTTTGCTTACAATTTGATGTGTTTCATCAATCATTTCACCGAGCTGTCTAACGGTAAGACCTTGTGCTTTTCTTGCAGAGACCAACCACTTTATCAAAGCGGCGTACTGCTGAGTAGTGATAGTTTTTTTCATAAGCATCATTATGATGCTGTTTTTATTTGTCTCCAAAATGGAGCCAAAATGGCATTTGCCTGCTAGTATGTATAATAGATAGCTTAATTAACAATGGTAAACACTTGAAATGGAAGATATAGATAGCGACCCAATGTCTGAAAATGTAGAGAAGCTGCTCAAAGTCGGTGCGCAAGCGATGATATCGAATATTGAAGAAAAGAAAGAGTATCGGGATGGCGTGGCGCAATTGATGGAAAATCACAATCGAATCGAAAATGAAGGAGCTCTACTCGTTCAGCCTTATTACCACTTTTGTTGTCAAGTCTACGTATCTGAGGGAAAAAAAGGCCTTTATGAAGTTTTAAGAGAAGGCATTCTCCCATCGATAACAACTCCTTTTTTTCAAATGTGGTTTATTAATGACTTTCATACTAGGAACTACGAAAAATACTTGGCCACAGACAGGCCTGCATAGAAATATTATTTAGAGATGGTTTAAAGTATTGAAAATTAATGACTTTATTGTTCGCGCACACATCATTTTGATGTCTTTTTTTACTTGCTGAAATACCCGATAATATTTGTGTAGGTAAATTAACGTTAACTTCAAAAGGACAAAAAGCATGGGTAAAGTTTCATCAGTTGACAGACTCTTTGCAAAACTAGAGAAAGAAAGGAGACTAGTACTTTCTCTAATGTACGATGTACGGGCAGTCCTTGAAGAAAAAGGGCTTGATGATATTTATATACACTCCAAGTTAAATAGACTGAGCGTAGCCAAAGACAACCTTGAATTACTTGCGATGACGAGGTTTCTCGACGACGAGGGGAGGCATATGCTCGCTCATCGAATTAACTATAAGCTAAAAGACCTCCATGGTTTTTACGCCGTTTCGGCGCGCTTCTCCGAAAAAGCATAGTTTTACGAATAGGTAGTTACAAAAGTTAACTCGAACTCGGATAAAAAGCGAAGCTCTAAGAGTTGATTTGTTGCTGCCTTGGAATCAAATGTGGAATTGTACGAACCAATGATAGGGAACCGTTTTTGGTGGGGGCGTACTATTTCGACATGAGCATTTAAATTTCAAAGTGCTAAATGGTTAGCATGACTTCAAATTTGGAAAGACTATGAATTCAGATTCTAGCACCGAAAACATAATAGAAACGCTCAAGAAGTGGACAGATGATGGGATTAGCTCACCGTCACTATTGATATCGTTGGATGACGACTTGTTTTACGTAAGTTACTATCAAGGTATGGGAAATTCTGATTACACGTCAGTTGACAAGTTTTTACCTCAGTATAAAACAGTTATTGAGCGGCTCTATCGGGAAGGTAAGTTGAGAGCATCGGGGCAGCCATTTACTTTGTACCCCGACAGTGACCGATTTAGAAAGCTCAGACTTGAGACTGGGAATATGAAAATAGACGAGCAGGCTAGATAACATTAGAAGCACTAAATATCTAGTCTGACACTTTTGTTTGCTGGTTTAAATACCATCTGACAGGCGCCATAAGATAAGTTGCGGACCAACAGATTATTGACTAGCTACTTCTGCTTTGTACGTAAACCGGACCTTGGAGCAATGAATTTTCCATCTCAATGGCCAGTAGACTAATAGCAAAAACATCTGCACACTGAGCAACCAATCCTTGGCAAGGACGCCATTGTTAGCCACTCACACGCATACCTATAAACGCCACCGACCAGAGCAGGGTAAGCGAACAGAGTTAGGGACGCACGACTCCGTCTTCATTTTTTCTAAGGTCACGCATAATGAAATTCTGGATTATCAGGAAACGGATAAACAACTACCTTTTCTACGATTTCTATCCTGAACTTTTCATAAAACATAGGGTGAATCACACATTTGTCCTCTGCAGTGATTGCTAATCGGTCTTTTACTGTGTATTCGAAATCAGCCTCAATGATATTAGAGTTCTCGTTTTGCTGGCGTATCACGCCGACAATACCCAACTCTGATATTATTTGTTTAAACCTCGTTCTAGAGTACTCACCATTCGGCCATTCGGCTGCTGTTCGCTGAGCTATTCTATCTAAATATTTGCCTTCAAATATGTTAGGCACTCCACTAAGAGCATCCAAAACCTTGTTAACATTCGGATATACAGTCGAGTAAGAATTAATTACGCCATTGGCTAAAGTAACTGAAGTATCTTTCACGATCGCAATCATATCAGCGGGTCGCTCATTAAAAAGTGGATAAAACTCCTTATTTATTGCATTTCTAGCGATTGCATTGCACAACACAACTATCTGTCTTGGTCTCATTTGTGTGTGTCGCAAAATATAAGGGAAAGTCTTTTCGGGTATACCTGAACCATTCGTGATCGATTCGCCAAAATGGGGAATCCAAACTTTATTTAATACATCTGAGAAATTTGACCACTTAATTTTGTGTGGTGAAGAAATCGCACCTTTGAAATAACGATCCAAGTGTCTATAAAACCTCCAGCTTACTAAACGCATGAGATCTTTTGGTCTCCAATGCATGTAAACTGGATGTCTAACGAACTTGACCGTATTACTCATTGCTGACTCGGTGAGATACGGAAAAACTTCAGCAGAAACAAACGTTTTAATATGAATACCTTGACGACTGTATTCGATATTAAAATTGCTTGAGCATTGTATAAGTGCCGCCAGAGAATTCATTACATCAATATTATCAACAGAATATTTTTCCAAAGAGTCCATAGCGACGATAACCGGCTCATTTTTTGCTATTTCAAGCATTTTTGTTTTTGCCAATTGGACACTTTTGGAGGACAGAAAATCTTCTAAAGATTCTGAAAGCTGTTCTGAATCATCAGGTAAAAATCTTTCCAATATGTGTTTTAAAACACTTCTGATTAGGAAAGAGCCTTTGGAGTCCTGTGACAAGCATGCAGCACCTATCTCTGGAGAACGATCTTTGTATTTACTAAATATGAGCGTCCAAAAAATGTAATCCCATATTTTTACTATCCTTGGAATTGCTATAGTCGGATCGGGATCTGAAAATTTTGAGACTTTTTTTAGGACATTCGAAAAAATTTCAGGCTCGTCGATATCGATACATCTTGAGTTTTCAATTTCATCTTGAAATGTAAAGTAGTGTGCGAGTGAACTCTTACCAGTACCTCTTCGACCAATTATTAGATAACAATCGTCTTCTAGCGTCGCTGTATTAAAAGGAGTTTCTTCGAAATAATAATTTTCATAGTTTTCCTTGAGTACTTTTATCTCGTCTTCGCAGCTAGCTTCCCCAAAAGGATGTTTGTAGTGAAACAAAATCGGTTACCTCCATGTAAAATCAGGGTTTTAACTCATATGGCAATAGTTTTGAACAATGTTTGGTTAAAAATTGATCAAAGTCAAATGAAATGAACATGTAGTGATATTGCGGAATAAAATTCTCATTCGTTAAACTATATCCAGTATAGCTTTCAGGTAGTTTTGACGTATTTGAATAAGACGTTTCTCAATTTGTACGTAAAACCTCACTCTTATTGATAAGGTATACACAGCCTCCCGCGCCTCAGACAACCGAGTCACCCCAGTCACATTCAACCCTTCAACCTGTTTTTTGGGTCGATTTGCTTCCGGTACTATTGCGTGTCTAAACCCATGTTTTGCTGCTTCCTGTAAGCATTCTGTGCCATTGGGTACGGGCCGTATTTAAAAACTACGCAACCTACAGGCCATTTTATTTTGTGTATTAATAACAAAGGCTTGATTCACATTACAAATTCTAGGTAATTGTCTCCTACCAGCCCATAGCACTCGTTCACTCAGATGGCATCGACGATCCGGAAATGGCACAATGCTGCAGTAGCAAATCAGAAAGTTGAATGTCCGTTGTTTGTCTAAAATGGCCTGTCACATGTGGCATTATCAATTGCTGAAGCTTTCTCTAGGAGGACCATAAGCCTAAATTGTGAATTGCCGCTTTTGGGCAAAGAAACGTTGATTTGCAAAATCTGACATCAGGTACAGTATTATTCTTTGAGCACGTTTTTAATCCTTTTTGGAAACAAGAGTTAATCGGATTAAAAGATGCCAGTCAGTAGAAAACAGATTTTGATAGAGCAAGCAGAAGTACTTTTGAGCAATCTGGTTGCATTGCAGCAGCCAATAGAAAATGAATTTTCAATACCTCACGACGATGTTGTCGTTTCCATTTAAACAGCTGTGAAGTTACTGCAGGATGCTCAAGAGCATGTAGCCAATCATTAGCTTGTTACCTGCAAAAGTAAAATCAAGTTTTTAGTTATTGCGAACAACCTGTTTGATTTTTACCCAATTCTTTTAAGAAACTCTTGACTTGCAGAAAAAACAGGTTAAATAATAAACAAATCGCTTACAAGGACGCAGACGATGAATTTTAAGAAAGTCATTCTTTTCTTATTCTTACTCAATTTAACTTGCGTTAAATCTTTTGCTTTTCCAGCTTGCGAATTACTGAGTGATGGCAGCAAGAACTTTGTTCAGTGCGATTACAAGTTATACAAGACAATCAATTACTGTCCTTTAAATTTACCATTGGTGTCTTGGGTAGGACTTACGAAGGACACGGGTGACGCAGATACGTCAAGTCGAAATTATAAAATAGATCCCAGTGCAGCCGCACTTAACTGTCAGCAAACGTCAGACAAAAAATATAATCCCGTCGAACCGGGATATGACGTGGGGCACCTAACAGCAATCGACCATCTCGACAACGATAAAGCAGCTGCGCTTGAAACTAACTTTATGACAAACCTTGTGCCTCAAGTCGCCTCTTTGAATCGACATGGCGCATGGAGAAAAAGTGAGAGGTTAACAGAGTGTTATAGAGAAGAATATCGACGAACAACCGTCTACTCTGGTGTCATTGTTGGCAACGATTCTGATAATGACCACTTTATCGCTAGCCACGGATTAGTCAAAACACCAGATAGGTTTTGGAAGCTAATTAAGTTTTTGGATGAACAAAATCAAACTTTCTATACGGCATGGATATTCGAAAATTCGGACGAAGGTGCATATCAACCTTTAACAGAAAATACGTTAACAAAAGCGGGCTTGCTGACACTACTAAATTTGGAATTTGACACTTACAAGCCTGTAATTCAGCTTCTCAATCGTGAGCTACCTGCGGATGCTCAATCTGTAGAGCTATATATTAACCGTAAATGCCATTCAAGAAACGGATAGAGGGTTGGCTCAATGAACATGAAAAACTTTTGGGGAATCAGTCTGGCCTTGTTTGTATTCGGCGGTGTAGCAAGTTTTTTGGGCGCATCGATATTTAAAATCAATCTCTATCAGATTTCCGAAAACGCTATTCTCGCCAACATGATTTATATCACTTTTGTCATTATCGTCATTGAACGAGTTCTTGAATCTTACAACTCCTCATTGAGAAAACCACTTCGACAGAAATTTATAAGTCATATCGAAGAACTCTCTGCGAAGCGAGACCGGAAAATCACAGAGAAAGAAGAACTGGCAAAGCAATTGTCTAGTGTCACCACAAACGCTGACTACCAAACCTTACTTAGAGACATAGAATCACTGGACTCGCAGGTACTAGTAAAACGTGCTGAGCTACAAGATTTTAAACAAGAAACACGAACAACATTGCTTAGGATTTCTGTGTTGATGGGAGGGGGGCTTTCAGCAATTGGCTGTCTTAATGCTTTCTCCCCCTTTGTTGATGACACTTTGTTTATTGGCACTCATTCTGAAGGGCTTCATCGTGCGTTGTTTGATGGGCTGTGTGTTGTCATTTCGGCGTGGATTGTCGCTGGGGGCTCTGAAGGCTGGAATAGCGTAACTAAATTTGTTGAGAGCAGTATTAACCCGTCTAAGACGTAATTTTAAAACCAAAGTAGTACCGAATACTTTAGGATAAAATATGGAAAAGCCGATTGTTTTAGCCATTCACGGTATGGGAACTCATAAACCCGGCAATATAACAGATGAAATCAAAAAGGGACTCACAGAGTGTTGCAGTTTTTTTGATGAAGACTCTTTTAATGCCGATAATGAATTTGAGTTTCGAGAGTTTAATTATTCCGACTATTTGGACGAAGTTCGCAAGGAGTGGAGTGATGAAGCAAAAGCCATTTCCGACTTTATTGGAGCAGGTCCAGTAATTGTTCAAAAAATTTATGCGCTTCAAAGCAAACTGAATGACGATAGTTTTCTTTATACGCATTGGCTTGACGTAGTGACATACTGCTTGCTTGGGACACTGAGAGAAACAATACTATCAAGATGCATTGAGACTATTCTGGCTACCGTAAAAGAGGCTAGAGATGACCCTGAAAATCTTCGTGAAGTCATCTTACTCGGGCATAGTTTGGGTACTGCCGTATTACATGATTCTATTACTAAACTATATGCAAAGCGTGATGAGCCTGATACTGGTACCAAAATAAAATTTACGAATTACCCCATATCTGGTTTGTGGACAATAGCAAATGTGTCTCGGATGACGCAGTTATTAACAAGGCTTGAAGATCCGAATCACTCGATTGCAAGAGATGATGACTATCCACAATTTGAGGGAATGAGCTACCAGTTTTACCCTGTCTATAACCAATACGATCCTTTCACTGTATTTAAACGCTTCGCCCTTGATCCACAATGGGGAGACTTAATTCGTACAAACGAAATACGAGACCTAGGTGAAGGTGATTTTCCATTCAACCCACATAGCTTGGTTGAATATCTAGCCGATCCTGAGGTTGGTGGAGTCTTTTTATCACAATTTTCAACACTCAACTTCTCCACTTCGCAAATGCAGGAAGCTAAGAAAAAATACAAAAAAACGACGGTTAGCGGTCCAATCTCAGATGCGTTCGATGAAGTTAAAGCAGCTATGCGTGAACTTGCCAAACAAACAGGAAACGCGGCAACACTTTTGACGGCAGTTACTAAGATAATTGAGTTGTATGAGCTTATAAAAAAAGCGTACGACATAATGAAAGATGGAAAAGGGAAAGGATGATATGAGTCGTTCAATTTTTTTGCTGTTAATCATGCTCAGCATTCAGTTTTCAGTAAATGCTGATACCAATAAGTTAGATTGCAATGAAGAATTCGCCAAACCTAAAGAAATACTCATTCCACTCTACCTTGACGTAGTTTCTTTCGCTCGCAATACGTGTCAATCCCTTAAAAGTGATGAGTTGAGAGCGCTGACAGACTTTGAATATCTGACTGGGAACAAGTCAGATGGCTCGCGTGATTCTTTAATCGATTTTTATGAGGAAGCCTTTGACCCTAATGTGTTCCCAGATGTAACAATGGCCATTGAAGCTTGGTCTAAGAACGAAGTCTTTCAAAATAGATTAGTCGAGTACGGTGAAAATTCTGGACTGGATACAAGACTATTTGAGCTAACCGCTGCATATTCGTCTGGTCAAAGATTCGGCTTTCATGGGCCCGAACGAAGTCGAATTGGTATTCAAAATCCAACACAAGACATGGAACAAGCATGCTCTGGTTACGGGTACGAAAACTGCAAATCGTTTTTTGCTGATATCGACCGTGTCACCACTATTCAAAATAGCTATATAAAGAAGCGCTACTCGGACGAAACACTCACAAATGTAAGACAAATTCGAGATAACTGGACAAAGTTCAGTGATGAGTCTCGTTTTCAAACACCGATAGATATTTTGTTCACATCTTGGTTATATCGAGACAAACTCTCTGATGGACAAAAATTGGCACCACCGCCACGTGCACAATATTTTCTTCTTCACCCCAGCGTTGTTGTCGACCACTTCTCAAAAGCATCAAGGGGGGACCGAGACGAGCTGGGACTTGCAGTTGAATGGATTGGCTTTAATAGATGGGATAATCGTATCCCTTGGGGGATTTCCATAGCGTCCGTGTACGCTGACCGACAGGATGGTAAAAGTATAGGACATGGATTGATGTTTCATGTAAACAACACACTCAGTTTTGGATTCGCAAACCGAGGTGGTGGAGACAATAGCATTTACGTCAGTATTGAATTAATGGACTGGTTCAGCGATAAGAAAGACAAGTATAAAGCTTATATAAAGTAGCTATTTTTTGACTTTGTTCGGAAATATAGAGAATTAATTTGCGTTCCCTAAATTTATTCACATCAATAGAGAGGATGTGGCGAATGATGCAAAACCACCAAAAATTTCACAATATAGTTGTCTCGCTTGCCCTTGTTATTGCAGGTTTTTGGGCCGTCATTGAATTTATTATAACTACACAGCCGTCTATCGTGATAGACACCAAATGTGAAGCGTTCATGCTCGATGATTCGAGGACGTTTTTACGCATTTATGCAACCATCTCGAATGTAGGAAACGCAGATAAACAGTACGATAATGACTCAGAGCTATACGTTACAGTGAGGGATTTACAGCCCTCATATGAAATAGTACCAGATGAAGTATTAGGTTCCATAGATTTTGCAGACTCCGCTCAATTTGGTGTTTTTCCGTTACTCGGGGAAGGATCTCAATCGATGGCCTTCTATCCGATCATCAAGCCGAAAGAAAAACAGCCTTATCAGTTCTCCTTTTTCATAGCTCCTTGGGTTTCAGATGTCTCGGTATATTCGTCAGTGCGAAAGAAGTCCTCAGAAAACAATCGAGAGGTCGCAGCCAAGATTATTCACAAAGGCTCCTATGAAACTTGCACGCTCTTGCCAGAAGGTTTGGATCTTGATTTTGATAATTTCTCGGATTTCAAAGAAAAAAAGGCCAGCCTGAGAGCATCTAAGGAGAGGGAAGACTTTTGCATAACTCAGCCACAACAGCAACAACAACCACAAGAACAACAGCAACAATTGATGACTGTTAATCAAGAAAAAATTGATGATATACGTTCTAAATTGGGGATCCATCAATGTTGATTTACGTTCGCATACATCTAATAAAAGGCTAACAAATGGAACTCTTTTCACTAATATTAGGACTAGTGTCAGTTATTATATCGATTGGTGGAATCTGGTATGCTTTTAATTCAGCACGAGACCTTCGAAATGATTTAAGCACAAAATACATCGGAGCCTTTCCCGCTCATATCTCGGATATTGTTACTGAAATAAAAGATGCGAGAAAAACTATAAAAATAGTAGTGGATTCACCAGCCTATGGATCGTTTTCAGCTCCAAGGCTATTTACTAAGTATAAAGTCGCGCTCACAAATAAATGTCTTGATGAAACTGCTGGTATAGAAGCTAAGGTAATTGTTAACTCGCCGAAATTTCAAACCAAGAAAGATTTATCTCAAGTGACGCATTACATCTCAAAAAATCCAGAACTTAAATCAGAATACATTGCATTCAGCAAGCTTCCAGCAGACTTGTCAAATAAAGATTTGATGAACCACCTTTTCAAGCGAGATTCTGATTTGGTCAATATGTTAAACCAAGAAATGCACAGTGATGTGTTTACCACAATCGAACCTAACGATTTCCCAAATGTTATGTGTTGGATCTTCGATGATTTAAGAGCCATTTTTGTTATTCCAAATCACAGTGATATAGCAGAGCAAGCTTTTTTTACGCGAGAACCAAAGTTAGTGAAGGCGCTAGTAGGGATTTTTGAGGAAGCTGAAAAATCAGCAATACCGTGTAAGCCAAGTGAATTTAGCCTAAATAAGAAAAGTGACATAAGCAAGTAAGGCTTTTATACCGCAGCTCATTTTACTGACAACTGCAACTATCACCGGCATATAATGTACAAAAATAAATTATGATACTGCTTTAGTGAGCTAGATATTTTATTACTTAATCATTTTAAGAATTTTGAGGTGCTTACATGAGCGGGAAACCCTACCCAGAAGAGTTTAAGATTCAAGCCGTTGAGCAAGTGATAAAACAAGGCCAATCAATATCGTCAGTTGCTAAGCGATTAGGTGTGAGCTTGGGGGCGCTATCTGATTGGGTGAAAAGATATAAAAAGCATTCGAGCCAGTGGCAACAAGAAGAAAACGATACTAATTCAGAACATATGCCAAGAGTAAACAAGAAGTATGAGGAACATATTCAAGCAATAAGAAATATTGAAGAAATTTTAAAACGTGCTTATCCAAAAGAAAGTGATAGTCTCGGGCACAAAATTTACTTGTTGGTTGTAAAGACAACAAAGTATTTAGGGATTCCTGCATTACTATTAGCATCAGTTTTGCCTGTTTATGACCTTGTACAAAACTCTAGAAAAAGTCTATCTGAAAAATACCTTATTAAGACTTTTACCGAATACGCTATCTCCCTATCTGAAGCCGGAAATGTCAATCGAGCAGAGTCCATTTTTAAAATGGTAGAAGATAAGGCAAAACTAAACCCTTCCATACTTTATTTCCGAGCAAAACTATTTGCAGAGAGTGCGATTCTTCAAGGAAAAAATATTAAAGAAGCGGAAGACTTAATAAGAATATTGCTAAAACTCAATACTGTTCAAAACATTTTTATCGGAAGGATTGGACAGGATGAAGACTACGAAAAGCTGATACTTATGCTTTCTGAAGTTTTTATCGCAAGTGCCGAGTACGAAGAGGCAATTAGATTTCTTCTAGAAAAAGAAGAGCATTTCATCCAGCAATCCGACGAAATGAAACAAAAGTATAACATCTTACTAGCGACAAGTTACGTGTGGACTCATCAATTCGAAAGCGCTCATGACAGGCTAGAAACTGCGAGCAATTTAAAACTAGAAAATACAACCAATTCTTCTGCTGAAATAGTATTTCAAATGGCAAAAAATGAACAGTTTCAGTCTAATTTTATCAAAGCGGCAGAACTGTATGAAAAAGCACTAGAGATGTTTACGCAAAACGAAGATATAAGAGGCAAAATAAAATGTTTAAACAACTTAGGGATGATTCTACACACAAGATTAAATGATGATAGGAATCTGGAACGTGCGCTTTCCTTTTACAGACAGTCTTCGGAACTTTCCAGATCTATTGATGACGACACTGGAATTGCTAGAGCTTTCTACAATATTGCTGCTGTGCGTAGTCAAAGGGGTGAAAACGATAAAGCACTACAAGACTATATAACCTCTCTTTCCTTTTTTGAGAAAGGAAACAATTTATACGGTAAAGCGTTAACGCATGCCGCATTGGGAATTGTATATGGTCGATTGAGAAATTATGAAAGGCAGTATTTCTATTCAAATGAAGCTTTAGAAGGCTATATAAATTTAAAGAATAAAGATAATCTGGGGCAGCAAGCAGGCGAAGTTGCAGATGCTGCTAAAGACCTTGGTGACATGGAATCATTTTTCATCTACAACTATGTATCGTTTGTTCTAAGGCGTGCTAACCAAGATAACTACTGGCAAACAAATCTCGGCATACTAAAAACTCATAAAAATTTAAATAGTGAGGAAAAGTTTGACTCTATGCTCGTTAAGGCAAAAAAAAGGGCAGAAGAGATCGCGAATCGAGTAGGTTATATTCAAATGGATTTTTCGATTCCATGGGATTGAGTTATTTTGAACTTTCTGTTAAGCCTTTGTCTCAGAACTTTAATTTTAAATCAAATAACAGGTTGCGATATTTCTAAATATCGTAGACATCAGCTCTGAGAAAAAACGATATGTTAAACATTCAAGACCTGAATAAGCTGAATGTCTGTTGTTTGTCTGAAGCGGCCTGTCGCAATTGCTAAATCCAATGTCCGCTATTCGCTCACAGCAGTCCGTCAGATTTGGTTCTGTTCTGTCAACTAACGTGTTAGTTAAAACTTGGGTTAACATTTCAAATCAATTGCTTAAGATTCTCTTTTAGCTAACCCATGCCATCTATGCATGGTTAGCTGAAGTTGAGGCGTAATCCATTTCGGCGATACTTCTGGAATCAACTTTTTTTGTTGAATTAATCGCTCAACAACTTTTACACTAAGAGTCTCAAGTGCAGCAACCAGTGTTTCGTTGCAACTATCTTTCCCAACGAGTATCCATCGACCATGTACATCTAATCCAGGTGCATATACCCCAGTCGCTAACTTATCTTCAAACTGCCAGATTGAGTCTAAAAAATACTCATCAGAGGACATAAAATGGTCGGATAATAGCGCTTTTTCAATTGCCGAAAGCAGTGATGATTCGTCATTCACACTTTGATTTGCTCTGATATGGTCGAAAATGCACAAAGCTGCTCGTTTGTTTCTCGTAGGTAACATCGAGCACTCTCTTGTTGCTTTGTTGGTGTCCCTGTTTTGAATTAACTTATCAGACTCTTCTTTTAACCGTTGAGCTTCCTCTTTAGTGTTTGCAACAACTTCAAAAATATTATCAAACTCGAGGTTTGCTTGTATTTCAGGCTGCCCTTCCCTGTCTTTTACTAGTTCTCGAAGCTCAGCATCTTCTTCAAGTCTTTCGGAAGCTTGCTCGTCGTAATCACAATCTACGGGCCCAAACTCACGGCCAACTGGACCCCCGAGCGCTCCGTGCAACCTTCTTTTTTTGCACCAAGCGATGGCCATCTTATCCATGATGTCTGCCGGAATATCAATAGACAATTGAGAAAAGGCGTCATCACCCGTATGCCCTTGGGTTAAATTAAATGAAACAGGGAAGTCTATAATCAGTTCTGCTGGGTTTGTATTGTCACTTGGATTTGAGGCACTGTCTTCACTAGGAAACTCTTGGTGCAAGCTATGGTTCTCGTCACTAAAAATCCATTCGGTTCTAGTCATCATAAATCCTATTTAAATTTACGATTAGCAAGCAATCGCAATGTGCATTTAGTCATAGCAGAAGGTTTAAGTATATACATAAAAGCGTAATGGCGATAAACGGCGAACGTTCGTCAGTTATATACCCTCGATTGAGCGATAGTAAGTCTACTAGGATATTTCCACGTAAATCTTGCTTCCTACAAAGCACTTTCACTCATATTAACATTATCGTGTCTAAGGAGCCTTTACACTCTTGTGCGTCATGCGGCGCCACAGCTCACTGTCGACGCAAAGTCGTCGTGGGCGGAGGACATATATATCACGAGAATCAAGAGTCATTAGCAAGCTCTGTAGGGCCCCAGAAGCGCAACATAAATATTCCTAAGTAAAGTCATCTTGCCTCGTTCAAGTAATAAACAAACTGGGGGAGTTAGGGAGTTAGTTAAAGGTGATAAAAGTTTTCAATCACGGCATGATAAGGGGAGCAACCACAAGTGAGAACTAAGTAATCATGAATAGCAATTCTCTAATTCTCTTTCTACTGAGTTTTTCCGTAGTGTCATGTGGTTTACCCAGTAATGCTCATGCTCTAGTAAAAAAAAGCAAATCTGGCATTTGTCATGACACGTCAAGTTCATCCTACAATCGAACCAAGAGCTTCGAAGCATTTAGTACTATTGAAGCTTGCCTCGGTAGTGGCGGTCGATTACCCAAAGCGAAAACGACATATCATCAAGCGGAAGTAGATGCGCTAAACGATGGTAGAGCTTTTACCTCTAACTATGATAGAGGCAATTGGCCCCATTGGATTGACGACGACAACGATTGCCAAAATACACGTCATGAAATGTTGATATTGAAATCAAAGACTTCTGTAGTTTTTAAGACTGATAACGGTTGCCAAGTCGTTGTAGGTGAATGGTATGACCCGTATTCAGGTGAGACGTTCGTCGATTCTACCGCGCTAGACCTCGACCACATTGTTCCTCTTAAATTTGCGCATGGCCATGGCGGCGACAAATGGTCGAGGGATAAGCGCCAAGCTTTTGCAAATGACCCCCATAATCTCCTATTAGTTAAAGCATCATTAAATCGACAAAAAGGAGCCAAAGGCTTAGATGAGTGGTTACCACCTAATCACGCTTATCGATGTGAGTATATAGAGAGGTTCATGGACATTATCGACGACTATAGTCTTACACTCATCCCTGCTGAGAGAAGAGTCATCAATAAAATGCAAAAGGCTTGTGCAAGGAAATAACTTGGTTAACTACCTGAACAATTGAATAAAAAGACGATATAACTATACATTAGATCAGTTACTAGTTCGATAAAAGGGCGGTAGATTAGTTTGCATCGCTATCTTGAATGGATTAATTGAATGAAATCTATATTTACGAACGAAGTAAGAGCAATGGTCGCAGACACTTACCTTTCTTATACTTCTGACATCCATGGTGCCGAAGCGTTTAAGCGCTTTATATCAAGGCCAGCCTCACTTCTCGATGTAAGGAGAGACCCGAAGTTCATAGCCTTTACAGACAATGAACTGATTGATGAAATGAAGCTGATGGAGCGAGATATCATTGTACTTTTTAACAAAACTGTTCAACGCTTTATATTGAATTCAGCTTTGCATTCTATTTAGCATAATTGGTTTCGTAGAGCGGGATATTACATTATTTTGAATAAATAGAAGTGTTCTAAATCTCAATTAAGCCTCATCAAAAAACCTATATTAATCAATATGATTTTTAGAATTTATTCCTTGAATTCTGTGTTTAAAACGATAATATCGTGACTAATAACAAAACTACTTGTTAGATTATTAGTAGTTCAGTTGGACGGTTTATGTTCTTAATAGGTTGTAGTCTTAATGATAAGTAAAGGACTTTCACAGGTTTAAAGGTCGAAGACCTTTTCCCAGTTTACAAGCTACGAGATTCGCCTTGTAAAAAGTGCCTAACTGAACCCCCAAAAAAACTGAATGAATAGAACTCTTGCTAGGGCATTGAAAAAGCCACTGTACTGTAAAGATGAGGACAAAAGAATGGATAGCGATAAAAGTTTAATTTATGAAAAACTTAGCAATGACGAAAACCAACCACTTGTAGTGGGTTATATGAACATGAACACTTCCAACACATCGCTCTGTCTTGAGAGGGCTGAGTCAACTAATGGCATGTCTTGCCTAGATTGCCCCCCCTGCCCAATTTAAGCGGCCTGCTTTGTTCTTAATAATTGAATTGAATATTAATTTCCTGAAGCGAGTTTAATTTCTTTCTTTATATGAGTTCCACTGTTCAATGCAACGCTTTCCTTATAAAGGAGAAACGTTGCTCTGAAAAAGATGAAGTAACTATTATCAACTGGTGTTAAATAACTCGGACAAAATAAACACGAGATTCTCTATAGTTTAATTATAGAGCCAGGAGTCAGCAGCATTTTGTACCTTAGTTATTTTTAAAAAGCATCAGATTGCTCTCGGTATTTATTTCGTTTAGCTTCTTCTATTTCCGCTTTAAGATAATTAACTCTATCCTTTCTCATATATAGCAACCCAGCTTCTCCAGATTTTCTGTCCCGATAAGCTTCTAATACTATTCCGTCTTTCAAAATCCACCGATAAGCGAAATAGTTATCGTGAGCTGAACCAGTAGTACTTTTAAAGTGGCCATACTTAAAAGAGACGAACTCTTTTATCTCAGTTAGCTTTTTATCCAACGCCTGTTCAGGAAATGTATACCTTACTTGAGCAAGCTCTTCATGTGAACTATACGTTAACATCAAGTTCTCACTACCGCTTAAAATGGCAGAAGAATCGTAAACATCAGTATAAAGGTCATAGGGGAGACCACTTCCCGAAGATGCTAGCTCTTGAAGAGGTTTCGCACCTGCTTCTTTGACTGCGAGACCTAACAAAAATCGATTAGTACAGTTAAAAGACTCATTAAAGATGGTAGTTATGCGATTGTTTTTGTCTGAACAAGTCACATATTTTAAGCCATTTCTTACTTCCTTTTTCGCGTCATCTCTATGTTTATCTAGAATGGCGAACTGGTCACCAGTATATTTTTTGTAGTAGTCCGCGCCTAATTCTGCAAATTTCAAATACAGATTTGCATGCTCTAAAGAAGGATGTTTCATTTTGTATTTTTCTTTGAAAAGTGACTTCATAACGAATAGTCCAGTACCATGACTATTACTAAGAAGTGCGTACTTTATTGCTAAATCAAACTTTCTTTGTTTTGCAAATCTTCTAGCAAGTGCGGATGCTGCGAGAGTATTACCACTATCGGCAAGTTCAGTTGTTACTGCGATAATCTTCTCATCGCCGCGCCATGTGCCTTGTTTTCTGAATTTTCTTACTACGGCGAGCGGGTACTTTGATTCTATTGCGCGTTTCATCCAATATTCAGCGCGTTCCTTTGATGGTTCTATACCCTTCCATCCATTGCTCAAACTATGCATGCTTGAGAGACGATACTGCGCATATGAGTTACCGTTATCCGCGGCTTCTAACCAGTACGATGGATCATCACTCAACTCTAAATGAGCATTTTCCCAACCGTCAGCTTTACTATCTAGGATCTTTTGGTAATAAATATCCTTGTAATGATACTTTAAGGGGGCTGACTCAACTTCATGAAAAGACTGGGGGGTAAATTCGTTATTTGAAGCAGTCGTAGGAAATACGAAGAATAAAAAAAGCCAAAGATGTCTCATCAAAGTCCTTATTAAAATATTATTTTTAATTATACAAATTATCCGAGATGGTATTATCTGTTGACATTACAAGTCTTTCAATATCAATCACGAACGTTATCACATCTTCCTTAAGTTCTAATTAGTGTATTGTCATTAGTTCCCGCCGTGCCCATCAATTAGGAATTTGCTAGCGTAAATAAAACGACCGTTTTATTTACGCTGACTTTACGCTTCCAAACTTCAATAACTTTTCTTGTTTTAATGTAAATAAACCCGTAAATTAAACTATGTAAAGTAAACGTACGTTTTTTGCACATTGGTGGGACTGGTATGATATTCGGATACGCTAGAGTTAGCACAGATGAACAGTCTGATAACGCTCAAGTATATGCGCTAAAACACGCTGGGTGTGAGCGTATATTTAGTGAGAAGCTAAGTGGCAAGTCAAGACAGCGTCCGGAACTAGAGAGAATGCTCGACACGTTGAGAAAAGGTGATACTGTCGTTGTGCAACGCCTTGACCGACTCGGGCGTAGCTTAAGAGATCTAATTGAGTTGTTAGACAGTCTTAAATCGCAGCAGGTTAGCTTTATAAGTCTCAACGAAAATATTGATACCACAACTGCGGTTGGTGAGTTAGCGTTTCATATAATTGGTTCAATTGCACAATTCGAGCGTCGCTTGATTTCAGAACGAACTAAAGCCGGTCTTGATGCTGCAAGATCAAGAGGTAGAAAAGGAGGAAGAAAGCCAACAATGAGTAGCGCTGACGTGAAAAAGGCTGCTGCAATGTTAAAGGACCCTAGTATTACAAAAAAAGAAGTCGCAGACCATTTTTTAATCAGCCGTGTAACACTCAATAATTCCCTCGCTAGAGAAGGCCTCGATGGGCTTCCTTCGAAATAGGACCAACATTGAAATTTTTCGGCTTTAAAAAGCCTCTAGCTTAGAATTGGTCGGGAATAATTGAAGTCTAAAGCGATGTAACAATCTTTCTTACGAGAATTTGGACGTACAAACCCGTCAAGTATTATTCTCTTTCATGCTAACATGCGCAGCTTTAAAATTTACCACAGCCTCGGAACAACCATATTATGAACAAACCTGTTTTATTTTCATTTTTTTCAGGCTCAGGCTTTTTGGACCTTGGCTTCGAGAATTCAGGTTTCGATGTAGCGTTCGTAAATGAATACCATCTTCCTTTCTTAAAAGCATACCAGTTTTCCAGAAAGCAAATGGGAATTGCTCCTCCCAGATATGGTTACAATGCAGATTCGATCGAAAGTCTATTAGAGAATGAAACAGGCAAAAACTTTAGCGAGTTAGTAGTAAAAGCTAAATCGAGCGGACAGCTGGTTGGTTTTATCGGCGGGCCTCCTTGCCCTGACTTTTCCGTTGGAGGCAAAAATAGAGGAAGCACTGGAACAAATGGAAAGCTGACACGCACATACTTTGAGCTTATTTTTAAAGACCGACCTGATTTTTTCGTATTTGAAAATGTCAAGGGATTATGGCGGACTAAACTTCATCGGAAATTTTATGAAGAAATGAAACTGATGTCGAAGTCTGCTGGCTATGTATTAGTCGATCGACTAACTAACGCGATAGAATATGGTGCACCTCAAGACCGCGACAGAATCTTCCTGTTTGCTATTAAAAAAGAGCTAGTTAATAAAGGATTAAGCGACTTAAATATCACCGACCAATTCAATTGGAAGAAGTTTTTATGTGCAGACAGAGATGAAGTTTTAAGTAACACAGCCTGGCCAAGTGAAGAGAAGTTTGAAGCGGACTCCTGTACGGTTTCGGAAGATTACATTCCAGATGATTTAAAGCGATTAACCGTTCAATTTTGGTTTGACAAAAATAATGTCATAAGTCACCCGAACGCATCTCATTGCTTTAAGCCAAAATCGGATAAATTCTCGATCATAAAAGAAGGAGATGATTCAAAAAAATCTTTCAAAAGACTTCATCGTTGGAGATACTCGCCAACAGCCGCGTACGGAAATAACGAAGTTCACTTGCATCCATATAAAGCAAGAAGATTAAGTGCAGCAGAGGCATTAGCGATACAGTCCCTTCCGGCTAACTTCTTCTTACCACCAGATATGACTCTAAGCGATATGTTTAAAACTATAGGAAATGGAGTACCTTATCTTGCTGCAAAAGGCTTAGCGATGACAGTGGCCGACTTTTTCGAAAATCACGTGTACTGACTTTCAGCCTATATCTTCTAAAAACGTGTGGAAGAATATAATGTTATCTATCCCTTTCAAATTTCTTTGGCATAGGTAGTACAAGTCTTCTATGGCGGAGTAAGAAAGGTACTTAGTGTTCATAGAAGCAAATTGCGACCTTGCAGCTTTATAAAAAACTTGGTCCCTTAAATCATCTGGTGCAGCAATAATATAAGTCATGTGTGCAAGATCTGGGCATTCGTCTTTAAACCCCTTCATTCTTGTTAATCCTGATGTGACTCCCGTACTGTGTTCAATTTCTATGATCGCTGGAATTTTCTTGCCATCTAAATCAAACCAAATGATATCAATTAACTCACCAGCTTTGGGTGCATTAGGAAAGCCCATGAGCGCAGGTTGAGTTTGAAGGTCTTTAACTACCGAATCCCATTCAATTAGTTTTTTGTCTGCATAAGTAATAGAGTGATCGTTTTTGGCAACCCATGATTTTAACTTTAATGATTCCGCGATCTTAACCAGCATGATTTGAATTTGAGCATGACGTCTTTCAACCTCGACACTTTCACCAGTCTTTTTTGAGACATTAGATAACGAGTCGAATACCAATTCACGGTCGATTTCTGCTATGACAGACCCAGATAGGTCTAGAGTTTGAATAACCCCTTTTCTGTGCGGTTCTTCAGGTTTAAAAACTAAGTGCTTGTGCCCAACTTTGATTTTTGATTGGCTTCCTTTATTTTCAAGTCTACCCGGATAACAAAGATAGAAATTTGGAGTATGCAATAAGAGAGCTTCGAGAGCAGAGCGGGTATTGTAACTTGCTCCGAAAACTCGATCTATGTTGAATGGCTTATCGGCTTTAATAGCGCTGGCTAGTCTCCACAAAGCTGTAGATGAAATTGTTTCTATTCTAGCGTCGCTCTCTCTTTCAATCTTTACTGGGTTCCATCTTTTTATCGATATAGGCCCTTCGGGAAGCGTTACGGATATTATTTTAATTTTAGTTTTGGTTTGCCTATTTGGGTACTCGTAGACAGCGGATTTGTCGAGAGCATCTATATCTTTAACTAGGTTCGACGCCGTAAGAAGTGCCATATGAAGTCCTTTTTTGTAACACAGCACATAAACTACCTAAATATTACCGAAATATCCTAGTGGTATTGCAATGTGCTTTACTAATATGGAGAGGTTATCATTTTAAAATCAAATTGGTTACTATTGTACAATGCTAAGACTATGAAAAATGCAAAGTAGATTATGGAATTCGAGAAGGTTATAGGTGATCTGCGAAGATTGAAAGGGCTCTCACTTACCTCAATAACACCTAGTACGCCGCCACTCGTTCTAGTTGATATCAATGTCAAAGAGAACAAATATTTCGTTCTAAATAAATCTGGTACAGCTGTTGGAAGATCACTAAATCAATTGAAAGAGATTTGGGACGCGTTATGCATTAATGGATTCGTGAATGTTGACCAAGCATTGTATGGCAGTGGTTCGAGCCGAAACCAACCTGAAACTTTATTAGCCCACCTACCATATGTTCAACATTTTAAATACAGACATAAAAAACATCTATTACTGCGGCAAGAAAAAGTTCATGAATTTGGCGAATTAAGTGAGTTGAGCTTTGAAGAAACAAGGCAAATAAAGAAAAAGATAGATAGGCGGAAGTCTTTTAGGTTAGATGAATTTGGTTCATCTTTAAACTATACGATTGAGGCGCTTGATCGAAGTTTAGCCAATATTTATGAAAAATATCCCGGTGAAGCAGAGGTACATATTCTATCCAAAGTAATCGGTAACTTTCAGCAATTAAAGAAATCAATCGAAGATTCAGTAGTTACCTTGGACGACTTTGATACGGAACATTTCCAAAACACTAACCAAGTCAATGTTTCCTTAGAGTCCGTATTAGAATCACCTATCATTTTAGGGGTAGATGACTCAACCGAGGGAGATGATACAGACCCTAGCGTTGATTCAGAAGACAGATCTAATTCTTCAAATAAGGATGAGCCACCGAGAGTAAGGCGGCAAACTCCAACATGTGCCCTTATTTATGATCGCCTCATTTATAAAGAAATTGAAATACAACCGGAGTACCAACGGAAAGATCGTATCTGGAGTATGGAGCAGCGATCTCGTCTTATTGAGTCAATTTTAATCGGTTTACCTTTGCCGATTTTTTATTTCGCTGAAAGGAAAAACGGAAACTGGGCAATTATCGATGGTTTACAGCGTATTACGACAATTCAAGATTTTATGCAAGATAAGTTTGCATTGGAAAAGCTGGGTGAAAACTCCAAATATAATGGCGTCAGATATTCAGAGTTGAGTAGAATTGAAACACGAAAAATTCGTGAATTTGAGCTTACTGCGTACGTGGTCGATATAGAAGACGGACGAGAGCCGTTTATCACCGAGCTATTCCATCGCATCAATACATATGGACTAAAGCTTAGCCCTCAAGAGATAAGGACAGCAATTCACTTGGGTAGTAGTGTTTCTTATCTGAAATATTTAGCATCCAGTGCTGCTTTTGTGCATGCTACACATGGAAAAGTGAGAACAGAACGACAAAAAGATGTAGAGCTCTGCTTAGGAGCTATGTCTTTCATGATCTTCGGGTTTAGGACATTTAACTACAATAAGTATGACGATTTCCTAAAGCAAGGAATGGACTGGTTAAATAAATTTGAAGTAGATATAGACGCAAATGAAGATGGAACGATAGTCGCTAAAAGTTTGCCTGATAGTTTAATATCGCTTGAGACTCGGTTTTTATCATCCCTTGAGTTCACCTCCAAATTGTTTGGTGAAGACGCGTTTAAGAAAGAGTTGTATTCTGATTCTAAAGCACCTGTTAATAAGCCGCTGTTTGAATTAATCGTTTCTGTGTTCTCCATGCTGACGGACGGGCAAAGGCAAAGGCTCTTAGAGAAAAAAACTACGTTCTTTAATGAATTTTTTGGAGCAATTGAATCTGACTCTACGTCCTACGCCACTTGGGGTTCCTCAAGATATGAGGAATTGCAGAGAGGCTTCAACTACTCTATATCTCTATCAACTGGTAAGAAAGCGACGGTTCTTTATCGATTTAACTCACTGTTAAAAATGTTAGAAATTGTGTTAGGTGAAACTGTAAATTTTCAAGGCATTGCTGAGGTGAGAAATGCTTAACTACATAAAATTAAGTAATTTCAAATGTTATTTGGATCAAGAGTTTAAATTCGAGCCGTTAACAGTGTTTTGTGGATCCAACTCTGTCGGCAAAAGTACAGCCATTCAGGCTATCGCCATTCCATTCCAATCTCGCTTCGATCGCAGAGTTAGCCTCAATGGAGAGTTAGTTTCTTTAGGAGTAAGGGAGGACTTACATAATAGAAATGTACTTGATGATGAATTAAAGATTGAGCTTAAGCATAGCGAAATATCGCATCGATTCGTCTGGGGGTATTCTGACCTTAGTTTAGACCCAAGAGCCCATGAAATAGAGGCTGTCGATAGTAATGTTCAAGCGTCGGCTACGATTATCAGCGAATATGCAGACAAAGGATTTCAATTTCTAGAGGCAGAAAGGTTTGGGCCTAGAAACAACTTTAAATTACGGCAGTCTACAGCCTTTCCCAATTGGTTAGGCGCACGAGGTGAATATACGTGGGAAACAATTTTTGACCTTGTTAATAAACAAAGGCTGAGGTTGTCTGATGACGATGCTCGTAACCATCCCAATAATGCAGGGAACAGAAGCGTTCATGCGAATATTGAATTATGGATGTCTGAAATTTCTGAAGGATTTCATGTTGATCCTAACGTTCAAGAGGATGCTGACGTAAGCTATTCGACATACTCTTCTTCCTCCATGTCTTTGGTCAAACCAATAAATATGGGTTTTGGCTTAACTTATTCGTTAAGTGTAGTTGCCGCACTAATGTCTACAAAGCCAGGAGGCCTAGTGATTATCGAAAACCCAGAGGCTCACCTGCATCCTAAAGGACAGAGTTATCTAGGGCGTTTGATTGCACTCAGCGCTGAAGCTGGCGTGCAGGTAATCATCGAAACGCATAGTGACCACATAATTAATGGAATTCGTCTGATGGTGCGTGTCAAAAGCGTTGAGCACAATAAGGTAAAAATCTACTATATATCTGCTGATGGTGAAAAGCAGGTGACACCAATAGAGATCAATGTAAATGGACAAATGACAGAATGGCCAAAGGGATTTTTTGATCAACAAGCAATAGATATGGAGCAGTTGATGCAGGGCAGGTTAAAGGATGAAAATTAAAATTTTCATTTCTCATTTTAGTCTCCCCGAAAGTCACTTTGGTAGTTACGATAAGATGATGGGCGACCTAGAAAAGCTGGGCTGTCATAAAACTCAATTTGACTATCCGGACTCTTCGTGTGTAGTCGATTCAAATTTGTTTGATTTAAATTATTATGGTCTTACGCTAAAACAGCAAATTGATAACCTATGTAATAATGACCCTATGATTTACGGCACTGTTTTAAACATTGTCTTTTCTAAATATTTTGCGAATCATGATTTTGTTAGTTTAAGAGATGAAGCTGGAGAGTGGCAGTCGTCTGATGAACTGTGCAAATGTTTTGCTTACACGCCTTCTCTTGAGTTTAAAAACATGGAGAGCATAAGCGAGATCAAAAGTTTCCTTGTCCATTATGACGATATTCTTGGTAAATTTCCGGTTTCAACTGAGACATATTTTAGCAAGGTGGTGGCGAGGTATAAAAATCTTGTATTTCATGAGGATTGCCTTGGTTCTATGAATGATTTTGATGGAGACTTTTGCAATTTTACTATCTCATTTACTAAGTGTTTGTCAGCGCTCGATAGCATCAGCCCGACAAGTGAATATGACCCCAACGCGAATATTTCGTATATTAAAACGCTGACACCATATGATTGCACTAGCGAAGGCTGCTCTCGACCGGAGCTGAGCTTCAAATTTAAATCTGGCGAGCTCGATGAAAATGGGGAACCACTTTTTATAAAGTTAAATTGCGAGTTTCATCTCAAACCATCTGACAGTAATAATCCTGGTGACTCTAGGTTTTATCAAAACAGGATCTATTTCGGATTCTTACCAAAAGGTGATAAGAGGCTCATAGCAGTTGCAAGTGTAGGGCCTCACTTGTAAAAAGATACAAAATAGTTTACAAAATATTGCTTTTTAAGTTTTTGGTAACATTAAATACTCAATTAAATTAGAATCTTATGTTAAATTTTACAAAATTAAATATAGACTTTAGTAAAAGAAACCGTTCTAGCCTGCCAACATTTTGTTTGTAAAGTTTATTTCTTTTAAAGGTCTGTATATACAGGCCTTTTTTATACACCCTTAAGAAAAAAATTAAAAATTGTCGACATGAAAAACATAAATAAACTTCTTTAGATTGTTTTCGCTTCCCTTCATTAACACCGAAAGAAAATTCATTTATATAGAAATACTCATCATTTTATAGGTGACTATTTAGTTAATTTTAGACTTTTTTCCTGCCAAATATAAAGCTTTGAAGCTTATTTTCTTTTTGGGTTAAATCTATGATTATAGGAAAGCTTCAAAAAAATTTTAAAGCCAATTGTCGAAAGAACTCAACTAGAGTGGTTTATATATAGTTTATAAAATTGGATCTATCGAAATTAAAGGGAAAATTTGAAAGATTTATTCCTTTGTGACTAAATACTGTAGCCACCATGAATCCAATGACTATCCTTTTTATGATTAATATGTTGAAAAAATACCAATGTACTTCAAAAAAACAGATTCATTTTGTCAGCTCTAAAAAGGCCAACTTAGAGACTATCGCAGGTTTTTTAAAATAATCTAGTTCTTCAGTAAGCACCATTTTTTTACAGGATATAGCTTGAGGGAAATCGATATCTATTTATGGTTAGCGGGAAGGAATATTTTCCAAATAAATTTTAGACCAATTCAACTGTATAGCCTATGTGAATTCTTGCTAGAAATATATGGCTATCAGATTTGATCAAGCCTTATTAATCAAACCTGATAGTTCATATAAACATTCGTTCAAATGAAGTTATTTTTTTCTTCCTGGAGGGGCAGGAACAAAGCTATTGTCGATACCGTCCTTTACCCAAGTTGACCACTGTCTCAAGCTATTACCATTTCTTTTTTGAGAACTTTCTGTCCAAGTCATATTATATTCTTGTGCGACGTACAGACCTAGTTCAAAACCAGTAATAGTATCGCAGCTTTCGATTTTCTTAATGCATTTTGATACTGTTGGCTCACTTTTAGCTAAAGACCAAATTGCAGCATTTACGCCCCCAAACTTATTAATGGCTTGTTCGCTAACGATAATAGAATCAGGATTGATTCTAATTAAGTCAAATCTAGTAAGGATTTGGAGAGCATTTCTATAGCCCTTTTCGTTCAAGTTTTTTAGAGAAATCCCATTTCTAATTAAGTCTAATGCATCGCAGACACTAGCAGGTGAGGAAGTAGCCGAAAATACTATTCCTCTTTCTCTAGTCGTTCTTTTCCTATTTAGCAAGTCTTTATCAAATAAAGGTGTCCCAGTATCTTGAACAGTCAACTTCCTACCAATTTTTACTAAGTATCCAGTTGCGATGAATATTTTAATAAATCTATTTGTATAAACTTGCCATGTTTTGTCGTTGAAATTCGAGTTCGGCATGCAATTTTTTAGAGCACTCTTTATATCTGCATTTTCTACAGTTTTTCCCGAAAACTTTTTGAATAATGCTAATTTTACCGAGTGCTTATCAAATTTTTGCCTAAGTTTAAGCACGATTGCATTTTCATGGTTCTCAGATAGTTCCTCTCGAAGTTTAAAGTTAACTCCTTTTCTATCGGCTATACCAAGCATCACTAAGTCAGCACCAATATTCCATATTGTCCTTTCATTATGCCCTGTTTTTGCTGAAATAGATTTTGCATCTTGATAGCTAACTGCGGTTAACTTTAATGCTACTTTATACATTGAGTTAAAATCTGATGTAGGGACATAGTTAAAAGGAACTACTGGCACTCGGCCAGTTGTGAGGTAGTCTTTAAAAATATCCCAATAAATGTTTAATCGAGTTCCGCTCTTAATAATCAATCTTTTGTTGACTAGACTATTAACAGTGTTTATACCTGATATTTCGATGATTTCACTCCAGTCGGCTGGAGCTGAGTTCGCTATAACTTTTAGGCATGAGAACTCTTCAGGTGAAAGGCTAGCGACATCTTCTTCGAATAATGCTCTAACATCGAAGTCTGGTAAAATAGAATCATCATCTCCTTTTATTATATTCTCGTACAAATTTATACAAAGTTTCTTTAATAGCCATGGAAAGCCCTGGCTGTTATGTGTCAATTGATGTCTTATTTCTACAGGAATTTGACGCTGGATTTCTTTTTCAAACTTAGTAATTGACGCAGATATCTCTCCAGGATCAAAAACATTTAATTTGTACACTTTTCTGTAGTCTGCTAAGTCATGCCACATATGGTACGCAGGATGGTCTTGTTGAGTTGTACTATCGGTTTTCCAAGCAAAGCCTAATGCAATATTCTCTTTTATTGCGGCTATATCAAGCATCAGATTTTTTGCGGCTTTGAATATGCCAAACAGATCGGGCTTAGAATATAGTTCTTCAAACTGATCAAATACCAAGCAAACTACTTGTTCTTTTTCTCTTAACGAGCGCAAGAATTTTGTAATAGATTTGGATGTCATTGGAGAGGCAGGATCTGTTAATGTTAGTTTAATTTTATCTCCAAATCCTTGCGCTTGAGCTTCATTGAGCCCCTTCAGTAATGCCGCAGCTATATATGATGGTGTCGTTGCACCACGAATATCCACTGCATAAATAAAATACTTTTTTTTGTAATGTTTGTTTTTTGATCTGTCTCTCAATTTGGCAATAAGGGAACTTTTACCTAAACCAGAGTTGCCAGTAATCGCAAATATCCTAGAGTCAGTTGAGCACTCTCTAACACTACCCAAAAAGTTTAATATCTCTTTTTGGGTGCTATCTCTACCAACGAAGTCTTGGGGTCTAGCTGGGCGATAGTCATTCCATGAGTCTCCTATTTGCACTTCGGCAACATTAGGTAACTCGTTGTTAGCTGCAACTGTATTTTCTGTTGGCTTAGTTCCAATATAGATGTCGTAATCTGATATTTCAGCTTCTAATTTAGCTATATTCGTTACAGTCTCTCTATCTGAAACTAATTTCCCGCTCGTTGCATGAAATAATAAAACACCATATGGAGCTCCTGCTTTTAAAGTATAAACTGCCCAATACCTGCCATATTCCGAAACTATCAGGCTCCAACTACCTAGTTTTTCGGCACTTCCTGCAATTTCCGTTGCCTTTTCTATTGGTTGTTCACATATCACTGAAGCAGCTTTTAGCGATTCTATGATTAAGTCAGGAGAGTAAAAACTTAGCTTTGAAGCTTGTTCGCTTGGTTTGCTTTTCCAGTTTTCTACGAAGCCTTTCGCTTCTTTACCAAATTCAGATGTGGATACTAACCAACCTTCAGCATAATCGTAAGCGGTAATTGTTCCCAGAAGCTGTCTGAGAATCGGGGCACCAATTTTATCTTTTTGTGCTTTACATTCTACATAGACTTGCTTTCCACTAATCTTGTGTTTGCATAATAGATCGAGCTCAGCTCCTGTAATGCGTATTTCTTCTATAACTTCATAATTCTGAGCTAACAACAAGTCTCTGGATAAACCTTCAAAAAGGTCACCTTTTATCTTTGTATTATCAGATTCTTTACATGCGATCTCTATTTTCATCTGCACAAACCTATTTGAATGCTTTGCATTCAGATTACATACTGAATGCAATTGGTTCTAATATATTTTTATAAGTCAGATGTTAGCCCTATCATTATGAAATGTATATTATTTTTAAATATTTAAATAAACTTGTTGCTATTTCTTTACTGTTTACTCCTCAATTGCAATTACAAAATCGTTTAACTTATTTAAAACTATGGCTGCTTTTGGATGTTACTTTCCTAAAAATCTGTGTTTCCTGCTAGCAAGGTAATTGAATGCAGTACAGTCAGCACTAGGGTGGTTGTAGCAAGTCGCACTTTTATTTGAGGACTGCAAATAAAACTGAAATTCTTAGATTAATAAGTGACTGTTCAAGGAAGCGTCATAAATTGAAAGGAGTAATACGTTTCACCTTTCAATCATTGCTTCTTATTGTTTCTAATTACCATTATAAATAGCGCATATCTTGCTCCTCACTCGTTAAAAGGTATTATTATTTTATTAACTAATTAGTAAAATGCCTATCACCATGAAAACGTTATCCCTACTTGCTAGTACGATCGCTTTGGTTTCAGCAGCTGCCATCGTTTCACCCACAGTATCAGCTGCACAAACGCTGTATAAGCCTTTTCCTGCCGACGTGATGCCGTCGCTTAGCGAGAAAGGTACACATACAGTTGGCGTAAAAACGATTGAAGCCACGTATCCCGAAAAAGTAAAAGATATTGCTGGGAATGATGTCGAACGTAAGTTGACCCTAGAGGTTTGGTATCCAGCTTCAAGTGCTGCCGAGACGGCAACGTATGTGAATGAAACGCGAAGTGGTCAGGTATTTGAAATTGAGGGTGATGCAAGCCGAGATGCGCCTATTGCTAAAGCAGATTCTGATTACCCTGTGGTAGTTATATCTCATGGCTATACTGGCTATCGCACGCTTATGTATTATTTAGGTGAACACCTTGCGTCTCACGGCTATGTGGTTGCATCTATCGACCATACAGACTCAACAAACAAAGACGTTAACTTTGCGGAAAATCCGTATTCAGGTTTTCCAAGCACGCTACTTAATCGCTCTCGCGATCAGGTTTTTACCCTAAATAGTATTAGCGAGCATGACTTTTTTAAAGCGAGCGTTGATGCAAGCAAAGCAGGTGTGATTGGTTATTCCATGGGAGGCTATGGTGCGGTAAGTACAGTCGGTGGTTGCTATGCATTTAACGATCAAACAGCAGCAACCTTTACTGGTACACAAGACCCTAAAGTGGCAGCGCTAGTTAAAGACGCGCTAAATACGTGCGCAGGTGGCGAAGAAAGTAGCAAGGATGTGCTGCCAGCTTGGAAAGCAGCGCTAGCGCTTGCCCCATGTGGCGGGCAACATCAGCTCTTTGACGTTGAATCGCTTAACAATATCAAGGTACCGGTTCTTTATGTGGCGGGTGATAACGACGATATTTCTGGTTACGAAGGTATCAAGTGGTTATTCGAAAATACCGGCAGTGAAGGCTCTAAGCTACTTACGGTTAAAAATGCGCGTCATAACGTAGCGCCACACCCAGCACCTAAAGAAGCCTATGGTAGCGAGTTTGATTTGGGTAGCTACATTGAACCTGCGTGGGAAGTACAAAAGTTAAATGCCATCAACGAGCACTTTGCGTTGGCGCTTATGAACTGCCATGTGAAAGGTTTAAAAGAGGATTGTGAATACCTGAACGTGAATGGCAGTAGCGCACAAGTGCCTGTAGACGGTAAGAAGCCAGAGCCCTGGAAGGGCTTCGACGACCGATGGGCATTGGGGCTAGAAATGGACAGTAAATAACAGTTTGAAAAGGGTGCTTCGGCATCCTTTTTTAATTTTGTTACATATTTATTTTCTATCGTAACGCATAGTGGCGTAATGTAAGACTGCTTATATCAATCATTGATAGTAAAAAGTGCGTTAAAGCGGCATTTCGGGCTACCCATAAACTAAACCATAAGGAAGTGAAAATGCGTAAATCTACTGTGTCAGCACTATGTGTGTGTTCTATTTTGTTAATGCCTTCCATAACCGTTACCCAAAGCTATGCAGCAGCACAAGACGTTGCTACAACGAATGCCGTTGACATAGAAACGCTAAAATCTTACTTCAAACAAGGCGACTATAACTACGTTGTAGAATCCCTCGAAGCCGTTGAAGGCAAATCGCCAGAACAGCACAATATGCTTATTTCTGCCCTGATGAACCTAGATTTAGATGATGCCGAGGAGGCAGCAGAGCAGTTTGTTCAGGATTACAGTGATAACTATAAGGCTTATCATACACACGCCAGCGTAATGGGAGCCCAAGCCTCAAGTAGTATATTTTCAGCCCTAGGCTATGCGAAAAAAGCAAAAAAGAGTTTAGAAAAAGCAGTGGAAATTGCCCCAAAAGAGGTTGCTGTTTACCAAGCCCTAATGCAGTTTCACTTAATGGCTCCTTCTATTGCTGGTGGCGATTTGGATGAGGCCACGAAACTTGCGCAAACTATTTCAAAACTTGATGCTACCGAAGGTCAGTTTGCTTTAGCTAAAGTTTATTTGGAAAAAGATAAACAGGCAGAAGCAGAGGCGATTTTTGCCTCTTTAATTGAAGATGATAGTACTCATATTCGCGCTAGAGTTGAGCTAGGTAGTTTTTATTTAGGTGACGAGCAGTATGCTGCGTCTTACGAAACTTTGTTGCCGTTATCAGATACAGATGTGGCCGCAGTTTCGAAAGCGGATACTGAGGCTTGGGATACGTATCAAAAGCGTAAAGCCAGCCTTATGTATGGAAAGTATCGCTTAGGGCAAGTTGCTGTTGAAAGTGGCGAGTACACAACTTCAGGTATAAACGCGCTAAAAAGCTATTTGGAAGACTACCAAGTTACGACTATTGACACTGAAGGCTTACCAGGAGCTAATTGGGCTCAGCTGCGCTTAGCTGAACTTCTTCTTAATGCAGATAAGGTAAATGAGGCACAAAACCTTGTTGAGGCAATAAAAGAAGAGAAAGATGAACGCTTTGCTAAGACACTCAAAAAAATCAAAAAGGCACTAAAAAAGCGAGCGGCGGTGTAGCACCGCGTAGCTCGCTTACTTGTATTTTCCTTAAGCAGCGCTTAGAATTTAAAGCGCTTAAAAGGCCATAGCGCTTAGAAAGCCATAGCGTTTAGAAAACTAAAGGGCTTTAACAGTATAAATCAGCGCTGTTTGTGGGAAGAGTACCGGCAGCTGCATACCGTATTTCATCAAGACTTCGCCAGAGAACACTTGTCCTTCAGTTTGCTGCAAAATTGAAGGAGTGTATTCTTTCAGCTTTTCAGGCCATACACGCTCAATGGTGTATTGCTTGTTAGCATCAAGCCCTGCAAAGTAGAAACGATTCGGCGTAGTGCGTACGGTTTCTGTAACACTGTTATATGCAAAAATACCTTCCTGCTTGTCTTTCGACACATAACCAAATTTCACATTCATGCCGTCATCGTCCATGCGGAATAGGTCGCCGCCGTGGGTAATATGACGATATTTCTTATAAAGCGAAATGGCGTCTGTTAGCACGCTTTGCTCGTGGTCAGTCAGTTCACGTGGGTCCATTTCTATACCCATATGGCCAAACAAGGCTACTGCTGAACGAATTTCAATAGGTAGGTTACGGCCAGTAATATGGCAGTCACGCGGACCTATGTGGGCGCCCATGACTTCAGATGGGAAGAAGTAAGAGCAGCCGCGCTGAATATATAAGCGGTCTAGTGCGTCGTTAGAGTCTGATGTCCAGAAGCGATCTGTGTGTGGCAATATGCCTAAATCTATACGTCCGCCACCTGAACAACAGCTTTCTATTTCGATGCCTGGCTTAGCTGCTTTTACGCGGTCAATTAAACCGTAAAGCGCTGCCATTTGGCCGTGCATTGCTGGTTTGCCTTGAAGGTTACCCGGATGGTTTACATCGCGGTTCATGTCCCATTTGATGTAGCTAATTTTGGGATAGGCTTTTAGTACATCAGTAATCACCTTATACAGGTACTCAACCACTTCAGGGTTGGTTAAATCCAATACGTACTGATTTCTGAAAGGGACGTGCGGGTTATTCTCGGTTTGCAGCGCCCACTCAGGGTGTGCGCGATATAAATCGCTATCTGGGTTAACCATTTCTGGCTCAAACCAAATGCCGAATTCCATGCCAAGACCAGTAACATGGTCAATTAATCCGTCTAGCCCTTCAGGGTAGATGGCTTCATCTACAAACCAGTCACCAAGCCCAGCTTTGTCGTTCCTGCGGCCTTTAAACCAACCATCATCTAATACAAAGCGCTCAATACCTAGCGGTGCTACCTTGTCAGCCAAGGCTTTAAGCTCGTCTTCGTTGTGATCGAAGTAAATTCCTTCCCAGGTATTGTAGTGCACTGGGCGAGGTTTTGATTCAGCGCTGTGGTTTAGCACATTGCTGCGAATGAAGTTATGGAACTGTTGAGACAGGGAAGAAAAACCTTCACAGCCATAGCCGGTATAAAGCACCGGAGATGTGTAGCTTTCGCCAGCGTTAAGTACCACTTCACCCGGAAACAATAGTTCACCGAACTGAACATAGCTTCTACCATCAGCCATGAGCTCGGCGCGAAGCTTATGGTTCGCTGAAGCGCCAAGGTGGTAACCAAAACATTCACCACTAAGTTCCCCTGTTCCCTGAGGGAACGCAATTAAACCAGGAAAGGTGTCGTGAGAGGTTTTGCCACGACGGTTTTCACGCACGTAGCTGCCAAAGAATAAGTCGTGATCTTTGGTTTGGAATTCAGCAGACCAACGACCTTCGAATGTTTTGATTTTACTAACCGTTGTAGGAAGTGGAAGGCTAGCGGCATTCAGGTAATTGAGGTTCAGCGCACTGCTGCCGGTGTTTTCTACACGAGAAACATATTTTACAACGCTGGTCGCGGTATCAAGCTCTACACTTGTGATAAGGCGCATACCGCGATGTGCATCTTCAGCAATGAAGGCAACCGATTGGCCTTCTTGATTTATCTCTACTAAGCTAAAGCCTGCTGACCATTGGTCAGCATCGCCGGAAACTTCAAGGCCTGGCTGTCCTGTCCAACCTTCACCATGGGTAGGCACTAAAGTAATGGGTGGCTCGATAACCGGCGCACATTTAGCTTCTTGGCGTGTGTTTAAAACGCTAAGCATTTCAGGCGTTGTGTTGTCACTTAATGGCGCACCATAGTAAATGACTTTTGGCATGCGACCCTGGCAGTCGAATATTAAGGTGACTTTTTCGTTCGACAAGCGTACGAATTGAGAAAGTGACGACATAAAAACCTCAGCGTTAATAAAACGTAAATTAGGTGGCGATACAACTTTTTTACAACGTAAGTAGTGTCTTCTTACGGCATAGTTTCGCATATTAAATCACGTTCACTATACCTATTCTACAATTTTAGGGTAAACGTTTTACTTTCAATGTTAGTCTGCATTGGAAAGGAAATGAAGTCTGACCAATAGTTGTAAAATATAGACGATATTAATTGTTAAAAACAAAAAAGGATGCCAAAAGGCATCCTTTTTCGACATGTTACTAACTTGTTAGGCTTCTTTCTTATAGAGCTCTAACGAAAACTCTGCCTTTTGGTTAAACACCACGCGGTTCACAATAAGCGCGAACGCGACACAGCCAATAAGAGTAGCGAACATTAGGTGTATGTAATGAAGCCCAAATGGTGCATAAAGAGGCGAAGCTTCAAAGCTCATTAATGCGTAAATAGAAACGCCAAACAGTACCGCACCTATGGCTGCAAAAGCATGCACGTTTTTAAACAGCAGGCCAACAATGAATACCGAAAGAATAGGCATGCTTAATAGACCGTACAGCTTTTGAACTAGGTTAATAATACTATCAGCTTGTTGGTATACGGGGATTAGCGCAAGCGATACTAAACACAATAAGACCGTAACGTAGCCGCTTAACTTAGGTACGTTAGGTGTTTTGTTGATATAGCTTTCGTGGATATCACAAACATATAGCGCAGTAGCAGAGTTCAAATTACTGTTAAACGTGGTTAACACCGCAGCCGCCATAGCCGCAGCGAATACGCCAGAAAGCCAATCAGGCAATACCGTTGCAACAATTTTTCCGTAAGCACTATCACCAATATCACCAAATAGTTTATACGAGACAATACCTGGAATAACAATAATGGCAGGTACAATCAGCAAGCGAATACCGGCCGCAGCGAATACGCCTTTCTGCGCTTCTTTCAACGAAGGTGCCGCCATTGCGCGCTGTGTAATTACTTGGTTGGTTCCCCAGTAAAACATTTGGATAAAGATCATCCCGGTAAGCAAGGTATGCCAAGGAATTGGAGACTCATCATCGCCAATTAGGGTAAGTCGCTCTTGCGGAATACCGTCAAAGTTATAGTCGATGGCTTGAAGCGCCAGAATAACCACCAATACAGCCATGGTTAAAAGAAGCACGCCTGAATAGGTATCAGACACTGCTACCGCGCGAAGTCCGCCGAAGATAGCGTATAGAGCACCGACAATAACGAAGATAACTGCAATGTACATCAGCGGCAGCTCAACGTTAAACATTGACTGCATAAACAAAGAACCCGAATAGATTACTGCCGGGCAAAATATTAAAGCACTGCCTGCGAAGAAGAGCGCGCTAATAACTGCACGTATGTGCTTGTCGTGATAGCGCTGCTCTAGAAGTTCCGTTGTCGTTGTACACTTGAACTTGTAATACACAGGCAGAAATACTTTTGCCAGTACGAAAAGGCCTACAACGGCTGCTAGCTCCCATAGGGCTAACAAGGCCATTTGGTTACCGTTCATACCTACTAGCTGGTCGGTACTTAGGTTGGTGAGCGTGATACTACCTGCAACGAAATACCAAGCTAGACCTCCGCCTGCAAGAAAGTATTCGCGGTTTTGGTTTTGGGCATTTCTATTTTGTCCGCGGCAACTCAAATAGGTAAGAAAACCGATTAAAGCAGTCACAAAGACAAAAACAGACACCTGAATAGTGCTGGAAAACATGTTTTACTCCTAAAGGAAAGTTATGACTTGCTGGTTTCGAACTTAATGTTGTTTACAGCGCGATCAGGGAATTTAGTGTTATGAAGACGGATAACGCGGTTCACTTGCAAAATAGAACCAAGAATATTGAAAAGCACGTTGAGCAGGCCCTTTTGATTCAAACTAGCCAGCTCTTCACCCGTAAGGTTTTGCAAGCGTTGTTCATTCACCGTAGCTAGCCCGCCTACGCGCTGATTGGTGTTGTCTTTGTACTCTATAATCAAGTCAACAGTATGAATGAGTCCCATCTCGCTAATTTGATTCATCATTACAGCGGTTTGCTGCATGGCGGTAACGCGCTCATCCAGCAATTTCTTTTTATTATCTAAGTACGCAGTAGGGCGCTTTGAAGGCAAAAAGAGCGCTTCACCGTTTTCAGAAGAAACGGCCGGCGAGTCGACATCAACTAAAACTTCTTGCTGTTGAGCGTCATTTCCCAATCGTACGATAAAAGGTAAGGTGCGAAGGCTAAGCGGTGCATAGTGACCTAGCCACGTGCCTTGCGTTTCAAATACGTTCTCTTGAGGAGCTAGGCCGCACAGGGCCGAAATTGTCCAATACTGTGCATCAGTAGATTTGCTGAAAAACAGAGGGAAGTCGCTAGATGCTTGAACGGCTTCTTTTATCTCAATGTTGAGAAGGTGAAATTTCGAATAAGTACTAGCAAGCTTGCTCTCATCAATAGTAAGAGCGCTGTGGGTATCAGCCGATAAGGTTTCAAATGTTGGCATATTATAATTCTCGTTAGCTTGCCAACCACTGCTCAATGTAGTCGCGGTGATTAGGTAAGCTGCTTAGTTTTTGCTGCGTGATTAGCTGATTTTGTTGAATTACTTTATCAGCTAGGTCACGTTCGTTGTAGAAATGAGATTGCAAAGAAAAGTCTGGAGAAAATCCCATTCCATATAGTACGTACTGATAGCTGGCGGCAGGGAATAACTCTATTGCCGCTGAAAAATCAGCAATTTGTGGGCCGCGATACTTCCAAATTTCCAAATCTTCTTTTAAAGAATCGGGGATAGAAGCCGCATCGCGATTGGCAACCCAGTAAGGTTCACTGCGTTGATTAAAAATATAATGAAGTTTCAAGAAGTCGATAATGCGCTGCCAGCGATAATTCATTTGTTTGTTAAAGCGCTGGCTGACTATAGGCATAGCAGAAACGGGCAGCGGCATTTGCTCTGCAATATAACGTGCTGATATCTCAATAAGCATGAGGGCTGTTGCCTCTAACGGCTCTACAAACCCTGCGGAAAGGCCTACGCCAATGCAGTTGCCTTTCCAAATACGCTTCTTATAACCAGAGTTAAAGCGAATGGTGCGCGCTTTCAAATCACCGTGCTTGTCACCGACGTACTCACGCAATACTTCTTCGGCGCGTTCATCGGTAGTAAATTCGGTGGAGTAAACATGGCCTACGCCTCTTCTTGAAGATAAACCAATATCCCAAATCCAGCCTGCTTCTTGTGCTGTTGCTTGGGTATAGGGCTTTATTTCGAAGTCTTCCTCGTGGGGTACATGAAGGGCAAGGGCAGAGTTATTAAATAGTACGTCGTCTGTGGAAATAACGCTTTCGCCAAGGGTTTCGCCAAGCAATAGTGAGCGAAAGCCAGAACAGTCGACAAACAGATCGGCGTTTAAAATCTTGCCGTTGTTAAGCGTAACGCTTTCGATATGTTCGTTTGAGGTTGCGGCTACGCTTTCTACCGTGGCGACAATGTGTTTAACGCCTAGCTCCGTTTTGCTGAAGTCCCGTAACATGTCAGCGAATGCGCCAGCATCTAAATGGTACGCATAGTTCGATTGCGCGCTGCTGTATTCTTGTTCGCTGAGGGTGCGAGGCGCCATATTGCGCTCACACACGTGCTGCTGAAAGTTAGTGGCATTGGCAAAATTTGCAATATCGCCTACATAGGGGGCCATTTCTACGCGACCATAACCTAGCGGAACGGTAAACGGGTGGTAATAAAAGTCGCCGTCGCCATTTACCCAATTTACAAACTTACCGCCTTGCTTGAATGCAGCGCTGCAGCGTCTAAATACTTCTTTTTCAGACAGGCCAATGTCTTTCAGCGTGTTGCGCATGGTTGGCCAGGTTCCTTCACCTACGCCGACAGTAGGAATGTCACTGGATTCGACTAAAGTTATGTCTAAGCCACATTCACCCATTGCTACCTTGTGTTTAGCCGCGACGATAGCGGCTGTAAGCCAGCCAGCGGTGCCGCCACCTACGATGACAATACGTTGTTTTTGAGATGTATTAGATGAATGGTTCATGAAACAACACTGCTTAAATGGAATTATGACTGTTTTCTACATTTATCCATAAACGTACTCGTTTTGCCAATAGGCTTATGGATAAATGGCAGGGTTTTACCCCTGCCAAAACACACACACAAATTTTAGAATGAGCCTCGGATACCTACAGAGTAGCGAGCACCATTGTCTTCAATTGAGTAAATTTGGTCTGGGAAGCGACCTACTTGCGTAAGCTCTTCTTCAGTCACGTTGATACCTTCAACAAATACCGTAAGGTGTTCGTTGATGTCGTAACTTGCACTTACATCCCACTGACCGTAAGTTTCAGTCGTAATTGGCTCGCCAGTCGCGCCGCCAACTTCAGTGTTATCTAGTGCAAATAGGAACGACTCACGGTTGTTAAACGCTACACGTGCCTGGAACGCATCACGCTCGTAGAACACGATAAGGTTTTGTGAATCTCCAAGACCTGCTAGCGCAAACGTCTGAGTTGTATCGCCAGATACTTCCGCATCACTGTTAACGACAGTAGCGTTAGCGGTTACACCAAAGCCGTTATCCCAAACGTGGGTAATCGCTACTTCATAACCATTAACCGTTGCTGTTTCGCCGTTTTGAGGGCGTGTAACGGTATAAACTTCGCTTGCACCATTAAGCTCTTCTGTGTCCGCCACTACGTCGCGATCAGGGTCTTGTGGGTCAAGCGATACGCCCACCGCACAGTCATCCGCTGCACAGCGATAGTCACTTGGAAGGCGGTTCGTCATGGTATAAGTTTCATCGCCAGAAAGCGTAACAATGAAGTCTTCTACTTCTTTGCTAAATACTGCAAACGAGAACACAGAGTCATCGCTGTAATACCACTCAAATGATAGATCCCAGTTTTCAGCGCTAAATGGCTTAAGGTCAGGGTTACCACCGCTTGCCTGAAGGTTTTGACGGCGAGGCTCGTTGAAAGTAGTCGCTGGCGACATCTGAGACATAGTAGGGCGTGTCAAAGAGTCGTAGCGCGAGAAGCGTACGATCATATCTTCTTGTACTTCTAACTTAACGTTCAGGCTAGGTAGAAGGTTGGCATATGAAGATGAACCTGTGATGTTTTCTGATGGAGCGAAAACATTTGAGAACAAGGTCAAGTCAGTAGTAGGAACAACGTCAGCGATAAGGGCTTGTACTGCAGAAACTGAAACACTGGTTTCTTCGTAGCGAGCACCAAAGTTCATTGTTAACGGCATATCACCGATGTCATAACCAAATTCGAAGTTAGCGTAAAGCGCGGTTACGTCTTCTTCGATGTTGTAATAGTTAGGCTGAAGCGTTGGTACTACTGGCGCACCTTGAGAAGCAAGGTAATCTAGGTATGCATCGCCATCATACGTGTACCAAGTGTCAATCAGACCGCTGAAGAAGTTGTTCGCGGTGAACGGACGAATGTTCAGTTCATCGATTGGCGCCTCTGTGCCATAACCACAGAATACACATTGTGACGCAAACTCTTGGAAAACGAACTTCTCACGCTCTGAACGCAAAATACCGAAGTCAACTTTACGGAAAACGTCAGAGTCAGCAAGGTAAGTGAAGTCAGCTTTGTATTCTGTTACTTCGTCTTCAGACGCAACAACGTTACCTAAGTCGTTATAGTGAAGGCGGTTAAGCGAAATATCAGGTAACTGACCATTGCCAAAACCGTCGTGAATTACAGTAGGTGTACCACCTGTGCTGTCAAACTCGTAGTTGTTGATAATACCTACAACGTTAAAGCGACCTTCGCCAGCAACGTCGTTTTCAGCTTCAGATGTTGATACATCGAAAGTTGCTGAAAGGGCATCAGTTACTTGCCAATCAACATTTAAGCCGAACCCTTTGTTAGTTACATCACGTACACCACGGGTTGATGATACGAAGTCAGATGCTGGGTTACCGCTACCTTGGTGTAAGTCAATTTCCTGCGTAAATTGTACAGCTGTACCAAACTCAGAAATAGTGGCAGAACCTACGCGGTCTGGTTCAAACCATGATGCAAGGTCAGTAACCTGTGAATCAACTTCAAACTTCGAGATAAAACCGTCTAGGGTAATGGTTACATCATCAGATGGCGCGAACTGCGCAACAAGTGATGCGTTAGTACGGGTTCTGTCTTGCTGGTCTACAACTTGGTCCCAGTTACGAGGCAAATAAACATCAGTAGCAATAATCTCAGCCGTTTCGCCATCGCCACGGTTAGAAAGTGTTAGGCCCGGACGCCAGCCCGCTGTTTGAATACGGTTAATTTGAACCTGACGCTCTTGATGAGATACCGCAAGTAGCAAACCAAATTTATCGTCAGCAAATGTGTTGCTAACTAAGAAAGAGGCTTGTGGAGACGTTTCTTCTGAAAGGGTTTCATACACACCTTTCACGCTTCCTACCGCTTGGAAACCGTCATAGTCGAATGGACGAGCAGTCGATACATTGATGGTAGAGCCGATGCCGCCAGATTGAAGGTTGGCAACGCCACTTTTATAAATACTTGCGCCAGTAATTTGGTCGGCAGCAAGTACGTCGAAGTTAAATGCACGGCCAGCGTCGTCAGTAGCGAGTTGGCGACCGTTTACAAGTACCGTGTTAAACTGTGGGCCGAAACCACGTACCGTAACTTTTTGGCCTTCACCACCATTACGGTCGATAGAAACACCAGTGATACGCTGAAGTGATTCAGCAACGTTTAGATCTGGGAATTTACCTAAATCTTCCGCTGCGATACCGTCTGAAACAGCGAGGTTTTCTTTCTTATCAGACATTGCTCTTTTCAAGCTGCTTACAATGCCGCGAACTTCAATAACTTCAACAGGTGCATCGTTTACACTTTGAGTGTCAGCATCTTGAGAAAATGCTACCGGTGCGTGTAGGGCAGAGGCGATAGCAACACCTAAAAGTGAGCGTTTCGCAATTGGGCCTAACTGTGATGTGTTAATTTTATGTGTCACTGTGTTTTCTCCGTGAGTAGGCTACGTTTTAACGTACTTTGCACTTAAATTACGTTTTTAGTATGTGCGGATCAAGCTTATTAACATTACTTTTACACATTTAACGTTATATTTTCTCGATTATTATTTGTAACTTTATGAAAAATATAGCGTTTCTATTCCAAGGTAAAAGGTGAAACGTTTACCTTGAATCCAATACTAGCACAAAATGACAATGTAATTACAATGTTATAAAAATTTTTTTGTATAAAAAAAGTGCGGTATATAACCGCACTTTATTAACAATAAGAAAAATAAGGAGAAATTAACTACAGCGGATACGGTCTACAGCAGCTTTCCAACCGTCATAGGCTTGATCACGTTCCTGCTTCGATAGTCTTGGGGTGAAAACGCTATCACTCTTCCAGCACTGGGTTAGATCATCAATACTGTTAAACACACCTGCTTGTAACCCGGCAAGGAAAGCTGCGCCTAACGCAGTTGTTTCGGTGATTTCAGGTCGCTCTACTTCAGCACCCAATATATCTGACAAAAAGCCCATAACCCAGTCGTTACGCGACATACCGCCGTCTACACGTATATTCGTAGGGCGAGCTCCGTCGCTCTCCATTGCCTTTTGAAGGTCCTTGGTTTGGTAGCAAACCGATTGCAGGCCTGCTGCCACAATTTCGCTTATTCCTGTATCACGAGTAAGGCCTAAAATTGCGCCTCTAGCATCAGGGTCCCAATAAGGCGCGCCTAACCCGGTAAACGCGGGAACTAAAAATACACCGTTATCTTCTCTAGCGCGCTGTGCTAGAGCTTCAGATTCTGCCGCGTCGTCAATAAGCTTTAGGCCATCACGGAGCCATTGCACAGTAGCGCCAGCCATAAATATGCTGCCTTCTAACGCATAGGTGGTTTTGCCATTTAGTCGGTAACCTACAGTAGTAAGTAAGCGGTTTTTTGATTGAAGAGGGGCGTCGCCGGTGTTAAGGATCATAAAGCATCCGGTTCCGTACGTACTCTTTGCCATGCCTTTTTCAAAACACGCTTGGCCCACAAGTGCTGCTTGCTGATCGCCTGCTACACCCTGAATAGGAATAGCTTTTCCGATGATGTCTTCTTTAATTACCCCAAAATCTGCGGCACAGTCCATAACTTCAGGCAGCATTGAAGCTGGAATGTTAAATTTATCAAGAAGCTTTTCATCCCAACACTGGTTATGAATATCGAACAACATGGTTCTAGAAGCATTGGTGGCATCAGTTTTATGTGATTCACCGCCCGTTAAGCGCCAAATCAAATACGTATCCACGGTACCAAACAGAAGCTTGCCGTTTTCTGCCTTCTCTCGGGCGCCTTCGACGTTATCTAGTATCCATGCGACTTTCGTTGCTGAGAAGTAAGGGTCAAGTAAAAGCCCTGTCGACTCTGTTATATACGATACAAATTCTTCGTCTTCGCTAAAATCTCGGCAATATTGCGCTGTACGTCTGTCTTGCCAAACGATTGCAGGGTAAACAGGCTTTCCTGATTGTTTATCCCAAACTAGCGTGGTTTCGCGCTGATTTGTGATACCAATAGCGGCGACGTCAGACGGGGTTACATTACATTTGTTAAAAACTTCCTTCAGGGTAGCGACAACGCTTTCCCAAATTTCTTCCGGGTCGTGTTCAACCCAGCCATCTTTAGGGTACTTTTGAGAAAACTCCTGTTGAGCGATGGCCTCTATACTGCCTTTGGCAGAGAAAATAATGCTGCGAGAGCTTGTTGTGCCTTGATCAATGGCAAGAATATGTTGTCCCATAAGGTCACTCCTGAAGATAATTTTCATAGAGTTTGCATCATTTACAGGTGTTTAACAATGCCATATTTTCGAAAACGAACATCTGATTTTCGTTTTATCGCGTGAACTTTGTTATTAAGCACGTATAATTATTGTCGTTTTTATTTATGAGGATGTGTGATGAACCAAACGCAAAGACACGAAAAAATTGTTGGGCTAATAAAGCAACATGGTTTTATGTCTATTGATGATTTGGTTAATGCTTGTGAAGTGACGCCACAAACCATTCGAAGAGATTTAAATCAGCTTGCTGAGAATGGCGTGGTCAGTCGCTATCACGGTGGCGCTGGATTAAACAGAAGCTGGGAAAACACGCCTTATCAAGAGCGTAAAACGCAAAACAGTGAAGTAAAAGAAAAAATAGCTGAAGCTGTAGCGGCCATGATTCCCGATGGTGCGTCTTTGTTTATCAATATTGGTACTACGACTGAACTTATTGCTACTAAGCTACTAAATCATAAAAATCTACATGTAGTAACAAACAACATTCATGTAGCGACAATCCTATCTGCTAAAGAAGACTTCTCGGTGATTATTGCCGCAGGTGAAGTACGGTATCGCGACGGTGGTATTATTGGTGAAGCAACCTGTGACTTTATTAGTCAGTTTCGAATGGACTACGGCATCATTGGTATAAGTGGCATAAGTTCAGATGGCGCGCTATTAGACTTTGACTTCAGAGAAGTGAAAGTTTCACAAGCTATTTTAGAACATACTCAACACGTTATCCTTGCAGCCGACTACAGTAAATTTGAACGCCGCGCAATGGTTGAACAGGGCCATATATCACAAGTCGACTGTTTAGTTTGCGACAAAACACCACCGCCAAGCATAGGCAAAATTATAAAAGAAAATAACATTACTTTTGTAAAAGCATAACCATTAGTTGTATTACTGACTTATCGTCATAATCACAGATCTGTCATAATTCTAGACTAGCCTTATCACTCGATAATGTGTGTGTTGCCAAGTGCCCCTTGCACATGGTTTTGTATTGATTTACTCGTCTAGTTGTATTTACAAATATGCGACTCAGCGTATATAGATTAGCTAAACCCTTTATTCTTCCTTTGCATTATTTACCAGCAAGTTAACGCATAAATGGGTTCATTTAACTTTCTTTAATGTTCGATAATGTTCGTTTTGTGTTGACATGTTTTCTTTTTGGTTGTCAAATAGCCAACCATTAGATAAAGCAAATGTGAATATGAGCAGGGGCAAACTATGAGTCACAGCAATGAATCTGAAAAAACAGTCGACGTTTTAGTTGTTGGCGGCGGCGTTAACGGTGTTGGCGTGGCGCTAGACGCTGCAGGACGTGGGCTTTCAGTAGCATTATGTGAAAAAGGTGACCTTGCTGGCGCTACATCTTCATCAAGTAGCAAGCTCATTCACGGCGGCCTTAGATATTTAGAACATTACGAGTTCCGTTTAGTAAAAGAAGCATTGGCGGAACGGGAAGTATTGCTTCAAAAAGCCCCTCATATCATGTGGCCTTTGCGCTTTCGTTTACCGCATCAAAAGCATTTACGCCCAGCGTGGATGATTCGAATTGGTTTGTTCCTTTACGATTCACTGGCGAAACGCAACATGCTACCTCGCTCACGTAAGCTGTCCACAACCAGCGAAAGCCCTTTAGTTAGCGGTATTACAACCTGTTTTGAATATTCTGACGGGTGGGTAGACGATGCACGCTTAGTGGTATTGAACGCATTAGCCGCACAAGATCAAGGCGCACAAATTTATACCCGCACTGAATGTGTGAAAGCTGAAAAGCTAGACAACCTGTGGAGTGTTGAGCTTAAAACAGCAAAAGGGAAAACGTTTACAGTAAAAGCGAAGTCTATTGTCAATGCTGCAGGCCCTTGGGCGGTATCCTTCTTAGATCGTTTAGTAAATGTTAACAACCCAAATGCTATGCGTATGGTAAAAGGAAGCCACTTCATTGTGCCTAAACTTTACGATACTGATGAAGCATACATACTGCAAAACAAAGACGGGCGTATTGTTTTTGTTATTCCGTATGAAGGAGATTTCTCGCTGGTAGGTACTACTGATGAAGATTTCAAAGGTAATCCATCAGATGCTGCTATATCGGATGAAGAAACCGAATACTTAATTGACGTGGTAAACACATACTTTAAATCAAAAATCACCCTAAGCGATATCGTTCACTCTTACAGTGGCGTAAGACCTCTACTGGAAGAAAAGAATGCTTCTGCTCAAGAGTTAACGCGAGACTACAAAGTTGAGCTGAAAGGTGAAACAGGAAAGCCAGTGCTGCTCAATATTTTTGGCGGGAAAATAACGACCTACAGAAAATTAGCTGAGCATGCGGTAGACAAACTGACTACATGTTTCCCTAAAGCCAAGAAAGCATGGACTAAAGATGTTCCTTTACCAGGTGGCGCATTCGAAAGCCAAGACGAGCTTGTAAATAAGTTAATTGGTGAGTACCCGTGGTTGAACAAAGATATTGCTCAACGTTATGCCCGTCAATATGGCCTTTTAAGCTACAAATTTTTAAAAGGAAAATTGACAATTGCTGAGATGGGAGAAGACTTTGGCGCAGGCATGTATCGCGCAGAAGTAGACTATTTAATTGAGAGTGAGTGGGCATGTACCCTGGAAGATGTTATTTGGCGCAGAACTAAGCATGGATTGCGTTTAAACAAAGCGCAACAAGAGGCGCTATCGCAATACATTGAGCAAAAAGCTCATTCACTTGATAGCGAGCAACAAGCTATTGACCCAGTATTGGCAAGTGCGTAGCTTCATTAAATAGATATAAAGGGCGTTTCGTCTAATAGGACGCCCTATATTCTCGTATATATCCGGTCTTATCAATTTGATACCGTTTTTTATAACTTTTTACATTAGCAAGGTCGCAAGCTTCAATTAGCCGGACTCAATATGAACACGGATGTCATAAAAGAAAGCACAGTGAGAGAAGTTATTTTCATTCGCCATGGAAAGCCACTTTCAGTCCACAATGAGAAAGTGAATGCTGCGGATTATGCAAGCTGGGTGCGTAACTATAATAAATCCCCCCTAGACCCAGCCAGCCAACCTAAACAAAAAATAGATATAACCGGTAGCTACATTGCCGTCAGCCCGCTTTTAAGAGCAAAGTTAACAGCAGCTCAATATGGGGCAACTTCAATTGATGAAGAGCTACCGGAATTGAGAGAAATGGATATACCTTACTACAAGCTACCTTTCACATTGCGCAGTTGGCACTGGGTTTTGCTAAGCCGTGCGCTTTGGTTTATGGGAACTAAAGGCCGCTTTGAAAGTTTCAAATTTGCTAAAAAACGGGTTGAAAAACTTTCAATACATATTAATAAACTTAGCGAAAAACACCCTAGAGTGGTTCTTTTTGGGCATGGGATGACGAACTACTATACGCGAGAGGCGCTAATGAAAAGCGGGTGGAAGCTAAAGCAAAAAGACAGTGATTTCTGGGGAATTACTATTTTGCAGAAAGACGTTTAGCCAAGAGTCTTACTCCAATCATCGATACTTGAAAACGCGCTAGGCTTAAGGTTTTGGTTAATTATCTATGCAAGCTGGTATTGCTTCATATTTCCTCCAAAATGCCGATAAACTATCATCATAGAAAAGTCGTTTTGCTGCGGTAGCAATTTCATGTTGCGCAAATAGCGACAAACACCACGCCAAACAAGGTTTAATACTTCAGTTATAAGCTGAGGAGCCACAGATGAATAAAAATAATAAAGATACCGAGACCACTAAAAACCTTATTAAAGCTTCTATCGCCGTTGTTTTCGCGTTCTCGCTAGGCATAGCAATTAACCATTTTCATATTGGCGAAGAAGATACCACTACAAAAGTTTTTGCAGAGCGTTTAGAGACGTTCAAGCGGAATGTGATTTCTTCACATTGGCAATGGCGAGTACGTCAGCCTACCACTATGATAATGCTTATTCACTATGACGACTCTGGCAGCGAAATGAACCGAACGCCAGTTCGTATGAATCACAATGGATGGCCGACCGCTGATATGTCGGACGCTGGATGTGAAAAAATTTGGTCATCAATAGTAGCATCCCCATTACGTGTCGACGGATTCAAAGTTCATGCAAAATACTACGCCGAGCTTGAAACAAGTGAAGATAACTACTGGTGTCGCTTCAGCTTGAGTAGAGGAACCTACTTCGACTATTACCCAGCAAGCGGTTCGGTAACTGCCTTGGAAGACTAGTAAGGTCTTCATACCATTAACATATTAATATAAATAATTACCTATGTAGGTATTTGGTTTATTTAGATAATTAGTCTACTTTTGAGTTAGCGCCATGTCATAAATTGGCACCTTAAGGTATTGTTGATAACAAGATAATACTCGACACTAACGAATTAAGTAGACATATGCTCTCTAGCTTATTCTCTTCGCAGAAGAACAATACAACGCTCACGGTAGGTGTGTCTGTGAGTGCTGCTGAGTTACATATTGCCGCTGTTAATTTTAGCGACAGTGGCTATGTACTCAACTCTTTTGCGTCTGTTCCCTTTGACAATCGACAACCTCTTGAACAGCAATTAAGCGAGGCCTTACGAGAATTTGAAAAAGAGGCATGTCGAGTATCCATTGTGCTTTCTCAAGAAATGTATCATATGGTTCAAGTGGAAAAGCCTGATGTACCCGAAGAGGACATCACGACTGCACTACCTTGGACACTTGGTGAGTTGGTTCCGTTCGATTCTAGTAATATTGTTTTGGACTACATCGATTACCCGGTTCAAACACGGACCGGCGGCAAAAAAATAGATGTGTTTGCTGCCGAAAAGTCATCGCTTTCTGCACTGGTACAAAGCCTATCGAAAAAGAAAGAGGTTAAACTCACCCATATTCACGCTAAAGAAGTGCTGGCTACCGAAATGGTGCCTGATGATGATTACGCGCGTTTACTTATTATTCAAGAGCCCAATAGCGAACCTTTTTTGATGATAGTGCGCTCGCGTGCTATTTGGCTATCGCGTCGATTAAGGGGATTTGTTAAAAAATCCTCCGCCCCAGAAGATTTAGTTCAATTAAGCGATATGCTTGGTTTAGAAATTCAACGTTCAATGGATTTCTATGAGTCACAGCTAAAACAGCCACCGCTAAAAGAAATCTTGTTCAGAACACAGTTTGATTGCGAGCCTGTTATAGAGCGCTTAAAGCCCTTTCAGCCTGCGGCTATGAAAAAATTCGTTGCAGAGCTTGAATTAGTTGATGTTGTTGACCCCACTTGCCACTTTGCTTTGGCTAGTGCGCTTGTTGCAGCGAGGGAGGCACAGTGAAACGCACGATAAACCTTTATCACCCCTCGCTTAAGCCTAAAAAAGAGCGCTTACCCCTATCAAAGGTGCTTTGGGTAAACGGCGTAGCGTTTGGAGTAATGCTAATTGCCGTTGTGGCTCTAAATGTTTTACTTAGCGCCAAACAAGAAAAAATAGCACAGCAATCAGCGTCAACACGCCAAATTAATAACGAAATTAAAGCGCTGAATAATGCACTAGAGAAAAAGCGTGATACCAAAACGCTTCAGCAGCAGCTTGAGCAAGTGAATGCCAAGATAGAAAACAGAAAGCAATTGCTTGCCTATTTAGAAAGTGGAGAGCTGTCTTTTGATGCAACCAAGTATGGCGAAGTGATGGACGATTTAGCTAACTATCACAACCAGAACCTTTGGCTTACCAGCATAAACATAGATACCCAGAAAATTCGTTTGTCAGGGCAAACGGTAGCACCGTCGTCTATTCCTGTTTGGTTAAAGAAGTTACAGCAGTCACCTTTCTTTCAGGGCAAGTCATTTTCGTCCGTGAAGTTTGATGAAGTAGACGGGGCTGAAAACGTGAAGCAATTTTTAATATCAACTGATTTTGAAGGAGACGCTGATGAGTCAGTATCAACAGCTCTCTGATAAGTTTTCTGCGCTCGAAAACAGAGAAAAGCAGCTTATTTTGTGGGTGAGCTTTGGCCTTATCGTTTATCTGTTCTTTTGGTTTGGCATATCGCCTGCGCTAGATAGCATGTCTGGTGCGGATAAAACCCTTACTCGAAAAGAAAGTGAATACAAGGCGCTTGTCATTCAGCGTGATGCTATTGAACAAGCGCTGTCTGTCGATTACACACAGCGTATGCAACAAGAATTGGATAGCGCGAGAAAAGTACTACTGAGCTTAGACGATGAGCTACTTTCATTGAACGAAGGCTTCGTGGCTGCCGACAGAATGCCCGAGTTGTTAATGACGTTATTGAATGAAGAAAACAATGTGAGCTTGGTTAACTTTAACGTAGAACCTACTCAAACCCTTCGTTTTGGTGAAGGTGAAACGCAAAGTACATCATTCTATCGTCACAATATGCGTTTAGTGCTTGAGGGTAGTTACTTCGACTTACGCAGTTATCTAGCGCGTCTACAAGCGGCACCAGAAAAAGTCATTGTGACGTACTTCGCTTATAGCGTCGACGAATACCCCAGTGCATCACTGACACTGGGGTTAGCGACAGTAAGCAATAACGCTACCTTCATTTCGCTTTAGGGAGGCTAGGTGAAGAAAATGAAATGCTTCATATTTAGTTTGTTGGTAGTAGGTAGTGTTCTTAAGCCTGCAATAGCCGCGGTAGACCCAACCAAACCTGCCCAGTTCAAGGGGGCGAGTGCAAGCGAAAACAACCTTTTAGATGGCGAATTGGCACTGCAGTCAATTTTTAAACGCAGTTCCGGTTACAGCGCGATCATCTCTGGCAAGTCTTATCGAGAGGGCGACACGCTGAATGAATTTACTGTGTCCAAAATAACCCCTAAACACGTGATTATAACTGACGGTCGTCAGCAGAAAATACTAAGAATGTATGCATATGAAATTAAAAAATAGCCTTATTTCTAACGCACTGATGCTAGCTGCGGCGTTTGTTATCGCGGGTTGTCAAACCTATGGTGTTGGCGAGGAAGTGAAACCGCATATTCGCGATGAACTCAATCGTTCCCAAAATGTACCTGCGACCAAACCAGCTCCTCCACCGCAGTTAAACCAAGAACTGCTGTCAGAAGTAGCTCGCTATCAGTCGCTACCAGCTCCTACGTCTCAGAAGCTATTTGCCGTATCTGCTAATAATGTGGATGTTCGACCGTTTTTCGATGCGCTGGTGGAAGATACGCCTTATAGCGTGGCTGTGCATCCAGCGGTGTCTGGTCAAATTAGCTTAACGCTTAAAGACGTGGCGCTTGAAGATGTGCTTACGATTATTTCTAGAATGTATCCGCTGGATGTATTTTTAGAAGGTAAGGTCATCCAGGTTATGCCATCTCAATTAAAAACAGAATCTATCCCGGTTAACTTTCTTATGATCAAGCGTTTCGGTGTGTCGAACGTCAGCGTGATTGCAGGTGGAGTAAGCGAGCAGGACCAAAATAACGGTGGTAACAACGGTGGTATTAACGGCAACAATAATATCAGCGGTAACGCACTGGGCGGTCAAGGTGGTTTTGGTGGCCAAGGTGGTCTTGGCGGCAACAATATACAGCAGCTCAACGGTTCAAATATTCAAACCACCAGTGAAAACGATTTTTGGAGTGACTTAAAAGAAGCGTTAAAAGTACTGGTATCACCTACTGAAGGCCGTCAGGTGGTGGTGTCACCGCAGGCGGGGTTGGTGACGGTGCGCGCGCTACCAAGCGAAATTGCCGTGGTGAAAGACTTTTTAAACCAAAGCCAAGAAAGCCTGCAACGCCAGGTGGTGCTAGAAGCTCGCATTATTGAAGTCACGCTAAATGATGGTTACCAACAAGGCGTTAGATGGGACCGTATAGCAAGCGGCTTAACGGGGAGCCTCAATTTTGGGTTTAGCGGCGGGGCGCTTGCTTCTAATTTTGCAGCAAACACTGCAGCGGGAATCGACCCTGCTATTAATGCGGTTAATGCTATCGGCAATACTATCTCTACCGATATCGGTGGGGTATCAACATTACGTATTTCCCGCGGCGACTTTGATGGCGTTATCAACATGCTTCAAACCCAGGGTGACGTGCAAATGCTAAGTAACCCTCGCGTTACGGTAACTAACAACCAAAAGGCCGTTATTAAAGTAGGGCAAGACGAGTACTTTGTTACCGATGTGTCGACCAGTGAAGATCAAAGCACAACAAGCACAGAGAACGAGAATGACATCGAACTTACTCCTTTCTTTTCTGGTATCGCGCTGGACGTAACACCGCAAATAGACAGAAGTGGCTCTGTAATACTGCATGTTCACCCTTCAGTAACAGAAACGGCGGAACAGACAAAGGTTATCCAAGTAGGTGACCAACAAATTTTGTTACCGCTAGCACAAAGCAATATTCGTGAATCAGACACGGTGATCCGCGCTCGCGACGGTGAAATTGTGGTGATAGGCGGCTTAATGGAAACGGTTACCAGCGAGCAAGAATCCAAAACACCGCTGTTAGGTGATATCCCTATTATCGGTAACGCGTTTAAAAACAAAGCGAAAACCCAGAGCAAGCGCGAATTGGTTATTCTCATTCGCCCTTCTGTGGTACAGCCAGATACGTGGGAAAAGCAGCGCCTTCGCACTCAGTCACTACTTGATCAATGGTATAGAAACTAATTATGTACCAAGGCTTTTATCATTTCACAGAAATGCCGTTTTCGCTTACGCCGAACACGGATTTCTTTTGTGCACTGGCGCCGCACAATGAAGCGTTAAAAGTCATTTTGTCTGCGTTAAGTATGTCTGAAGGCTTTATTAAAGTGACCGGTGAAGTAGGTACAGGTAAAACCCTGTTGTGCCGCAAATTGATAAATCACCTTTCGGACAAATTTGTAGCCTGTTACTTACCGAATCCATACCTAAGCCCTGACGAGTTGCGTATAGCATTCGCCAATGAATTAGGTATTGATATATGTAAAAACGAAGCTTCTCAAGGGTTACACAGTGCCATCGAGTCAAGGCTTTTAGCACTTAAACAAGAGGGGCGGCAAGCGGTACTGATTATCGATGAAGCGCAATCGTTAAGCTGGGATGCACTTGAGATGCTGCGCTTATTTAGCAACTTAGAAACTGAGAAAAGTAAGCTGCTTCAAATCGTTTTATTCGGCCAGCCAGAGCTTGACGCTAACCTGTCAAACCCCAAGGTTAGGCAAATTCGTCAGCGCATCAGCTTTTCGTACACGCTGCGCACAATGACGTCGGCAGAAGTGGAATATTACATAGGCCACAGACTAACAACGGCCGGCGGCAGCGAGCAGTTAATTTCTAAAGGTTTACGGGCTTTTATCGCATTAGTCACCCGAGGAACGCCACGGTTGGTTAATATTGTTTGCCACAAAATTCTTCTTCGCGCTTACGGCCAGGGTAAAAGCGCTGCGACTTGGCAACATACGATAAATGCAGTGTTTGATACTGATGACTGCAAGCGAAGGCTTGTTCCTAGACAAAGCATTGTTATTTTTTCTATAGCTGCGGTTGCTGTAGCAAGTGCCCTTTACCTTTACGGGGCGCAGGGCTTATGAGCATTTTAAATGACACCTTAAAATCGTTAGATGAGCGAAACCAGAATGAAGATTTTGGCTTGCCGCCTACGGTGCACGTCGAAAATCGTTCGCTTTGGCCAAAAGCGCTAATTGCGCTCATTGCACTAGGGCTAGTTATTTGGCTGGTGTTGAGCAATATGACTGAGTCTGGGGATAGTAAGCGTGCTGGTAATACAGGTAGCCCTGACATTGTTGCAAAAGGCGATGTACAGAATACAGCAGCAAGCTCAATGGAAAATAAGCCCATCCAAACGGACAGTGAAAGTACTTCCAAGCAAGGTGTCGATAGTGCCGAACAACAGTTAGAGGGCATGAAGTCTACACCGTTATCCGAGCAAGATTTGGCATACCAAAATACGCCGTCAGACGTGGCTGAGATTGTATTTAACAGTATTGATGAAACGGTAGTCGACGACGAGGCAGAATATAGGCAACGTACGCAAGTTGCTAATGCTTCAAGCTCAAACTCGGATGCCCAATCAGATCAAAAGACAGATAAACAGGCAGCCGAAGTTAAAGACGAAACCCTATCAGCCGCAAACGTATCAGAAGAGACTGAAGAAACCGGCTCGGCGGTAGTGAAAGCCTCAGGCTTAACCCAAGAAAAAGCAAACATACAAACGGCAAGCAGGACAAACCCTGGAACAAACGTTAAAACAACTGGTGAATTAAGCTCGCCTAAACCAGATAGTATTATTTCACGTGAGCCAGCGATTGACGTTACGCCTAAATCGCCAGAGCAACAAAGCGCCGTTCATTTAGAGGCAGGGCTTAAAGCTTATAATTTTGGTATTTTCGACGACGCTCAAAAAAGCTTTACTCTTGCACTATCTACCTACCCGCAAAACACCGAGGCTCGCAAACAGTTGGCCGCGCTTTATTTTGGTCAAAATAACAACCTACAAGCGTTACAGGTACTTTCAGAAGGCGTTGTAATATCACCAGAGGCGTTAGTGTGGCGCGAACTCATGGCTAAGATTCTGGTTCAAGAAAGCCGTTTTGAAGAAGCTCTGAACCTTATGCCAGATAGCTTAGATGCGAAAGCACTGGCTGAAAAGCGTATCGATTATCTGATACTAAAAGGGACCTCTGCACAGACAATCAATAAACCAGAACAAGCTATCTCGGCGTTTAGCGCCATGACCTCGCTACAACCGAATAATGCAAAATGGTGGTTGGCACTGGGGGTTAATTACGACGCACTGTCTGACAAGCGTTTAGCCATATCTTCATATTCCAGAGCCCTTGCGATTGGTGGCCTCTCTTCTACATCATCGCAATATGCCAGTGCCCGCCTAACCGATTTACAGGAGCAACCTTAATGCGTCCTCGATTAAAGATGCGCCTCGGCGATTTATTAGTTCACGAAAATATTATTACCAGCGAACAGCTTGATAATGCGCTATCGGCACAGCGCTCATCCGGGCGAAAACTGGGTGATACGCTGATTGACTTAGGGTTTATCAGTGAGCCACAACTTCTTCGCTTTCTTGCCCAGCAGCTCAATATTCCTTTTTTAGATATTACACAGCGTCGAATAGATCCAGAGCAAGCACAACTTATCCCAGAAACCTATGCAAGACGTTATCGCGCGCTAGTACTCGAAGCTGACGACGATGAAGTGCTGCTAGGTATGAGCGACCCCACCGACTTAGGCGGTCTTGATCAGCTTGGGCCGCTAGTGGCGCCGCGTAATATTGAACTGGCAATAGTACAAGAGAATCAAATGTTAGAAGCGTTTGATTCAGTTTATCGTCGTACTCAGGATATTGCGTCATTTGCAGAAAAGTTAGGCGAAGAATACGCCGATGAAGCGGACTTTGAACTCTCTGCCTTAGACGATACTACTTCCGATGCCACGGTAGTAAAGCTACTACACTCTATTTTTGAAGATGCTGTTCAGGTGCGCGCCTCCGATATTCATATTGAGCCAGATGAAAATATTCTGCGCATCAGGCAGCGTGTAGACGGTGTGCTTCAGGAAAATACGCTAAACCAGGTAAAAATTGCCTCGGCATTGGTATTAAGACTAAAGCTGATGTCAGGTTTGGACATTTCAGAAAAGCGTATACCCCAAGATGGGCGTTTTAATATAAAAGTGAAAGGTCACACCCTTGATGTGCGTGTGTCCACCATGCCTGTTGCCAATGGCGAAGCGGTGGTTATGCGATTGCTAGATCAATCCGCGGGTCTTTTGACGTTAGATCAGACGGGGATGCCGGATGCAATGGCCGAGAAATTTCGCGCAGCAATAAACCGACCCCACGGCATGATATTGGTTACTGGGCCGACAGGTTCGGGTAAAACCACAACCTTGTACGGCGCGCTAAGCGAGCTCAATAAACCCGACTTGAAAATCATTACCGCTGAAGACCCCATTGAATATCGCTTGCCTCGTATAAACCAAGTACAAGTGAACTCAAAAATTGGCCTAGATTTCGCGTCAATTTTGCGTACCACGCTTCGACAAGACCCTGACATTATCATGGTGGGGGAGATGCGCGATCAAGAAACCGTTGAAATAGGACTGAGAGGCGCACTAACTGGCCACTTGGTTTTAAGTACGCTTCACACCAATGACTCTGTAACTAGCGCCATCCGTCTTATCGATATGGGCGCGGCGCCCTATCTAGTAGCAACATCACTGCGTGGCGTTTTGGCGCAGCGTTTGGTACGTCGTGTATGTGACAACTGTAAAGAAGAGCGGCCGCCAAGCGCGCAAGAGCAAGCATGGGTAGGTTTCCTAAAGCCAGAACTAGCAAATGCGACTTTTTACAAAGGTAGGGGCTGCAATAGCTGTAACCACACAGGTTACAAAGGGCGTATTGGTGTTTTCGAGTTTTTGGAAATGAACGAAGATATGATGGAAGCGCTGCGAGATGACGATACGCAGGGGTTTGTTGACGCGACAAAGGCCAACAAAGACTTTGTTCCACTTTCTCATATGGCTCTTGATTATGCAGCTGAAGGCAAAACCTCATTAGATGAGGTCTTCAAAGTCGCTGAATTTGTGCCTGAGGTGGTGAACCACTAATGCCTCAGTTTAGCTATGCGGGTAAATCGACTCAAGGTGGTCCTGAAAAAGGGGTTATTGAAGCTGCCTCAGCGCAAGCAGCGGCGCAGGCTTTGTTGTCTAAAAACATAGTGCCTATTTCGATAGAAGAAACTAAAAAAACAGAGAAAACGGGTACTGGTTTAGACATAGGGCATCTATTCGAACCTAAAGTTGGACTAGATGAGATGATCATCTTTTCTCGCCAAATGTACTCGCTTCTTAAAGCGGGTATTCCGATTATTAGGGCAATTAAAGGGCTAAGTGAAAACGCCTCACATAAGCGTTTCCAAGAAATTTTAAAGGACATCGCTGAGCAGCTTGAGCAAGGCAGAAGCTTATCTTCGGCCATGACAAAGTATGAAAAAGTCTTTACGCGGTTAACCATTTCTGTTGTCGTAGTAGGTGAAAATACCGGTAAGCTGGACGATGTTTTCCTGCAGTTAGCCCTCTATTTCGAACGGGAACAGGAAACGCGAAAGCGTATTAAATCGGCATTGCGATACCCCACTTTCGTATTGATAGCGCTCGCTATTGCTATGTTTATATTGAATCTTTTCGTTGTACCCGTTTTCACACAAATGTTTGAGCGGTTTGACACCGAGCTTCCCATAATGACACGCGTGTTAATAGGTACTTCGAACTTCTTTGTAAACTACTGGTGGTTAATTTTAATTGTATTAATTGGAACACTTTTTTCGGCTATACAATACGTTAATTCGACTAATGGACGACTTAAATGGGACAAATTTAAACTAAAGTTGCCTGTTGTAGGCAGCATTATTGAGCGATCATTATTAGCAAGATATAGCCGTAGCTTTTCTATGATTCTGCGGGCAGGCGTGCCGTTAACGGCGGGTTTGTCACTAACAGCGGATGCTGTAGATAACGCTCATATGCAAATGCGCATTAAAGAGATGCGCCAAGGCATAGAAAAAGGCGAAAGTTTGCTGAGAGTTTCGAAAAATAGCGAACTGTTTTCTACACTTGTACTACAGATGATAGCTGTAGGTGAGGAAACCGGTCGGCTAGAGCCGCTTTTAGAAGAAAGCGCAGATTATTACGAACGGGAAGTCGATTTTGACCTGAAAAGCTTAACCGCCAAGATTGAGCCTATCTTGATAGGTTTTGTAGCAGTTATGGTGTTAATACTGGCGCTTGGCATCTTTACGCCAATGTGGAACATGATGTCGGCGGTGAAAGGCGGGTAAGAGTTTCGCGCCTTTTTAATGGGGTAAAGCGTGGCTAGTACTAGAGCAGGGTTATTTAACTTTATTGTGATTGGTTTGGTGCTTGCTGTTGTGACTGCTACGTATGTTTATCACGCAACACCAGTAATAAAAGAAGCTGAAAAAGTTAACAAAGAAAACGCAGTGGCTCAGTTTCAACGGGTTGTTATGTTGGCAAGGGCCCAGTGGATAAAGACCAAGCAATCAAAGGTTTTGATTTACGAAATTGACTTTGATGCCAGCGGCGGCATAAAACAGCAAAAAGAAGTGGCTGCAGAGTTATTCGTAAATACAAAGGGTTGGCCTGAAGGGCTGGAACCAGACCAAGGAAATGCGTGTGAATACCTGTTTACATTGGCGACATTAAGAGAATTCGATGTGTCGTCAAAAATATCGGTAAGCGATGAATACACAAACGGATATTTGCAGTGTGCATTCTTTATTCAAGACAAAGTTTGGTTCGAGTACAACGCTGGTAGCGGCGTAGTAAGAGAAAGAAAAAGTTAACTAAGCGTCGGAGTTATGCGCTTATTTGTAATCTAGGAGATGCTATGAACACGAGACAGCAAGGCTTTACGCTGATAGAGCTTATCATTGTTGTAATTATTTTGGGCTTGCTTGCGGCTACGGCGCTACCGCGTTTTATCGATGTTACCGATGAAGCACGAGAAGCCAGTGTTGAAGGTGTAGCAGGTGGCTTTGCCGCTGCTGTAGGTCTTGTGCGCGCACAATGGGAAGTGGAAGGTCGCCCAAGTGGCAACAACGGGAACGGCAACGGCACAGTAGTTACTTACGACCAAACGCCAGTGGGCGTTGACGGTACCATTGGTTACCCTACCGGCAGCTCTACTGGTAATACACTTATTTCTACGGTTAACAACACCGAGTGTAAAAACACATTTGACCTAATTCTACAGTCGGCACCTACCAATACCACATCGACAAACGATACGGTTGTTGCTGATTTCAGATACGCGGTACGTTCAGATGACTCTGGTGCAAACACGCTTTGTGTTTACTACTTAGTTGAGTCTATGGGTTTACCTAATACTTCAGCACCAGCAGACGGCACGCCTGACGGTACCTCGTTTGACGGTTTCACTTACAACCCAGCCACTGGCCAGGTTACTGTTTTTTAATTAATACTCAGGAAGTTTGATTATGCAAAAAGTATCAACACAACAGGGTTTCACCCTAATCGAGTTAATCATTGTAATTGTATTGCTGGGTATCCTAGCGGTAACCGCAGCACCTAAGTTTCTAAACCTTCAAGACGACGCACGTGATTCTGTATTACAGGGGATTGCTGGCTCACTAGAGTCGGCAGCATCTGTGGTTTACGGTAAAGCGTTAATAAATGGCGTAGCGAGCGCAGAAACAGGTTCGGTTGACGTAGGTAGCGCGACAGTAACAACAGCTTACGGGTATCCAGATGCTACATATCTCTCGACTAATATAAGCGATCTTCTTGATGCTGAAATTGGCGGCGACAGTGATTATTTGATGACAGTCGTTGCAAACTCAGACCCTACTGAGCTTTTGATCTACTATAAGGGTTTCACTGGTTACTCTGATACAGCACCTTCACAAGCAGAGGCTGACTGTACTATTACTTATAAAAATACCGATACTGAAGGGGAGCGACCTGAAGTGACGGTAACTTCTTGCGTTCAGTAATGTGAAGAAAAGCGGTTTTACACTCGTAGAACTTATTATAACCATATTGGTTATTGGGGTGCTGGCGGTAACCGCCGCACCTCGCTTTCTTGGTAGCGACACCGAAGAAGCCATTGCACTTCGGGACAGAGCCCTTCAGCTAGTGCGAAATATGCAGCTTCGCGCCATGCAAAATGTACAAGACAGCAGCTGCGTGAAAATTACAAGTACAGTTATTGCTCCCCCCGCTGGGCACGACTGCGCAAATGCTCTTTCCACTGCTTTTGACGACGACCAAGTTATCAACGCGTCTAATACTGATTTCACTTTTCAAACTGCAGATGAAAACGGCGATAGTTTTTCCCAAATTCAGTTTGACGGGTTTGGCCGACCAAGCAATATTGCCTGCTCAACTAACTGCAAAATTCAAATAAGTACCTTTGCCATGTGTTTGCAAAGCGAAGGGGCAATTTATGCGTGCTAGCGCAATGTTGCCTAACTTCAGAAAACGCAGTGAAGGCTTTACTTTATTAGAGCTAGTAATTGGTATTGTTGTCTTCACTATCAGCTTAACAATAGTGCTGTCGCTTATTGTGCCTCAAGCTGAACAAACGGCTGAGCCATTTCGCCAAGTAAAAGCTGCTAAGTTAGGTCAGTCGTTAATGAACGATATTCTAAGCCGCTCTTATGATGAAAACAGCGACAGAAGCCCGCCATTTGAAACCTGTAATACTAAAGGAAATTGCTCAACAACCCTTGGTCCTGAAGAGGCGAGTGAAGACGACTATGACGATGTTGACGACTACAATGGTTATGTAGTCAGCAATGTGGGCGGTAACTATAACAATTTTGGTTTTGCGGTAACGGTAGATTACGACAGTGACTTAGATGACAGTACGCCAACTGATGGGCAAACTTTCAAGCGTATTGATATAGCAGTTACCGCTCCAGACGGCCAAGTCTACAATTTCAGCGCTTATCGAGGGAGCTATTAATGTTTCCACGCAAAGCACAGCGTCAGCGCGGTTTTACGCTTATAGAGCTTATTTTAGTGATCACCATCTTAGGCGTAATTAGTGTATCTGTAGCGCAAGTGATTTCAGTCAGTGCCCAAATTTACATAACAGGCGCAGAGCGAACTCGGCTTGTTTCAGACGCGCGCTTTATTATTTTGCGACTGGAAAAAGAGCTACGCAATGTGGTGCCGAATTCTGTGTCATTTGATTCGAGTTTAGGATGCCTCTCATATTACCCTATCAAGGAAAGCGGCACCTACGTGGGTGATGCGTTTAACAACCCTATGCACGTAGTCGTGTTTAATAGTCAGTTAAGTATGGGCGACACCCTCGTTATATACCCAACGAATCCACAAAGCGTGAATGATAACGGGCGAACAATTATTACCAATCCATTATTGACTGATAGTAATCAGTACGACCTCACGCTTAGCGCCGCGAACACACAATCCTCACCAGGCAAACGTTTCTTTGTTCCTGAAACGCAAGTGACAATTTGTAGAACGTCTACAGCCCAAGGTGAACGCTTAATAAGAACACAAGGCGCTACGTCGGGCGTTCTTGGAACTAATGTGACATCGTGGAGCGCGAATGTGGTCACCGCGGGTTTACGCCAAAATGGCTTAATTGAGCTACAAATGACGTTAGAAAGCAGTGATGACGAACAAATATCGGTTGTACATGAGGTGCATTTTCCTAATGTGCCATAGTAAAACACACCAATTAAACGTTAATCGCAGCGGCCAGCGTACAGTCGGATTGCGTGGTTCTCTTGTTCGTCAAAAAGGCTCGACAACGATTGTTGCGATCATTATAAGCATTGTTCTTTTAGGACTCGGTATAGCTTTATCAAACCAAATTTCATCTAACATCCGGCAGCAATCCATTGAATATTATGGTGCTCGTGCTTATTTAGCCGCCCAAAGCGGAATGGAAGTCGCGATTTCGAGACTAATTAACGGGAATAACCCCGCGTGTGCCGTAATTACTCAACCAATAACTATAGATGCCGCTAATGTGCAGAATTGTGTAATTACGCTATCTTGTGAGGTGGAGACCGAAGTTGAAGAACCTGAGGTTGCCGCTGGTGAAATAAGGGTTTATGCATTGGGGGCCGAAGCGCAGTGCAGCGCAGGTCAACTTGCAACCTCCAAACGTGTTCTTGTTGAAGTAAGGCAGGAAGAATAATGACTTTCCTTAAATCTCTTGTTCGTCTCTTTTGGGCTTTTCTGCTGTTTATGCCAGCGGTGCCCGTACTAGCCGTGCCTCAAATCGAAGGCAGGTTCATCGAACTTCAAAATACCTACAACAAAGCAGAGTGGACAACCATAAGCTTTTCGCAGGTGTACGACGAGCCTCCAGCCGTGTTTATGCTATCGACAAATCAGGGGGGAAACCCTGCTATAGTCAAGATTCGCAACGTTACCCGAACGGGTTTTGAAGCACTGCCACTTGAGCCTTCCGGTGAAGATGGCCCTCATATCACTATGGGTGGTCATTACTTGGCCATTGCTTACGGTATTCACGAATTTCCTGACGGCGATATCGTTGAAGTAGGAAAAATGGAGTTAGGTGCTGATACTATACAGGCATCAGTTAATTCTCCTTGGTACGAACCCAATGGGCCGCTAAGAATCGGAGAAGAAGATGCGCGATACGCACAAGTACCGCTGCAAACAGACTTTGGCGAGCAACCGGTTTTTTTCCATTCGCTTCAGACTGTTAATAACCAAGTTGATGTACGAGGGGAGGCTCCCCCTGACACATACCTTCTCCCCTATTTAACGGTGGCAGCGAAATACGACGCTATCGGTAGCAATGCTCAACCACCTACTCCTCAGCTAAGCCAAGCTTACTTTGTTGCACTAGAGGCATCGGAAACGCTTTATGAACCTGTTACGCGCACAGAAACACTGGCGTATATGGCAACTACTGAAGGCGATGGTCGGGTGTTTTTTGACGACAATGGGGTGCAAGTTGACTGGGAAGCGTTCTTTGCCGATAACCAAATAGTGGGGTGGAGTGACAGGTGTACGTATAATTTTTATAGAAATAATTATGCCCAAACGCCTCTTGTTGCTGCCAGTAAAATTAGCCGCAATGGTGGCGACGGAGGCTGGTTGAGAAGTTGTGGCGTGAATAGCACGCGCTTAGGTCTTCGTGTGGATGAGGATAGAAGCCGGGATAATGAGCGAAGTCACGACCCAGAAGATGCCAGTATTATTGCGATGACCTCGGAATTTGTTTTTAGTGGTGAGTTTCCTAGCTGTGAAGTTGCTTTTCCTGGTGCCCTGGCTACCTTCGGAGGCAGTGAAATTTATCTAGGAGCAAATAGCCGAATATTTGATGATAACGGCGGGGTATTAACTACCTTTGGTGTGGATAGTGATGCAGATACAGCAGAAGCTTTTCCTAAATGTGGTGAAAATGCTGTTGCGTGTTTTCCTTCAAATACTGATGCGTTAAGTGAATCTCAAGCTCGGGCTATACCTTCCATTACTATTGACGACAGCGGCCCAGAAATTACTCCTGGGGATTTAGCGGGGGATTATTATTTCAGTCGAGCTACCGTAAATATGGGGTTGGGTATTTATAATGTTATTGCGCCAACGCGAATTTATATCAATGATCCGGGGGATAACCCTTTAGGGGTTTCAACGATTTTCTCGATGGTAGATGCAAGCATAAATGTGGCTGACGGCGCTTATCTTGCTATATATGTCAACGGCGATGTAGTTATTGATGGTTCTAACCCACACGCCGTTGTGCTTGCGACAGGTAGTATAACGTTTGTAAATGTATCAGGCGAAACTATCGTGGGCTCGTTTACCGCCGGCGCTGGCATAGAATCCCGAGCAGAGCTAAGTGTTCAAGAAACGACGGTTCCAAACAATATACCCGGTATATGCGGTCGTGAGGTTATAGAAGTATTAAACCACTATCGATTTGAGTTAGCGGATAACAGGGGCAGTAGCTGTGCCGCGAAAGAAGTGACGTTGAAAGCGTGTGCGGACGTTAATTGTGATTTGTTGTATTCTCAAAGCGCAACAGTAGGTCTTTTACCAAGCTCCAATAATTATACATGGTCACCCAGCGACAGTGTTACCTTTATCGGGCAAACATCACTTGCCATAGATAGCCTAAACGGAAACGACCCCACGCTTGCTACTTCAGGCGAGACACCATCATCACAGCTTCGTTGCTTCATCGGGGGTTCTGAAGTTAACCTCAACAGCTGTAAAATAAATTTTGAAGCCGATGGTCTTACTTTTAAAAACCTTACAGATAACAGTAATACCTTAGTCACGCAGCTATCGGGTAAGCCTTCGGAAGTGGGCTTCAACGGGAAGCAATACGCTATTGAGGCTTGCGGAGATACAGACTTACTTAGAAACAAGCTTGTAGATGTTGAGTTGAATTACAACTGTGGAAGCGCGTCTACCTGTTCAAATAAACTGGTCTTTGAAAATAATGGCAATGAATATGAACTAGGAACAAGTTCAGATACATTCCAACTGCAATTTGACGATAATTCGCAGGCTATTTTTTCTATTCAGTACCCCGATGCTGGCGAACTATCGCTTAGTGCTGAAATTGCTGACCGAAGTCCTATTTCTGGGTCATCTAATACTTTCATAGTCAGGCCGTTTGGTTTTGCGCTGGATATACTAGATGATGCAGGCAATACAACGAACCCAAATGGCTATGCTAACAGCGCTAACGATTCACTACTTAAGTTAACAGGTGAAGATTTTATTCTTGGAATAAAAAGTGTGCAGTGGGTTGATGGTGAAGACGCCAATGATGATGGTATTCCAGATAATTATGGACAACTGCAAAACAACCGCACGGCAGAGCATTTTTCTGGAAGCGTTTCGCTTTCGCCTACCACTTCACTACCAGCAGGTGGATCAACCGGGACTCTAGCAGGGGCTGAAAGCGGTGTGATCTTCGATAATGAGAGCGAATTAAATGTAGCGTTGAATTACAGTGAAGTTGGAATAATAAGTATCGCCGCTACAAGCAATTACCTTGCTAGTTCTACAGTAACGGGGTTAGCGGCTAATGTAGGCCGATTCGCGCCTTCAAACTTTACCTTATCTGGTGAAGTGACCCCAGCGTGCAGTGTAAATGATAATTTTACTTACTTTGGCCAGCCAATTCCTAGCGTTACCTATACCCTTGCTGCCACAAATCATTTGGGCTCGGTTACTCAGAACTACTTTGCCGGGTTTGATAAGTTGAACGCTATGGGCCTTGAGGTTGCCTACGGCACGCCGCTTACACGGCTCGACAGACTCATTAATGATGATACAGGGACGTGGCCGCAAAGCGGGGCTACTGGCGTATTGAGTATCGTTGACAACGACGTGACATTTACGCGTTTGGGGAGTTCTGCAACAGATACAGACGGACCTTTTGAGGATACGTCGCTAGTGCTAACGTTTGCGTCTTCTCTTGTTGACGGTGCTACGGTGAATGGTATTTCTTGCACAAGCGATTGTGTTGCGACCATTGATAGTGATTTGACGTTCGCTTATGGTCGGGCAACCTTGATAAACAATTACGGCGGGGCTGATGAAGCCCTATTGCTTCCCCTTCGCACTCAGTACTGGGATGGTCAAACGTGGCGCATAAACACGTACGACAGCTGCACGGATTTTGCACACGCTAATATAAATGATGCCTCAGGTGAGCTAGTTTCTTCTGAAGACGGAACCCTAAGTGAAGGTGCGTATACCACCGGCGAAGGCATGCGTTTATCATCGCCAAACGGGGCGGGTAATTATTCGTTAACGTATACCCCCGATGCTTGGTTACTGTGGGATTGGGATGGAGATGGCGAAGCTGACAATCCGCCTAACGCCACGCTAACCTATGGTGTTTACAGAGGGAACGACAACATCATTTACAAGCGCGAGCAAATCAACAATTAGAAAAGTATGGGCTGGATTTGGTCGTAACGCTGTGCGTTAAAAACACCATCGCGACCTCAATACAAAAAGACCTGGCTAATCGACCAAGGTTTTTGAACCTTCCGTTTTTTGTAAGGTCATTAGTGGGTCTAAAGTAGGAATCAATCGATTAACGCGTAAGTGCTATGCCTTTATGGGGCAGTCGCCGAATTTGCTTGTTAATAAAGTAGTTATTTTGGCTCTAAGTGACAGCATCACTTGCCCAAAATTGCCCCCATTGTTAAAGTGTGCGAATAAATATCGACTTCACGTTAAAGCGTCGCCATCTCACCTTTGCAAATACGCGTTAACACAGAAACAGGAATACACACTTCATGTTTAAAAAGCTTCGAGGCATGTTCTCTAATGATCTGTCCATCGACCTCGGAACAGCTAACACGCTGATTTATGTAAAAGACCAAGGTATTGTTCTAAACGAGCCTTCAGTAGTAGCTATTCGTCAAGAGCGCGCAGCCGGGCCGAAAAGTGTTGCGGCAGTAGGTGCAGAAGCTAAGCGAATGCTTGGTCGTACACCAGGTAATATACGCGCTATCCGCCCGATGAAAGACGGTGTTATCGCCGACTTTTACGTGACTGAAAAAATGCTTCAGCACTTTATTAAGCAAGTGCATGATAATAATTTCTTGCGTCCTAGTCCTCGTGTATTGGTATGTGTACCTTGTGGTTCAACACAAGTAGAACGCCGAGCGATTAAAGAATCTGCTTTGGGTGCGGGTGCGCGAGAAGTTTACCTTATTGACGAGCCAATGGCTGCGGCAATCGGTGCAGGCTTGCCTGTATCAGAAGCGCAGGGTTCTATGGTGGTAGATATCGGTGGTGGTACTACCGAAGTTGCTATCATTTCACTAAACGGCGTGGTCTATTCATCTTCTGTTCGTATTGGTGGTGATAAGTTCGACGAAGCTATCATTAACTATATTCGTCGTAATTTCGGTTCTCTTATTGGTGAAGCTACTGCTGAGCGTATTAAGCACGAAATTGGCGCGGCGTATCCAGGCGAAGAGGTTCGTGAGATTGAAGTTCGTGGTCGCAACCTAGCAGAAGGCGTGCCTCGCGGGTTCACGCTAAATTCAAATGAAATTCTTGAAGCACTTCAAGAACCGCTAACGGGTATTGTTTCTGCCGTTATGGTGGCGCTAGAGCAGTCTCCACCAGAACTTGCTTCTGATATTTCTGAGCGCGGTATGGTACTTACCGGCGGTGGTGCACTTCTTAAAGATCTAGATAGGCTATTAATGGAAGAAACGGGTATCCCAGTGGTTATCGCTGATGATCCGTTAACCTGTGTAGCACGCGGCGGTGGTAAGGCTTTCGATATGATTGACCTTCACGGTGGCGACCTGTTTAGCTACGAATAAACAGGAAAGGCAACCGTAAGGTTGCCTTATTTGTATCATGGATACTATTTTTACTCGCGGCCCTTCTCTAAATATCAGGCTTACGCTGGCGCTTGTGTTGTCAGTAACACTGATATTTGTTGATCACAAAATGGATGGCTTCAAATCTACGCGGGTGTACCTCAACTCTTTGATGAGCCCACTTCAATACATTGCTAACCTCCCCGGGTTAATGCTAAGCGAAAGCGCCCAGCGCCTTACCTCTAAAGAACAGCTACTGGCTGAAAATCAAAAGCTGAATAATCAACTGTTGCTAATGAGCGAAAAACTCCAGCAGTACGATGTTATTGCAAAAGAAAATGCTCAGCTTCGCGAACTGCTGCAAGCACCCGTGCGCCTATCTTCTAAAAAGATGGTTGCCGAGCTGATGGCGGTAGATAAAAACCCCTATAGTCAGCAGGTTGTCATCAATAAAGGGGCGATAGATGGGGTATATCCATCGCAACCGGTTCTTGATGAAAAAGGTATTGTGGGTCAGGTGATGGAAGTGGGGTCAACCAACAGTCGTGTATTGCTGATTGCTGATGTGACACACGCCATCCCAGTGCGCTCCCTTCGAAATGATATCCGCTTTATTGCCACCGGCAGCGGTGCGCTTAACGAGTTATATCTTGAACATGTACCGCACAGCGTAGACATTCAGGAAGGCGATACCCTTATTTCATCTGGGCTGGGTAAGGTATTTCCAGAAGGTTACCCTGTGGCAACAGTTAAACAGGTAGTGAGAGATGAAAGTCGTCCCTTTGCTCGGGTGATAGTTACACCCATGGCGAATTTAGACAGACTTCGTCATCTTTTGCTTCTATGGCGAACGGATGATTCATCACAAAAGTCTGACACTGATAAGGATGAAAAGGTAAATACACCTGCTACGAGCGAGGAAGAGTCTTCAGATGCGTAAACGTAACCTCGTTATTTGGTTAAGTCTGCTAGTGGCGCTGGTACTGCAAATTGTTCCTTTGCCCTCTCAAGTAGATGTGTATCGCCCTGACTGGGTGCTAGTTGTGCTCGCATACTGGAGTATGGCCTTGCCCCATAGGGTAAATGTAGGTGTGGCGTTTTTAACTGGTGTTGCTATGGATGTGCTGGTTGGCACAACGCTGGGCATTCACAGCTTCGGTTTAAGTATTTGTGTTTATGTATTGGCTGCTAATTACCAAAGGCTAAGAAATTACTCTGTTTGGCAGCAGGCAATTATCATTGGTCTACTTGCTTCGCTATATCATTTATTAACGTTTTGGGTTCAACACCTCTTAACGGATATCTATTTCCAAGTTGATTACTTGTGGCCAGTCTTAACGTCTATGGTGCTATGGCCGTGGGTGTTTTGGCTACTTAGGCGCACGCGTAGACAACTATCAATTTCTTAATGTAAACACCTTCACGATTAAACCAAAGGTAAGCCAATGACAAAATCGGTAGTGTTAGCGTCGGCCTCACCACGACGCACTGCTTTGCTCAAGCAAATGAACATAGCCCATACAATACAACCTGCCGATATTGACGAGTCGCCTCGTGACAATGAATCACCGATGGAGCTTGTAGCCAGGCTTGCTACTGAAAAAGCCCAAGCAGTAAAGGCGCAGCTAGTGTCTCAGGGCGCAATGACGAAAGACAAAGTCATTTTAGCCAGCGACACACTAATATCTTTTAACGGGCGAAGTGTGGGTAAACCTGAAGATAAAGCCGACTCAAAACGCATTCTTACCATGCTTTCTGGTAAAACTCATGACGTACTTACGGCTATTTGTGTACTCGATGACGCTCAGCATCAGACCCAAGTCATTACCACATCTGTGACTTTTGCAGCATTGACGGATGAGCAAATTGACGCATACTGGGAAACAGGAGAGCCTGCTGACAAAGCAGGGAGTTACGCTATTCAGGGTGTTGGTGGTGAATTTGTGGTCTCTATCAACGGTAGTGCAAGTGCCGTAATAGGTCTACCGCTATACGAAACCCGCCAATTACTTAATGCATTTGGACTGAATGAATTTGGAGTAGTATCGTGAGTGCTGAACTGCTTATCAACGTTACCCCGTCAGAGTCACGGGTGGCGCTTATTGAAAACGGAATACTGCAAGAAATTCACGTAGAGCGTCATACTAAACGGGGTTTAGTTGGCAATATTTATCGTGGAAAAGTAAGCCGTGTATTGCCGGGAATGCAGGCGGCATTTGTCGATATTGGCTTAGAAAAAGCGGCGTTCTTACATGCCTCTGACATCGTCATTCACAATGAAATTGCTGAAGAAGTCTCGGCTAGTCACATACAGAAGCAGGACATTCGTGAGCTGGTGCGTGATGGTCAAGATATTGTGGTTCAGGTGGTAAAAGATCCCATCGGTACCAAAGGTGCACGCCTTACCACAGATATCACTATCCCTAGCCGTTATCTGGTTTTTATGCCTTCGGTAACTCACGTGGGTGTATCTCAACGCATTGAAGAAGAAGCAGAGAGAGACCGCTTAAAGTCGCTGGTTCAAGAGTTTTGCGATGAAAACGGCGGCTTTATTTTACGCACGGCTGCCGAAGGTGTGGGTAAAAATGAGTTGCAGTCAGACGCTGCGTTCTTGCGAAGGCTGTGGGATAAAATTCAGTCGCGAATGAAAAAGCGTAAGTCTAACGTGCTTTACGAAGACTTACCGCTTGCGCGACGAGTGCTACGCGATTTTGTTGGTACAGAGCTAGACAGAATTCGTATCGACTCGAAACTATCATTCAATGAACTTCACCAGTTCACCAAAGAGTACGTGCCTGAAATGAACGGCAAGCTCGAATATTACCCAGGTGATAGACCTATTTTTGATTTGTATGATGTGGAAAACGAAGCGCAGCGTGCGCTAGAGCGTCGCGTGGACTTGAAATCGGGCGGCTATTTGATCATCGATCAAACCGAAGCCATGACCACTATCGATATCAATACGGGTGCCTTTGTTGGTCACCGTAATTTAGAAGAAACAATTTTTAACACCAATATTGAGGCGACGCAGGCGATTGCGCGTCAACTAAGATTGCGTAACTTAGGCGGTATGATCCTTATCGACTTTATCGATATGATTGAACCAGACCATAAACGACGTGTCTTACATTCATTAGAGGTGGCGACGAACAAGGACAGAGCCAAAATAAACATTCACGGTTTTACCGCGCTAGGGCTTATTGAAATGACCCGTAAGCGCACCCGTGAAAGCATTGAGCATATACTGTGCGGCGAATGCCCGGTGTGTAAAGGCCGAGGCACAGTAAAAACTATTGAAACCATTTGCTTTGAAATTATGCGTGAGATTGTAAGGGTGAATCGCGCCTATGACGCAGACAAGTTTGTGGTTTATGCCTCACCAAAAGTGGCAGAAGCCTTAATGGGTGAAGAGTCTCATATGCTGGCGGAACTAGAAGTATTTGTGTCTAAACAGATCAAGGTCCAAACCGAAACACTGTACAATCAGGATAAGTACGACGTCGTCATGATGTAATGCATTAACGTATACTAAGGCAAAATGTGACAAATTTTTCGTCGGTAGCCGCTTATCTACTCAAGAAGTTTTGGCTGCTAATTGCCGTATTGCTTGTACTTTTCGCGCTTGTTTTGAGCGCTGCACGCTATGCTCTGCCGCATATTGAGCACAACAAACATTTGTTGGAAAATTATATAAATGAGCAATATGGTGTAAATCTATCCATAAAAAGTGTGCATGCAGTTTGGCAGCGCAGCGGCCCCAGCATTGTGCTCAATTCTGTGTCGCTGGCTAAAAGTGATGCATCTCCTGTGGCGTTGGACATCAGACAAATCTACGTTGAGCTAGATTTTTGGGAATCGCTACGCCATCAGCTTATTTCATCCAATCGCTTTGAACTGCGGGGTTTAAAACTCGATATTGATGCCGATCGCCTGTCCGGTGACGGTAAAAATAACTTTCCCGTGGTTAAAGCCCTTGAGCGACTTTTCCTAGAACAACTGCAAAGCTTTTCGCTAGAAGACGGTGTGGTTTCCGTGACCCACCTCAACGAAACCAATTCTTTCGATATAGAGAGCTTATCCTGGAACAACCATAAAGAGAGGCACCAAGGGTTAGGACAACTGAAAGTTGCAGATTTAGCTGCTAACTCTGCGTCTTTCATTATTGATATAACGGGTACGCGAGAAGAGTTTGAGGGCGTGTTCTACGCCAAAGCCGAAGAACTTGATATTTCTCCTTGGGTAAGCGACCTAATAAAAACTAAGCGCCCGTTAGCCCAAAGCCGTGCAAACTTTGAGGTATGGACGAACTTTTCTCAAAGTGAAATTACGAGTATACAAGCCGAACTAAGTGAAAGCCTTTTAGAGTGGGGAAGTGGCCGTGCGAAAACCGTAACCGGCATCAGCGGTGGTAGCTTACAGGCGTTGCCTAACAATGGAAGTAAACAAGGCGGGTGGAATGTGAGAGTTGACCAGCTTGTGCTTGCCTCAAGTAATGAAACCCTAACCACAGATCTTATTGGTAGCATTAGTGCGAACGGTGATGTGCTAATAAACACCATGAAGCCCCTGCAAATTAATCCGTTTTTACTGTTATTACCCCTTTTTATGGATGATACCAGTGAAGAGGAAATACGTGGACTAAACCCAAAAGGCGAGTTAGCCACGTTGCAAATACAGCTGCACAACGGCCAACCTTCTTTAGCCGCTAAAGTGCTAGATGTGCAGTGGGATAAAACAGATAAGGTGCCAGGCCTCTCTTCCCTCAACGCCGAACTGTTTTGGTATAAAAATAATGGCGCCGTTTACCTAGAAAGTCAGGATAGCGTGTTTAGCGCTGATGGCGTCATCAAAAAAGACATTCATATAAACCAGTTCAAATCCCGTTTTTATATTTATCCAGAGCAAACAGGCCAAGCAGCAAAGCAGTGGATAGTAAAAGGTAGCGATATGCTACTAGATAGTGACGCTGTTACTTTGCACCCTCAGTTTAAACTGAATACGGCAACGGGGTTTATGTCGCTGTATGTCGATGTGAGCCCGCTGGCTTTAAATGAAGTGAGTAGCCTGTTTCCGACTTCCCTAATGGGAGCTAACACCGACAAATACCTCACTCGCGCGTTTACCGGCGAAGGTGACATTACAAACGCACGTGTTTTGTGGCATGGCCGTACAAGTGACTTCCCCTTTGAAGACAATACCGGCATCTTCCAAGCTTATGTTGATATTAAGCAGGGAGATTTTCTTTTTGCGCCTAACTGGCCTGCGCTCAATAACTTAGATTTGTCTTTGTATTTTGTGAACAATGCCTTAGTGATGGAAAGCCCAAGTGCAACTCTTGCTGATGTTAAAATAAGCAATATGTCGGCTGCTATACCTAGTTTTAAGCCTGGGGCTCGCTTGGCAATCTATGCTACCGGCACAGGCTCTGGCGAGGCGCTTACGGCGCTAATGATGGACTCATCGCTTAAAAATTCGCTGGGTAAGGTATTGAACGATGATGTGCAAATTAGTGGGCCGCTTTCTGCCGACATTAAGTTAGATATACCTTTAAAAGGTAAAGATGTGGTGGCATCGGGTACCGCGCATTTATCTAACAATCCTGTCTATATCACAAAAACTAACATGCTTTTTGATAAAGCGTCGGGTGATGTGTCATTTACTAATGGAGATATAGATGCAGGGGATCTTACTGCGCAATTTCTTCAGCAGCCGGTAAATTTGTCGCTGTCTGGCAGGCAGAGCGACACCTACGATCTCCATGTGGAATTAGGTGGGCGTTGGCACGTACACCCGCTGGCTAACTATGTAAACACGGATCTTACCACGTACATAGATGGTGAAAGTGATTGGAATACTAAGGTAGACTTAACTCTTTCTAAAACTAGCTTTGAATACTCCGCAAATCTATCGGCAGATTTAACGGCAACACAAAGTATATTACCTGCTCCTTTTGATACTGCAGTCGGTACTAGCTTACCTCTACAGATAATCAGTACTGGCGATGGCAAAGCATCGAACGTCAAAGCCACGCTTGGCAGTAATATCCGTTTTGACGGCGTGCTTCCTCACAAAGAAATGCAGTTCTCGCGGGCGCACTTGGCCCTGGGTGAAAGCGATATTGCCAATATTGGAACAGGTTTTAGTATCAGTGTAAATTTAGCTCAAGCCGATGTACAAGAGTGGTTTACCACAATCGATATGTTGCTTTCTGGCAAAGGGAAAGATGCGGGTAACACCTATACGCAAACTAATGCTCAACCATCTATCGATTCAGAAGCTCCTGAAGCCAAGCGCACAAATTTGTTCGGCACACCGTCGCGTATATTTGCTAAAGCCGACATGCTTAATTTCGCTGGCCATAGCATTAAAAAGGCAGAATTGAATGCCACCGAGCGCAATAGGGATTGGATTTTAGACCTAGCCTCACCTCAGGCTAGGGCGACCATTCGCATCAACAGCGATTTAGATGAGCAAGGCATTGAGGTAAATGCCGACTACTTATCGTTAGATAAACCTATTGAGCCTGAGATATCAGCGACAGCAGATAATGATAACGACGCGGTATTAGCCACTACTAACTCTGTTGCAAGCAACGAAGATGAGTCTCCTTTTAATATCGACCCCAACACGCTGCCGCCCATTTATTTTTATTGTCAGTCTTGTGGCGTACATGGTATTGATTTAGGTGAAGTAACATTAGACGTAGCGAAAGAAGATGACGGCCTAGCCATACGCCAGCTCTTAGTGAAGTCTGATGAAAGCAACGTAACCGCAACGGGTTACTGGAAGCACGTAGGCGGCGAGTTTAAAAGCGCGTTAAACGGAACTTTAACGTCTCCAGATGTTGGTCAAATGCTAAAAGAGTATGGCGTTGAATCGGGTATTAAAGATTCCAGTGCAAACGTGCAGTTCGACATCAACTGGCCAAACGCGCCAATGGACTTTGGATTTGAACAGCTTAACGGCAACGTAGAGTGGTCACTGTCTGATGGTTATCTTACGGAGTTGAGTGACAAGGGGTCGCGAATATTTACCTTGTTCAGCTTAAACTCGTTAGTACGAAAGCTAAGCCTAGATTTTCGTGACGTTTTTGCCAAAGGCTTTTTCTACGACGACATGGGCGGCACCTTAAGCATTGTTAACGGTAAAGCGTATACTGACGATACTGAAATTGACGGCGGCGCTGGGGAAATAGAAATTACCGGCTTCACCGACTTGAATACGGGTGGATTAAATTACAACGTGTCGTTCGCGCCCAATGTAACTGGGAACCTTCCGTTTCTTGTGTATTTCTTAGCAACGCCGCCCACTGCATTAGCTGCCCTTGCCATTGACCAAGTGTTAACCTCTGCGAAAGTCATTTCAAATGTGAACTATCGCGTAACGGGTACCATAAAAGAACCTAAGTTCGATGAAGTTGAACGTAACAGTAAAGACATTAGCTTACCTACCCAAAATGTGCCTGTTCCAGAGAATCCGCAAGACAGGCCATTAACGGATGATGACGTACGCAGGCTGAAAATGGAGGTGATCGATGGTTAATTTAGTAGCACTACAAATGACTTCTACGCCAAATGTAGAAGAGAATCTCGATACAGTTGCAAGGGAAATGGCGGCGGCCAATATTGAAAAGGACAGTTTAGTGGTGTTGCCAGAGTGCTTCGCCTGCTTTGGTGGCAAAGACATAGGTCAACTCGACGTCGCTGAAGTAAAAGGTGATGGTGCAATACAGCGCCGTTTATCCTCACTTGCTAAGCAGCACCAATGCTACATAGTGTCAGGAACATTTCCGGTTAAAACGGAAAACCCCGATAAGTTTTCTGCTGCATGCATGTTATATGGGCCAAGCGGCGAACTTTTGGCTGACTATCGTAAAATTCATATGTTCGACGTATCGGTAAACGATAACACTGGCAGCTACAAAGAGTCGGCTACCACTGAAGCGGGAAGCGAAGTCGTCACTGTTCAAACGCCAATAGGCAACATTGGGCTTGCGGTGTGCTATGATGTACGTTTTCCAGGGTTATTTACTGCAATGGGCGATATCGATATTTTGGTGTTGCCTGCGGCCTTTACCCAGCGTACTGGAGAGGCCCATTGGCATGCGTTGTTGCAAGCCAGAGCCATTGAAAAACAGTGCTTTGTGGTAGCGCCAAATCAAAGTGGCGTTCATGCTAACGGTCGCGAAACCTATGGGCATAGTATTATCCTGTCGCCTTGGGGCGAAACCCTTGCCGAACAAGTCTCTGAAACAGGGCTGGTATCGGCAAACGTAGATATTGCAGCAAGAGAAACCATTAAACAGAATATGCCGGTTGCCGAACATAACCGATTCAGGAGTCATTTTGTCTAAATCTGTTGAGCGTCATTTATTATCTGACTCAGGCCTAGATATTACAAAGCTAGAGAGCGCGCTAGCGACCATTCATCGCCACGACACCGACTATGCCGATTTATATTTTCAGTCGAGCCAACACGAAAGTTGGGTTCTGGAAGACGGTATTATCAAAGAAGGCAGCTATAACATTGAGCGCGGCGTAGGCGTGCGTGCTATTAGCGGAGAAAAAACGGGCTTTGCTTATTCTGATGAAATAAGTGAAGAAGCGTTAACTAAAGCGTGCAAAGCGGCCCGCGGTATTGCGCCAAGCGGCGGAACCCAACAAGTTGCTGGCTTAGGTCACAAGCCTGTCGAAGCACGCTATGCCGAAAATAACCCTATTCTTGCGATGCAAGATGCCGAGAAAATCTCACTGCTTAAAGCGGTAGATGCTTATATCCGTAAGCAAGAGCCATCTGCCAATCAGGTGGTAGTAAGTTTAAGCGGCGTATATGAAGAAATTTTAGTTGCTGGTAGCGACGGTACGTTGGCCACAGATATTCGTCCGCTTGTGCGCTTAAACTGCTCAGTATTGCTAGAACAAGGCGATAGACGCGAGCGCGGTTCAGCGGGTGCTGGCGGGCGATACGCTTACTCATTCTTTAAGCAAGATGAAGATGGCAAACCCTATTATGAGCAACTCGCCGATGATGCACTTCACATGGCGCGGGTAAACATGCAGGCAGTGGCCTCACCTGCAGGCGCTATGCCTGTGGTATTAGGTAATGGTTGGCCTGGTGTATTGCTTCACGAAGCTGTGGGTCATGGTCTTGAAGGTGACTTTAACCGTAAAGGTGCATCAACCTTCAGCGGTCGCATTGGCGAGCGCGTAGCCGCCAAAGGTGTAACGGTTGTTGATGATGGTACATTAAGCGACCGTCGCGGTTCGTTATCGGTAGATGACGAAGGCACGCCAACGGCGCATAACGTGCTAATTGAAGACGGTATTTTAAAGGGCTATATGCAGGATAAACATAACGCCAAGCTAATGGGCGTTGCACCTACTGGAAATGGGCGTCGTGAATCTTACGCTCACTTGCCTATGCCTCGTATGACCAATACTTACATGCTGGAAGGTGAGCACGATCCGAAAGAAATTATCGCCTCTATTGATAAAGGGATTTATGCGCCGAACTTCGCTGGCGGTCAGGTAGATATTACCTCTGGTAAATTCGTTTTCTCTAGCGCTGAAGCCTACCTTATCGAAAACGGTAAAATTACTGCACCAGTGAAAGGGGCAACCTTAATTGGTAACGGCCCTGAGGTTATGCAAAAAATCTCAATGATCGGTAACGACACTGCGCTAGATAAAGGCGTGGGTGTGTGCGGTAAAGACGGTCAAAGCGTACCAGTAGGTGTAGGCCAACCTACGCTGAAAATTGACGAGCTAACAGTGGGCGGTACGGCGTAGTTCAGCTCACACAGTCACTCATAGAACTAAAAAAGGTTGGGCCATAGGCACCAACCTTTTTTGTATCTGAAAATCACTTATACCAATCCGCATAGATAATTGCCCACTCAGAAGGCGCTGGCAAGTTTCCTAGCGAAGCGTGGGAATGCAGGAATGGCTGTTCCCTTTCAAATTCCCAGAATGAAGCTAGGAAGCTTGCCAGACCTTCCCGAAGGGCGAGTTTAAAATGTCCGTACTCTTTGTTGTGTCACCTTGATGTAGAACCACTATACCTGCGGTGACACGCCGCGATTACGAACATTTTAATTCTCGCTGAGTGGGTAACTATTTATGCGGACTGGTATTAAAGCCCAAAAGGCAATAAGTTAATCTTCGTGAATAACGTCTTTTAGGTACTGAAACAGTTCTCTGAACGCTTTGGGTGGCGCATTTTTTTCACGCTCTTTCTTAATTTGGCGGTGAAATTGACGCAGCTTCTGGCGATCAAGCTCAGGGTGCGCTTCAATCAACTTCTGAATAGCTGGGTCGCCCTGTTCAATTACCGCTTCTCTGGCTTTCTCTAGCGCATGAAAAGCCGCGTTTGCTGCTTGGTGTTGATGCGTTAGTTTTGCTAGCGCTTCTTCTATATCGGCAGTATCGCGATTACGCAGTGCTTTACCAATAAACTGAAGCTGGCGTCGATAACCATCTTTTTTCTTGTTAACTTTACGGGCAATAGCAACCGCATCGGCTAGCTCTTCATCCATAGGAATAGTGGCAATGTTTGCATCGGTTAAGTTAACTAAGGTTTCGCCTAGCTTGTGAAGCTCTTTTGCTTGACGCTTTAGCTCAGTTTTACTGACAAACTCTTCCTCTTCGAACTCATCTGCTTGCGCATCTTCGAAGTAAGGATCTTCAGGAGAATTGTATTTCTGATCACTCATTTCAAACTCATTAGTGTTACACTTTAGCTAAATTGTAACTATCACAGTCGAATTAAGACAGCGAAACTTACTATGCAAATTGAGCAGCAGTTAGCCGACATTCAAAATGTCGTAGATGATGTACTAAAATTAGCCGTTTCAAAAGGCGCAACGCAAGCTGAAGCCAGCATGTCGAAAGTGCAGGGCATCGCCGTATCTTCACGTATGCAAGAAGTTGAAAACGTTGAATTTACCAACGACGGTGGCTTAGGTATAAGCGTATACGTAGGCAAGCGAAAAGGCAGCGCGTCTACTGCTGATTTAAGCAAAGCAGCGTTAACATTAGCGGTAGAAAAAGCCGTAGATATTGCACGTTACACCAGTGAAGATCCTTGTACTGGTTTGGCCGATGCTGACCTTATTGCTACTGAATTCCCAGATTTAGACTTGTATCACCCCGAAGAGTTAGATACTGAAAAGGCCATCAAAACTACCATTGAGGCTGAAAAAGCAGCAATGGATTACGATACGCGCATTACCAATTCAGATGGCGCGTCGTATAACGCAAATTTAGGTATGCGCGTTTATGGCAATACCCACGGTATAAACGCAGGTTACCCTAGTAGCCGCTATTCTTTAAGCTGTATGGTGATTGGCGCACAAGATGACGATATGCAGCGCGATTATGCCTACACGGTAAGCCGCAAAGCTTCTTTGCTGCAATCAGCAAGTGCTGTAGGCATTGACGCTGCAAAAGCGACTGTAGACCGCTTAGGTGCCCGTAAGATTAATACTGCGAATGTACCTGTACTTTTACACCGCGACATCGCATCAAGCCTGTTCGGTCATTATGTCGGTGCTATCAGCGGTGGCAGCCTTTATCGTCGTTCTAGCTTCTTACTTGATAGCCTTGGTAAACAGGTTTTCCCAGAATGGCTTAAAGTTGAAGAGCGCCCGTTTATTAAAGGCGGCTTGGCAAGCTCTAGCTTCGACAACGAAGGTGTAGCTTGTTCTGATATGACAATAGTCGATGGCGGTAAATTAGCCACATACCTTTACACCACGTACTCCTCGCGTAAGCTTAATACCCGCTCGAATGGCCACGCTGGTGGTATTCATAATTGGCTAGTAGGCGATACAGGACATAGCGACGCTGAGCTTCTAAAAGAAATGGGCACAGGACTATTTGTGACCGAACTTATGGGGCAGGGCGTTAATGGTGTAACCGGTGATTACTCGCGCGGTGCTGCGGGCTACTGGGTTGAGAATGGCATTATTCAATACCCCGTCCATGAAGTAACCATTGCCGGTAACCTAAAAGATATGTTCAAAGGCATTGTGGCTATTGGTGCTGAAAAAGATGTGCGCGGCAGTGTACAGACTGGCTCTGTGCTTATCGACCAAATGAAGATAGCGGGCAGCTAGCTCGCGTTTTCTCGAAACGCTGAAGGAGAGAGACCTGTCGATTTCTTAAAGCGTTTTGAGAAAGTAAATACATTTGTGTAGCCAACATAGCTTGCAATGTAGGAAACGGGCCACTGCGTGCTTAACAATAAGCTTTTGGCCCGTGCCATCCGCAAATGAATAACGTGCTGTTTTGGGCTTCGCCCAAACACTTGTAAGCACAACCTATGAAGGTGAGGGGCAGAGTAATGGGCCTTTTCACTTAAGCTTTTCATATCCCAGTCAAACTGTAGCTGTTTATCAACCACTGAAAACAGCGCATGTACCCGGCTTATTTGGCGCCGCTCCTTTTCGTCACTGGCATGCTTTTTACCTAATGGAGCATCTGCTATGCGGCACAGGTAACGAGAAACAAACTGCATGGCAGCGCGACGGTTATCAATGTCGCGTTCCAAGTACACAAGTTCCATGGCGTGATGCAGTCCTTCTAGCATGGCGTTATCTACAACTAGGGCATCGCTTTTTCTAAATGACTTCCAGCGCTCAACATTAGCTAAATTTACCCAAATTATGTCCCACTGCTCGCTGATAATGGAAACTTCAAAGCTTTGTCCAGCAGGTAAAATAATAAGCTGCCCTTCATTTAGCTGCAGTTCGCCTGATGGAACGCGAAACTTTCCTTGCCCCTTTATGCTGTAAAACAAGGTATGGTTAGGCGGAGAAACTCGCCCCACTATATAGTTTCCTGATAAGTTAGAGCATCCTGCTAGTTCAATGCCTAGGTTGCTGATTTCTGGCGCGTTACTACTATCTATAAAGCGTTCGAAGCAGTGGGGGCCAATATCTACAATGTCTCTGAAGCTAGGTTGCATAAATGTAAAATGATAGTTTTGGATAAATAGATGTAAGTTTAGAGCATAAAGGATCTGTGAAAAGTTAGCTATATTTCGCTTAACGAAAAAGTAAAGGATATGACATGCTTAATGTTGCCCAAGTAGTCGCTCAAAAAGACTGGCAAAACCCAGTTGTGTTTCAAAGAAACCGCATCAGTGCCCATAGTCCTCATCATGGTTACAAAACGCTAGAAGATGCACTGCACAGTACCAATGCGCAGAAGCGCAGTTTAAATGGTCAATGGGATTTTCGTTTGTTTGATGCCCCAGAAAGTGTACCTGAAAGACTACTTTCTAAAACGTTAAGTAATGATGACTCTGAAAATTGGCAGCCTATTATCGTGCCGTCCAACTGGCAGCTACAGGGCTACGACAAACCTATTTATTGCAACGTTAAATATCCGTTTGCAGTAAATCCTCCTGTAGTACCTAGCGATAACCCAACGGGTTGCTATCGTACTACGTTCAACGTTACCAAGGATGAACTAAAGCAGCGCAATCATATTGTGTTTGAAGGCGTGAATAGCGCTTTTCACCTTTGGTGTAACGGCGAGTATGTAGGTTATTCTCAAGACAGTCGCTTGCCTGCTGAATTCGATTTATCCCGCCTCTTAGTAGAGGGTGAAAACCGCTTGGCTGTTATGGTGATCAGATGGTCTGACGGCAGCTATTTAGAAGACCAAGATATGTGGTGGCTAAGCGGTATTTTTCGCGACGTTAATTTGGTCACCAAGCCTCAGCATCACCTTCAAGATGTGTTCGTTACACCAAAGCTTGATGCGTGTTACCGCGACGCTACGGTTTCAGTTCGTACAGCCATCAATGCGCCATCTACCTTTAAAGTGGGTATCCAGCTTTTTGATGGCGATGACGCTGTCACCGAGCAAGTTATTACCGGTACTAACAATAAGCGTATTGATGAAAAGGGCGGTTGGGATGATGTGGTTTTCCAAACATTAGATGTGAAAGAGCCCAAGCACTGGACCGCAGAAACGCCAAACTTGTACCGCATTGTCGTATCCCTTATTGATGAGAGCGGTAACACGGTAGACTGTGAAGCCTACAATGTTGGCTTTCGAACTATTGAAATGAGAAATGGCCAGCTATTGGTTAATGGCAAAGCTGTGCTTATTCGCGGGGTAAACAGACATGAGCATCATCAGCTTAAAGGTCATGCCATCAACGAAGATGACATGCTTGAAGACATTAAGCTATTAAAGCAAAACAACTTTAACGCCGTGCGTACTGCGCACTATCCTAATCATCCTCGCTGGTACGAGCTTTGCGATGAATATGGGCTCTATGTGGTAGATGAAGCGAATATCGAAACCCACGGTATGTTTCCCATGGGCAGGTTGTCTCGCGACCCGCTTTGGGCCGGTGCTTACATGGCGCGCTTCACGCAAATGGTTGAGCGGGACAAAAATCACCCTAGTATTATCATCTGGTCGCTAGGTAACGAATGTGGTCATGGTCCTACCCATGACGCCATGTATGGCTGGGCAAAGTCATTTGATCCGTCACGACCTGTGCAATACGAAGGTGGCGGCTCTGATACTACGGCTACAGACATTATCGCGCCTATGTATGCACGGGTAGATACGGATGTAAAAGACGATGCTGTACCTAAATGGGCTATCAAGAAGTGGTTGTCGATGCCAGGTGAAAACCGCCCCGTTATTTTATGTGAGTACGCCCACGCTATGGGTAACAGCTTGGGAAGCTTTGATGAATATTGGAAGGCATTTAAAGACTATCCACGTCTTCAGGGCGGCTTTATCTGGGACTGGGTTGACCAAGGGTTAACTAAGTACACCGGTAGTGGTGAAGCTTACTGGGCTTATGGTGGAGACTTTGGTGATACCGATAACGACCGTCAGTTTTGTATTAACGGATTGCTGTTCCCAGACAGAACACCACACCCCCATTTGTTTGAAGCTAAATATTGTCAGCAGCACTTAAGCTTTTCACTGACCGAGAAAGACAGTGCGTTTGAACTAACAGTAAACAGCGATTACCTATTTAGACATACAGATAATGAGTTGTTGTGTTGGCAAGTACTAGAAGATGGAAAACCAATTGCAAATGCAAAGGGCGAGTGCGAAATCAATATAGGTCCGCAGCAAGCACAGACCCTAACGCTATCTCCTGAAATCACGTTTAAATCAGGGGCTGAGTATCATTTAAATATTGATGTTGTAACAGCGAATGAGTGTGCGTGGGCTGGTGCAGGGCATGTTATGGACATTGCGCAGTTAGCAATAACCAATATGTGCGGTATGGTCCCGTTTTCTTTCAATGAACAAGACGACAAAAGTGAAGTAGTTGTTGAGGCCCAAGACGGGATGCTACTGGTAAATGTCCAAAACAACGTATTTAGCTTTAATAGTGAAAGCGGGCTATTAACCTCGTGGCTTCACGGCGCGAAGGAAATACTTAGTGCGCCGTTAGAAGATAACTTCTTCAGAGCGCCGCTAGATAACGACATTGGGGTAAGTGAAGTCGATAACCCCGACCCGAACGCATGGGAGTCTCGCTGGCGTCGTGCTGGTATAGGAGAATGGTCACGCACTTGTACGGGCATAAACGTCGAGCAGGGTGCCCAAGACGTACGTATAACGTCGTTATTTGAATATCACTATGGTCAAAAGCTAATGGCTTCAACTAAGTGGGTTTATACCCTAGATGTACAAGCCGAGCTTTCAGTAGATGTAGACGTGTTGTTAGACGATGGCTTACCACCAATGCCGCGCATTGGTATGCAAATGGCAGTGCCAGTAAACGAAGAGTGTACGCAGGTGACTTGGCATGGGCTTGGGCCGTTTGAGAACTACCCTGACAGAAAAGCGGCGGCGCGCTATGGCCACTACACCTTACCTATTAACGCTATGCAAACGCGCTATGTGTTCCCAACCGATAATGGTTTGCGCAGTCACTGTAAAAAGCTGGCCATCGGCGAATTAGCTGCTAGCGGGCAGTTCCACTTCAGTGTAAGTGAATATGGGCAAGCACAGTTGGATAAGGCAAAGCATACCTGTGATTTAGTACCCCAAGACTGTGTGTTTGTTTATATTGACCATGCGCATATGGGCGTGGGCGGCGATGACTCGTGGAGCCCGAGCACGCACAAAGCGTTCTTATTGGAAGAAAAGCGTTATCGCTACTCGGTTTGCTTTAGCGCTACTGCTAGCTAGTCAGATACCATTACGCACAAAAAAGCCGCTACATGGTAGCGGCTTTATTAACTCAGTATTCGTTCAGGCAGCGGTTTAGCCGTCAACCTGACCGCAGAAACGGTAACCTTCACCGTGGATAGTTACAATCAATTCTTCATCTGTAGGATCTGACTCGAAGTGCTTACGAATACGACGAATAGTAACGTCAACCGTACGGTCATTCGGACGAAGCTCGCGACCTGTCATTTCCATAATTAGCTGTTCACGGGTAAGGATTTTACCTGGGTTGCTTAGGAAAAGGTGAAGCGCTCGGAATTCACTACGAGGTAGACGGAATTCTTTACCGTTAGGAGAAATCAATGAACGGCTGTCACCGTCAAGAGTCCAACCGTTAAAGCTTACACGACTTGGTAAATCGTCATCTTCTGAAGAGTTAGTTGTACGAGACAGTAAGTTGCGCGCGCGGATAGTTAATTCACGAGGGTTGAACGGCTTAGTCAAATAATCATCTGCGCCAATTTCAAGACCTAGAATGCGGTCAACGTCGTTGTCACGACCTGTTAGGAAGATAAGACCAACGTTTTTACGGTCACGTACTTCACGGGCTAAAATCAGGCCGTTTTTGCCTGGAAGGTTGATATCCATGATAACCAAATTGATAGCGTGATTCTCGAAGAAATCATGCATTTGATCACCATTTTCGGCTTCAAATACATTATACCCTTCCGCTTCAAATAGACTCTTAAGCGTGGTACGGGTTACCACCTCATCTTCAACAATTAACACATTTGGCGTCTGCATGGTGTTTTACACTCTTTCTAAAATACGATTTAAGCAACTAACTGGTTAAATTTTAATATTCATGTACTTGATTGCAAGTAACTTGTGAATATTCTTATTGTTAAGGTATTGGGGTTAGCCAATAAAAATCAAGAAAAGTTCATACTTTATACAACTATTCTGATGTTTTCGCATTAACAACAGGGAAGATAATGACAAATTCTACCCCATTGCCCTCCTCGCTGGTAATCGATATTGAACCGTTAAGAGCTTGCGTTACTAAGTTGTACACTAAGTGCATTCCTAATCCTGAACCGCCTTGCCCACGTTTGGTGGTAACGAAGGGGTCAAAAATCCGTTTGCGGATTTCTGGGGAAATGCCTTTTCCGTTATCGGTATAAACTAGTTTGAGCTTATCACTGCTAACCAACTCGGCACGAATATCAATGGTGCCTTTATCCATAGATTCAAACCCATGGATAACCGAATTCATTATTAAATTAATCAAAATTTGATTTATTGGGCCAGCCTTCGTTTCAACGCTAAGGGTAGGGTCGCAATTTACGTTGATGTTGTGTTTTAATTTTTTGAGTCGAGGCTGCAATGACAATAGTATCTCATTAACTAGCTGTACAACGCAAAAACTTCTACTAGATTCTGAGGTTTGATCGACGGCAACCTGCTTAAAACTACTGATAAGCTCTGCAGCTCTGTTCAAGTTACGGTAAATAATATTGAGGTTTTCGTTACTTTCTTCCAAGAAGCGCTTCATTGCGCTGGCTTTCAGCGTTTTATTTTCAAAGTCTTTCTGAATAACAGCCAACCTGTCTAGCATCATGGTTGATGCAGTTACGCCTAAACCTATTGGTGTATTAACTTCATGGGCGACACCGGCAACCATATCACCGAGGGACGCCATTTTTTCATTCTGCACGATTTGCCGCTGAAATTGATGCAGCTTTTCTAATGTTTGAATAAGCTCTTGATTCGCGTCTTTAAGTGCTGTTGTTCGGTGGCTGACCATATCTTCAAGACTGGCATTAAGTTTTCTGTGCTGCTCCTCTGCCTGTCTTTGTTTTTGCATGTATTCTTGCATGCGCAGCAGCAATACGTTCACCGCGTCAGCTAGAATGTCGAGCTCTTTAATGCTTGAGCCAGTAGCGCGAGCTGAATAGTCACGCTGTCGCGACGTGCGTTGTAAAAAATTGGCTATACTTTCCACCGGGCCGGTTACAAAGCGCTGCATTCTGAGTGCAGAGTAAAAGCTTATGGCCAGCAGCACTAAAGCTACTGCTAAATTTAGCCAAATTGACTTCCCTACCAGTTGGTTAAAGTTGTCTGAGGAAACCCTTAAATATACCCACCCTAACTGGATGTTGGTCTCTGGGTCGAACACTTTTGCACTCAGTTCAAGGTAATGCCCATTATCAGCTAGTATTGGATTCATAACCATGGAAGCTAACTGGTTTTCCTTGCCACCTAATAAAAGCTGCCCCTCTTTATTGTACGAAGCAAAAATTTCTGGCTGCGATATGCCGTTTTGGGCTTTGTACACGTGAGCATTGAGTACATGCTCTGCAGCTGTAAGGTTACTTAACGCAACTTCTATACGTTCAGGGGTTTCATCATAAAGGTAGATAGATGAGCTTCTAGCAACCAACTTAGCAAGAATCATTGCGTTAGATTCAAGCTCATGGCGATAGGTTTTTATTTGCGTATAAACAGCAAGGCCCGACAACACTGCAATTGAGAAGGTAATAATAGACATTACCACCCAAAGAAAGAGGCTTTTTATAGAAAGCTTTACTGCCTTATCCGTCATACCTGCCTTGTGTACTGTCCATCCACGTCTTCCGTTTTTTAATAGTGGCGCAAAAGTAGGCAAAAAGAAAGGCGCTTATAAACAATAATTAATGTAGAAGGTTATAGAGCTATTACCTATTCTCGCTACGGTTTTTTAGACGCTTATATCGCCACTGCTTATAGTTAAGTCAGTGTTCCAATAAGGGGGGTAAAACGACAGGAATACAACTACAGTGGCGACTAGTTAGTCGCCGATAAATACAGCTGCTGATAATGTTTGGCAGACGTTTCCCACGTAAAGCGGGTTCGCATTCCCCGTTGCTGCATTGCCCTGAACTTACCTGTATCTTCATAGAAAGCCAGCAGAGCACGTCGGATACAAGCTAACAAAGCATGCGGCGTAGGTTCATCAAACACAAAACCTGTACCTTCACTATCGTTGCTATAGTCAATGACCGTGTCTTTAAGCCCTCCTACTGAACGCACAATAGGGATAGTGCCGTAGGCCAGGCTGTACATTTGATTTAACCCACATGGTTCAAATTGTGAAGGCATAAGGAAAAAGTCAGCGCCAGCCTCTACTAAGTGTGCATGCTCTGAACTAAACCCGTTGATAAAGGCAAATTTGTCAGGGTGCTGTTGGGCAAACTCACCAAGGTCCATACATACCTTTGGATCGCCAGTGCCTACAATGACCATTTGAATATTATGCTTAATTAGGTCGTCTAAAATGGGCAGTATATACCCAAAACCTTTTTGTTCTGTAAGGCGGCATACCATTCCAATAAGCGGAACATTGCTATTCTCAGGCAGTGCTGACTTTTCCTGTAATACCTGCTTACAGGCCGTTTTTGGATGAAGGTTATCTGCACTGTAGTGCTCTGGCAGAAATGTATCTGTTTCGGGGTTCCACTGGGTGTAATCACATCCGTTCAAGATACCGCTTAAGTCGGCTTGACGCTTTACAAGGCGTTCGTGCAGGCCGTGACTGCCTAAGTCGGTAAGCAGCTCCCTTGCATAGTTAGGGCTTACTGTCGTCACTTTCGACGCAAACTCAATACCGCTTTGCAACATGTTGATGTACCCGCCGTGTACTTGCGCCAATATGTTCGGGTGATGCCGAAGAAACGGGATGGTTTCTAGTTTGTGCACGCCCTGGAAAGCGGCGTTATGAATAGTGAATATTGTTTTGGTACTGTCGAAATACCCTGATTTGTCGTGGGTAAGTAAAAACGGAAGCATAGCCGTGTGCCAATCATGGCAGTGAATAATATCCGGCTTGTTATCAATCGCTTTTAGCGTTTGAAGAACGGCGCCGCTGAATAAACTAAAGCGCTCGCCATTATCTTCATAAGCTTCAAAGGCATTGGCGTATAGCCCTTCACGCATAAAATAGTCAGGTGCGTCTACAAAGTAAATTGGAATGTCGTGCCATTGCATATAGCGAATATCGAAATGGTACACTTGCCCTTCGGTGAACAGGGTTTGTTGCTCGGCTACCGTGGGCAGGTTCAATTGCCCTGCCAGTACTTGGTAATAAGGCATTATTATCGTGATGCTTTCGCCCATACTATGTAGTGCGAGAGGGAGTGCTTTGCCAACGTCAGCAAGTCCGCCAGTTTTGACCAACTCTTCAACTTCTGAAATAGCAAATACAATATTCACAGTTAATCTCCCAGAGCGTACATGTAGTGCACTCATAATGCTTAAGTTAAGTGTACGAAAAGCGCTGAGTGCCATTGTGAAGTATCCACAATGGCATAAGCAACAGGTAGAAAAGCTAAGTTAGCACAAGCTAATGGCTTTTTTAATTACAAAGCTGCCTGATAAACAGAAAATTGTGATGTTTGTGCCGTGGTATAAACCGTTTGGAAGTGCTCAGCGAGTAAACCTGGGTAGGGTAAAAATCGGTTTGCCACCATTTGCATACTGCCACCATGGCTTAAGGTTGCCTTTGCATCTGAGATAAATCGCTTCGTAATGGTGTAGTCGGTTTTAATGCCGGTGTGAAACGGTGGGTTGGTGACAATATGCTGTACTTTTTGGGAAAACCCATGCAAACCATCCGCAGCATATAAGGTTGCTGACAACTCGTTTTCAGCCAAAGTCAAAGCACTACAATACACCGCAAGGGCGCTCACATCGGTTAGGTGCAGCTTTAAATGCGGGTATTTCAGCATAATGTAGCTACCAACAACGCCAGCACCACACGCGAAATCTAATACTTCACCGCTCAGCGACGTGGAAAGCTTTTCAAGCAGTAGCTCTGTTCCTGCATCCAGTTCTTTATAACTAAAAACACCAGGCATAGAGGCCACCTGCCAAGCTGTACTTTCAACTTCATAGGTATTCATATCAAGCCAAGCATCGGGCTCAAAGGCAAGGTGAGGCTCTTCAACTATAACGGTAATCAGGCTACAGTGGCGCGCCGAATCAACTTTTTGCGTAGGGCCATATTGCTGCATTAACTTGGCGGCACTTTTAATACCGCCTTTGTTTTCACCAACCACATGAATACGGCCATGTTGGCCAACCATACTTGCGGCCATTCGCAGTAACATTTGAAAATGGGTTTTTGCTTTAGGTAAGAAAATCATTACGTCAGTGTGAGATTTTTCTAAAGCCAAGAAAGGCGCAAAAATATGGGTATGATTGCCAACCTTTTGCGTCACCTCAAAGCCTGTGCGCGTAATGTCTCTGCTATCAAACGATACAGAGGGTATGACGCGTACGCACTCCGAAAAAATGTCGAAATACTGGTGAAGAACAGTGACTTCTTGCGATTTAAGGCCGTCCAAAAAATACGCGTCAGTAGGGTTAATAAATGCCCACTGGCCTTCATCAAAAAGCGCAATATTACGTTCTAACAGCTGGCTTTGAGGAGATAGAATCATTACTTAGTACGCTCGAAAATTAGATCCCACACGCCGTGGCCTAGTTTTTGACCGCGAGTTTCAAACTTGGTGATCGGACGGTAGTCCGGACGGGGCACGTAGTCGCCATCGGTTGCGGTATTAGTGTAGCCCTCAGCCTGGGTCATGACCTCTAACATATGCTCAGCATACTGTTCCCAGTCGGTCGCCATATGAAAGCAACCGCCAATAGCCAACTTAGTACGAACTAATTCAACAAATTCAGGCTGTACAATACGGCGCTTGTGGTGACGCTTTTTGTGCCACGGGTCTGGGAAAAACAACTGCAGGCGAGACAATGAACCATCTGGGATCATATTCTTAAGCACTTCAACGGCGTCATGTTCCATTACACGCAAGTTCTCAACGCCTTGCTCACTAGCATCGGCTAAGCATGCGCCAACACCAGGGCGGTGGACCTCAATGCCTATGAAGTCTTTTTCAGGAGCATTCGCGGCCATTTCAACCAATGATTTGCCCATACCAAAGCCAATTTCCACAACCACATCTGCGTCGCGGCCAAACAACTCTGACAACGACAAGGGCGCGTCAACGTAGTCTATGCCTTTAGTTGGCCAGTAATCCGCCAGTGCTTTTTCTTGTGCTTTTGTAAGTCTGCCTTCGCGTTTAACGAAGCTTTTTACCTTGCTTACATATACTCCAGCGGCTTCTGCTTCCGCCTGACTTTTGAATTGCCTCATTTGCAATGCCTTTCTAACCCAATTTTCTGGTGGCGCATTATCCACTTACCCACGGCTTATGCAACGCTATCGTGGTAAAAATGCTGTAATTTTATACGCCAATTTGTTTAGCAATAATAGATGCTACTGCTTCAGTTTGCTCAAGCACTAGCATATGTCCTGCATCATCAATAGTGTGAAACGTAGCGTTAGGCAGTGTGCTTTGAAGTTGTAGTATTGCCTCTGCAGGTGCAATGGCGTCTTGCTGTGCGGTGATAAACGTGATTGGCGCGTTGATCTTTGCGAGTGCTTTAACGGTACTTTCCCGTGGCGTCGTGGCTAGTGTGTGATTAAGTAATGTTGTTTTACCTAAATCTTGTGCCATCGATTTAATAACGCCAGCCACGTTTTCATCGTCCAAACGTGAAGGATGAATAAACCGTGAGAGATAGGCATCATTGTCGGGTTTAAAGTTACCTTGTTTAAGCATGGTAGTCAGCTGCTTACGCTTAGCAATTTCTTCTTTTGACAAACCTTCTGGGTTGTAGCCTATAAGTGTGACAGAGGCTACATTAGCAGGATTGCGCTGTGCGACTAGTGCAGCTATAAACCCGCCCATGGAGTAACCTACAAGGTGCACTTTTTCGTCATCGAGGATACGGTCTTCACTTAATGCCAGCATTTCTTCTTGAGATGCTGCCCATTGAAGCGGCACATACCTGCGCTGTGAAATATTCAACGTGCGCCATAGTGGCAGGAATACGCGCTCGTCGCAGAGTGTACCGGGAAAAAACAAAACAGGGTGCTGCACAGACACGTGTGCTCCTTAACATTAAACTAGCTAGTTACATGCTACCATAGCGCGCTAGTTAATGAATGGTCGCTAGGCAGAAAGCATTAAGCTTTATTGGTAAAAGAATAAGCGGTAGCAATTACCCATATAGATAATTATGACAGAACAACAATATTCAAGAAGCTTTGCAGAGCGAGTGCTTGCATGGTTTGATAAGCATGGTCGAAAGCATTTGCCTTGGCAGCAAGAGGTAACGCCTTATAAGGTATGGGTATCGGAAATTATGCTGCAGCAAACCCAAGTCGCCACGGTAATTCCTTACTTCGAACGTTTTATGGCGTCGTTCCCCACGGTGCATGACTTGGCTAAGGCATCTCAAGACGACGTGCTCCATCATTGGACAGGGCTTGGTTACTACGCAAGAGCAAGAAACCTGCACAAAGCGGCAAATACGCTGGTGGATAAGTATGACGGAGAATTTCCCTATAGCCTTGAAGAGGTGATGGATTTGCCCGGCATAGGTCGCTCAACAGCGGGTGCCATATTGTCGCTGTCAAGGAATATGCGCTTTCCTATTTTAGATGGCAATGTGAAGCGCGTGTTGGCACGTTACTACGCAATAAGCGGGTGGCCGGGGCAGAAAAAAGTTGAAAACCAACTTTGGGAGGTCGCCGAGAAAAATACGCCTACCAATCCAGAAGGTGGACGTTGTGCCAACTATACCCAGGTAATGATGGACTTGGGCGCAATGATCTGTACGCGAAGCAAACCAAAGTGTGATGAGTGCCCACTTCAGGCCGACTGTATTGCCTACGCCCAAGGCGCTCAAACCGAGTACCCGGGTAAAAAACCGAAAAAAACGCTACCGGAAAAATCCACTTTTATGGTGGTGGCACAGTTCAATAGCCAAGTGTATTTAGAACAGCGTCCCTCAACAGGTCTCTGGGGTGGGTTGTATGGTTTTATCGAGGTATCTTCAATAGAAGAGGTTATTGAGCAGCTTAACAAGCGGGGGATCAGTGTTGAAGATACCCGAGAGCTTGAAGGTTTCCGCCATACCTTTAGTCATTTTCATTTAGATATCACCCCGGTAGTGGCCGTGGTAAACTCTGCTCCAACAAAGCGCGTAGCTGAAACGGCATATCGCTGGTTTTCGTTGAACGAACCTATTGAAGTTGGTTTAGCGGCACCGACAACCAAGATAATTCAGCAGTTAATGCGTTAGGCTTGTAAAGGTAGCCTTGTATTAATTGCTAAGCAGATAGCGAACGAAAGGAAATAACATGGCAAGAACGGTATTTTGTCGCAAGCTTCAAAAAGAAGCAGACGGCTTAGATTTCCAACTTTATCCGGGTGAACTGGGTAAGCGTATTTTCGACAACATCTCTAAAGAAGCATGGACTGAATGGCAAAAGAAACAGACTATGCTGATTAACGAGCATAAGTTAAATATGATGGAGCCGAATGCCCGTTCATTTTTGGAAGAAAAAATGTCGGCTTACTTATTTGACGACGTAGAGCCTACGATTGAAGGCTATGTTCCGCCTGAAAAATAAGCAAAAATGCGTTTTTTGAGCAAACAATGCGCAAACAGTAATAAAAGCGCAAAAAAAGCGAGAAAAACGGTTGACTTGTGAAGGCGAAAACCGTTTAATACGCACCCACAGCAGGACAGGCAGTAAACGCCTAGAACGCTAACAAGTTTCAGCCTCGATAGCTCAGTTGGTAGAGCAGCGGATTGAAAATCCGCGTGTCCCTGGTTCGATCCCGGGTCGAGGCACCATCATTCAAGCCCTTGCAGAAATGCGAGGGCTTTTTTGATTCCGGCGGTTGGAAAACCAGACACACGCTAACGTGCCCCTGCGGCTGCGCCGCGCGTTGCGGTCCCGCGACAATGAATCCTCACTACGCTTGAGCTCGAAGTATATATTATTCTGTCTCCTTCATTTTCTTTGGATAACGGTGACATTGTATATAACCAACCTATTTATCGAAATTTATTATTGCTTATTAAAATAGCGACGCTATCCACACATTTTTATAAAAAACCTTCCCACTCGTTTCGTCACAAAAGTTTCATCAAAAACTCTGTCTACTTTTTTCAGCTACTGACTCATTACATGTGTTAACCGTGCGCACCGGAACATCTATCTCTTACTTTGCACAACTAGGATCACACATGAAAAATCAATTTACCAAAACCACACTCTCGTTGAGTGTATTGGCTGGGTTAACGGGTGTTACGCCTGTGATAGCACAGCAGTCATCAGTAGCCGAAGAAAACGTTGAAGTAATTGAAGTCACTTCTTTTCGTAGCTCACTAATTAGAGCGAAAGACTTGAAAAAAGATGCCATTATTTCCCGCGATACAATCTTGGCAGAAGATATCGCAGACTTTCCGGACCTTAATTTAGCCGACTCACTGCAGCGAGTACCAGGGATCACTATTACCCGAGAAGGTGGCGAAGGCCGCCAAATTTCATTGCGTGGCTTAGGCCCCGATTTTACGCGTGTTCAAGTAAACGGTATGGAAGCCATGGGTACGTCTTCATCCCCCATGGATGCTCGTGGTGGTGTAAGTCGCACTCGTGGTTTTGACTTTAATGTTTTCGCATCTGAGTTGTTTAATCGAATCGACATCAGCAAAACTTATTCAGCCGATCAGGAAGAAGGCGGCATTGGCGGAACGGTCGGGCTATTTACCGCAAAGCCATTCGATTATGACGGGTTCAAAAGTGCATTGTCGGTACGAGGTGGCTACAACACCAATAGCGAAGCAAGCAACCCTCGCATGGCTGGGCTTATTTCTAATGTCTGGAACAAATTTGGCGCTCTGGTTTCAGTAGCATACAGTGAACGTGAAACTGCCGAGTTTGGCACGAATACTACGCGCTGGCGCCGGGAAGGCGGAAAAACTGCTGCGGATCCAGCAAACACCGACCTACAAGCTGAGTTAGACTCAGGTGAACTTTGGTTTCCTCGTGGTCATCGCTTTTCTCGCTGGAATAATACTCAAGATCGCTTAGGTGTTACTGCCGCATTCCAATACAAACCGTCTGATTCTTTTTCATTAACGTTAGACATCATGCATGCAGAATTAGAAAACAATACCGATGAACATCACTCTGCAGTGAAAGACAACAAGGTTGTATCTGACCTTATATGGGCAGAAAACGACGGGCAAAAAGAAGTGGTTTACGCGCTGTATGAGAATGCAACGTGGCGAAATGAGAATTCTCGTCGTTACAATGAGTCAGATTTTAACCAATATACGCTTAGTATGGGCTGGACAATAAACCCGGAGTTCTATGCCAGTGCCGTTATTGGAACAAGTTCATCTGACTTTGATCAGCCTGAAGTTATAAAATCGAATATTCATGCCAAGGGCATCGTGGATATTGCTACTGACTTCAGACAAGATCGTTTCTACGGTATTAGCACTTCACCTAATTTTGATACTACGCAACTCGATGGCTACGAGATGAAAGATATCTACATGCAGCAAAACTATATAACTAATGATTTTGATACTGCAAAAGTCGATTTCACCTACCTCGTCGGTGAAACTGGAGAATTCCAATTTGGCGTGAACTATAAAAAATTTGAGAATTCTGCTTACCAATTAACACAGAGCAATGCGCAGAATATTGCACCTGAAAATACCGGTATCACAACATTAAATGATGCTTTGGTTGAGGTGTACAGTGAACATCCCAACACAAGCTGGCTTCAAGGTGATTTAGACGCATTGCTAAACTTTTATGGGCTGAATGGCTATAACATTGATAGCAGTGAGCTTACGCGTAATGACAAATCGCCAGTATTAGAAGAAACGTTGGCAATGTACGTGCAATATGGCTGGGAGACAGAGTTTGCAGGTAACCCACTGTTAGTAAGTGCGGGATTACGATATTTTGAAACAGATATTACGGCGGCCGGCAAATCATCGGGTGTTGCCATAGAAACCACCCGTTCATATTCTGATATTTTACCTACTATCAACCTCGTTTACGAGTTGCAAGAAAACATGTTGTGGCGTGCATCGGCAAGCAAAAACATAACCCGTCCATCATTGGGGTCGCTAAGCTATAACGCGTCAGTTTCGCAGACATCGGGGGATGCGATTACCAGCGTGACGATGGGAAATCCCATGTTGGAACCCTTTGAATCGATTAATTTAGATACCGCGTTTGAGTGGTATTTCGATGACGTTGGTTATGCCGCAGCTGCGATTTTCTATAAAGATATCGATAATTTCATTGTCGATACTACCAGCGAAGTAGTGTATTCGTCATTAGGCCTACCGACAGAATTACTACCTGTAGATAAAACCGTAGACAGTATTTTTTATTTACAGCGTCCAGAGAATATGGACGCCTCGAAAATTAAAGGGGTAGAGTTAACTTTTTCTCGCGATTTAGATTTTCTTCCTGCTCCATTTAATCATTTAGGTGTTATTGCAAACTATACCTATGCAGATGGTGATGCTTTGTATCGCAATATCTATGGCGAAGCGGGAAATGATCAGGAAAAACCGTTCACGGGACTATCAAAAAATAGTTATAACTTTACGCTGTACTACGAGCAGGAAGGCTGGGGAGCTAGAGTGTCAGCAGCATACCGTAGTGCATACCTTACTGGCGCGTCTTCCAGCGGCGATCAGGATGAATCAGGTTATCACGGTACAACATTCATCGATTTCTCTTCATTCTACCAACTAACCGACACTATTAAACTGAGCTTTGAAGGCATTAACCTCACCGATGAGCGTCAGGAGTTATATAGCGATTCTCACGATCGTGCATACAATACCACCACCAGTGGACGTACTTATATGCTTGGTGCAACCATGCAATTTTAAACTAAGTAGCATACCAGGCTTGCCTGGTATGCTTTTTCCAATGGAAGTTTAAACAGTAATGAAAAAAGTTTTAATGATAACGTTTACGAGCGGATTACTCGTCTTGTCAGCGTGTGTATCAGTAAACCAGCAACACAATGAAAGCCGTGCTTTTGTGCCCGAAGATGGAAAAAACTGGCTAGCCGGTGATCACCATATTCACGGCAAATATAGCGCAAGATGGAACTGGAAGACTCAACCCCCTTCGCCACTCTTATTTGGTGACGCCCACTATTTCACTGCATTGAACGCCAAAATGGCAGCATTTCATCAATTAGATTGGATGGTAACAACCGACCATGGTGGGCCAAATCACAGCGCAGTAAACCGAAATTCAGCGTACCCTGAACTCGTAGCCTCCAGAGCCGCCATCCCAGAAATTATGCAGTTCTATGGTATGGAGTTCGACACCCCAGGTGCGCGACACAGCACCCTGATTATTCCAAAAAGTGAGAAAGAAGCTGATCAACTTTTGGAGTTGGAAAGTCAGTACAACCGCAGAGAAATTTACCCAGATGAATCTCCACGAGATACGCAGGCGTTTATGCTTAGCGCGTTAGAAGCTATGCAGAATATGTCACCACGACCGGTGTTGGTAGTGAATCACCCTGCCCGAAAGGCTACTGCTTTGAATGTGTACCAAAAGGTTACACCGCAAAAAATGCGGGAGTGGCAGGATACCGCGCCAGATGTGGTTACCGGTATGACTGCTATTCCTGGTCATCAGGCTGCATCAATCAACCCAGACGGTTCGAATAATCCGAGAGCGCCTCGCGCAGAGTATTTTGGCTATCCGACCCTTGGCGGCACTGACCAAATGTCGGCAATTGTTGGAGGGGTTTGGGATAAGTTACTGGCTGAAGGCAGAAAGTGGACGGTTACCGCTGTTTCTGATAGCCATGCACATTATACCGAAGGCCGTACAGATTTTTGGCCAGGAGAATACGCAAAAACGTATGTACGAGCGGCACGAGACTACGACAGCGTACTAGATGGTCTGCGCGAAGGAAATGTCTTTATCGTTACCGGTGATTTGATTGACGAGCTGTATGTGAGTGTTCAACATGGAGCTAAGCGCGTTAACATTGGTGATACGTTAGATTTAGACGTTAACAATAACGCGCCTATAACCGTTACTGTGGCGTTTCACGATCCGCAAGGTACTAACTTTAATCGTCAGTATCCGACGGTAGAGCGATTAGATGTAATCTATGGAGGTGTGGTTGGCAAATACCCCCAAACAGAAAAAGCACCTGTGAAGGTGATTCACCGATTTTATCAGCAAGACTGGGAAAGACAGGGAGCCTATAATGTTGTGCAATTTTCTTTGCCCGCACCTGACAACGATGCCTACATACGAGTACGCGGGACCAACTTAAAAGAAGAATTGGAGCCAGAGGTTGATCCTAGAGGGGAAAATCCGTGGGATGATCTCTGGTTTTACAGCAATCCCGTATATTTACATCACCCCAATCCTCACACTTCTCGACACTGCAATGAATCTGTCACAGGCGAGTGCGATGATAAGTGACCATCATATTAATACAGCAGTATCGTCGTTAGACATGCCAGAAGAAACCTCCAGCTCTTCACTTCAAACGCTGATAAATTCGAAAGTCCTCAAGCAATACTTGCGCAGGCACTCCGTTAACAGTGAAGAGGCGGCAGACCTTTATCAAGAGTCAATCGTTCGCGTGTTAGAACAATCTAAAGCAACCACTATTGATAATCCTCTCGCATACGCGTTTCGCGTAGCGAGAAATCTGCTTTCGAAACGCCAGCTTCCAGACACTGACAATGCTGATGAACAACAATGCTACCGACAAAATCCAGAGCTGCACCTTGAAACACAACAACGAATCGAGCTCATCGCGCAAGTGATTAATGCCATGCCAGTTCAACGTCGGCGTGTTTTCGAAATGCGTCGTATCGAAGGTCAAAGCCGTCAAGCCATAGCGTCTAGCTTGAATATTTCAGCAGAAGCAGTAACAAAGCATATTTCGCGCGCAATGGCAGATATTCAACTGCATCTGGATAAAGCAGGTAGATAATGACAAGCCAACAAGAAAAGACATACCTAGAGGCAGGTGAGTGGATTGACCGGCTCGCAGACGGAGATTTAGATGCGTTAAATAAACGCCGTTTTATCCGTTGGTTAGATGAAAGTGAGCGGCATCAAGACGCGTTAGAAAAGATGATAGCAACTTGGGAAGACCCAGCAGTTCATGCTGCTTATTTAAACGCCCAAAAGTCGTCGAAAATCGTAAACCGAAGGCATTCACTTGTGACATGGGGAAGCGCCATTGCTGCGTCATTACTTGTGATTGCGCTAGTATTTTCACGCTATCACATCATAACACCCTCAACCTCATCCCAATTAATTACTTCCGCGCACGAGGCACTAAGTGATGGTAGTGAGGTGCAACTACAACCCAAAAGTGAGCTAATCGTTCTATTTTCTGACGATACCCGCGCTTTGAACTTGAAAAAGGGACAGGTGTATTTTGATGTGGCGAAAGACCGGGCTCGCCCGTTTGTGGTTAAGGCCGGACTGACTTCAGTGACGGCGGTTGGCACGGCGTTCAACATCGATAGGCAAGGGCAGCGTGTTGATGTGATAGTACACGAGGGCATTGTAGAAGTTCGAGGTAAGGTCGATAGCGCGCCTATATTGCTCAAGGCAGGTGAGAAAATAATAATTAATAGGGGAGTTGCAGAACCGGTGCAGCGTGTTAATTTGTCACAAGTGGTAGACTGGCGCACAGGCTGGATAGAAGTAGATAATGAATCTCTCACTTATTTGTTGGAACGATTGAACCGTTATTCAGATAAGCCCATTTTGATGATAGATAGCACTATTGGGAAACACCGTGTGGCTGGTCGCTTTAAACTAGAAGATACTGCGCAAACGTTAGCGGTACTTAGTTCCCTCTATCAACTGGAGGTAGCTGATACTCGTTCAGGTATCGAAATACGTCGACAAGTAAACTAAATTGGCATGATGAACCGAAGAAACAAAAAGTCAGTGGTCATTGTGGGTCACGTTTTTTGGTTAATATCGGTCGGTTTATCACCTGCTTGTTTTGCTGCTCAAGAAGGGTTAGCAGACAAAGCCATCAATACTATTCCCTTATCACAGCTTGTCACTGAATTTAGTCGTGACGCCGGGAAGACCATTGCATTTGACCCCACCTTACTTAAGGGGTTAACCATAACGCCTACACAATGGCGCACGACTAACGCCAGTGATTTATCTTCACTACTGGAACCGTTTTCACTTTGTTTAGCGCCTGTCCAAAATGGCTGGGTTATTCACTGGTGCGACACACAACAAAACGAAAACACTAGCAAAACAACCCAAACAGAAAGCAATGCTATTACGCGTACTCACCCTACTGTTGAAATAGAAGTCACAGGATTTCGGCAATCTCTTATTCGTGCCAGAGAGATAAAGCGCCTTGCCATGGTCACACAAGAATCGATTTTGTCAGAAGACATTACTGATTTCCCCGATTTGAATTTGGCTGATTCATTACAACGTATACCGGGCATTACTATCACCCGTGAAGGAGGCGAAGGGCGACAGATTTCACTTCGGGGACTAGGTCCTGACTTTACCCGTGTAAAGGTAAATGGTATGGAAGCGATGGCGATGACATCCTCGGCGATGGACGCCAGAGGAAGTGTGAGTCGTACCCGAGCCTTTGACTTCACTCTATTTGCATCAGAAATTTTTAATCGTATTGATGTAAGTAAGTCGTATTCGGTGGAACAAGATGAAGGCGGTATTGGTGGCACAGTTATGTTGTATACGCCAAAACCCTTCGATTTTACGGATGACATAAATAGCTTTACCGTGAAACAAAGTTACAACGAAAACAGTAAACAGCTCGACCCAAGTATTATTGGGTTGTTCAGCCGACGAAATGATAAATTCGGAGGTCTTGTTTCCGCCGTATACAGTCAGCGACACACTACTGAGTTTGGTACTAATACTACGCGGTGGCGACAGGAGAAAAAGCATTACAGCGGAGACGAAGATAGTGTGTTGCAGCATGAATTAGCACAAGGCGTATTCTGGTTTCCCAGAGGCCATCGATATTCTCTTTGGAATAATAATCAACGTCGATTAGGGGTAACAGCCTCACTGCAATACGCGCCAAACGATAAGTGGCAAATTGCGTTTAATGGTATTGCCAGCCGTTTACAAAATAGCCTTGATGAGCATCATATTGCAGTGAAAGACAATGACAATGTTACGCTACTCGCATGGGAACAAAATAAAAATGACAAGGAAATATTGTTTGCGAAATATACCGATGCAACATGGCGTATCGAAACTCGGGAAGATGAAAATACGTCAACGTTTTATCAAATTGGTATGGAAAGTCAGTGGCAGCCCACTTCTGCACTAAGCTTTAACGTTAGCCTCGGCAGCAGTGCCAGTGATTACTCGCAGCCTAAAGTAAATAAAGTCAACATTCGTAAAACTGGGGTGGATATCGTTACGGACTTTCGTGAAGACCGTTTTTACGGCCAGAGCTATTCAACTAATATGGATACGGCATCCCTAACTGGACTAACCGTAAAAGATCTCTATTTTCAAGAAAACGAAATACGTAATTCGTATAACAATGTAAAGGGATCACTTCGCTATTTATTTAGTAACGGTGATGCCCTGTCGGCGGGGGCACATTATAAATCCTTTGAGAACACAGGGATGGATGGCGCTAGAAGTGTTTACCCGGCTCTTGATGATAATACGCTGACTAAAGCGCACTTATCTCTGTTCAGTCAGCACCCAGATAAAACATGGATGCAGGGCAACCTTAATGCTATTCAAACACATTTTGACTTGGGTAACGTACAACTTACCGCCGAGGATACAGTAGATAGTTCCAACTTTAAGGTAAAAGAAAACACTCTCGCGCTCTACGCGATATACGATAGCGTAGGACATTGGCTGGGTAAGCCACTTTATACGCAAGGGGGAATTCGGTATTTCAATACGCGGTTTACATCTTCAGGTATTCAAAAGGGATTGCCGTCCGCCGTCACCAAAACTTATGACGATGTGCTTTTTAGCGTAAATACCGTACTTGAACTCAACGACAATTGGTTGTGGCGTGCCAGCGTTGATGAGAATATCACGCGCCCGTCTATTCAAGATTTGGCTATTACCGCCGAGGTGTCGCAAGCATCCCGGAATGAAGGCGACATTGGGCAAGTATTTTTAGGAAATCCTTATTTAAAGCCTCTAAAGTCATTGAATGTAGAAACCGGTGTTGAGTGGTATTTCGAAGATGGCGGCATTATGGCTCTCTCTAGCTTCTTCAAGCAGATAGATAATTTCGTAGTGGAAGATGTTGAAGCTATACCGTATAGAGAATTGGGACTCCCCGCTAGCTTGCTTCAAGATGGGGATAGTGTCGATGATGTTTTTTATGTTAGTACACCCAAGAATACCGATACAACCACATTTAAAGGTTTTGAAATGACTTATTCTCGTGATTTAGCATTTCTTCCTTCTCCTTTTGATCTTCTTGGGATTAGTACCAACTTCACTTATGCCGAGGGTCAAACCCTTTACCGAGACGTACAAGGTACGGGAGAAAATCAGGTTAAGACGTTCGCGGGGCTGTCTAGACGTAGTTATAATTTTACATTGTATTATGAACAGTCGCATTGGTCGGCTCGTGTATCTGCTGTCTACCGTAGCCCTTATATATTGTCTGTCCAGCCAGGAAATACTGACCAAGACGAATCGGGCTATCATGCAACTACTTACATTGATGCATCGGCTAGCATGCAACTTAGTCAATCATTAAGAATGACTATAGAAGGTCTAAATTTAACTGATGTTAGAGAGGAACTGTACAGCGATTCAAACGACCGAGCTTATAATACTACATTGAGCGGGCGTACATTTTTGATAGGTTTCTCATTAGAGATTTAATCACGAAACAAAGCACATAAAACCGTAAGTACTGATTAAAGTGCACTGCTATTTCTTTTGATTATTCAACATAACAACGCTCACTACTTAGAGGCATACAGGTGGTTGTGTAGACATTAGTCGTTCAACTAGAGTGGCCATGCTAATAGTTGTCATGAAACCCCAGCTTATGCAAAGAATTTGCAAGTAAAATGAAAGTTTAATAAAAACAATTAATTAAAGCGTAGGGTTGCATTGAAAATCCGCGTGTCCCTGCGGCTGCGCCACGCGTTACAATCCCGGGTCGAGGCACCATTTTTCAGAGAGCCCTGCATGAAAATACGGGGCTTTTTTGATTCCAAACCACTTTCCTCTATTTTGAAATTTGTGCTCGCGAAAACTCATATGGCGGCTTTTGCGATGAGCATCGTATAATACGAGCAATATGCGGTACTGATTAAGAGAACAGAGCATGAATCGTCGTAAGAAAATTTTCACTAAACTTAAGAAAAAAGATAAGAAAGCTAAGGCTAAACTTCATAAAAGTAACAAGCCAGCTTATATCTCTAAAGCGGAACGGGCAAAGCTTGCAGAACAAGAGCACGATGAATTGTCTGTGACCGAAAAAGTACTAAACTAGTCGACAGATAAAATAGCGGGCAAACTGGGTGATGAAGTTACCTAGCTAAAACAAAGGGATTTTTTATGCCCAGCTGAGTTGAACAATCTCGAATACGCATGTCATAGCGAAGCGCCATCATCATCACCACTGTTCCAGCAAAGTTTGCTGCATGTGCATATCTCTTGGTGCTTTCTCATCAAGACTATCTTTAACACTTCTTAGCAAGTTAGACACAAATAGCGACTAAAACGCTTTTTTTATAAAAAACTTATGCATGTTCTTGCCTACTTTTCAAATTGGGTACTACGCTTATCTCATGTGTGCAAAGCCAGTTAAGCATAACGTTGTTACCCAACTTGGCTAACAACGTTATGTTGCCTTTGCGCTAGGCTTTATGTCTATTGGCGCTCATAGAGTGTGCCCAGCGCTTTGTAATTCGTGAACCAAGTAACGTGCTTAATTATGAAAGAGTACTGTTGAAGTTAAGTCGCAGTGTTTTTTCAAGGAGAGTTTTTTTGTCATCTAATAACTTACCTTCAATGCAGCAAGGGGCTTTAAAGAGCATATATGTACTTTGTGTAGTAGGCATAGCTGTTTCTTGGGCTTTGTTCTTTTTTGTGTCCGCGCTCACAGCGCTTGCGGTACTAACAGGCGTAGTTGTCTTTAGTGCTTTCATTTATAGCAAAAGTGCGGATGAAGTTGACGAGGTCTATCCAAGTAACGACTCCCAAGCGCAAAGCGACCAAGCGGGTAGTGCTGATATCAAAAAAGCGAGCGACGAGCTTGCTCTGTCTTTAAGCACATGTGATAGCAATTTATCATCCATTAAGTCTACCCAAGATGACGCTGTTGAAACCTTATCCAATGCTTTTAGCAGCTTAAAAGCGCTTGTTGCACAGCAAATACAGTGTATCGATGCCTTATTAAGCGTCGATAGTACGCAAACACAATCGTATTCAGAACGCATGCGTACGTTTGCACAAGAAACCGATGGAACCTTAACGCAGTTCATCGATTCAACGGAGCAAATGTCTTCATCAACAAAGCACCTTATGGAACAGGTGCAAACCATTCAACAGGCGATGCCAACGGTTATTGACGCACTTAGCGGCATTGATGATATTGCCGCGCAAACCAACTTGTTGGCTCTAAATGCTGCGATAGAAGCGGCAAGGGCAGGCGAAGCTGGTCGAGGGTTTGCGGTGGTGGCTGATGAAGTGCGCGCATTATCAACGCGATCTACACAATTTAGTGACGTTATAAAAACCCAAGTTGAGAATATCCGTAGTTTGGTAGACAAACTCACTGACACTGCAGAATTTGTAGCCTCGCAAGATATATCTCAGGTTGTTAATGCTAAATCACATATTAGTGATCAACTGGCCGAAATCATTAGAAAAGCAGAAGCAGACCTTGTTACTACTAAACAAATTGAAGATATAGGCTCACAGCTTGATGAGTCTATAAATGCTGCTATCCGAGGTATGCAGTTTGGCGATATCAATGGCCAGCATATCCAATATACCCAAGACATGATTACGTTCATTTTAGAACAGTTGGCAACGTTAGATCCCCACAATATTGAGCGTTTCGTCAGCGAATTAAGCGAGTACCAAAGAGGGCTCGCACAAAAAGGTAAAAATGACCACAACCCAGTGTCTGCCACCTCTATGGACGCTGGAGAAGTTGAATTGTTCTAAGCTAAGAAAGGAACAGGAAGCACTGTCAGTAATGACATATTTTGGAGAAGTGAGCACATGAGCAAACATATTTTAGTTGTCGACGATTCGGTGTCGATTCGTCAAATGGTAGAGATGACACTAAAGGGCGCCGGATATACCGTCACTACAGCCCAAGACGGTCAAGAAGCGCTGGATAAATGTAAGGGGCAGCAATTTAACTTTGTACTCACTGATCAAAACATGCCTCGTATGGATGGCCTTACGCTTATTAAAAACTTGCGTGGGTTAGGGGCCTACAGCAGAACCCCAATTGTCATGCTTACCACAGAAGCGGGCGACGATATGAAAGCTAAAGGCAAAGCTGCTGGGGCCACAGGCTGGATGGTAAAGCCTTTTGATCCAAACAAACTTCTTGATGTGACTAGACGCGTCTTAGGTTAGTCCCTTTTACTAATTCCTTAAGTCTGGAAGGATTCAGAATGAGCATCGATATTGAACAGTTCCATAGCGTATTTTTCGACGAGAGCGACGAGCATCTCGACGATATGGAACAGCTATTGATGAGCTTGGACGTCGAGTCTCCCGATCCTGAAGAACTCAATAGTATTTTTCGCGCTGCTCATTCCATTAAGGGCGGTAGCGGTATTTTCGGCTTTGATGCGTTGATGAACTTAACGCATGTGATGGAAAATTTACTAGACAAAGCCCGTAATAATGAACTTAGCGTCACAGCTGACATTGTTAATGTGCTTTTAGAAACCCTAGACGTTTTAAAAGACACCCTAAATGCCTATCGTGATGAAACTGAAATTCCACAAGAAGGCATTGATGAGCGCATAAAAATACTCAACGCTGTTATTGACGGGCAACCCACTGATGCCGAAACAGATGGTAACAATGGGTCAACTGAAGTAAGCGTGAACGCGCAAATCGAAAGTGAACACGATGACAGCTTTGGCTTCTTTGATGACGAGCCTTCTGAGTCTAGTTCAGCTACTGACGACGGTTTTGGCTTTTTCGATGATGAGCCTATTCAAAATTTATCTAGCGAAAGCAGCGAAGAAAACGATGATGGCTTTGGATTTTTTGATGACGTACCTGATAGCCAAGACCTTCAAGACAGCGGAACTACCCATTCGTCACCACAAGCTGAAGAAGGCTTTGGGTTCTTCGACGATGAAGATACCCAAAGTAATCTCGTCGAATCTAAAACGGAAAAATCACAAGCAGCAACAGCTGAAAGTGGTAACAAAGAGGAAAGCCAAGGCTTCGGCTTTTTCGAAGACGTACCTTCGGCTCGCCACATAAATACTGCAGCAAACACAACTAACGACGGGCAAAGTCAAAGCGCCAGTACTTCAAAAAGTTCAGCAACAGCCTCTAGAGCACCGCAAGCTGAGGCTGGCTCTAAGCCTGCAACTGCTAAAAAGAAAACTAAACCTTCTACGAAAAAAAGCTCTGCTCGAGAGTCGGCTTCAATTCGAGTAGATACCACAAAAATTGACGCCATGGTTAACTTGGTGGGCGAACTGGTAATCACCCAGTCAATGCTTTCCATGATAGGCCAAGATGTTGATGGGCAAATTGGCGAGCGGCTACAGCTTGCTATTGATGAGTTACAGCGCAACACCCGAGAAATTCAAGAGTCGGTCATGTCTATGCGCATGCTTCCGCTAACGGCAACTTTCAATCGCTTCCCCCGTTTAGTGAGAGACCTAGCAGGAAAGTTGGGTAAACAGGTTGAATTGGTACTTCAAGGTGGCAGTACGGAAATAGATAAAAGCCTAATTGAAAAAATAGTCGACCCGCTCACTCACTTAGTGCGCAACAGTATCGACCACGGCATCGAAATGCCAGAAAAGCGCACGGCTGCCGGCAAGCCGGAAAAGGGCACGGTTATCTTAAGTGCCGAGCAAAAGGGCGGCAGTATTATCATCAGTATTATCGACGATGGTGGTGGTCTTCATCGCGATAAAATTCTTGATAAAGCGCGTAGTAACGGGCTTGCCGTATCTGATGATATGCCTGACTCAGAAGTATGGCAGCTTATATTTCAACCTGGATTTTCAACTGCCGAAGCCATTACCGATGTCTCGGGAAGAGGGGTAGGTATGGATGTGGTGCGCCGCAATATCGAGTCTATTGGCGGACGTATCGATATTGAATCGAGCGCTGGTGAAGGCTCAGCTTTCTTCATTCACTTACCGCTTACGCTAGCTATTGTCGATGGCATGTGTGTGTCGGTGGGTAAGCAAATTTTCGTGATCCCACTTTTAAATATTATTGAATCCTTCCAGCCCACAAAGCAACAGCTGAAAACCTTGGGCAACGACACTGTACTTTATATTCGAGACCAATACTGGCCTTTGGTCCCTCTTTACGACTTCATGGAAGTAGAAGGGGCTGCAGTTTCTCCCACTGAAGGCATTGTGGTGTTACTTGAAAGCAGTAAAAAACGATTTGGTGTTTTAGTTGATGCGCTTGTTGGTCAGCAGCAGGTAGTCATTAAAAGTCTAGAGGAGCATTACCGTAAAGTGGCTGGAATAGCGGGGGCAACCATTATGGGTGACGGTAAAGTCGCACTTATTATCGATGCAGACTCCATTGCTACAACCTATACCTCCAGTCAAATAGAGGAGTTACTTTCATGAGTGAAACTGCCTTGCATCAAGCGGTTACCGGCGGACAGGACAAAGAATACTTGAGTTTTGTGCTTGGCGATGAGCATTACGCCTTGGACATCACCACAGTAAAAGAAATTAGAGGATACGAACAAGTCACTAAGATTGCGAATGCGCCTGCTTTTATCAAAGGGGTAATTAATTTGCGTGGTGACATAGTTCCTATCGTGGATTTGCGTATCAAGTTTAGCGTAGGCGAGGCCACATATAACGACTTCACAATAGTGATAATGCTAAACATTCAAGAACGCATTGTTGGCATCGTGGTAGATGGTGTATCCGATGTTATTCGCTTGTCTGAAGAGCAAGTACTTCCGCCACCAGAGTTTGGCGTAGCGTTTGACAGCAGATATTTACACGGCTTAGCCGATGTGGATGAAAACATGGTCATTCTGGTGAACATTGAGAGCTTAATAACCAGCGAAGAGCTGGGTTTAGTTGCACCTGATAGCGTCAACGACGACGCGTAGTTACAAGGTCCTTCACTAAACGGAAACACCTGACATTGGGAAATATTAGTTATGGGCGTATTTAATTTTCTTAACGGCGAAGAATTAAAAATAGCGAAGCACGACGCGCTATTAAAGTCGAATATTTTAAAGGCTAGCGCCTCAAACTTGTTGGTTATCGACAAGTCTGGGGTTATTAATTACTGCACACCGGCATTCCTGCATATGGCAAAAGCCTACCCTAAAGACTTTTCTGTCGGCGGTGGCGAATCCACATTATCAGGAAAGCACATTGACGATATTACTGTCAGTGCAAGCACAGCAGAAAATCCGTCTTATTTACTCACCCATTCTACAGGTGGTAACAAGCAGCTTGTTTCACTTGCTGAACATAGCTTTTGCGTAAGTGCATCTGCGATAACGGCTGACGATAGCGGGACTGAGCTTTTTGTCACAGAATGGCAGGACAACACAGAAAATAAACGCAACAAAGGCATGGTCGATGCCATTATGCGAAGCCAAGCTGTGATCTCCTTTACTACAGATGGGGAAATATTATCGGCTAACGACAATTTTCTATCCGCCATGGGTTATAGCGAGGCTGAAGTAGTAGGAAAGCACCATCGTATTTTTGTAGACAGTGACTACGCACAAAGCGATGAGTACAAAGCGTTTTGGACAAAGCTAAAAAGCGGAGACGTACACAGCGGTGAGTTTTGCAGAATCAATAAGCAAGGCGACGAGGTATGGATCCAAGCGACCTATAACCCGGTGTTTGACGACAACGGCGAGGTGGATTACATCATTAAATTTGCTTCTGACATTACTGCACAAAAACAGAAAAATGCAGATTTTGAAGGGCAAATTACCGCCATTAACAAATCTCAAGCCGTAATCGAGTTCGATCTTGAGGGAAATATTTTAAGCGCCAATGAAAATTTTCTTGCCGCAATGGGCTATAGCCTGTCTGAAATTAAAGGGCAGCATCACAGTATGTTTGTCGACCCAAGGTATAAGCTAAGTGCAGAATACGCCGCGTTTTGGCAAAGCTTAAAAGCGGGAGAGCACAGCGAGGGGGAGTATAAACGGATAGCAAAAGGCGGCAAGGAGATATGGATCCGCGCGTCTTACAACCCCATTTTTGACAGTACAGGCAAGCCATTTAAAGTAGTTAAATTTGCCACCGACGTAACCCAAGATAAGCTAAGAAACGCATATTTCGAAGGGCAAATTAACGCTATTAGTAAATCTCAGGCGGTCATCGAGTTTGATGTAGATGGCAATATCATTACCGCTAATGACAACTTCCTCAACACTATGGGCTACCGCCTAGACGAAATTAAAGGTAAGCATCATCAGTTATTTGTAGATGAAGAAAACAGACAAACAGAATCGTACCAGCGTTTTTGGTCTGAACTTAAAGAAGGCAAATTCTTCTCTGGTGAATTTAAGCGAGTAAGCAAGTCAGGGAGTAGCGTATGGATTCAAGCTTCTTACAACCCAATAGAAGACATGAACGGTAACCCGTTTAGGGTAGTAAAGTACGCAACTAATATTACCGAAGATAAACTGAAAAACGCCTATTTTGAAGGCCAGTTGAACGCCATAAGTAAGTCTCAGGCTGTCATTGAATTTGACCTTGAAGGCGTAATCTTAAACGCGAACAGTAACTTTTTAGCAGCGATGGGTTATACCCTTGATGAAGTAAAAGGTAAGCACCACAGTATTTTTGTGGATCCTGCTTTTAAAAATAGCCCCGAATACGCAGCTTTCTGGGAGCAATTGCGTCAAGGGGTTTATGCCAGCGGCGAGTATAAGCGTTTCGACAAATCAGGAAAGCCAGTTTATATCCAAGCCTCTTATAACCCCATCTTAGACCAAAACGGCAAGCCGTTTAGAGTAGTGAAATACGCGACAGATGTTACGGGTAGAACCTTAGCAGTAGAAAGTATCAAATCTATTATGGCGAGCTTAACAGAAGGCGATTTATTGAAAACAATAGATGAGCCACTAGATGGTGATTTCAAAGTACTCGGTGAATCCATCAATCACTTTATTGGCGAACTACGCGACACCATAGTGAAAATTCACACTGCTGTTGAAACCATTGATACTGCCTCAAACGAGATAGCCACGGGTAACGCCGACCTGTCTAGTCGTACCGAGCAGCAGGCTTCTAGCTTAGAAGAAACTGCCTCAGCCATGGAAGAACTAACGGGAACGGTGAAGCTAAATGCAGAGAATGCTGACCAGGCAAAAGGGTTGGCAAGTCAGGCGTCGGATGTGGCGTCTGAGGGCGGCAAAGTTATTGAACAAGTGGTGCATACCATGGGTGAAATTAATGACTCTGCTCAGCGTATTTCCGACATTATCGGCGTAATTGATGGCATTGCCTTCCAAACAAACATACTTGCACTAAACGCAGCCGTTGAAGCGGCGAGAGCGGGCGAACAAGGGCGCGGGTTTGCGGTTGTTGCTTCTGAAGTAAGGACGCTTGCCCAGCGCTCGGCAGAGGCGGCAAAAGACATTAAGGCGCTAATTTCAGCATCGGTGGAAAAGATTGGCGATGGCAATGTATTGGTGAATAAGTCGGGGGAAACCATGGCCAATATCGTCACTGCCATAAAGCGAGTTAACGACATTATGTCTGAAATTGCTGCGGCGTCATCTGAGCAAGCTACCGGCATTCAAGAAGTGAGCAATGCGGTGGTTCAAATGGACGAAATGACCCAGCAAAATGCTGCCTTAGTTGAGCAGGCCGCGGCAGCCGCTGACAGTATGCGGCAGCAGTCGGGTGAACTCGCGCAGCGAGTATCGGTTTTCAAAGTAGGAAATAATCGAAAGCCCGAACAGAGCTCAGAGGTACGATCGTTAAATGGCAGCAGTGGGTTACCTAGAGAACGCGAAGTGCCAAAACAGCGGATAAAAGCGCTGAATCCAGCCGCGCCTGATGCGTCGGATTGGGAGGCATTTTAGTGTATGTCGGCCATACAAAGCACGGACGCGCAAAGGGAGTTCTCGTATAGCCGAAGAGACTTCGAGCGGGTAAAAGGTCTGCTTTTTAAACAAGCAGGTATTAACCTAGCCGACTCTAAAGATGCGATGGTTTATAGCCGTCTTGCGAGGCGGCTGCGCGCGCTCGAAATAAATAGCTTCAAAGAATACTTAGCTTATGTTGGAAGCAATGACGATGAAATGGAGCACTTCATCAATGCGCTTACCACTAACCTGACTGCGTTTTTCAGAGAGCCGCATCACTTTGAGGCGCTAGCAAATTTTCTTCGAAAGCGACCGCAAACTAAACGTATTTGGTGCGCTGCGAGCAGCACGGGTGAAGAGCCTTACAGTATTGCGATGACGGTGGCGTCTGTGTTTGGCACCTTTACGCCAAGCATACAAATACTTGCCACAGACATTGATAGTAAAGTATTGCAGAAGGCCCGCCAAGGCGTTTATGCCCAAAACAGTATTAGTCAGCTTTCTTACGATTATAAAACCCAATTTTTCTACAGGGGGAAAGGTGCCCAAACTGGAAGAGTAAGGGTGGTAGATGAACTGCGAAAAATGGTGCAATTTGAACCGCTCAATTTAATGTCGCCAAGCTGGTGTGTAGATGCGCCGATAGACGTAATTTTTTGTCGCAACGTCATGATTTATTTTGACCGACCTACGCAGCGCAAAATTTTAGCGCGTATGGTGAAGTTAATGTGTAGTGACGGCATGTACGTAGCAGGGCACTCTGAAAATTTCACTATATACCCTGAACTTGTGGCGCCCATGGGGAAAACCGTTTATCGACCAGTTGTTTAAAGGGAACTTGCAGTATGAGTCAGGATGAAAACCCCATACGTTATTTTGATAACCGCCTTCAAAAAGAAGCGGTAAAACTCCTGCCGGGGCAATACTATGCTACTGCCGCAGACAAAGCTTTGGTAACTATCCTTGGTTCGTGTGTTGCAGCGTGCATTTTCGATCAAGAAAAGAAAATTGGCGGTATGAATCACTTCATGTTGCCCGACCTCAACTTCACCACCAATCTCGACGCCTGCTTGGCCACAAAGTATGGCGTGCACGCTATGAATATGCTGATAGACCAACTCGTGCATTTAGGCGCGCGTCGTAACAAACTGGTGGCGAAAGCATTTGGTGGCGGAAAAGTGTTACCAGGGTTTGTGCAACAAGACATTGGGCGAGTAAATGCAGAGTTCGTTTTAGAGTATCTAGATAATGCCAACATCCCGCTCGTTAGCAGCGATTTAATGTCTACTTATGCTCGAAAAATATATTATTTTCCGGCTGACGGAAAAGTGTACATGAAGCGAATTCGCGAGTTTAACAATGCTACGCTTTACGAGCGTGAATCTACGCACCGCGTTCTACTCTCTGAGCAAGCGAAAACCGGCGTTATTTCATTTTCGGAACAATCACATGCCTATAAAAGTTCTCGTCGTTGACGACTCTGCCTTAATACGACAAATTTTGTCAGAAATCGTCGCTAAAGCGCCAGGGTTGTCATTAGTTGGTGCAGCACCCGATGCCTACGTAGCCAAGCGGATGGTACAAGAGTTTAGGCCTGATGTTATTACTTTAGACATTGAAATGCCGAAGGTAGATGGGCTTCGCTTTTTAGAAGTGATGATGAAGGCGATGCCAACCCCAGTGGTAATGATTTCCACGCTCACTGAACGAGGAGCCGATGCAACATTGCGCGCCCTAGAGTTGGGAGCGGTTGATTTCATGGCTAAGCCAAAGTTAGGTGTGGCGCAAGGTATGGCCGAATATGCCGCAGTTATCGTAGAAAAGATAAAAGCAGCTGCCCACTCCAAGTTAGGCCATCCCACCGAAACTCGCTGTACTAAGCACGCTTCCATGCGCTACACCGGCACTGAAAAGCTTATTGGAATAGGTGCATCAACTGGGGGAACCGAAGCGATCAAAGATGTCATCATGCATTTTCCTCGCAATGCTCCAGCAACTATTATTTCCCAACATATGCCACCGGGTTTTACCACCACCTATGCCAAGCGTCTTGATAACCTTTGTGAAATAACGGTACGAGAAGCGCAGGGGGGAGAGCGCTTATTGCCAGGCTTTGCCTATTTAGCCCCAGGCAATAAACACTTAAAGGTAGAGCGAAGTGGCGCTGACTATCGCTTAACTCTTGATGATGGCCCTAAGGTGTCGGGGCACAAGCCTTCTGTTGATGTGATGTTTGATTCACTTGCTGTGCATGCAGGTGCAAACGCAGTGGGTGTATTGCTTACTGGTATGGGACGTGATGGGGCAAAAGGTTTAAAGAACATGCACACTAGAGGCTCTGTCACTTTCTGCCAAGATGAAAAAACCTGTGTTGTATACGGCATGCCTAAAACCGCTGTAGAAATGAAAGCTGCAAGCTTCATAAAACCCTTAGAAGAAATATCAGACGCTATACTTGATACACTCGAAGCATTAGGAGCGGGCAGTCGGCTTTAAGCTTTTTTATCCCTTTTGGCGCTTTCACAAATCCTCCAAGTACTTTCCTTTTTGCAGACTATATGCGTTATTGGGGAACCTTTATCAATGAATGTCGCAATTGTCGCTAAAGTAACAAGTTAACAAAAATAATCAAAAGTATAATTGTTACTGGTGGAAATTAGACCATAATTTGTTTGTGTTTTGCACATCCGTTAACTCGGAAGTAACAATTGAGGTGAAATTGTGGTCGCCATCACAGCAAATTATTTGGATAACTTCTTCTCTAGCAAGAGCAACGTTTTCGTTGTGGCGTTTTTGATGATGCTAGGGAGCTGGACTTTATCCTTTACGTCAGTAGTGCATTTGGGCCTTGCTCTTAGCTCCGCTTGTGTAATTTTTCTGCTGTTCGTACTACTAAGAGTAACTAGCGTAAGTCAGGCAGCAGCGACGCCTAACGCTAATCATTCAAAACAGCACAACTCTCATTCTCATGAGGCTTCGCTAGCGTCTGATTCCATCAATATTGCAGTATGCGAAGCTAGCGACATATTATCAGTTACTTCATCAAATATTGGCGACATCTTTTCAACGCAAAGCGATGCGGTGGCTACGTTAAGCGAATCTTTTATTTCTCTTCAATCCCTGCTTAGTCAGCAAGAAATTAGCATAAACAATTTGCTAAAAGACGATGATAACAGTGAGTGCGCTTACGCCGACAAAATGCGCTCGTTTGCCTCTGACACAGACACTACGTTAACGCAATTTATCGAATCAACAACAGAGATGACCGATTCTACAAGAGCGTTAGAAACCCAAGTGCAAACCATACAGCAAGCAATGCCCACCGTAATTGAAGCGTTAAGCGGCATCGATGATATTTCCTCACAAACTAATCTACTAGCGCTGAACGCAGCCATTGAAGCAGCGCGGGCCGGTGAGGCAGGTCGCGGCTTCGCAGTTGTCGCAGATGAGGTGCGTGCGCTTTCTACTCGCTCCACGCAATTTAGCGATGTAATAAAAAACCAGATAGAAAACATTAGATCCCTCATCGATAAACTAACGGAAACTGCTGAAGTTGTTGCGTCTCAAGATATTTCTCATGTTGTTAACGCAAAGGATGCGATTAGCGCACAGCTTAAAGGCATCATTAAAAAAGCAGAAGCAGACATACAAGGTGCAAGCGAACTTGAAGCCATCAGACAACAGCTTGCAGATTCCACAGCAGCTGCCATTCGCGGTCTTCAGTTTGGCGATATAAATGGCCAAAACCTGACGTATACCCGCGAAATTATCGACTTCATTGTTGAGCAACTTTCAGAGCTCAACCCAGAAAGTGCAGCACGTGTGCGTGAAAACCTAGAAAACTATCAACACTCGCTTACTGAAAAAGGGCAGGCAGACCACAATCCGGTCTCTGCGACTTCTATGGATGCGGGTGATGTGGAGCTTTTTTAGCGGTAACAAAACCTATTCAAAGCAAGATAAGAGCAATTTCGACAATTCAAAAGGTGATTGAATTATGAGTAAAAGTATATTGATTGTTGACGACTCTGTGTCTATTCGCCAGATGGTTGAAATGACCCTTAAGTCAGCGAACTACAACGTAACCACCGCGCAAGATGGGCAAGATGCGTTAGACAAATGCCAAGGGGCTCGCTTCGACTTTGTACTGACCGATCAAAACATGCCTCGCATGGATGGATTGACACTTATTAAGTCGTTGAGAGGGTTAGCCAACTTCCGTTCAACGCCAATTGTAATGCTTACCACAGAGGCGGGCGATGATATGAAGGCTAAAGGTAAGGCGGCGGGAGCTACGGGGTGGATGGTGAAGCCCTTTGATCCAAATAAACTGCTAGATGTGATGAAGCGAGTGTTGGGCTAATCGAACGTCGGTTTTAATAGGGCAAGTGGGAGTCAACCATGACCATTGATGTAAACCAATTTCACGGTGTGTTTTTTGATGAGAGTGATGAGCACCTCCAAGACATGGAGCAGTTGCTCATGACCTTAGATGTGGATGCTCCCGATCCCGAAGAATTAAACAGTATTTTTAGAGCGGCTCACTCCATAAAAGGCGGAAGTGGAATTTTCGGCTTCGACGCATTAATGAACCTTACTCACGTAATGGAGAATCTGCTCGATAAAGCGCGCAACCAAGAAATTCAGGTGACAGCTGAAATTGTTGATGTTTTCCTGCAAACCCTCGATGTACTCAAAGACACCATGTCTGCTTATAAAGAGCAGACAGATCTTCCTCAAGCACAGATTGACGCAAGCATAAAAGTACTCGAAGAGACGCTTGCTAACGCTTCAGGTGAAGTCGCACATGCGCCTCATGATCAAACCGAAGATATTGAAGATGCTTCGGACAACGAGATTGAAGGTTTTGGCTTTTTCGATGATGAAGATACTGAGACGCAAGGCGCCACATCTGAAACTTCACAAAATAAAAAAGAAGCAGAGGAAATTGAAGGGTTTGGATTCTTTGAAGATGATGAAGTAACAGCGGAGAAACAGGTTGAAGAGGCACCTCACGCAAGTAAAAACGACGAAGGCTTTGGCTTCTTCGAGCCAGAAAACCTCCCTGTAAAACCAGAGGTTACCCAATCAGCTGCCCCCAAACAACCTATCGTTAAGCCTGTAAAAACCAAGCCCAAAGCAGTGGCAAAAGAAGCGGCATCAATTCGTGTAGACACAACGAAAATTGATGCCATGGTTAATTTGGTTGGTGAACTCGTCATCACCCAATCCATGCTTTCTAACGTAGGCCAGGAAGTTGAAGGGCAGGTGGGCGAACGCTTACAGCTTGCTATCGATGAGCTGCAGCGCAATACCCGTGAAATACAAGAATCGGTGATGTCTATGCGTATGTTACCCGTGAACATGACATTTAATCGCTTTCCTCGTGTTGTACGTGACCTTTCAACAAAGCTAGGCAAAAAAGTCGATTTGGTCATTCAGGGGGGCAACACTGAAATTGATAAAAGCCTTATTGAAAAATTAGTCGACCCGCTCACTCATTTAGTCAGAAACAGTATTGATCACGGTATCGAAAGCCCTGAAAAGCGTTTACAAGCGGGTAAGTCTGAAAACGGAACCGTTATTTTAAGTGCAGAGCAAAAAGGCAGCAGCATCATTATTGGCATTATTGACGATGGGGCTGGCTTAAACAAAGCGCGGATTTTAGAGAAAGCCACGCAAAACGGATTGGCCGTTACGCCTGATATGCCAGACAGTGAAATTTGGCAGCTTATATTCCAAGCAGGTTTTTCTACCGCCGCTGAAGTGACCGATGTATCGGGGCGTGGCGTTGGTATGGACGTAGTGCGCCGAAATATCGAATCTATTGGCGGACGCATTGAAATCGAATCATCGCAAGGCGAGGGCTCAGCCTTTTATATCCATTTACCCCTTACGCTCGCCATTGTCGACGGCATGTGCGTGTCTGTTGGCGACCAAATTTTTGTTATTCCACTGCTTAACGTTATCGAGTCTTTTCAGCCTACAGCTTCCCAAGTAAAAACACTCGGTAATGACAAGGTACTGTGGATAAGAGACCAGTACTGGCCACTGGTATCGCTTACCCAACTAATGCAGGTAGATGACGGCATTATCGAACCGACCAAAGGCATAGTGGTATTGCTAGAAAGCAGCAAGAAACGCTATGGCGTGCTGGTGGACTCTTTAGTGGGTCAGCAGCAAGTCGTTATCAAGAGCTTAGAGCAACATTACAAAAAAGTCGCAGGGATCGCAGGCGCCACCATCATGGGGGATGGCAAGGTAGCCATGATTTTGGATGCCGATTCGGTAGCAGCAAATTGTACCAATATCCCAAATGAAGAGGTTTCACTATGAGCGAAGCAGCATTACAGCAAGCCGTTAGTGCGTCGAAAGAGAATGAATTTTTAAGTTTTGTCTTGGGCGAAGAACACTACGCCTTAGACATCACGACGGTGAAAGAAATTCGCGGCTATGAGCAGGTCACCAAAATAGCCAATGCGCCAAGCTTTATTAAGGGGGTGATAAACCTTCGTGGCGATATTGTACCTATCGTGGATTTGCGGATTAAGTTCAATGTCGGCGAAGCCACCTACAACGACTTTACTATCGTGATCATGCTAAACGTTCACGAGCGTATTGTTGGCATTGTAGTCGACGGCGTCTCTGACGTGATACGTCTTTCGGAAGAAGACATGCTTCCTCCGCCAGAGTTTGGGGTAGCGTTCGATAGTAAATATCTTCATGGGCTGGCGGATGTGGACGAACACATGGTTATTTTAGTGAATATTGAGAGCTTAATTACAAGTAACGAATTGGGCTTAGTTGAAACAAAAACACAAACGGTTGAGGGCTGAGATAATGGGAATCATGACGTGGTTAGAAGACTTCACGAAGGCAACGGACGTAAATCAAGCGTTGAGAAACAAACAGGCGCTTGATGCCACAACGTGTTGCATCATGATGGCCGATGCAGATAGAAATATTATTTATGCCAATCAGTCGGTAAAAACACTGCTTAAAGAAAATGAAAAGAAACTACAGGCTGTCCTTCCCAGTTTTTCTGCTGACAACTTAGAAGGTCAGAATATCGATCAGTTTCACCGCAATCCATCACATCAGCGTAATATTCTTGCAGAACTCAAGTCGACAATGACTTCTACAATAAGCATAGGCGACTTAAACTTCAAACTTACGCTCACCCCTTTCTTCGACCAAGATAATAAAAATATAGGCACTATGGTTGAATGGGTTGATCAATCTGAGTTGCTTATAAAAAGTACCATGCTTGATGCGCTTAACAATGCGCAGGCGGTTATCGAATTTAACGCAGATGGCGTTGTTCAAAACGCGAACGATAATTTTCTTAATACCCTCGGCTATAGCCTCAACGAGATCGTAGGTAACCATCATAAGATGTTTTGTGACTCTCAGTATATTCGTACTGAAGAGTACGCGCAGTTCTGGCGCGATCTCAAAGCAGGCAAGCTACAAAATGGTGAGTTTTGCCGCTTTGATAAAATGGGAAAAGAGGTTTGGATCCAAGCCACGTATAACCCGGTCTTTGACGGTGACGGTAAGGTGATTCGGGTCGTTAAATTCGCTACCGACATCACGGCTACTAAATTGCGAAACGCGTACTTCGAAGGGCAAATTGAAGCAATAAACAAAGCGCAGGCGGTTATTGAATTTGACCTTGAGGGAAAAATTCTTGACGCCAACGAAAACTTTACCAACACGGTTGGCTACAGCTTAGATGAAATTGTTGGCAAACATCACAGCATGTTTGTTGAAGATGAATACAAGCGCAGTGTTGAATATAGCCAGTTTTGGGAGCAGTTACGCCAAGGCGTGCTGTTCACCGATGAGTTTAAGCGCGTTGGTAAAGGCGGTAAAGAGGTGTGGATCCAGGCATCTTATAACCCCATTTTGGATCAAAATGGTAGGCCGCATCGCGTAGTAAAATACGCCATTGATATCACAGGTAGAAAGCAAGCAATAAGTGATATCAAAATGGCCATGAATGAACTGGTTCAGGGAAATTTAGATTGCCGCATTGAGCATGAGTTCGATGGCGAGTTTCAAGAGCTAGGCACATCAATAAACCGCTTCATTGACGATATGCGCCGTATTATCGGGTCAATTAGTGACGTTATGACCCGCTTATCGGGTGGCGACTTGACGGCAGAGCTTGACGAGCAGTTCCAGGGCGAGTTTCAAGTATTAGGTGATGCCATAAACCAGTTTGTCGGTGAAATGTCTGGCACTATCGGTTCCATTTACCAAGCAGTAGAAACCATCAATACTGCATCGTCTGAAATAGCCACAGGAAACTCTGATCTTTCAAGTCGCACTGAACAGCAGGCATCTAGCCTTGAGGAAACCGCTTCGAGTATGGAAGAGCTTACCGGCACGGTAAAACTCAACGCTGAAAACGCGGAACAAGCTAATAGCTTAGCTTCGCAGAGCTGCGATATTGCGACAAAAGGCGGTGAGTTAATTCGTCAGGTGGTTGATACCATGTCGTCAATTAACGAGTCAGCCCAAGAGATTTCAGACATCATCGGTGTTATCGACGGCATTGCATTCCAAACCAATATACTTGCATTAAATGCTGCTGTTGAGGCGGCACGAGCAGGTGAGCAAGGTCGAGGCTTTGCAGTAGTGGCATCAGAAGTAAGAAGCTTAGCCCAGCGCTCTGCTGAAGCGGCAAAAGAGATAAAAGAGCTTATATCAGACTCGGTAAGCAAAATTGACGGGGGCAATAAACTTGTCAATCAGTCTGGCGATACCATGGAAGAAGTAGTCACGTCTATCAAACGGGTTAACGATATCATGTCAGAAATTGCTGCAGCGAGCTCTGAACAAGCTTCAGGCATTGAAGAAGTCAGTAAAGCGGTAGTGCAAATGGACGAAATGACGCAGCAAAATGCGGCACTGGTAGAAGAAGCCGCGGCGGCTGCCGAAAGTTTACAACAACAATCCGGTAATCTATCTGAGCGTGTGTCGGCGTTTAATATAGGTGATAAAGCTGCTGTTGCAGAAGCGAGCCCACAAAAAGCGCCTCAGGTAGTGTCAGAGAAAAAAGTGGCTTCCGTAGCCACGCTAAGAACGAATAAAAAGTTAGCTCCTAAAGTACCGAACAATGATGAGTGGGAGTCTTTTTAGTTAACTAAAGGCGAATTCTTTAAAAGGGAATTCGCCTTTTTATTGTTTGCAGTTTTACTCAGCGCTTCAGACACGTAGCGCTACAAAAAATAGGTGATGCTATGGGTGTTTTTAATATATTTCACAATGAAGAGTTGATGGCTGCTCAAAGTCTTTCTCGTTTTCAAGAACAGGCGTTGAGTGAGAGTTCGGCGTGTTTAATGTTGGTGGATGCGTCGGGAACGATAACCTTTGCCAACAAAGCATTTAAACAACTTACAGCAGAGTTTCGCGCACAATTCTCGCGCTCTCTTCCCAACATTGACTTTGAAAACTTAACAGGCTCCTCGGTTGCAGGCTTCTTCGCAAATAGTAGTGAACTAAATCAGCGGTACGACACCTGTAACAGTAGCGACACCTTTTTACTACCTATAGACGACCTGTTATTTACATTGAATCTCACCACGATTAAAAGTGTCGAAGGTGAGAAGCTTGGAACTATGGTGGAGTGGATAAACGACCAAGAACTGCAGCATAAAACCGGCCTATTGGAAGGCCTCGACCGTTGCCAAGCCATAATCTCTTTTACCCCAGATGGCATTGTTGAAGATGCTAACGATAACTTTCTCAAAGTAACAGGTTATTCGAAAGAAGATATTGTCGGTAAGCATCACCGTTTGTTTGTATTGCCTGACTATGGTGTATCTGAAGAATATAACCGATTTTGGGAAAACCTGAGAAACGGAAAACGCAGCAGTGGTGAGTATTGTCGCGTAGCGAAAAACGGTGACAAAATTTGGATCCAGGCTTCGTATAATCCTATCTACGATAAGTTGGGCAATATTGTTCGCGTTGTTAAATTCGCTACCGATGTGACGGCACAAAAACGCAAAAATGCCGACTACGAAGGCCAGATTAACGCTATCGACAAGTCCCTTGCTGTTATTGAGTTCGACCTTGAAGGCGTTATCCAATACGCCAACGAAAACTTCTGCGCTACAACAGGCTATGATTTAAGTGAAATCCAAGGTCAACATCACAGTATGTTTGTTGAGCCTAACTATAAAATGAGCCCTGAATATTCAGCATTTTGGCGCGACTTGAAAAAAGGTGAGTTTAAGTCAGGAGAGTTTAAGCGGGTAAAAAAAGACGGTAGCGAGCTTTGGATACAGGCGTCTTACAACCCAATTTTTGATGAGTTCGGTCAGCCTCAGAAGGTGGTGAAATACGCTTCCGATGTTACTGAACAAAAGCTGCAAAATGCATTTAACACCGGGCAGATAGACGCGATAAGTAAATCTCAAGCAGTTATTGAGTTTGACTCTAATGGTAATATCGTGACCGCAAACGATAATTTCTTAGCCACGGTTGGGTATGCTCTAGACGAGATTCAGGGCAAACATCACCGCATATTTGTCACCAAACAAGAACGTGAATCTGAAGAGTATCGCACTTTTTGGAAGAAATTGGCTGAAGGCCAGTTTTATTCAGGTGAGTTTCACCGTGTTGCCAAAGATGGTTCTGATGTATGGATTCAGGCAACCTACAACCCCATTTTAGATATGAGTGGTAATGTAGTAAAAGTGGTGAAATACGCGAGCAACATTACCGAACAAAAAGTAAAAAACGCCTATTTTGAAGGGCAGTTAGCGGCCATAGGAAAGTCTCAAGCGGTTATTGAATTTAACATGGACGGCATTATCCAAGATGCCAATGAAAACTTTCTAAATACGGTGGGCTATACCCTAGAAGAAATTAAAGGCAAGCACCACAGTATGTTTGTCGACCCAGCATACCGAGCGAGCCCAGAGTATGCAGCATTTTGGGATGCATTGCGCAGTGGCAACTACTCTTCTGGTGAGTACCGCAGAGTTGGCAAAAACGGCAAAGAGATCGTTATGCAAGCTACCTATAACCCCATTTTAGATCATAACGGTAAACCCTTCCGTGTTGTGAAATTCGCTACCGACATTACAGGCCGAACTCAGGCTGTAGATGAAATTAAGCACGTAATGACCAAGCTTACAGAAGGCGATCTAACCGTTAATATCGACCACGCATTAGACGGCGACTTTGCTGTCTTAGGCGAAGCAATAAATCAATTTATCAATGAAATGCGCGGCACCATCACCAATATTAATGAAGCGGTTGAAACCATCAATGTTGCTTCAGGTGAGATTGCGACTGGAAATGCCGACTTGTCGAGCCGCACAGAGCAACAAGCGTCAAGCCTTGAAGAAACAGCGTCGAGCATGGAAGAGCTAACCGGAACCGTAAAGCTTAACGCCGAGAATGCTGAGCAAGCCAACGGCCTTGCAGCGCAGGCAAGTCAAATTGCCTCTCAGGGGGGAGAGGTCATCAGCGAAGTTGTTGATACCATGACGCAGATTAATGACTCTGCACAAGAAATCTCAGACATCATCGGCGTTATCGACGGCATTGCGTTCCAAACTAACATACTGGCGTTGAACGCCGCAGTAGAGGCTGCACGAGCAGGCGAGCAAGGTCGTGGTTTCGCCGTTGTTGCTTCTGAAGTGCGTAACTTAGCGCAGCGTTCTGCAGAAGCCGCGAAAGACATTAAAGAGCTTATATCTGACTCGGTTGGTAAAATTGCCAGCGGTAACCAGCTGGTCGTGAAATCGGGTGAGACTATGGCTGAAGTAGTAACCTCTATCAAACGAGTGAATGACATTATGTCAGAGATTGCTGCGGCATCGGCTGAGCAAGCTGCTGGCATTGAAGAGGTAAGCAAAGCCGTAATTCAAATGGATGAAATGACGCAGCAAAACGCCGCGTTGGTGGAAGAGGCCGCAGCCGCTGCAGACAGCCTTAAACAGCAATCTTTCCAGTTGAACGAACGGGTTTCTGTTTTCGAAGTAGGCAAAGGGTTTACTAATGAACAACGGCCTGTAGCGGCACTAACGCATGGTAACTTCCAACAGCCGCAACGTTTAGCTGCACAAAGAATGGAGCATGCACCCCAGGCTAAAGTGCTAACACCGGCTATGCCTAACGAAGCAGAGTGGGAGTCATTCTAATGACAGCGGCTGTTTCAAAACAAGACAGCACCAGGGAGTTCGCCTTTGAAAAGGCGGACTTCAAAAACGTGCAACAGATGTTGTTTAAAAAGGCAGGAATAAACCTATCTGATGCCAAAGAAGCAATGGTCTACAGCAGGCTAGCACGTCGGATAAGGGCAAGAAATCTACGCAGTTTTAATGAATACCTTGCTTTAGTGAACACATCGGAATCGGAGTTAGAGCAGTTTATCAATGCGCTTACCACAAATCTAACGTCTTTCTTTCGCGAGCCGCATCATTTTACTGCGCTGGCTGATTACCTTAGCCAGCACAACGTTACTAAAATTTGGTGTGCAGCCAGCTCTACTGGTGAAGAGCCATATTCAATCGCGATGGTAGTGGCTGAAGCGTTCGGAAGTTTTAAAACTCCGGTCAAGATCATTGCCTCAGACATAGACAGCAAAGTGTTAGCCAAGGCCAAAGCCGGTGTTTATCCCTTAGCCTCGATAGCGAAAATACCTCAATACCGGCAAAAGCAGTTCTTTCACAAGGGCAAAGGTGCTAACGAGGGAAAGGTGAAAGTGGTCGATGAGCTTCGCAATATGGTGCAGTTCAAAAAGCTGAATCTTACCGATGCAAAATGGGATGTTAAGGGGCCGCTTGACGTTATATTTTGCCGCAATGTGATGATTTATTTTGATAAACCAACGCAGCTAAAAGTACTACAAAAAATGGTGGGTATGTTAAAGCCATCTGGACTTTATATGGCTGGGCATTCTGAAAACTTTAATATGTATACTAACCTTGTGAGACCGGTGGGGAAAACCATTTATCGCCCCGTCGATTAGGAGATATCGTGGCGACCCCCAATTTTGAACTGCCCATAAGTTACTACGACAAGCGTTTTTCTAAAGAAGCGGTAAAGCTTTTACCCGGTCAGTATTTTGTTACCACTAAAGACAAAATGCTGGTCACGGTGCTTGGCTCTTGCGTTGCAGCTTGCTTGTTCGACCCCTATACGGGGTTTGGTGGTATGAACCATTTTATGTTGCCTACCGTGAATAAATCGGCAGGTGAATTTGAGCAAGTTCAAGGAATGGCAGCAAAATACGGCGTTCACGCTATGGAAATTTTAATTAATGAACTCGTTAAAGTAGGCGCACAAAAGAACCGGCTTAAAGCAAAAGTCTTCGGCGGCGGTAAGGTCGTTCCTTCTTTTGTTCAAAACGACGTGGGTAAGTTTAATGCCGAATTTGTAACTCAGTTTTTAGAAACCGAAGGCATACCTATTTTAGCCAGTGACTTGTGCGATGTTTATGCGCGAAAAGTCTATTTCTTTCCAAGTAGTGGCCACGTGATGATGAAGCGCATACACGAGTTAAACAACGCAACAATCATCGAGCGAGAAAGTCAGCACCGCTGGGAATTATCAAAACAAACGCCAAGTGGCAGCGTAGATTTATTTGAGGACTAGTCATGACAATAAAAGTGTTAGTGGTAGATGATTCAGCGCTTATCCGCCAAATACTCAGCGAAATAATTAAAAGTGAACCCGACATGACGCTGGTAGGCGCAGCGCCAGATGCGTTTGTGGCGAAAAAGCTGGTGCTAGAAAAGTCTCCCGATGTCATAACATTGGATATCGAAATGCCAAAAGTAGATGGTTTGCGCTTTCTTGAAGTGCTTATGAATGCCAGACCAACCCCTGTGGTTATGATATCAACGCTAACAGAGAAAGGGGCTGACGCCACATTACGGTCGCTGGAATTAGGTGCGATTGATTTTGTTGCTAAACCAAAAATTGGCGTGGCACAAGGTATGGCAGAATATCACGAGTTAATTGTCGATAAAATTCGAACTGCCGCACGTTCAAAAGTAAAGAAATCCTCGCCTACTAAGACGGCCTCTGTAAACAAAGTCAGTTACTCCGGTACAGAAAAGCTTATTGCCATAGGCGCCTCGACAGGCGGTACCGAAGCTATAAAAGAAGTGCTGCGAACCTTCCCTGCAAACGCTCCTGCAACGGTGATAACCCAGCACATGCCGGCTGGATTTACTTCTACCTATGCAAGGCGGTTAGACTCTGTGTGTCAAATGCAGGTCAAAGAGGCTAAAGGCGGGGAGCGCCTACTCCCTGGGCAAGCGTATTTAGCGCCGGGCGATAAGCACATGGAAATTGAAAGAAGCGGAGCAGATTACCGCATAAGGCTTACCGACGGGCCGAGAGTATCGGGTCACAAACCCTCTGTTGATGTGTTGTTTAATTCGCTGTGTAAAAGTGCGGGTAATAACACGATAGGCGTATTGCTTACGGGAATGGGTAGTGATGGTGCTATCGGTCTTAAAGAATTATTTAACGCCGGTTGCGAGACATTCTGTCAGGATGAGGCAAGCTGCATTGTATTTGGCATGCCTAAGGTCGCTATTGAAAAGGGGGCTGCTAAGCAAGTATTAAGCTTAGATGATATGGGCAAAGCGGTAATGCAAACTGTAGAAAAGCTTTCGGCAGGTAGTCGCTTATAAGAATAGTGAGTAAATACTTACAGAATGCAAATTTTGTCCTAAAAACTGTAAAGCGATTGTTATAACTTTTCTTGTTACAGAAAAGTTTAGGTGTTTTAATAGCATAGCTTAATGAGTAGGTAATGCTGCTTCAGAATGCTGTTACTGAAGCCGATACTATGGATAGGCTTACTTGGAAGTGCGTAAAAATATAAAAATCGCTACGTAAGTGGAATGGTAAGGTAAAGCGTTGTTGTCATAATAATATAAAAGACAACGGTTTATGTGTGATAGCGGCGGCAAAGTAGGCAAAGTTTTATTACTACGTATATTTTGCTGTACCTAATAACAAAAAAAGGCCTGCTATATTCCTTACAGATTTGAGAGCAAGTATATGCTCATTCTTACGGTAAAACACTAACCCGGGATTATAACGAGTAGTTGGGGACTCTTATGAAACAGCAAACGCTAATTGCGCTATCAGCCTTAATGTTTTCTTCTTCAGTTTTAGCTAACGGCGGCTTTGAGCCGAATAAGAAAGCATGTGTAAACGTCGGAAAAGAAATCACTCGCGTAAGCACTGAAATGGACGTAGCAAAGTCTGGTATTCAAAAATCATGGCTTAAGCGCCAATTGAGTGCATTAGAAACTAAACGCAACTCATGTAGCACAAAAGGCTTTAAAGCTAACCGTCCAGAGTTAGCAAAGCTTTAATCGCGAAGCGTGTTTAGAAACAAAAAAGTCTTACCTTGGTAAGACTTTTTTTGTTTGTACAGTAAATAAAGTTAGTCAGTCACTATACGTATTAAATCATTCAGCGAACTAATACTGTGATCAGGTGCAAGCCCTAACGGGTACATCATTTTGCCCGGGCGCTCTACAAATGTAGTTTGCATACCTGTCGCCTTAGCGCCGCTTACATCCCAGCCATGGGCCGCTACCATCATGGCGTCTTCGTTCGTCACATTAGCCTGTTGGCAGGCCCAGTGATAAACCGCTGCATGAGGCTTGTAAGTTCGTACGCTTTCCACACTCAATACATGAGAAAAATACGGCTTAATATTGGCATATTCCAGCTGCGCATCCAGCCCTGCTTTTGATGAATTTGAAAGTGCTACTAAGGAGAACCCCGCACTTTGAAGTGCCTTCAACGTCGGGATAACGTCACTATGAGCGGGTAGCTTGGTTATATGCTGTTTAATGGTGTCTTTCGCGGTAGTTTCATCAAGGGCTATCCCTTTACTGTGGGCTACCATGGTAAGCACTGCCGCGCCGATATCAATAAAGTCATGAAACTGCCCCGACGTTACATCCACCAAACTATGGTGAAGCAAGTTAGCAAACCATAAGTCGACCAGTGTTTCATCGCCGTTTAATACAGATGCTAATCCCGTTTTAATAGCCTGCATGTCTAAGAGTGTTTCATTGATATCGAAGAAAATAACTCTTGTTGTCACACTTCACCTTCCTATTAATAATGACATTAAACGTTGCGTGTTATCCCAACTCGCTTGATGCTTATACCACTGTAAGACAGAATTGGTTTTGCTAAAGCGCTATACGACCAATGTCGATGGATTAACGTTGAAGGAGAGCGAGGGGAGGTAAGTAAAAGAATAGATCGAACTGAGAAGACACTGAATAGAGGTGAACCTATGGGGAAGCGATGATAACAAAAAGCCGACACAGAGGCCGGCTTAATCTTGTAGATTTAATACTATGTTCTTAGAAGAACAAGTAGGAAACGCTTAGCTTCATGCTCCGAGGCATAATGTAGCGACCGTTAGGTGACTCGGGATTACGTGGATCGCCCTCGGTAATACCTTGCTCATCAGTAAGGTTATCAACGGAAAATTGTAGACGAAGTGAATCCGTCGGCTCTAATGTTAGACCTACATCAACTTTCTCATATCCCTCAAGTACAACGGTGTTTTCATTGTTGCCGAAGCGGTCATCAACGGCTGATAATGTGCCGTATACGGTGGCATACATATCACCAATATCGAACGCATAGCTAGGGGTAACACGAACCTGCCACCCTGGCTGACGCTGCGCTTCATTACCTTCGTTTTCTGCGCTTTCTGTAATCTCAGTTTCTTGGATAGTCGCATTAACGCTTAATGAGAAACCAGAATCGTGATTATAACGACCATCAAGTTCTAGACCGTAGGCTTCGTTGGTCAAGATCTCTGCTGGCGCGCCAGGACGGCGGACAAACGTGTCACCTTCGACTTCATTGGCAAAAGCTGTAGCGAAAAACTGAATACTGTCATTCATGTACTTATAGCCAAGCTCGCCCTGCGTAACTTGTTTAATAAGATCATTACCGCCAGTATATGCGCCCCAGTTGTCTCTGAAATCGTCGAAGTAAGGCATTTTATAACCGCGGTTCATGCGAACAAATACACCACTGGTATCGTCGAGCGCGTAATTAGCACCAAGTGTCCACGATGTTTTACTCTCATCGTATTCAAGCGCTTTGGTAATTTCACCATCAAGGTCTTCGTCAACTGAGTAACTAACTTCGTGGTTTTCACGACGTAATCCTAGATCAATGCTCAAGTCTGAACTGGCATACCATGTACCTGTGGCATATAGAGCAAAGGTACTTGCGTCGCCAACAGAGTTAATATCGTAGTTAAAATCACAACCCTGAGCATCTGTATTACATTCGATACCTTCAAGCAATTCCCCCCCCGACTGCAACACGTGATAAGCCGTATTACCTATGCTCCACCAGTCTTTAGCTTTTGTAGATGCACTGTAAATACCAAATGACGTGTCGAAATCTTCCCAGCTTTTTGACACAGCAAGGTCGTTAGTGAAGGCTTCAATGTCTTTTAGTACAACCCAGCGGCCAATTTGTTGAATTGGAGTGTCGCCGTCATATACGGTTCCAGTTACAGCGCCGGTGGCAGACTCGCCGTTATCTGCAACGTTTGCAACAGTCGTCGCAGAGCCACTGGGCACAAGACCAAACGTATTGGCTTCACCTTTTGTAAGGTTAAAGCGGTCAACTAGCTGCCAATCGTTACCCAAATCTAGCTTAATACTACCGCCACTTACGTGACCGTCCCATCCACGACCTTCACCGAAGTCGAATGACTCGGTAGTATCGTTAGGACCATAGGTAATAGTACCCTGACGGTTCAACGGTCCTATCTGCGTATAGTTCGCATCAACGCCTTCAATATTCAAAGGTGTAGGTAAGTACCACGTACCGCGGTCATCTGTCTGGCGGGTGTAAAGATTAAGCTCGCCTTTGTCGAATACTTTAGTGATGTTAACGGTAAACTGGTTACCTTGTTCAGAGTTAAAGCCGGCATCACGAATGCCTTCTGAACTTTTGATGTAACCACCTACCATGTAATACAGGTCGTCATCTAGTGCGCCGCTCGCAACAACATCTACTCGGTTTAGGCCGTAATCAGAAATAGTGTACTTGGCTGATGCTTCTGTTGACTCACCACCGCGCTTAAGACGGAAGTTAGTTGTAAGGCCTGGTTGACCGTTGCTTACGACTGGGTTTGGACCACCGCGTAAACCTTCAACCATTTCAATTGTATCGTCGATGCGAAACAGCTGAGAGTTCTCAAGGAAAGATAGCGTAGGTGCAGGGTAGATAGGAGAGTTCTCAAGCGCAATCGTTAAGAACGGCGCATCGCCACCACCTGGAAAACCACGCACAAATACGTTCGCGCCAGACTCACCGCCTGAGCTTTCAACCCAAACACCTGGAATGGCCTTAAACAAATCGGCTGTAGACTTAGGTGCCAATTTTTCAATGTCGCTAGCGTCGATGTTGGTTACCGCGAAGCTTGCGTCAATCTTTCTAATTCCTGCGCCGCCTGGCGTACCGCTGACAACAATGATCTCTGCGTTGTCTTTCGCTTGTTGTTTTACGTCTTCTTGTGCCATGGCAGGCTGCGTTAGTGCTACCGCTACTGCACTCGCCAGCATTCCTTTTGTAAACAACGTTTTCATGGTGTGTGCTCCCGAAAATGTTCTATTGCGTTGTTAACTGAATGCGTTAAACAGGTTTAAAATTTGTTATACGCATCACGATTGCGAAACAAAATAGATCTGTTTGCAAACGATTGCAAGGATAAAATGCAATCGTTTGCAAATTTTTTGTTTATTGTTGTTAACATGGTTTTACGCCAAGACAATTCGCGCTATATTGTGAATTCGGCTGTTGAGTCGACGAATTATCCGGTCTAAATAGCGGTTTTATGCTTTTATTTTGTAGTGTTATTACGGGTAACCCGGTATACCTAATTTTTAGAGAATGGTCACATTGGTTTCTGAAACAAAACTCACCTTAGCGAAGCTGGCTGATATTGCTGGTGTATCAACATCGACAGCATCACGGGCATTGAAAGACAACCCACTTATTAAACAGGAAACCCGAAGCAGAATTCAGGCACTAGCTAAAGAGCACAATTTTAGTATTAACGCCGCCGCTAGCCGCTTAAGAACGCAGAAAACTCACGTCATAGCGGTGATTTTAAATCTAATCGACAACACCGAACAAAGCACCACAGACCCATTCCTGCTTAAGCTGGTGGGAGAGCTAAATCAGGCGCTAAATGCCAAAGGCTACGAGCTACTGCTGTCTAACTCATTTATGGCATCTGACGATTGGGCGAACTACTTTATTCGCAGCCAGCGTGCCGACGGCATTATTGTCATTGGACAAGGCAAATCTACGGCAAAAATCGACCGAGCAGCACAGTCGGGCATTCCCATTGTAGTATGGGGCGATGCAAAAACAGACGCGCCATATCCCATTATCGGCGGCGACAACTATCTGGGTGGCTATACAGCAACCCAGCATTTGCTGAGCCACGGCGCCAAACGCATCTTGTTTCTTGGAGACTCTGAACACGCGGAAATGCAGGAACGTCACAAGGGATATTCGCAAGCCCACCGCGATGCGAATGTGCCAATAGACACGCAGTGCACCTGCGCCATCGATATTACGTCGAAAGCAGCATACCAATACATTAACGAGCGCATAAAGGCGAACGGATTAGATTTCGATGGGATCGTTTGTGTAAGTGATATGGTGGCATTAGGCGCGTTAAAAGCATTAAAAGAGCGCTATGTAGGTATTCCAAGCGATGTAGGCATTGTGGGTTACGACGATATTTCTTTAGCCGAACTTATGCACCCGTCGCTAACAACAGTGCGTCAGAATACTCAGCAAGCCGCAATAGAGATGGTTACGCAGCTATTAAACCAGTTTGAAAACAAACCGACAAAAAGCCAGGTAGTGGAAACAACTTTAATTGCTCGTCGCTCTACACAGCACAGCGACTAATATTTCATCTTTTAATCAGCCTTTTAACGCATAAGCGCGATTATTTGACGATAGCAAAGTGTCAATATTTAGCACTAACGAAAAAATAATAGCGCTTTGCAAACGTTTGCATTTTTATTTTCTTACGACTACACTCCTGCATAATTCAGTTAACAGAGTGTTTACACATGTCCCGATTCTTGGTCATTGCAGCCATTGCCATTAGCTACTATGTATTTGCCATACTACTTAACAGTGTGGGTACCGTTATTCTGCAATCGATCAATAGCTTCGACATTAGTAAGCCAGAAGCAAGCACACTAGAAGGCTTTAAAGATCTTTCTATTGCTGTTGTCTCATTCCTAGTCGCCAGCTTCATTCCAAGAGTTGGCTACAAGCTTTCAATGTTACTTGGGTTAGCATTAGTGGCCGTTGCCTGTGCGCTGACGCCTTCTATCGCAAGTTTCTGGTTCATTAAAGTGTTGTTTGCCTGCATAGGTACTGCATTTGCGCTAGTGAAAGTGTCGGTGTACGCCATAATTGGGCAGCTGTCGTCTACCACTAAAGCGCACTCATCATTAATGAACACCATTGAAGGTATTTTTATGTTGGGCGTATTGTCTGGCTACTGGGTGTTCGCTGGTTTTATCGACCCCAATAACGACGCTTCTTTATCTTGGCTGAACGTTTACTACTTACTAGCTGCGCTGGTTGGTTTTACGTTAATTGTTGTGGCATTGGCGCCTATAAAGCCTGTGGAAAAAGCGCAATCAGAAGGCCTTGCAAGCGAGTTCTTCAGCATGCTGAAATTGGCGTATAAGCCTTTAGTGCTGGTGTTTATCTTTTCTATTTTCTTATACGTGTTAATTGAGCAGGGCATAGGTTCGTGGCTGCCAACTTTTAACAAAGAGGTGCTGGGCTTACCTACTCAAGTCAGCATTCAAATAACCAGTATCTTTGCGATAGCGCTGGCCGTTGGACGCTTAACTGCGGGCGCAGTACTTACGCGAATGAATTGGTATCCCTTCTTAAATATCTGTTTGGCGGGTATGGCTGCGGTAATGCTACTAAGCTTACCGCTTGCCGAAAACGTGGCTGACAGCACAATAGCTAGCTGGGCTGACGCACCAATAGCTGCGTTCCTTATTCCATTAATTGGATTGATGATGGCGCCTATTTACCCCGTATTAAACTCGGTAATGCTAAGCGCGCTACCTCAACATCAACATGCACCTATGACAGGGCTAATTGTTGTATTTTCGGCTCTTGGGGGAACCACAGGTTCTATCGTGACTGGATTTATTTTCGACGAAGTAGGGGGCCAACAAGCATTTTATCTATCGCTTATTCCAATAGGTGCATTAGTGGTAACCCTATTCTTCTTTAAACGAGCGTCTTCTTCTCTATCGCCTAAAGGTGCGCAGTAACTATGAGTTCTTCTTCACACAACTGGCGCGACAGCTTGTCGTTTTTTGCCAGCGACTTGTTTAAACATGTGCAAATGGCACAGTTATTCCCAGACAGCAAAACCTTTGCTGACGCTATTGTTAAAACCGATCTCAATACCGTTTTAGCGGCCTATGAACAAGCGTGTTTAGATGCTGAGAAAAGCGGTGAAGCAGTAGACTTAGCTACGTTTGTTAATACCCATTTCGATATGCCAGAAATGATTAGCGCAACATCGCAAACCAAGTTTGAAAATGTAGCCGATTATATTGAGCATATGTGGCAGGTGCTAACGCGTACCCCCGACACTGAACAGAAAGACAGCTTAATAGCGCTAACCCGCCCATACATAGTGCCGGGTGGACGCTTTCGCGAAATCTATTATTGGGATACATATTTCACTGCGCTAGGTTTAATTGACGCGGGGCGCACCGACATGGCAATCAACATGTTGGTTAATTTTGTAGATATTTTAAATGAAGTGGGCTGCATTCCTAATGGCAACCGCGCCTATTATTACTCTCGCAGTCAGCCTCCTATTTTGGCGTTGTTTTATAACTTGCTAAAAGACGCTCTATGCGACCAGCAAAAAGAATACGTTATCTGCGGCTTAAAGAAAGAATACCAGTTTTGGATGAATGAAGCGGGCGAGAACGCGTCACAGAAGGCCACAGCACAACTACGTACCGTCACCATGCCGTGTGGCGCTATACTCAATCGTTACTTCGACACCGAGCCTACGCCTCGCCCTGAGTCTTATCGAGAAGACATTGAAACTGCAGAGCTCATAGGCGCTGATAAAAGTCAGTTTTACCAGCATGTTCGCGCGGCTTGCGAATCGGGTTGGGACTTTAGTTCGCGCTGGCTAGCTAATCCCAATTCATTGGCAAGTATTCGTACTACTGAAATAATTCCCGTAGATTTAAATGCGCTTTTGGTAACGCTTGAGCAAACCCTGGCAAGCGTGACTGAAGGTGCCGAGCAAGCGCGCTACAGTGCGGCATCTACAGCACGAATCAACGCAATAAACACCTATTTATTTAATGCTGAAAAAGCGGGCTATTTTGACTACCACTTCCCCACACAAACTCAAACCGATGTAGTGTCAGCGGCTATGTGTGTGCCGTTGTTCGTTGGTATCGCAAATGATCAACAGGCAGAAGGAGTGTGTGCAGCGGTAATGGACACCTTGCTAAAAGAAGGTGGCGTGGTAACGACTTCAAACGCTACGTCGCAACAATGGGATGCGCCAAATGGCTGGGCGCCGCTTCAACTGTTCGCCGTTGAAGGGCTGCGCAACTATGGGTTTGAAATGCAGGCTCAAACCATCATGCTGCGCTTTTGTAAAACCATTGAAGGCCACTTTGCATCAAACGGTGTGCTACTTGAAAAGTACAATGTGTGTGAACCGGAAATAAAAGCAGGCGGCGGTGAATACGACGTTCAGCTAGGTTTCGGTTGGACCAATGGCGTGTATACCCGTTTTCAGACGTACCTGAACCAGTAAACAAGCTTCCGTTACAACAAAAACGCGCGGTAATATAATAACGTAATAACGGGCCGCGCGTTCTTTGCTTATGAAAATTTTAATTGGTATCGGTTCGACTTTCCATATCAATCGACATGGCGATGTCATCGAGTATATCGTTAAGCCCAGTAATTTTTTCGGTAGCAATAAATACGCTCATTTGAGACTCTACCGTAATATAGTCATCTGTGGTGTCGCTCTCAAAGGTGCTTTCTAGCGCGCTTTGCACTCGGTCAAAGAACTGGCGCGCGCTTCGTTCTTCAATATTGTGAAGGCATAAAATGAATTGGTCGGTTCCAAAGCGGCCGAGAATATCGTTGCCTCGAATAACGGTCTGAAAAGTTTGTGCAATTTGCCGCAACACAAAATCGCCTTTCGTAGAGCCCATTTTACGCGTTATTTCACGTAGGTTACTGATGTCGAATATTGCAATAGCAATAGCTCGACCCTTTTTAGGGGCATCCAGTTTATTAATGCGTGCGATGGCTGAATCGGCATTAAGTAGAAGTGTTACTGGGTCGATGGCTTTGCGTGCAAGATGCTTTTTACGTAAAACGTACCCGGCAATAAGAACGAGCGCTAAGAACACAACGATAGCGGTATACAAAGTATTCCTTCTTTGTTCTTCGGCTTTTTCAATGGCTGATTCAAGATCATAAATACGTGTATACAGATTGGCGGCGCCAACAATTAAAGCGGTATCTTGTGCCACTTCACGTCGCTTCGTGACCTCTTTTGAGTAGATGTTGTGCGCTTCCTTGGTTAGAGCAATATCTTTTAACGCTAGGTACATGGAAACGTTAAAACTTAAGTAATCCAGGTTTGTATTGAAGACTTTTGGAATAACGATTTTGTCTAATGCGCCAATGCCAGCTAAATATTGCTCTACACAGGTGAGATCGTTGTTATGTAAACATAATTCGGCTTTGTGCCAAGCAACCAGTTTATGACCGAGGGAGCTAGAGATATTTGCAGTTGCCTCTTCGAGGGCCGGAAGGGTGTAGGCTAGATTACTATAATCACGCGTTTTTCTATGGTAGATAGACAGTGCATATTGATACAAAAAATTACTGAGTGGCGTGTTGATTTCGCTATTCAGTGCACCTAGCTCCAAAATACTTTGATAGGCTTTATCAGTCTGACCGCTACTTAGCAGTGATACAATGGCACTAATAATAATACTTACCTTATTGCTGCCTTTGTAAACAAGTAGGCCCATTTTATGTGCTTTCAAATATTGCTCGGCGGCCAGCGCGTGCTGCTCTAGGCTACCATAGAGAAGACCGATAGCGTTGTGGATATGCGCGAGTTCGCCTGGGCTACCGTTATCGGAATAGCGTTTAAGCACGCCGAACATTTTACCTAGTCTGACTTCGGGCGACGTAGACTCTGAACAATAGCTAATCAGCCCTAGCGAAGAGCTGGTGAAAATATCGCTATGACGTTTTGGTGAAGATAAATCTTGGGCCTGTTGGTAATATTTACAGCGCGCCGGGTTTTCTCTGGCATCATAAGAAAAGCCAATTTGATAAATAGCCGATGCAAATGCGTACGAGCTTTCATCTATATTGCCCTGCATTATGGCTTTAAGCAGCATTTTTTCTGCTTCTTCATACTTGCCGCGACAAATTAAAAACTGCCCTTTGGCTACGGTCAAAGCAAAACGTTGTTGGGGTGTGAGGCTTTCTAAAGTGAGCGTTTGTTCTAACTCTGGCAGTAACGATTGACTTGGGCAATCGTACGAGGGCGAGCGAACTTTTTCGATAACGGCATCGACATCAGTATTTGCCAGAGTCGCAGAAGAAGCGAACAACACGCTGAAAAAAGATAAGACTGTTAAATATAACCTTCGAGCCATAAGAGATAGCGTTTACGTTTTTTCTTTATAATATCGATTTGAGCCAATAACTACTATATAAAGCCCGTAAATCTTACTGCTTTTTTATGTTCTTATGCGTATTTTGTGTCTGAATTTAGCAGCTATTGTAAGTGGTAAGCACATCACCCCTAATGCACAGGCGACCCAAAACTTACCAAAATTGCCACGCCAACTAAGGCAACGGCAGACCATGCAATGGTGGCTTTTGTCGCTTTTTCACCAAGCACCCAGGCTACCCCTAACGACATTAACGCACTGGTGGCAATTAACGTTTGAACAACGGCGGCTTTGGCATAGGCGAACGCAAACATTTGTAAGTAGATAGCGGCAGTAGTACCAAGCAATGTTGCTACTACAAAAGCCGGCCATATGCGCTTGCCGTGGCTACTTTGATAGTCGATAACAGGCATATAGCGGGTTTTGGTTAAGGCTATAAGCGGTATCACAAAGGCCATGCCGCCTACTAATCGCAAAAATGCCGCGCTTGCCGCGTCAACTTCTCCAGCGCTTAAAATGTCGCGGCTTACTACCGCGCCAATGGCCTGGCATAGTGCGGCGCCTACGCCATATAAATAACCGCTGGTAGCAAATACATGAGTAGAACTGCGTTTACGTGCCTTTATCACCATATCCACCGAGAATAGCACTACAGCAACGCCAACCCACTGCTGCCAGGTAATCCACTCGCCAATAAAGGCCATAGCGAAAAGCGCGGTAAATAAAGGCGCAAGGGTTTCGGCTACCAGTACCGCTTGGCTATCGCCAATGCTCTGTAGGGCTTTAAAGAAACAGGTGTCGCCAATGCCTATGCCAATAAGGCCGCTAAGCAATAGCCACAACACTGCGCCAGTGGTAAGCCCGGTTGGCTGAACGAAAAGTAGCACAACGGCCAATATGGTAATTGAAATTAAGCCTTTCCAAAAGTTCATAGTTAGCGGCGAAAATGCGTTGCCCGTACCACGGAATAAGCGCGCAGCAATAGCCCAACAAAGCGCTGTACCTAGCGCAGCAAAAACACCCATAAACTACCTGTTAACAATATGAATAAATGAGAAAGGGCAACGTTTAGTCTGCCAAAAAGAGCGGCTATGCTAATGCATGGTGTAGTTGGCGTAAACTTAAATCATCCAGTTGGTTTTTAGTTAAAACATCATAGCCTTAAGTAAACGTAACAGAAGGTGAAAGGCTTTTGTGGCATTATATTGGTATCAGAAAATATGAGCAAAAACGCGCTGAACTGTTTTAAGTGTGTCTTAATCGTGTCTCTAGAGTATTAATGAAGTAAAAGGACGAGAAAAGCGTGAGTGTAGAGCAGATGAACTTAACCGGCATTAAAGGTGTAATATTCGATTTAGACGGCACCTTGGTAGAGTCTAGCCTTAACTTTACGCGAATGCGCGCCGACATAGGCTGCCCACAAGACGAGGATATTCTTACCTTTGTCGATGCCCTTAGCTGCGCGGAAACCAAAGCCAATGCACACCGCACTATTTTGCAGCACGAACTAGAGGATGCGCAGAATGCAAAATGGCTAGCCATAGGCAAAGCCATGGTAGAAAAGGTACAGGAACACAAACTTCCCATGGCAATTGTTACCCGCAACTGCCGCCAAGCTACCGCTATTAAAGTAGCCAACAACAGTATACCTATCGACTACGTGCTTACCCGCGAAGATGCCCCAGCCAAACCCGATCCAACCGCCTTATTAATGGTGGCGAATACATGGCAGCTTCAACCTGAAGACTGCCTGTATGTAGGCGACTTTATTTATGACCAGCAAGCCGCCGAGAATGCTGGGATGAAGTGGTTATTGGTTTAGATGTCATCTATCCACATCTGGTTTTTTTGGTTTTATCGGCCCTATTGGTAAAATAAAATAATAACCTCCATCCAATAATGGCACGTTAATCCCTGCATATACTTTAGTATAGTCTTCCTCAGCCAGCTCTTGCATGTTTGTTTTTTGTTCGATATTCATGTCCATTCCTATTTTTTTAATCTTCCTGCTCTTATGAGCAATTAAAAAGTACACGCTATACAGGGATGTAAGATATGACTACTGAGACAGTTCATCGATATCGACTGAAGACTCATCCTTATGTCCTAATTTTCCTTGTCTATTTGATTTTTCTTCCAAAAACGGGCCAAGCCATAGGTGTCAATTTAGAGGGGAGGACTACCTTCGGCGGGATTCCTTCAGGCGTTATCCGCGATATAGAGGTATCAAACAAGGTAGTTTATGTAGCCGCGGAAAATGGTGTGTTCGAAGTAATTGGAAAGGAGTCCGAGCGTTTAAAGTTTAACACGACCAGTAATGCTACAGGTATCATCTCTGATATCCACTTGATTGGCGCTAGTTTGTGGGTTGTCGAATATGGCGTGGGTATTTTCGAAATTAATTTAAAAACCAAGGAAGCTAAGCAGCTATTTGCCGATAGAAATTGGTCACGCTCTGTTTGGGCCATGACAATGACTTCCACAAACTTTTACTTTTCTGTCATCGACGATGTTATACAAGTGAATAGGCAATCAAGCCATTCGACCGAGTTAAGCTCCCAATTGGCAGCTTTAAAGTTAAATGGTGTTTACTCTCTTTTTTCTGAAAAAAGTAACGTGCATATAGCTTCAGACAAAGGTTACGTCTCAATTTCAGAAACGGCAGGTAGTGTGGAAGAGTATAAATTAAGAGACAAATTACCGTTGCTATCTAGTGCGACATTTATCAAGGTGATCGATAAAGAGCTATACATTGGAGGTCCAGAGGGACTTTACATATTTGGCAATAAAGAGCGATATATTCCTACTGAGGGAATTAGTGGTACTTATATAAACGATGTAATTAAAACAGAAGATAACAAAATTTGGGTTTCGGATGGGAGGCTATTAATGTTAGAAAATGGGAAGCTTTCAACGCCTCCCTTTATGAACCCAGTTCTGACATCTGAGGCAATTCGCTCTATAACCAAAATAGCGGTCGGCCCTTATGATTCAATGCTTATTGCTTCATCTCAATTGGGCTTAATTTCTTTACCCAAAACAAAGTTGTCGACAAACCTAGTATCGCTCAATGGGAACGCTTTAAGAGAAAACATACAGAAATCTGCTATCGACGAAACGGAAACATTGGTCAGAATTGAAAATGGTCTATTTACTTTAAATGAAAGCAGTGGGGAGCTAACTGAGAAAAAGTTAGTAAAAGATAAAATCACCCATTGTACATCCCACAAAGAAGAAATTTTTGCTCGGTTAGCAGGTGTAAACCCATTGGAACTGTGTAGAAGTGATTTCACTCATTTTATTCAAGTCGATAAAAACACTTTCTATTTTTACTTCGATGATGGAGTTAGCGCCAACTACTACTATTTAGTGAATGAAGCCATAAAAGACACAATCAAAGCTCCCCGTAATATTGTTTATAGCTCTTTGTTAAGTGGTGGTGAGCTAGTTGCTTTTGATGCGTTTGATAATGTGCATTTTCAGTTGTCTAAGTTTAACTGGCGGACAATTAGCTCCGACGAAGGGAATTGGTTTGGACTTCAGTGTTTAATTGAGTTTGAAAGCGCTTATTTGCTATGTACATCTGGGGCTGGCTTAAAAGAAATCGATAAGAAGAGTGGCTTGGTCAACTCTTCATTTATTCAGGGACTAAGTGAACTAAGGTTTATTCGCGGCGCTATGGTTACTGAGAGCGGTAATCTATGGGTGGCCTCAAATATGGGGCTTTTCATAAAACCTCGGACAAGTGAGTCAGCTTTTAATGTTGGCATGCAGTTTGGTCTTTTTGATACAGACTTTGAGTACAGAAGTTTTGAGGAACTGCGCACAAAAGTGTTAGTGAAAGGGGATAAATACAGTTATTTGCTCGATGAAAAGGAATTAATACAAAGCCTTAAAAATCTACCCACTGAAGTAGAAACTACTGTTCTAACGCACATTAAATGGAATGATAAAAAAGGACAGAACGAGCTTCACTTTCCTGAGCATCTCAATTTTAACTTCGACAGCGATTTTAAAGAGATCACCTTTAATTTTGTCGATAGTGATGTTTATAGCAAGAGCGAGGGGATTGAGTTCAAGTTAGACGATAATGCTTGGTTCTCACATAACAAAACATCAATGAGTTTAACTTTAAGTGACTTGGGCTTTGGTACTCACACGCTTTATGTAATTAGCAGCCACAATAGAGACACTTCAAATGGGTTGACTATAAAGTTTGATATAGCTCCGCCTTTCTGGGCCTCTAAATGGGGCATCATTTTATATCTATCTATCGTCATATTGCTTTATTACTTATGGAAGGTGGGTATTGCAAGTAAGCTTTATGAAAAATTCAAAACCACCAATCTATACGCACATCTTACTCGCTATGAAATTACTGACGGGCATTCAAAGTTCGAAAAAATGCTGCGCAGTAAAGAGCGTTTTATAAACGATATCACCTCTGAACTTCGAACACCTATTCAAGTGATTAATGGTTCATTAGAAAAAATTTCTGATGCAGATAAGGGCTCGCGCAAAGAACTAATCTGTATTCAAGACAATGTGAAAAGGGTCGAGCAATTAATTAACCAGATGAGTCAGGATGTCCCGACAGCTTTCAAAGCAGAAGATTATTACAAGTCCTATTCACCTGAAAATATTCGTTTTATTGTTTTATCTCTTGAGCCTTTAGCTAAACAAAAAAGACAAAATTTAGAAGTTCGGATAAAGGTTAAAAAAGATGTGTCTCTGATTAGTGAGAGCTTAGAAAAAATATTGGCTAATCTTGTTCAGAACGCTATCAAGTTTACACCTGAACTTGGCACGATAAAAGTTAGCGCAGTACAGGATAGCAAGGCGCTAAAGATTATTGTAAATGATGATGGTGAGGGAATAGATGAGAACTTGCAAAGCAAAGTGTTTGAAAGGTTTGCTAGGGGCAACACAAAATTAGATGGAGATGGTGTGGGATTGGCTACGGTTAAAACTCTAGTAGAGTTAAACCAAGGAGAGATTGCACTCCAAAGCCAAAAAGGTGTGGGAACAAAAGTAACCGTAACATTGCCGGTTGATGATATTGCTTTTGTGAATTCGCACGCTGAAGATCTTGTGCCAGCGGATGCAAAAACAAACAAGAAATCGCTGTTAATTGTTGATGACAGCAGAGAATTCCGTTCTTACCTTTTCGACCTGTTCTCAGACAAATATCGTTGTCTAGTCGCGCGAAATGGTGTCCAAGCCTTAGATGTAATGCAACATTATTTGGTGGACTTGGTAATAACGGATCAAATGATGCACGAAATGGATGGCCTTGGTTTAACTAAGGCTATTCGCCAAAACCCTAGCTACGCAAACATTCCGATATTAATGCTCACTGCTGAAACAGGAGCTGAACTGGAGAAAGCAGCGCTAGAAGAAAAAGTGGATTACTTCTTAGCAAAGCCTGCTTCAAATGAAGAAATAATTCTGCGTGTTGAACACTTATTGTCGATCAGAGAAGCAAAAGAAAAAGAAGATGATGAAAGTACGCTTCCCGTTTTCAAATTCGGGTGCTTAATAATTCCAGAATTTGATAACGAGAAGGATATGGCATTTTATCTAAACTTCATCGCTGTTCTTGAAAAGAACTATCATGATGAAGCATTCAATAGAGACCAAGCTGCCTCACAATTATTGATAAGCCCAAGAAGCTTAAATCGAAGGATGTCTGAGTTGTTCGACTACAATTTCAGCGAGTTTCTGTCGCGCTTTAGAATCGAAAAGTCTATTCCACTGCTGCTAGAAGGAAATAGCATTTTAGATACATGTCTAGACGTGGGTTTTGGAACAGCTGCTTACTTTTCTACCTCTTTCAAAAAGGTCATGCATCTACCACCTAAAAAGTACATAGAGCAATATAGTAAAACTGTCGCTTAGTTTTTTAAGACAGAGTAAAAAAAGCTGCTAAACATACCTACGCCTTTCCGCCAAAAAGCCAATCAACAGAAACGATGCCACATAGCCTGCTCCTTGGTACTTCCAAGGCAAGTAGGCTAGGGTGTGTTTCAAGAAAGGTGCGCCGTACAAGGTTAGTGCGCCATAGCCGAAGGCACACAGCACTACAAACATGCTAACGCGAATAATAAAGTGATAAGGTGCAAGAATGCGTTTTACATGGCCGTTAATCAGGTCGCCGTACACCACTAAAATTGTGGCCATAAGCATAATGCTCATTTCGGTGTAATAGGGGCTTAATGTGCGAGAAAGGGCACTGAAAAGTTCTCTCATAAAATTACTACTATTATGATGCTTTGCTATGTGCCCATTATAAACACGGTACGGTCAAAAGCGTTAACTAACGCCTTTATTTAATGCGCTTACCGCTTTAAAGCCCTGTTCAATAGTGGCTATGCGGTCGGTGGTTTGGTCGCGCTCTACAAATTTATGTTCAATGCCTGCCAACTTGCCGTGTGCGAATATTTCTTTAAAGTTAATGGTGCCTGTGCCTACATCAGCAAAGCTGCCGTCTTCCGCCAAATCTTTTACATGCCAAAGCTTAAAGCGGCCTGGGTACTGCTTAAAGTAATCAACGGGGTTTTTACCCGCTTTAACCGTCCAGTACAAATCTAGCTCCATGGTAACAAGGTCTGGATCGGTCTGGTTAATTAGTACGTCTAACGGTGTCTTGCCGTCGCGCACTTCAAACTCGAAATCGTGGTTGTGGTAGGCAAGGGTAATGCCTTCTTTCTTACAGGCTTCACCAATGGTGTTTAGCTTTTCTGCAAGGGCTTGGTAAGGCGCTATACCCGTACCGCGCTGAGCTTCGCTAAGCCAAGGAACTACCAAGTACTTGTGACCAACGGTGTGAGCGTCATCTAAAATTTGTGAAAGGTTATTATCGAACGCATCTAATTGAATATGAGCCGATGGCGCAGTAAGGCCGTTTTCATCAAGCAGTTGCTTAATTTCTTTTGCACTATGGTCAAAGTAGCCTGCAAACTCCATTTCCGTATAGCCTACGTCAGCTACCAGTTTAAGCGTAGCCGGTACACTTACTTTCATAATATCTCTTAGGGTATAAAGCTGCAGGCCAACCGCGCTGTTATGCATGCCCTTCATCATTGCTCCTTTATCACCACCATGCCCGTTCGCCAAACTCGTATCTGCCAAAACAGCAGGAGCGCTCATAGCCGCCAATAAACCAGACGAGTATTTAATGAACTGTCGTCTTGAAACGCCAGAGCCAATGTTGCTGGCCGCGTCTAAAATCACTGTCTTGCTTAACGTTTCTTTACTCCAATTCACTGTGTGCTCCTTTATATATCTAGGTTCATAGGTGCTGGCGCTTTACTCTCACTAATTAACTCAAAGCCTTGCCTGTGCTCCCACGTACAATAAGTTCAAACGGCATAATAACCTTGGGGGCTTTGCGAATTTTGCCGTTCAGTAGGTCCACTAAAAGCGTAACCGCCGTTCTACCAAACTCTTCTGCCGGTTGTGCAATAGTCGTTAGCGGCGGGTCGACAAAGGCTGAGAACGCAATGTCGTCGAAACCTGCTACAGAAATATCGTTTGGCACATGCAAATTAGCCTGCTTGAAGGCTTGCATAGCACCAATAGCTGTTTCGTCGTTTTCACAAAAAACAGCGGTAGGCCTGTCTTTCAAACGGGCGATAGTTTCACCGGCGTTGTATCCGGCCTGCAATGTAAAGTCGCCTGGGAACAGCAAGTTTTCATCAAAGGAAATACCAGCTTGCGTTAGTGCGTCTTGGTAGCCAACTAACCGGTCTTGGGTCAGCGGGCTTGAGTTTGGCCCCTTGATCATGGCAATGCGGGAATGCCCTAACGAAATTAGGTGCTCGGTCATTGCTTTGGCCGCGGCGCGGTTATCTAACGACACAACAGGATATTGGCCATCGTCAATCACTTCACAAGCATTGACCATGGGAAGTAGACCATTGTCATTGACCATAGTGGCATCAAAAGGATTGTGTGCACGCAACTGAATAAGCCCGTCTGCCTGCGAAGTGCTTACCATTTTGGCGTAATGGCCTTCAATTTCACTGTTACCAAGGGTGTTGGCAAGCAAAATGGAATAACCTAGCTCTGCAGCGGCTTCCTGCATGCCGCTAATAACACGGGCAAAAAATACGTTTGCTACCGTGGGCACCAATACCACTAAATTGTGCGTTTTTCCCGAGCGAAACTTAACCGCCATTAAGTTAGGTTTATATCCCACTGCCTGAACTGCAGCCATTACCTTATTGCGTGTTTTTGGAGAAACACGCTCAGGTTGTTGTAGTGTTCTTGATACGGTAGCAACCGAAACGCCGGCACTATCTGCTACATCTCTAATATTTGCCATTTCTATTTTTGTTATTTGTTAGTTCATGTATGCATTGTAAACCCAACCAGCTAACGGTAGGCGTTATACGATGGTAGCGAATTAAAATTAACCGTAAAGGTGGAATGTAACCGTTTTCATTTTGACTTAAGAATACGTACTTTAATGAGAACGTCAAAGGTTATTTGTAGATTAATTGTAAATTTCACTTCATCCGTCTTCTATATTCAGCCCGTTTTATCGCCACTTATTTGGGTTGATAGCCAATATTACACTGCCAAATGTAAACTTTAGATTAATAAAATGCTGTTTTTTGTATTGACCATTAAAATGTAACGGGTTACATTTTATCGCATTAGCTACACCAATAGTGCAATTGCACAAAGAGGAATTTCGATGCAACCAATACGAATGGGAATGATCGGCGGCGGTGAAGGTGCATTTATCGGTGCCGTACATCGCCATGCCGCAGGGTTAGATGGGAACTACCAGTTGGTGTGTGGCGCATTTAGCCGAAATGAAGACAATAACTCACGCACTGCCGCATCGTTAAACGTGCCGTTAACTCGCGCATATAGTAGTTGGCAGGCAATGCTTGACGAAGAAGCTAAGTTGCCTGAGCAAGAGCGCATGCAGGTGGTAGTAATCGTCACACCTAATCATCTTCATGTACCCATTTCAATTGCCGCAATTAAAGCGGGCTTTCATGTCTTCTGTGAAAAACCAGCTGGCGTTAGCTTTGCTGAAGTAAAAGAGCTGCAAGATGTTATTCACGCAAATGAATCGCTATATGGCTTGGCTCATACCTACCTTGGTTATCCTATGGTTTGGCAAGCTCGTCATCTTATTGAAAGCGGTAAGCTGGGCAACATTCGAAAAGTGTATGTTGAGTATCCCCAAGGCTGGTTGTCTGGCGAAGAAGAAACGCACAATAAGCAAGCGCAGTGGCGCACCGACCCAGCAATTTCTGGGGCAACAGGTGCAATGGGAGACATAGGTACTCATGCCTTTGGTCTGGTTGAGTTTGTATTAAACGACAGTGTTACTTCGCTATCTGGCGAGTTGAACACGCATGTTGAAGGACGTCGATTGGACGATGACGGTGCTGCGCTTATCAAAACTAGAAAGGGCGCTTCGGGTGTGTTGATTGCTTCACAGGTATGTGCCGGGGAGGAAAACGCATTGAAGATCCGTGTATATGGTGACAAAGGTGGTCTGGAGTGGCGCCAAATGGAGCCAAACTCTGTCATCTATCGCCCGGTTGATGCCCCTTATCAAGTGTTTAGAGCGGGCCAAGGTCAAGTTGGTCTATGTGATGAGGCATCTGAACGTTGTCGTGTTCCAGCTGGTCATCCAGAGGGTTACTTAGAAGCCATGGCAAATTTGTATACCGACTTTGCCAAAGCAGTGCGCGCTAATCGAAAAGGCAAAGCTGACGGCGTTCCTGGAATAAATTCAGGCTTACGCGGAATGGTATTTATCGACGCCATGCTAGCTAGTACTGACAGTGACACTAAATGGGAGTCGGTTAGTCAGGAAGGAACGCAATAATGCAACTACAACTTAATATGAAAAAGGTGATCGCTTATGGCTACTAACCAACAACCTATAAAAGGGCCCGCAATCTTCCTTGCCCAGTTTATGGGAAAAGAAGCGCCTTTCGATACGCTCGAAAATATGGCGAAGTGGGCAGCGTCGCTTGGCTATAAGGGAATACAAGTTCCTACCGATTCTAGTCTTTTCGATTTAGAGAAAGCGGCTGAAAGCCAAGAGTACTGCGACAATATAGCGCAAACTTGTAAAGACGCTGGCGTGGAAATAACCGAGCTTTCTACGCACTTACAAGGTCAGTTAGTTGCTGTACACCCTGCTTACGACGAGTTATTCGATAATTTTGCACCGGCGCACTTACACGGCAAGCCACAAGAGCGAACCGAGTGGGCAATCAACCAGCTGAAATGTGCGGCTATCGCTAGTAAACGTTTGGGGTTAAAAGCCCACGCTACGTTTTCAGGTGCATTAATGTGGCACTTGGTTTACCCCTGGCCTCAGCGTCCAGCTGGCTTGGTTGAGCAAGGCTTTGCTGAACTCGCTAAGCGTTGGAAGCCCATACTTGATGCATTCGATGATGCGGGCGTAGACGTGTGTTATGAAATCCACCCTGGTGAAGACCTGCACGATGGTGCGTCGTTCGAGCAGTTTTTAAGTGCGGTAGATAACCACCCTCGGGCAAATATTCTTTTTGACCCAAGCCACTTTGTTTTGCAGCAGCTTGACTACCTCGACTTCATCGACCGCTACCACAGCCGGATCAAAATGTTTCACGTTAAAGACGCCGAGTTCAATCCGAACGGTAGAAACGGTGTGTACGGCGGCTATCAAGACTGGCAAGAACGAGCTGGCCGTTTTCGTTCCCTTGGCGACGGCCAGGTCGACTTCAAAGGAATTTTTAGCAAGCTTACCCAGTACGGCTTCACCGGCTGGGCAGTACTTGAGTGGGAATGCTGCTTAAAAGACAGTGCGCAAGGTGCTGCAGAAGGCGCGCCTTTCATTGCTTCACATATTATTGAGCCAAGCAAATACGCTTTTGACGATTTTGCGGGTGGTGATGTGAGTGAAGCGAAGAATAATCGTATTTTAGGGCTTGAGCGCTAAGCGCCATCAACAGGATAACAATAACTATGATAACCCTACGCCTGAGTTTGATGATGTTCCTCCAGTTCTTCATTTGGGGAGGCTGGTTTGTAACATTAGGTACGTATTTGTCGAATACCTTGGCTGCTAATGGCGGGCAAATCGGTATGGCTTTCTCAACCCAAAGTTGGGGCGCCATTATTGCCCCCTTCATTGTGGGGCTTATTGCCGACCGATTCTTTAATGCAGAAAAGATCCTCGGTTTCTTACACCTCATTGGCGCCGTACTTATGTATTGTATGTACCAAGCGAATGATTTTGCCAGCTTCTACCCTTATGTGTTGGCGTACATGATTGCCTATATGCCTACGCTGGCACTGGTCAACTCGGTGTCATTCGGGCAAATGGTCGACCCGTCGAAAGAGTTCGGAAAAGTTCGTGTGTGGGGCACTATCGGCTGGATTGTGGCAGGTCTTATGATTAGCTATGTATTCTCATGGGATTCTGCCCAATCTATTGCCGATGGTATGCTCAAAAACACCTTCTTATTATGTAGCATTGCCTCGTTAATTTTAGGTGTGTTCAGTTTTACACTACCAAACACGCCACCTCAATCTAGCGGTAAAACGGTAACTATACGCGACATTCTTGGCTTAGACGCGTTGGCACTGTTAAAAGACAAAAACTTCTTTGTATTCTTTCTCTCATCGGTACTTATTTGTATTCCACTGGCGTTTTACTACCAGAATGCGAATCCATTCCTTACTGAAATAGGCGTTGAAAACGCCACAGGAAAAATGACGTTGGGCCAAGTATCTGAAGTACTGTTTATGTTGGCTCTACCGGTATTTTTGAATCGCTTTGGCATTAAAGCCACCTTAGTAATTGGTATGGCTGCTTGGGTAATTCGCTATGCGTTGTTCGCATTTGGGAACGCTGACGAAAGTTTATTCATGCTTATTATCGGTATTGCACTGCACGGTATTTGCTACGACTTCTTCTTTGTATCAGGCCAAATCTATACCAATGCAAAAGCGGGAGAACATGTAAAAAGTGCCGCGCAAGGGCTAATTACCTTGGCTACGTACGGCGTAGGTATGCTGGTGGGGTTTGCTGTAGCAGGCGCAATTACTGATACCTATACGTTGGAAACAGGTGCCCATAGTTGGCAGCAGGTTTGGTTATTCCCAGCAGGGTTTGCCGCGGTGGTGTTAGTACTCTTTGCCATTCTATTTAGAAAGGAGAAGGTTAATGCCGATGCATAACAATGCCCGCAGAAAGTTACTTCAAAGCATGGCAGTGACTGGGGTAGGAATAGCTGGAGTAGGATTAACCGCCTCTAGTTTAGCGGTAGGCGAGTCAACCAAAGCAGGTAAAGGTCGTAATGTCATGAATACACCGCTTAGAGGCAATGTGAATCACTCGGTAAGTCGATGGACTTACGGCGATTTAAGCATTGAAGAGTTGTGCAAAACTGTTAAGCAATTAGGGTTTGGAGCAATTGACTTGGTTGGCCCTGAAGATTGGCCTGTACTAAAGCAATATGGCATCGACTCTTCTATGTGTAATGGCGCTGAAATTAGCCTTGAAGATGGCTTTATTCATGCTGAATTACACGATGAACTAGAAGCACGCTATTTAAAGCACATCGATTTAGTCGCCGATGCAGGTTACACCAACCTTATTTGTTTTAGCGGCAATGCCAGAGGAATGTCGTCGGAAGACGGGCTTGAAACTGCCGTCAAAGGATTACAGCGAATTTTACCTCACGCTGAAAAACGCAATGTGGTGATCTTCATGGAGCTATTCAACAGCAAAGTCGATCACCCTGATTACATGGCCGACAACTCTGCGTGGGGCATAGAACTTTGCAAACGTCTTGGCTCGCAGCACTTCTCGCTGCTTTACGATATCTACCACATGCAAATTAATGAAGGGGATATCATCCGAACTATTCGCGATAACCATCAGTACTTTGGTCATTATCACACGGCCGGCGTTCCTGGACGTCACGAAATAGATGCTTCACAAGAACTTAATTATGAAGCCATTGCTAAAGCCATTGTTCAGACCGGATTCAAAGGCTATCTAGCACAAGAGTTTATACCTACACCGAAAAGCAAAGCCAGCAGAATAGCGTCGCTACACCAAGCGATTCAAATCTGCGATGTATAACGTGCGAACAGGCACAGCGACGAATGAAGTTTTAAGGACGTGTTATGGCGAGTAACGAATACGATGCAATAGTCATTGGGTCTGGTATCAGTGGTGGTTTGGCTGCGAAAGAGCTTACCGAGAAAGGCTTAAAAGTGCTTATGCTAGAGCGTGGTCAAAATATTGAACATATAAAAGACTACAAGAATGCGCATAAAGAAGATTGGGATTATCCACATCGCGACTTACCTACACAGGCGATGAAAGTAGATTATCCGGTGCTCAAACGCGACTACCCACTTAATGAAAAAACCTACGGTATGTGGGCAAATGAAAAAGAAAATCCTTATACCGAAGACAAGCGCTTTGACTGGTACAGAGGCTACCATGTAGGCGGGCGCTCATTGTTATGGGGGCGCCAAAGCTACCGTTTAAACAAAGAAGATTTTGAAGCCAATGCTAAAGAAGGTATAGCGGTTGACTGGCCTATTCGCTACGAAGACTTAGCACCCTGGTATGACTATGTAGAAAAATTCGCAGGTATCAGCGGCAACCGAGATGGTTTAGATGTGTTGCCTGATGGTATTTACCAGCCGCCGATGCCAATGAATATTGTAGAGGAAAGTGTCGCTGCACGGGTTAAAAAAGCTTACGAAGGCTCGCGCCATTTAGTACACGGTCGAACATCTAACATGACACAAAGCAAACCTGAAGAAGGACGTGTTCATTGTCAGTACCGCAATAAGTGTTGGTTGGGATGTCCGTTTGGTGGCTACTTTAGTACGCAAGCATCTACGCTTCCGGCGGCTGTTAAAACAGGTAACTTAACCCTTCGTCCTTTCTCGATTGTAAAAGAGATCTTGTTCGAAAAAGACAAAAAGCGCGCCACTGGCGTTGAAATTATCGATGCAGAAACCAACGAGACTTATGTATTTAAAAGTAAAATCGTTTTCGTTAATGCGTCAGCTTTGAACTCGGCATGGGTACTAATGAATTCTGCCACGGATGTGTGGGACGGTGGATTGGGAAGCAGTAGTGGCGAGCTAGGCCACAACGTTATGGACCACCACTTTAGAGTAGGAGCATCGGCAGAAGTAGAAGGCTTTGAGGATAAATATACTTACGGACGCAGACCAAGCGGTTTCTATGTGCCAAGGTTTAGAAATTGGGGTAGTGATAAGCGTGACTATCTACGTGGATTCGGCTATCAAGGCAGCGCAAGTCGTTCGGGCTGGCGCAAAGACATTGCCGAACTTGGTATAGGAGCAGGACTAAAAGATGCGATCACCGAGCCGGGTCCTTGGACCATCGGGATGACAGCTTTCGGTGAAATTCTTCCGTACCACGAAAATAAAGTGTACCTGAACAAAAAAGTCACCGATAAGTGGGGCTTGCCAGTACTTGCCATGGACGTTGAGATCAAAGAAAACGAACTCAAGATGCGTAAAGATATGCAGCAAGACGCCGTTGATATGTTCGAAGCAGCTGGGCTTAAGAATGTTCAAGGTTGGGATGCCGACTATGCTCCTGGCATGGGTATTCACGAAATGGGTACAGCGCGTATGGGCAGAGATCCAAAAACGTCTGTGTTAAATGCGCACAACCAAGTATGGGACGCACCTAACGTCTTTGTTACAGATGGTGCAGCAATGACATCAGGCAGTTGTGTTAACCCGTCGCTAACCTATATGGCGCTAACGGCAAGAGCTGCTGAATTTGCCGTGGAAGAGTTAAAGCGAGGAAATCTTTAATGGAACGCAGAGAACTACTTAAACTTATCGCGACAGCCACGGGTACGGCGTTATTTGCAGGAAATGTGTTTGCCTACAAAGATATTCCTGCGGTACCGCTAAGTGACACATTATTAAATGAAAAAGACGTGGCTCTACTCAATGAGATGGGGGAGGTAATCATCCCCCAAACAGATACGCCCGGAGCAAAAGCTGCAAACGTTGGTGCAACAATGGCTGTGCTGGTAACCGATTGCTACACACCCTTACTTCAAAAAACGTTTGTCGATGGCATAAAGAAAATATCTTCATTAAGTAAAAGTCGCTTCAATAAGCCATTTATCCAGCTTACCAAGCAAGAGCGAGAAACTTTCTTTAACGATTTGGATGTGGAAGCAAAAGCGGCGAATCTTTCTAACGGCGTTTATCAAGGCGTTGAAACAGGCAAACCAAGTCAATGGGAGCCTGGTACCGATGAGCCAACCCCTCACTACTTCACCTTATTAAAGCAACTGACACTTTATTGCTTTTTCACGTCACAAGTTGGTGCTACCAAAGTACTTCGATATGTAGCTATTCCTGGGCGTTACGACGGAGCATTTCCTTATAAGAAGGGCGACAAAGCGTGGGCCACGTAAGCCAGGTATACAAAGGCTTGATAGACAAGAGCTTGATATATAAAGCTTAGTGAATAAAGCAAAAACAAAAAAGCCAATCGCTACATAGTGATGAAACAGATTAGAAAAGGTACTAACACAATGAATAAGACTCTTCTTGCCTCTACAGTGGCGCTACTTATGCCGCTTACTGCGTGCGCAACAACAAAAGCAGATACAGAGAAAAGCGAGTCACGCCTAACTCGTGAACAGCAGGCAGCCAAAACAGAAGTTTGGGAGCCGGTTCCGGAAGTTGTTTCTTTCGATGAAAATGGCGCGCCTTCTGATGCCACTATTTTAATTGGCAATGACTTATCAAATTGGAGTTCGGTAAAAGAAGGTGAGGCTAAATGGACGCTTCAAGAAGGTGTACTTACCGTAAAACCAGGCACGGGCGATATTAAAACGAACGAAGCGTTTTGTGATGTACAACTGCACGTAGAGTGGAAAGCGCCTCAGCCAGAAGCCGGTATGGAAGGACAGCAGCGTAATAACAGCGGTATCTTCCTTCAGCAAAGGTACGAGATTCAGGTATTAGACTCATATCAGAATAAGACCTATCCCAATGGTCAGGCAGCAAGTGTATATAAGCAAACTATCCCGTTAGTCAATGCTATGAAGGCCCCTGGTGAGTGGCAAACCTATGACATTATCTATAAAGCTCCTACCTTTAACGGGGAAGAGTTAGCGACAAAGGGCTATGTTACCGTAATACATAATGGCGTAGTGGTTCAAAACCATACCGAGATCCAAGGAACCACAGAATGGATAGGTGCACCCAAATATAAAGCGCACGGATGTGCCCCGCTTCAATTGCAAGATCACGGTAACTTAGTAAGCTTTAAAAATATGTGGATAAGACCGCTTTAAAACGCAAGCCGATATATATCTTCAATCTCTTCAATACTTAATTGCTTGGGATTATTGCGAAGAAGGCGAGTTACTTTACTCGCTTCTTCTGCTAGTTCCCCTACACAAGTTGGCGAAATATTAAAATGGGTGAGTGAAGCGGGTATGTCTACATCCCTACACAGCTTTTCTATAGCACCTAATAGCAGCTTAACTGCTTCTTCTTTTGAATGGTGACGCTCACATACCTTCAGTAGCTTAGCTACGCAATAAAGTTTGTCTTGGCAGAAAGGCGCATTAACTTTCAAAACGTGAGGAAGCATTACCGCGTTACTCATGCCATGTGATAAATGAAAGCGCCCGCCTAAGGGGTAAGCCAGTGCATGTACTGCGCCCACGCCCGCGTTTCCAAACGCAAGGCCAGCCATTAAACTGCCGGTGGCCATATCTTCGCGTGCTGACAAGTTCTCACCATTATTATAAGCGTGAAGTAATGAATTAAAGATAAGCTTCAGTGCTTTCTCTGCTAACGCATCGGTAATTGGGCTGGCATTTACACTTATATAAGCTTCAAGAGCGTGAACGAATGCGTCTATTCCACTAGCTGCTGTAATGGACGCAGGGCACGTTTTAGTCATCTCAGGTGCAACAATTGCTACATCGGGTAGTAAGCAGTGGCTAACAATGCCTTTTTTCATTTTGGCCTTAGGGTCAGACAATATAGCAATGTTGGTAACTTCGGAACCTGTACCAGCGGTAGTGGGGATAACAATAAGGGGGAGATTTCTTTGTGTAAGTGTATTTTCACCGAAGAGATCTACAAGAGGTCCGGTATAGTCATATGTTGAGGCAAGTACTTTAGCGCTATCAATAGCACTGCCTCCGCCCAGCGCGATTATTCCGTCTATTTGTTTTTCCCGAAGCAAGCGCAACTTTCTTTCTATAACATCTACTTCAGGCTCAGGAGGTATGTCATCAACAATAAGTAAAGGTTTAGAAGGAGTGAGCGTGAGTATTTGGTCGAGAAGCCCTGAAGAAGATACGCCTTTATCAGTTATCACAGCGCAATTATTTATGCCTAAACGCTTCATTTCATCAGTAAGGGCTTTAATAGCACCTAGTCCAGTAATGAGTTTTCCCGCGGTCTTAAATTCCGAAACCTTCATAAAGTGCTCCTGATAAGGGCGTTTTTTAATAGCTACGAGTTATTTAATTTATAGTACAACACAGCGGATACCACTTAACTAACCTTATAGATGGTTAAAAGTGAGGTGAATTCGTGGTTTTAATGAACGTTTTGTGTGTTGTTTGTGCAAACGATCGAAAAATAAGGTTTTTTTCGAAATAAGTGTTGACGTGAGCGCTCATTTCCCTAAAATGCGCATCCGCTTCGGGGGAAAAGCAAAACAGCAACCCTCCTGAAGTAAGTCTCTACTACCTATATAGGCCAGTAAAGACGGGAGTTTAGAAGAAACGCTTCAGAAAATAAATTTTCAAAAAGTGTTGACAACGAAAACTTCCAGCGTATAATGCGCACCTCACTCGAACAGGGTGAGTCACTAAGAGGCAACGGCTTCTAGTGAATTGCGACGAAGTCGCAACGTTCTTTAACAATTTAGACAAGACAATCTGTGTGGGCACTCGTTAAGAGTGTCAAATAACGACGATTCATATTTCGATATATTTAATTGAAGAGTTTGATCATGGCTCAGATTGAACGCTGGCGGCAGGCCTAACACATGCAAGTCGAACGGTAACATTTCTAGCTTGCTAGAAGATGACGAGTGGCGGACGGGTGAGTAATGCTTGGGAACTTGCCTTTGCGAGGGGGATAACAGTTGGAAACGACTGCTAATACCGCATAATGTCTACGGACCAAACGGGGCTTAGGCTCCGGCGCAAAGAGAGGCCCAAGTGAGATTAGCTAGTTGGTAAGGTAAAGGCTTACCAAGGCGACGATCTCTAGCTGTTCTGAGAGGAAGATCAGCCACACTGGGACTGAGACACGGCCCAGACTCCTACGGGAGGCAGCAGTGGGGAATATTGCACAATGGGGGAAACCCTGATGCAGCCATGCCGCGTGTGTGAAGAAGGCCTTCGGGTTGTAAAGCACTTTCAGTTGTGAGGAAAAGTTAGTAGTTAATACCTGCTAGCCGTGACGTTAACAACAGAAGAAGCACCGGCTAACTCCGTGCCAGCAGCCGCGGTAATACGGAGGGTGCGAGCGTTAATCGGAATTACTGGGCGTAAAGCGCACGCAGGCGGTTTGTTAAGCTAGATGTGAAAGCCCCGGGCTCAACCTGGGATGGTCATTTAGAACTGGCAGACTAGAGTCTTGGAGAGGGGAGTGGAATTCCAGGTGTAGCGGTGAAATGCGTAGATATCTGGAGGAACATCAGTGGCGAAGGCGACTCCCTGGCCAAAGACTGACGCTCATGTGCGAAAGTGTGGGTAGCGAACAGGATTAGATACCCTGGTAGTCCACACCGTAAACGCTGTCTACTAGCTGTTTGTGACTTTAAGTCGTGAGTAGCGAAGCTAACGCGCTAAGTAGACCGCCTGGGGAGTACGGCCGCAAGGTTAAAACTCAAATGAATTGACGGGGGCCCGCACAAGCGGTGGAGCATGTGGTTTAATTCGATGCAACGCGAAGAACCTTACCTACACTTGACATGCAGAGAACTTTCTAGAGATAGATTGGTGCCTTCGGGAACTCTGACACAGGTGCTGCATGGCTGTCGTCAGCTCGTGTCGTGAGATGTTGGGTTAAGTCCCGCAACGAGCGCAACCCTTGTCCTTAGTTGCCAGCCTTAAGTTGGGCACTCTAAGGAGACTGCCGGTGACAAACCGGAGGAAGGTGGGGACGACGTCAAGTCATCATGGCCCTTACGTGTAGGGCTACACACGTGCTACAATGGCATTTACAGAGGGAAGCGAGACAGTGATGTGGAGCGGACCCCTTAAAGAATGTCGTAGTCCGGATTGGAGTCTGCAACTCGACTCCATGAAGTCGGAATCGCTAGTAATCGCAGGTCAGAATACTGCGGTGAATACGTTCCCGGGCCTTGTACACACCGCCCGTCACACCATGGGAGTGGGATGCAAAAGAAGTAGTTAGTCTAACCTTCGGGAGGACGATTACCACTTTGTGTTTCATGACTGGGGTGAAGTCGTAACAAGGTAACCCTAGGGGAACCTGGGGTTGGATCACCTCCTTACCATTACGTCGATAGACGCCTTGATGCAGTGCCTACACAGATAGTCTTGTTTAAAATGAAGAACGACACAAGTTTATGGGGCTATAGCTCAGCTGGGAGAGCGCCTGATTTGCATTCAGGAGGTCAGCAGTTCGATCCTGCTTAGCTCCACCATCTACTTGACACTGAGCTTGCATAAGCGAAGTACTGAAGGCTTGTAGCTCAGCTGGTTAGAGCGCACCCCTGATAAGGGTGAGGTCGGCAGTTCAAGTCTGCCCAAGCCTACCATTTCCTTGCTTTAAGAAAGGAAGGTAAAAAAGGTAGAAACGTGTCACGTTGAACCCGAAATCCTAATGAATATTTACTGTTTCAGTAAGCATTGATTAGGGTTTTTTACTCTAAAGATGAAAGTACTGCTTTTGCAGGAAACATCGAATGTTCTTTAACAATTTGGAAAGCTGATATTAATAGTAATCAATCAAAATTGAGTAACTGAGAAATCGAAAGATGAACTTTTTACTCTACTTGACTGAATTGCTTGTTATCAATTTATTGATAGCAAGGCAATTCTTCCGATTAGCTTGTCATTCATGCGACATAACTTAGACAGAAGTCAAAAGGCTGTTTGGGGTTGTATGGTTAAGTGACGAAGCGTATACGGTGGATGCCTTGGCAGTTAGAGGCGATGAAGGACGTGTAAGTCTGCGAAAAGCTGTGGTGAGCCGACAAAATGCATTTGAGCCACAGATGTCCGAATGGGGAAACCCACCTATTTATAGGTATCGTTACATGAATACATAGTGTGACGAGGCGAACGAGGGGAACTGAAACATCTAAGTACCCTTAGGAAAAGAAATCAATTGAGATTCCCCTAGTAGCGGCGAGCGAACGGGGAACAGCCCTTAAGCTGTATTGAATGTAGTGGAATCCTTTGGGAAGAGGAGCGATACAAGGTGATAGCCCTGTACACGACGCAATCTTTACAGTGAAATCGAGTAGGTCGGGACACGTGTTATCTTGACTGAATATGGGGGGACCATCCTCCAAGGCTAAATACTCCTAACTGACCGATAGTGAACCAGTACCGTGAGGGAAAGGCGAAAAGAACCCCTGTGAGGGGAGTGAAATAGAACCTGAAACCGTATACGTACAAGCAGTGGGAGCCCTTCGGGGTGACTGCGTACCTTTTGTATAATGGGTCAGCGACTTATATTTAGTAGCAAGGTTAAGCGAATAGCGGAGCCGTAGCGAAAGCGAGTGTTAACTGCGCGTTTAGTTGCTAGGTATAGACCCGAAACCCGGTGATCTAGCCATGAGCAGGTTGAAGGTTGAGTAACATCAACTGGAGGACCGAACCCACTAACGTTGAAAAGTTAGGGGATGACTTGTGGCTGGGGGTGAAAGGCCAATCAAACCGGGAGATAGCTGGTTCTCCCCGAAATCTATTTAGGTAGAGCCTCGGACGAATTCCATTGGGGGTAGAGCACTGTTAAGGCTAGGGGGTCATCCCGACTTACCAACCCTTTGCAAACTCCGAATACCAATGAGAACTATCCGGGAGACACACGGCGGGTGCTAACGTCCGTCGTGGAGAGGGAAACAACCCAGACCGCCAGCTAAGGTCCCAAAATATTGCTAAGTGGGAAACGATGTGGGAAGGCATAGACAGCTAGGAGGTTGGCTTAGAAGCAGCCACCCTTTAAAGAAAGCGTAATAGCTCACTAGTCGAGTCGGCCTGCGCGGAAGATGTAACGGGGCTAAGCAATATACCGAAGCTGCGGCAGCATGTTTACATGCTGGGTAGGGGAGCGTTGTGTAAGTGGATGAAGGTGAGTTGTAAAGCTTGCTGGACATATCACAAGTGCGAATGCTGACATGAGTAACGATAATGGGAGTGAAAAACTCCCACGCCGGAAGACCAAGGTTTCCTGTCCCATGCTAATCAGGGCAGGGTAAGTCGGCCCCTAAGGCGAGGCAGAAATGCGTAGTCGATGGGAAACGGATTAATATTTCCGTACTTATATAATCAGTGATGGAGGGACGGAGAAGGCTAGGCAAGCTTGGCGTTGGTTGTCCAAGTGAAAGTGCGTAGGCTGAAGACTTAGGTAAATCCGGGTTTTCAAGGCCGAGACACGAGACGAGCTCCCAAGGGAGTGAAGTTGTTGATGCCCTGCTTCCAGGAAAAGCTTCTAAACTTATGATTATATGAACCGTACCCCAAACCGACACAGGTGGTCAGGTAGAGAATACTAAGGCGCTTGAGAGAACTCGGGTGAAGGAACTCGGCAAAATTGTACCGTAACTTCGGGAGAAGGTACGCCTCTGTTTGTGAACACTTCGCGTGGTAAGCAAATGGAGGCCGCAGTGACCAGGTGGCTGGGACTGTTTATTAAAAACACAGCACTCTGCAAACTCGTAAGAGGACGTATAGGGTGTGACACCTGCCCGGTGCCGGAAGGTTAATTGATGGGGTTAGTCCTCGGACGAAGCTCTTGATCGAAGCCCCGGTAAACGGCGGCCGTAACTATAACGGTCCTAAGGTAGCGAAATTCCTTGTCGGGTAAGTTCCGACCTGCACGAATGGTGTAACCATGGCCACGCTGTCTCCACCCGAGACTCAGTGAAATTGAAATCGCAGTGAAGATGCTGTGTACCCGCACCTAGACGGAAAGACCCCGTGAACCTTTACTACAGCTTGGCACTGAACATTGAACCTACATGTGTAGGATAGGTGGGAGGCTTTGAAGCACAGTCGCTAGATTGTGTGGAGCCGTCCTTGAAATACCACCCTTGTATGTTTGATGTTCTAACATTGGCCCCTTATCGGGGTTGTGGACAGTGTCTGGTGGGTAGTTTGACTGGGGCGGTCTCCTCCCAAATAGTAACGGAGGAGCACGAAGGTTAGCTAATCACGGTCGGACATCGTGAGGTTAGTGCAATGGCATAAGCTAGCTTAACTGCGAGACAGACACGTCGAGCAGGTACGAAAGTAGGTCATAGTGATCCGGTGGTTCTGTATGGAAGGGCCATCGCTCAACGGATAAAAGGTACTCCGGGGATAACAGGCTGATACCGCCCAAGAGTTCATATCGACGGCGGTGTTTGGCACCTCGATGTCGGCTCATCACATCCTGGGGCTGAAGTCGGTCCCAAGGGTATGGCTGTTCGCCATTTAAAGTGGTACGCGAGCTGGGTTTAGAACGTCGTGAGACAGTTCGGTCCCTATCTGGTGTGGGCGTTGGATGATTGATGGGAGCTGCTCCTAGTACGAGAGGACCGGAGTGGACGAACCGCTGGTGTTCGGGTTGTGATGCCAATCGCATTGCCCGGTAGCTATGTTCGGAACGGATAACCGCTGAAAGCATCTAAGCGGGAAGCCGGCCCAAAGATGAGTCATCCCTGACCTTTAAGGTCTGGAAGGGTTGTTATAGACGATGACGTTGATAGGCAGGGTGTGGAAGCGTTGTAAGGCGTTAAGCTAACCTGTACTAATTGCCCGAGAGGCTTAACCATACAACGCCCAAAAAGCTTTAGGCTTTTGGAAGTGTTGTAGACAAGCTAAAGTAAGCAAGTAAGAGTAAAAAGTAGTTACTCACTGATTGAATTAATATCAAACTTTCCGATTTGTTAGTTATTAAGCAACGATGATTAAACATGCTCCTGAGAGTACTGTTAGTCCTCCTTGCGCAGAAGTCATGACAAAAAGCGTCATGATTCTGCACTAAAAGTTTTTCCTGGCAGCCATAGCGATACGGTACCACCTGACTCCATTCCGAACTCAGAAGTGAAACGTATTAGCGCCGATGGTAGTGTGGGGCTTCCCCATGTGAGAGTAGGACACTGCCAGGTCCCATTA